>CAZMIL010000024.1:0-3698 GCA_964566425.1 uncultured Gammaproteobacteria bacterium | reverse complement strand
GTTATAATCTTAGCAAGATCTTCAACGCTTGCACTTGGACGATCTACTAAATAAATTAGCCCGTCCATTAACTCTGTAAGATTATGTGGCGGAATGTTGGTTGCCATGCCAACAGCAATACCCATGCCACCATTTAGTAATAATTGAGGAATTTTTGTCGGCAATACAACCGGCTCCTCGTAGCGGCCGTCATAATTTGGCACAAAGTCAACCGTTTCCTTCTCAATGTCAGCAAGCATTTCTTCTGCAATTTTAGTGAGCCGGCTTTCTGTGTAACGATATGCCGCCGCACTATCACCATCAATTGAACCAAAATTTCCCTGGCCATCAATAAGAGGGTAACGGAGAGAAAAATCCTGCGCCATTCTGACCAAAGCATCATAAACAGCTGTATCTCCGTGAGGATGATACTTTCCCAAAACATCACCGACAACGTTAGCGCACTTTAAATGCTTAGAAGTCGGATGAAGACCCAGTTTTTCCATTGAATACAAAATCCTGCGGTGCACCGGCTTTAGTCCATCTCTTGCATCTGGCAGGGCACGAGAAATAATAACAGACATAGCATAATCAAGATAAGAATCTTTGAGCTCTTGAGCTATGTCTATTTTTGAGATTTGTTCGGTTGTCTTTTTATGCTCTTCTGGTAACTGTTTTTTATCTTTCATAAAAATTATTAGTAGCTATCGGGGAACTTTAATAATTTTGCGCTATCGCTGTTTTGTAAATCTCCATTTTTATTTTCTTTCTCGCCAATTGAACTATTTACATCACTAGTTATGTTTGAAAATATATTTGCAAAATCGTTTACAGACGACTTTAAGCTTTCTTTTAAAGACGCAAGCTTCAGTGGCCCATTGCGATTATCCTCATTTTGCGTTATCTGACCCTGCATAACAGAAATAAATGAACTGTCCAAAAAAATTGCCCACAAATAAACAATTAAACTCATGGAAAAAATAACGGAAACAACTAAAATCAGGTACCTTGTTGAAGTGGGTTTATTTTGAATTTTTTTCAAAACACTCATAAGGTTTCAGTTAAACTTTGGCACCAGTACACTAATTACACCAATAATTAATCACTCGGTTTTAGTATAACAAGTTCTGGACCTTCTTCTGGTAAATCTTTTTTCTTTATGGCAAGCTTTTCACCAGCTTCTCTTTTTTTATTTTTCTGGAAAAATTTTGAGAAACTATCTATTGATTCAAAATTTGGTGAAACCCCAGGAATTTTATAATAAGTTGGGATGACTAACTTTGGTTCTATTTTATTTACAACGTCCATCGCTGATTTTGGATCAAGCACCGATTTACCGCCGACAGGAATAATTAAAACATCAACAGAGCCGATTGAATCCAGCTGATCTTCTGTTAATTTTGAATTTACAAGATTAAACAGATGGCAAATTTTTATTTCACCAGCGTCAATTGTATAAATAATCAAATTCTCTTTATTATTTTTAACAAGTAGTCCTCTGATAAAAACATCTTTTACATCATATTCACCGGGACTATTTATCAAAAAAATATCTTCTTTCAAATCTCTATAATCTTTGAATATTGAACTTATGAGCACGTCAAATTTAAACCTTCCAAGACCTTTCTCTTCCGGATTAGTAAACAGCAGTGCTTCTTTTGATTGAATTTTAAATGATGAATTTCCTTGCCAAGTTAATGTCATATTTAACGCATTTATAGTAAAATTTTAACTTAAAAATTGGTAAAAATCAATCTTTTGTCATGCAAAAAAATAGCCCTCCGACGTAAACGTCGGAGGGCGTGAAGGTGAGTTTCCCAAGGGGGCAACAACAGAAATCGCTTGTCAGCCACGCCTGCTTGATTGCAGGACCTGATTTACAATCAGGCGCTGGGATTTCTTAGTAGCCCCCTTGGGAAAACTCGTAGTTGTGCGGACTTACTCGCTGGCTTCGGACAACTCCCTGTCCTTGCGGGACTTGCAGCTGCCCGCCTTGCTCTTGAGCAGCCCACCTTCTTCCAACCTCTCCCGCTCACGAACCGTGAAGGCTTCAGCGAGAGAAGCCGTCAAAGGCTTGTCCTCGGGGACATCGGCGCCGGAATCATTCGTATCGGCCCCGCCTTCCGTCTTGGCGGCCTCGGGCTTGGTCCGATTGAGAAGATTCGTTCGCTTGAGCCACAGCTCCGGCTCGCCGACAGGATTGCAGCTCTTATCTTTCGCCTGGCGGAAGATGAGTTGGAACACCTCCGCGCGCTTTCTCCCATCCTTGCGCCGAATGACCTTGGCGGGATGGCCGAGGCCAAACGAGTAGCGAAGGACGCCGCTCTCGCTGTCGGCGAAGTAGTGGGATTTCTCCTGCCCTCTGCCGTCGAAGATGTTCCAGTTGCCGTCCACATCGCTCTTGAGGCCGAAGGCCAGCACGAAGTGACCCGCTTCTCCGGGGCTCAAGATGTCAACGCCAAGCTGTTCCTTGGCGATTTCCCTGAGCCTTCCCCAGCCCGCGACCTGAACGGTGGCATCGCCGCCGGAGAACAACTGACGCTCATCAAACCTCAGCTTGATGAA
The DNA here is from genome assembly GCA_964566425.1 of uncultured Gammaproteobacteria bacterium. GTDB lineage: Bacteria > Patescibacteriota > Microgenomatia > UBA1406 > GWC2-37-13 > CAZMIL01. The sequence goes on along the minus strand of CAZMIL010000024.1, from coordinate 1,154 downwards.
CGTCACACCCTTGGCCATGTTGACGTAGACCGGGTCGTTTCCCTTGCCGTTGAGCGCCTGGTCGCGAAGCGTCCAGTGCTTACCCTTGAGAACCGTCTGCACGTTGACTTCCATGCGAACCTCCTTGTTGTTGGTAATTGTGTCCGATATTGGACACAATAGAGTATTACTACCTCCGCCCCTTGCCACAACTATTATTGAGGCAAAAAGCGGAAGCAGTAAATACTACTAAGTCGCACTTATTTTTACTTTTTTAATGTTCTAAACTACGTTTAAAGTATAGCAGATTGTAAAATTTTGTCAAGTCCAACTTGGCATAAAAGCCAAATGGGGCTTGAAAACAGTGAAATTATTTTACTGGGCAAAATTATGCTAACTTCAGAGCCATCTTAAATTCCTTTGGCTCTACCTGCGTAATTTTAAAATCATATTCCTTGCCGAACTCCAGTTTTTCTTTCATTTTTTCTTCGGAGCCAAATTCTGAAATGTGAACCAAGCCCTGAATATCTTTATCCAATTTTACGAAAGCGCCAAAAGAATTAAATTTAGTTACTGTCCCTTTTACAACGTCGCCCTTTTTATATTTATTTTCAACCTCATCCCAAGGATTTGCTTTCAATTTTTTAATTGAGAGAGAAATTCTTCCATCTTCTATGGAGATAATTTTTGCCTTTATCTTATCACCCACTTTATAAAGATCTTGGGGATTTTCAATCAGCTGCCAATCAAGTTCAGATATATGCACAAGACCCTCTATGAGGGGACTATTCTCGGACAGATTTAAAAACTTAACAAAGATTCCGAAATTAGCAACACCGCGCACCTCACAATCAATAACATCACCGATTTTATAGTTCTTCAAAGCCTCTTCAAGAGCATTGAACTGGGTTTCTTTTTCAGAAACAATGATTTTTTCTTCTCGTGGATTTAAATCCAAAACCCTTGTCTTGAAGGTTTGCCCAACCATTTTTTTGAGTTCGCTCAAAATTTGATTTTTATCAACTCCCTCTACTCTTGGATAATGCTCGCTTGCAAGTTGCGACACCGGTAAAAATGCGAGCCTACTTCCGACTTGAGCCATCAAGCCGCCTTTATTTGCATGAACTATCTTAACTTCCATGATTGCCCGCAACTCCATTTTTTTTCTCAAGTTT
>CAZMIL010000023.1:0-4941 GCA_964566425.1 uncultured Gammaproteobacteria bacterium | reverse complement strand
TACCCCGGGGATAACAGGCTAGTCGCCTCCGAGAGTTCATATCGACGAGGCGGTTCGGCACCTCGATGTCGGCTCACCGTATCCTGGAGGGGCAGTACCTTCCAAGGGTCGGGCTGTTCGCCCGTTAAAACGGTACGCGAGCTGGGTTCAGAACGTCGTGAGACAGTTCGGTCTCTATCCAGTGCAGGCGCTTAGATTTTTGAGGGGACTCTTCCTCAGTACGAGAGGACCAGGAAGAAGGAATCCCTGGTGTACCAGTTGTCCTACAAGGGCATCGCTGGGTAGCTATATTCCTATATGATAAGCACTGAATGCATATCAAGTGCGAAGCAGACCCCAAGATAAGAAATCCTTATGAGGTTCCAGAAAGATTATCTGGTTAATAGGCGACAGGTGTAAGTATAGTAATATATTAAGCCAAGTCGTACTAAGTACCCATCTTCCGTCTCTTTTATTAGTCAAACCTACTTTTTATTGCTGAAAGAAATAGAGTTTTAATCCAAAAAGAATTAAAAAAGATTACTTGATCACTTTATGGTTAAAGTACTATACTTATTGATGGATGAAAATTGCCATTTTAAATCGCGTCTTTCTTTCACAAAAACATATTGATCGCTTAAAAGCTCTCGGCGAGGTCGTATTTCATACTGATACCGATACTGATGAAAAAGCAATTGTAAATTTGAGTGAGGCAGATATTGTTATTGTTGATGGTTTTGTTTGTCCATTAAATGCCAATGTTTTAAATAATGTCCACAATCTTAAATACATCGTTGTTCAGTCAACCGGATATGACAGTATTGACCTGCCGACAGCGACTCGAAAAGGAATAAAAGTTTCTAATGTCCCCGAATATGCTTCTCAAGCAGTCGCTGAATTGACAATCGCTCTGATGTTTGCAGTCGCCCGCAAAATTCCTTTAGCCGATAAGGCAATGCGCTATGACTTTTTTGAAATTGACCCGCGCTATGATTTACACAATGAATTTATCGGCTCTACTATTAGAGAAAAAACAATGGGGATTCTGGGTTATGGCGGAATCGGTTGTAAGGTAGCCGAGCTGGCGAGAGGTCTTGGCATGCAAGTTTTAGCCTTTACTAGACACCCCAAAGAGATTTCTTGGATAAAATTTCTTTCTTTGCCCGAATTACTTAAACAAAGTGATGTTGTCAGTGTCCATTTACCTTTGACAAAGGAAACTGAGAAAATTCTCTCCACCGAGCAATTTAAGCAAATGAAAACTGAAGCGATTTTAATTAATACTGCTCGCGGCGCCCACGTTGATACTCAGGCTCTATACGAAGCTCTGAAATCAGGTGAAATTGGCGGAGCTGGGGTTGATGTAATTGCTGATGCAGACAAAAACCATCCGATTTTTAAATTACAGAATATTGTTTTTACTCCACATTTAGCCTTTTTTACAGACGACTCCCTACGTGATCTTGCCGACACAGTGGTAAATAATATCGAGACTTTCATCAAGGGCTCTCCTATTAATCTGGTAAATTGAATCGATTAACTATATACTAAATATATGCGTGTTTTAGCTCTCGATTCGGGTTTGGAAAAAACTGGCTATGCCTTTTTCGATAAAAAAATCAATGGTCGCAGCGAATCTAAGTATTTAGCTTCGGGCTTGATTCAAACGGTAAAAACTAAAACAACCAGTGAAAGATTAAAAGAAATTTATCATCAGCTGACCAAACTAATTGTGACTTATAGACCACAGGTGATCGTCATCGAGCAACTGTTTTTTTTCAAAAACCAAAAAACAGCAGTCAAAGTTTCTCAAGCTCAAGGTGTGGCGTTGTTGGCAGCAGCCGAAAAAAAAATCCCTTGTAAATTTTTAACTCCTTTACAAATCAAGAGCATCGTAACAGGCTATGGACAAGCTGATAAAAAATCAGTCCAGAAAATGCTCCACTTGACATTGAAATTAGATAAAGAGCTCAAACAGGATGATCAAGCCGACGCCATCGCCTGTGGCTTAGCTTATTGTTATCTCAACCCCAAACTATCATGAGAAATGTTGTCTTAATTGTTTTAGATGGCTTTGGTCTGGCTCCGGCCGGACCCGGAAATCCGGTTTCCTTAGCAAATCCCACCACTATTAATTCCTTGTTTTATTCCTATCCCAACACGCTATTAAGTGCTTCGGGAGAGTCGGTGGGGTTGCCGGCTCACGAGGTAGGCAATACCGAGGTTGGTCACCTCAATCTTGGAGCAGGTCATATCGTTTATCAAGACCTGCCGCGAATTAACATGAGCATCGCAGATGGAAGTTTTTATATGAATTCAGCTTTTCTGGAGGGAATTAAACATCTGCAACAAACAAAAGGTAATTTGCACCTGCTTGGCTTAGTCGGTGAGGGAGATGTCCACTCAAATACAGATCATCTCTATGCCTTGCTGCATTTGGCCAAGGAAAATCAGATCAGTAATGTCTTTATCGACGTGATCACCGATGGGCGAGACTCTCCACCGCAATCTGCGATTGACGCAATCACCCGCCTGGAGGAAAAATTAAAAGTTTTGGGTATAGGTAAAATTTCCAGCATCATGGGTCGTTATTATGCTATGGATCGTGATCGCCGTTGGGAGCGCACTGAAAAAGCTTACCGCGCCCTTACTGAAGGTTCTCCTATCACAGCGCTTTCTGCTACTGAGGCGATCAAGCATTCCTATGCACAAAACAAAAGCGATGAATTTATTGAGCCAACAACGATTGTCAACGATGGGAAACCTTTATCTCTAATCAAATCTGGCGATGCGACAATCTTTTACAACTTTAGAATCGATCGACCGCGCCAATTGACTAAAGCTTTTGTTTTGGACAATTTCGAGCAAGACGCCAATAAAAGTTTTACCTTTGACCCATATGCAGTCAAATATTATAAAACTCATTATCCGCAGGAAAAAGTAGTTTATATTCCTTTCCGTCGCGGTCCAAAAATTCCCAACTTATTTTTTGTAACTATGACTGAATATGAGAAAAATCTTGCCGTCAAAGTTGCTTTCCCCCCAATAGTTGTAGATTCACCCTTGGGTAAAGTTTTGGCTGAACAGGAAATCAGCCAATTACGACTGACAGAATCAGAAAAAGAGCGTTTTGTAACATTTTATTTTAATGGTCAGATTGAAGAGCCATTTCCTCTTGAGGAACGCTTAATTATTCCTTCACCGAAAGTCTCAACTTATGATTTGAAGCCGGAAATGTCGGCTGTCGAAATCACCGACGTTTTGCTTAAAGCGATGATTGATAAAAAACATCCTTTTATTCTCGTCAATTATGCTAATGCTGATATGGTCGGACACACAGGAAACATTGATGCCTGTATTAAAGCAGTGCAAACTCTTGATGCTTGCTTAACACGAATAATAGAAACAGCTTTGCATGACGGCACAACTGTCTTGATTACCGCTGACCACGGCAATGTTGAACAAAAAATTAATCCTTCAACCGGTCAAATTTCTACCGAGCACACTGCTAATCCTGTGCCGTTTATTGTTGTGGATAAAAAATACCAGGGAAAATTGGTCAAACTTCAAAGTGGTATTTTGGCCGACGTCGCGCCCACCGTACTTGCGCTAATGGGCATTATTAAACCTTCTTTAATGACTGGACGTAATCTGCTTGAAGTTCTGAAAGATTAAATTTTTTGGTATTGTTTAATCTTGATCAGAATTTCCTGCATGGTTGTATCGGTTTTAACCAAACAATCAACAGCTCCACCGTTTTTTACTTTTTTTTCTTGAGTGTCTAAATTTGTTAGAACAATCACCGGAATTTTTTTTGTTTCTCTATCGCGTTGTAATTTTTCCAAAACATCAAAACCGCTCAATTGTCCAGGAAGCATTAGATCAAGCAGGATTAAATTTGGCTTATGGAATTTGACCATATTCAAGCCCTGCTGCCCCACGTAAGCATGAAAAACTTCATACCCGGCTTCTTCCAGGTATTCTCGATAAATTTGTTGTAAATCGCTATCGTCCTCAATAACCAGAATCCTTCCCGCAATCTTTTTTTTCATCGCTCCATTATAATCTTAAATTTTTAGGAATTTCAATATAAAAAGTTGTGCTGATATTTGGTTCGCTCTCAAACCAGATTTTGCCGCCTAGAGAAGTGATATATGATTTTGCTAATGACAAGCCTAAACCAGTACCTTCTATGCCACGCTCGACTGCCTTTTTTGTTCGGAAATACTTTTCAAAAACAAAAGGTTGTTCATCAAGTGGAATTCCTGACCCCGTATCGCTAACAGAAATGAGAACATTTTCGTTTTTATCTTCGAGAGCGATCACTAACAATCCCTCTTGGCGATTATACTTTATAGCATTGGAAATCAAAACCTGGAGAATCTCGTTGAAGCGCATCGGATCCAAAACCAGGGAAACTCTCTTTCTTGGCAGTTTAAGAGTAGGTTGCAGGTTTTTATCTTTGATTGCGGGCGAAAACTGTTCAACTGCGGTTTTCACTACTTCCACGATTTCAATATTCTCAGGTTGATTGGGCAAAATATTTTGCTCTGCGAGATTTATTTCCAGAAGGTCATTAACCTGTTTAGTTAAAGTATTAACTGCCTTCTGCAAGCTATTGACTTTTTCTTTTACTTTCTCAGGTTGTTGATAGACCTTCATCCTTTTAAGGGTTTCTAGTTGCCAGCGCAATAGACTCAAGGGGTTGCGCAGATGATGAGCAGCCAGAGAAAACAAGTCGGATTTACGCTGTTGAGCTTGATCTCTTTCCAAAACCGCAGCTGCCAAAGTAATGGAGGTGATCGAAATCGTCCCCATTAAAACTTGTAGCCAGAGTAAGTTATGATTAATGTCGTGAGCTGCAAACGGTCCCAAGCCTTTGAGAGTGCTACCAATTGCAAAAAGGGCAATGAAAGCCGTAGCCAGAGTTGTAGCTCTCCTTCCCAACCGAAAAGCAATCCA
>CAZMIL010000022.1:0-5954 GCA_964566425.1 uncultured Gammaproteobacteria bacterium | reverse complement strand
ATCAAAAGATTGCTCAATTTCCACCATTCAGCCGTTTGTGAACTTTGTTGATAGACATCGTTAAACCAAGCTGTAACCTGAATTAGATTGGACGGTTGCAAAAGATGAGTTTTAATAAACACATTTTGTTCTTCTTTTTTCCGTTCTTCTTCGCTTTTTCCCATAGAAAGAAAAATAAGACGAAATGGTAAGGTGATAAAGAAAAAAATCAGAATAATCGGTAAGGCTAAAAGAAAAATAAATTCACTGATAAAGAAAATAATGATTAGAAAGGTTCTCATCAAAAACCCGATTAGTCGAGAGATAAAATTAAAAGAAATGCGACTGCCCCATTCGCTAAATGAAAAACCAACAGTTGTTTTTTTGGCAATCAAATTTTTCCATGGACTAAATAATGTTTTGAATAATGTCGGGACAGAAAAGAAAAAAGGCAGGAAGATAAATAAATTGGTTAAAGCTTCTAAAAAATCCTTAATTATTTTTCCTAGAGAACTCGAATTTTTTTCATTCATCAATTTCATTATACCTAAAATTTCATTTTGGTCTTGACAAATGTTTCTCATTGTTTATTATGAAATTAACTAGAATATTTTAGAAATTTTTTATAACAAAAATTGAAATTATTGAACTATCCGCAGCAATTAAAAAATCTCAAAAATTTTGAGGAAACACCTTTGCTGCAGATCATACCTAAAACTCCTGAAAATAAACACTTATATCAAAATGGTGTCTCCAAACTCATCCCGCGCCTCACGTTAAAAGTGCATTCAAAAGTAGATGAGTGTTTCTATTTATGGGAAAAATTTTCGCCCAAAAGAACGTTATTTGAATTATGGGATTTCTCTTACTCTTGGTCAAAGGGATTAAATAACAAGCCATATTTTTACACGTTATATGAGGGGAAAAAGCCTCTGGGAATTTTACCTTTATCTTATGATCGTGAAGATAAACGTTTTGAATGGTTCGGTTGCGAATGGTTAGAGAACCATCATTTCTTTGTTGAAGATGAAAAAATTGTTGACTTGCTTCTGGCCGTGGCTCCTTCGCCGTTATACCTAAATTCAATAGCAGTCCAAATGAACATGGAGCGACTATCTAAATATGGAAAATTAACCAGCGACCCGGATGATAGAAATATCAAAGATGTTTCTAAAATTTCTACCTTAAATCAATTATTAGCAACGCTAAAGAAAAAGCACCGCTATAACCTAAAATATGATTATCGGCGTTTGATCAACAAGGAAGTGAAAGTTGAGATAAGTGAAACAAAAGATTTGACATACTTTGAAGAATTATTGCGGATGAACGTGCAAAGATTTAATGGCATTAAGAGAGATTTAAGTTACGTCGATAGATATAGGGAAGCTTTCCGTTTGGTGATTAAAAATTCAAATCTTTATACATTTAAATATATTAAAGTTTCAGGTGGCGGTAAGACCGCCTCGATAGATATGGTGATTACTTATAAAGATATTTATTATCCTTTTCAAGGGAGCAACGATGTCCACAGCTTCAACGGAATTGGGAACTTTATGACCTATATTGAATTTGAGGATGCAATTAATAATGGTTTTAAATTCATTGATGTTCTACAAGAAGATCATGGTTGGAAGCATCGTTTCTTCGATAAAATTCCCCTGTTTGTTTTTGAAAAATAAGTGCCCTTTATAGCCCCACTAAAGTAGTTGATGTGTTATAATTTTGTACCTAAACGGGCGCGTAGTTTAATGGTAAAACACTTCTCTGATAAAGAAGAGAGCGATAGTTCGATTCTATCCGCGCCCACCCTCGGTCGCTTAGCTCAATGGCTAGAGCACTTCGCTTACATCGAAGGGGTTGGGGGTTCGAGTCCCTCAGCGACCACCCTTTATTTTTCGCGATCCCCTTTGAATTTCTTCTTACAAGTTGTATTATATTTCAATGTTGTATTTTTCCGAATTAAAAAATAAAAGAGTCTATACGGAGGATAATATTTTTTTTGGCAGACTAAAAGATATTATTTTCCAAGTATCAGATACACCGACTGTCACCAAGTTAGTGATTAAGACAAAAACGGATCCAGATGTAGTTGTCCCCTTGCGTTATTTGATTAAAATGAATGGTGGAATAATTTTAGGAAAAAATTTTCAAACAGTCAGACTTGATGATAATGAACTTTATTTAGTAAACAACCTCCTGGATAATCAGATCATTGATATTGCCGGAAACAAAATAGTTCGTGTCAACGATGTTGTTATTCAAGATAAGCCAGGTTATTATATCGCTGGTGTAGATATCGGAATTTTAGGTATTCTTCGCTGGTTTAGTTTAGAAGATTATATCTTGAGATTGTTTGGCAAACTCGGGATTAAATTAACCTCACAATTCTTGTCATGGGGGGACGTCCACCCTCTCGAATTGACCCGCGGCCATGTCAAAATTAAAAAAGAACAGGCAAAACTGGATAAAATTAGACCTGAAGACCTTGCTGATTATCTTGAAAAAACGAATACTTCAAATATCAACAGAATTCTACGGGTTATGGATGAAAGAACTGCTACTGATGTAATTAATAACTTAAGTATTAATTATCAAACTGGTTTATTCAAACAATTTTCTTCAGAAAAAGCAGCCAAACTCCTCGCCAGTATGGATCCTGAAGAGACAGTAGATATTTTAGTTACTCTGTCAAAGAAAAAAAGAGAAAAAATTATGAGCTTTCTCGACGACAAGACTTTTAAAGAAACCGAATATTTATTGAACTTATCAAAAACACCGATAGGTCATATTCTAACCACAGAATTTTTGACGGCAGAGCCAACAGATAGAGTCAAAGAAGTAATCGCAAAGATTAAGAAAGAAACAGAAGATTTTTATACTCTCAGTCATGTTTATGTCGTTAACAAGGATCAACAATTAGTTGGAGTTTTTGATTTACATGAGCTTTTACTACAAAAATCAGAAACACGAGTTTATCGCTTTATGACTCAAAATCTTTCTTTAATTTATCTCTCTACGCCTGAGATAGTTGTGCTGCGGAAAATTGTTAAATATAAATTAAATAGTTTACCGGTAGTCGATAGAGACAAACACCTTTTGGGAATTGTGCGCTTTGATGATGTTATCGATTCTTTCTTGAGAGCTTATGAGTGATGGACAACAGAAAATAGCCAATTTGCGACTTTTTTTAAGTCATTGGGGAAGAAGATTGATGATTTTCTTTGCAGTGCTTGGACCAGGATTGATTACAGCTTTTGCCGATAATGATGCAGCTGGGATTGCTACCTACACAGTTGCCGCCGCCTTATTTGGCATTGCCTCCCAAATTTTAGTCATTCCCACAACCTTGCTTTTGGCGATAACGCAAGATGTGGGGGCAAGAATTGCGATAGTTACCAGGAAAGGTCTGGGAGATTTAATTCGCGAAAGATTCGGGATTAGAGTAACGGTTGCACTATTTATTATTTACTTCATTGTTAATCAAGCAGTAGTTTTGCAAGATATTAGTGGCTTGAAAGCTTCATTTCAACTCTTTAACTTTCCCTGGCAGGCTGCTTTGATTATAACTGCCTTAATTCTCTCTTTACTTATTGTTCGCTTTGACTATAAACGAATTCAACGGATTTTTTTTATTCTTATTTTTTTCTACTTTTCTTATGTCGTTGTTGCTTTGATTGCTCGACCTAATTGGATTGCCTTAGTGAAGGAGACTTTTTACCCTCGACAGATTAAGTTTTCATTGAATTTTTCGTTTACGCTGATTGCTGTTTTGGGGACTACGGTTACTGCTTGGGGGCAATTTTTTATTTCAAGTTATGTCAATGATAAAAAATTGTCGACAGAGCACTTAAGATATGAAAAACTTGAAGTTTATATCGGCGCATTTATTACAAACTTTTTTTCATATATGATTGCAATTGCAGTTGCAGTCACTCTGTTCGCCAATAATATTGTGGTTAGAGATGCTCAAACCGCCGCCCTTGCGTTAAAACCTTTGGCCGGAAACTTGACTTTTCTTCTCTTTGCGGGGGGTTTATTTGGGGCATCTATTTTGGGTTTAACAATTGTTCCTTTGGCTACAGCTTATGTCTTTTCAGAGTTTTTTGGTTATGAGGGAAGTCTGGATATTGACTTTGAAAAAGGAAGATTATTTTATATCTTCTTCTTAATTCAATTACTCATTGGCCTTATTGTTGCTCTTTTTCCGAGCATAAACCTGTTCCAGATAACGCTTTATGCAAATTATCTTAACGGCGCAATGTTACCTGTAATTTTTTATTTCATAATTAAATTTGCCGAAACTAAGGAAATCATGGGGAATTATGTCTTATCCCGCTTTAATAGTATCTTTCTAAGGGCATCTGCGATAGTGATTACCATTGCAGTTGTAATTTCATTTATTGGAGGTTTACTTCATATTGCTTAAATTTGTTATAATGATTTTTCTTCAGTCATGAAAAAACTAATTGTGGTTGCAGATTGGGCGGCCGACTCCTTGACTCGCGAGGAAATCCACTTAGCTGTTGAGGGCTGGCTTAAAGATCCGACCAATTTTTCGGATATAAGTTTTATCGCTTCTTCCCCCTCAACGATTCATACCGCCTTTCTTTTGAATCAGGCGATTGAAGTAGAAGAGAGATTCGGACGGCCGCAGGAAGCGATATTTTTTCAAAACACAGATCCGCGTTTACAGACTACTCAACGTCTGGAAAAAGCTAAAGGTGCGGAATTTGTGGTTTTGAAACTACAATCCGGACTTTATGTCTGCGGGCCAAATGCTGGCTACAATTTTTCACTTATCAAAGAGAAAATCCACCAAGCATATGTTTATAAAAATTTATCAAGCGGTTCGCAGTTTAGATCCCGCGATCTTTATTCAAGAATTTGTGCACATTTGATCGACAGTTTAGAAGACGAATTAGAGTTGGAAGAAATTAGTGGTGATGCAATTCCTCGCTTGGAGGGATATTTCATTGGTCATATTGATAATTATGGGAATATTAAAACAACAATTACGGCTAATAATTTTAAAGGAAGATATGGATTAGGAGATAGAATTAGACTTAAAATCAATGAGGTTGAGAAAGAAGTAAATTACGTTTCGAATTTATTTGGTGGCAGAGTTGGAGAATTGGTTATTTATCCGGGTTCTTCAGGTAAAAAAGATAATCCTTTTTTGGAAATTTCTGTCTGGACACATTTTGATGAGCAAGAACTGCACACGGGAGGGTATCACTTCGACAACCCACGACCAGGTCAGAAAATAGAAATAATCTCGAATTTAGGCCATTAACCGGGCTAGGAAAAGTGCTGTTTTATTTTACCTAAATGTAAACAGCCAAAAAATAAAAAAAAGAAAGGAGGTGATCCATCCGCTCCTTCCAGAACGGATACCTTGTTACGACTTAACCCCCATCGCTAAGGAAATCCTCTTTCGATAAAATCGAAATTCAAATTCCCCCAACTTTGTTGGCTTGACGGGCGGTGTGTGCAAGAGGCAAGAACGTATTCACCGCGGCATAGCTGATCCGCGATTACTACCAATTCCGCGTTCATGAGGTCGAATTTCAGACCTCAATCCCCACTGAGGACAGGTTTTTGAGATTCGCTTACCGTTGCCGGCTGGCAAAACCCTTTGTAACTGTCCATTGTAACATGTGTGTAGCCCAAGGCATAAGGGCCATGCTGACTTGACGTCTGCCCCTCCTTCCTCCCCGACATATGTCGGGGCAGTCTCCTATGACAGATTTAACATAGGACGGGGGTTGCGCTCGTTGTCCCACTTAAGGGTACTCCTCACGGAACGAGCTGACGACAGCCATGCAGCACCTGTCCAAACCTCCTTACGGATCGTCTGACTTTCATCAAACTAGAACGTTTGGATGTCAAGCCTTGGTGAGGTTCTTCGGTTCGTTTCGAATTGAACCACATGTTCCACTGGTTGTGTGCCTCCCCGCCAATTCCTTTGAGTTTCA
>CAZMIL010000021.1:0-9544 GCA_964566425.1 uncultured Gammaproteobacteria bacterium | reverse complement strand
TTGACAATCTACCCTGTTGGGACAATTACTGTTTTTGTGAATACTGGGTGGTTTGAACCCGATACTTTTCTTACTTCAATATCAGGATTGGAATTAATCAAAAACAATCTGGAGGGAATAAAATGGCAGTTATTCAATGCTACCGGAGAAGTTGTTAAAAAAGTTGGGGCGTTTTCAGAGTTAGCCAGTGGTTATATTAAGACTGGCTTTATTCAGGTTAATGAAATTCTGGCTGAAAACATCACGACCACCAATAAAATCGTCTCCCCGATAGTTGAAACTACCGATATAAAAGCTACTGGTGAAGCCCAACTCAATCAAATTTCAACGAACGTGATTAAACCACAAGAACAAGATTTAAATATTGATCTTGCACCAAAAGAGGCTTCGCAAAGTGGTCCGCTAGCCAAAATTATTATCAATGGTCTTAACGGAAAACCAGTAACAACTATTGACGCGGAGGGCAACGCTTCCTTCAGCGGGACCTTGACTACGAAAGAAGCTAGTGTTTCCGGAACAATTGCCGCCACCAATGTTGAATCGCAAACAGTCAATTCACAGGAACTTAATTCTCAAACAGCGTCTATCTCCGGAACTTTAACCGCAGATGAAATCCGTTCACAAACTATTACCGATCTGCAAAATAGACTGACTTTGGCTGCGGCAGATTCCGGACAGGCAAAAACTACTAGTCAGGAACTTTCTAATTCCGTCAATACTATTCAAGCCTTACTGGCGGATATCCGTAATCAACCTTTATCCAATCCACAATATTATCAAAATCTCAACGATAATCCCGTTGTTGGCTCATTAACAGTCAGCGGAGATGCAACTATTTATCGTGCGACAATTGCCACTACTCTTAACGCCGGGACAATTTCAATCACAGACAACCAAATAAATTCGCTTACTTCAGACTTGAAATTTAATGCTTTGTCGACGATTAGCTTCTTTGATGGAGCAGTAGTTATTGCTCGTGATGGAACAATGACAACTAACGGGACTCTCATTGCCAAAGGCGGGATCGAAATTCAGAATTCGGATTTGAAAGTGAAAAATACTCTTGGACAAGATGTTGCTACTATTGACAGTTCCGGCTCGGCTCGGTTCACCCAAGTAACAGCCAACAAACTTAGTATTCCAGATAAATATCTTGACGCGACCAATTCTGCGGTGATCGTTTCACCCCAAGATAACTTCAATAAAAATGGTTTGTTTGCTCCGGCCATTGAAACTGCACAACAAACTGCAGGGGTAGGACTTGTCCCAAACAATCAAACTGAGATTGTGATTTATAATCAAGAAGTGAAAAACAGTTCATTGATATATCTTACCCCAACTATCCAAACTGCAATTCAACTCACTGTCGTGCAAAAAGAAGCTTGCAGTCCCAGTTCACCCTCAAACTGTAAACCCTATTTCAAAGTTGCGGCCAGCCAACCACTTCATCCGGATATCGGATTTAACTGGTTGATTATCAATTAACGAGCAGTTACAATTGTTAGAATGACAAAAATATGAATAATCTAAAAAGAATCTTTATCTCAACCCTTGTTTTCATCCTACCATTATTTTTCTTGCCCTTTACCCAAGAATATTTCATAACTAATAAAATTTATTTGCTGGCTTTTGCAGGCTTAATTCTCTTACTAATAGCGACAGTTGAGTTTTTTATCAGGAGGAAAATAGTCTGGCAGCGGTCCCCTTTTGACTTGGCGCTGTCTTTTATCCTCATTAGTCTGGTTTTATCAATTATTATTGCCAGCCCAAATAAAATTGAAGCCCTGTTCAATCCTTATTATGGCTTTGTTGCTTTTTTTTCGTTACTCATTCTCTATTTTGTTTTGGTCCAAACTACATCCAAAAAAAATGCTTTAAATTATTTCCATATTTTGCAAGCTACGGGTCTCATTTTGGCTGTAATCGCAATTATTTTTTTCTTTAACCCTCTCAAAAACGTTTCCTTACCTCTACAACTGCAGTGGTTGAAATTTTCGACCTTTTCGCCTTTGGGGAATCAACTTGATTTAGCTATCTTTTTGGGCTTTATTCTGGTTTTAAGTGTGATGTTTATCTGGACGCGGAGAAAGCAGGCCAAAAGTTTAAATTATAGTGTTGTTTTTGCCGCCGCCGTGGGAATAATTATCGCAGTCTATAATATTTTCCGACCAGAAAACGCCCAACAAAACCTTCTACTCACTCCTCTGCGTCAGTCGTGGTTTGCCACGCTTGAAATTCTGAAAAATCCGATGACAGCTCTTTTTGGCGTCGGCGTCAATAACTTCTCTGCAGTCTTCTCGCAAGTCAAAGATGTCTTTTACAACCAAACAGTTTATTGGCAGGTGAGTTCATTTAATCTCAGCCGCTCTGCTCTCCTGCATATCTTTACTGAAACTGGCTTGTTGGGACTGGCCACCTTTGTTTTCCTCTTCTACATTCTCTGGATAGAATTGAATAAAATTGCAAAAGATAATCTTCTGCGTAAATCACTGTTTGCAACATCAGCCTACGTTGTCTTAGTACTGCTCCTCTTCCCGCCTTCTTTTATCAGCTTTTTCTTATTAATCTTTCTCCTTTTTTTAATCGCGAGCGAAAGCCGCAGCGAATACGAGCTCGAAAAGGCTATCCAAGAAGTAAACTTTTCCGCTATCTTGCCATTGTATTTGATTCTGGGAGTGGTTTTTGTCGTGCTCATTTTAGGCTCAGGTTATCTGCTGGGGCGGACCTATCTGGCAGAATATAGTTATAAACAATCTCTCAACGAATATCTGAAAAATAATTTAATTGGCGTTTACAACAACCAACGTCAAGCAGTAATTTTGGATCCTTATGTTGAGCGCTTCCATACGAGCTTTTCCCAAACCAATCTGCTAATTGCTAACAACGTCGTTGCCAACAAAAAGAAATTAACCGATCAGGAAAAACAGACAGCTGTTCAAGCCATTCAAGCATCCATTAATGAAGCTAAAAGCGCGGTTGCGCTCAATCCCCAGAAAGCTACAAATTGGGAAAATCTGGCAGTCGTCTATAGGAGTATTTTCAATGCTGTTCAAGGCTCTGATGCTTGGGCAATTTCTTCATACCAAAGAGCAATTGCTCTTGATCCTATCAATCCAATCTATCGCCTGAATCTAGGCGGAATTTATTATTCTCAACAGAAATACAATGATGCCGTAATTTCCTTCGAACAAGCTCTCACTCTCAAACCGGATTGGGCAAACGCTCATTACAACTTGGCTTGGGCCGACTATCAGGCTAAAAATTATCAAGCCGCAGTCAGTGAGATGCAGAATGTTCTTAAATTAATTAATAGACAACAAAATCCCAATGATTACAAAAAAGCAAATGGTGAACTA
This sequence comes from uncultured Gammaproteobacteria bacterium, assembly GCA_964566425.1. Lineage (GTDB taxonomy): Bacteria > Patescibacteriota > Microgenomatia > UBA1406 > GWC2-37-13 > CAZMIL01. Next base: position 6,188 of record CAZMIL010000021.1, on the reverse strand, counting down.
GAACAATTCAAAAAACAACTGCCCAAACAAGGAGGTCAACAAAATGCTCAACCAAACAGCAATCTTCAGCTTCCTTCAGGACAGCAGCAGCCGCAGATTTCTCCCAAACTTGAACTGCCCAAAAGTTCCTCGCCTGAAGCGAAGTAAACATAAATTGGTATAATTTAAGCTCGACTATGTCACAACTTGGTGTATTCTTATTTTTTTTCAAGAACTACTTCCAATCCCGCTTTCTTAATTTTGGCAAGCGTTTTGAAGGCTTTAAAAATTTATTAGTAGCTGTATTGATAGTCAAACGAGGAAAATATTCTTCTTCCTTCTTAAATACTTCATTTTTATTGATTATTTTGGCGGCAGTTGTCGCCGGGCCGACCATCGCGGAAAACAATCCTTTTATCGGTGGTTTCGAACAAAATCCCGGAGCTCAAGCTGCTATTGTCTCATATAATCCCTATTCCAGCGCGTTGGGAACTGTAATCTCTGCTAAACCTCGCGATAAAGTAGTTGACTATACCGTCGAGGGCGGCGATACCCTTGAGAGTGTTTCTAAAAAATTTGGGGTTTCGGTCGACAGTATTAAATGGGCCACTAATCTCAAGTCCGAGACGATCAAACCCAAGGATGTTTTGAAAATCCCTCCGGTTAGCGGCGTAGTTTATAAAGTCCAAGTCGGTGATAATATTTATACAATTGCGAAAAAATTCAGTAGCGATGCCCAAAAAATTATTAATTTTCCCTTCAATGACTTTGCCGACTCTAACAACTTTACTCTCACACCAGGACAAACTCTAGTCGTCCCTGACGGCATCCCGCCCGAAGAAAAACCGTTTGTCGCCGCACCACTGTTCGCTCAAGTTCAAGTCGGAGTCAAAGGAACCTCCAACTTTATCTGGCCTACTTCAGGAGTCATTACTCAATATCCTGTATGGTATCACATGGCTCTTGATATCGCTAATAATTCGTCGCCGCCAATCCTCGCATCCGATGCCGGGACTGTCGTTTTTGCTGGCTGGACGTCTGACGGCTATGGACTTAACGTAATTATCGATCACAACAACGGTTATCGGACTCTTTATGCTCATATGTCGAAAATTGAAGTTTCTGTTGGGCAGGCCGTCTCACAAGGTCAAGAAATCGGAATAATGGGGTCAACCGGAAGATCTACAGGCATTCACGTGCACTTTGAAATCCGCTCCGGAAGAACTCTACTCAATCCACTTGATTTCTTAAAAAGTAATCAGTAATAAAATCATTCTGACTTATCTAGGGATACATAAGCTAAATAAATTAATATACTATATGCATCCTATAGAAGCTTCTCTATTGCGGTTTCAATTGCAGCTTGTTTCAAAGAAATTTTTTCTTTAAGTGAACGCTCCCAAACTCTGGCAAAAGCTTCACTCATCACTTTCTCTAACTCTTGATTGACTCTTTCCTCTGACCATTTCTGATTATTCATGTTCTGTAACCATTCAAAATATGAAACAGCCACTCCACCTGCATTGGCTAAAACATCGGGCACAATAGTTATTCCTTTCCCGGTAAGATATTCATAAGCCTCCTCTGTCAATGGCCCGTTAGCCATCTCAACGATTATTTTGGCCTTAATTTTGCTCATATTTTGGCCGCTAATGACGTTTTCCAGAGCAGAAGGAACTAGAACGTCTACAGGCAATGTAAGCAGCTCCTCGTTAGAAATCTGTCTGCCCTTGCGCATATCACAAACTCCGCCGACACAATAACACCCCGCGATAACGCCCTTTTCCTGTTTACACTCCATGACAAGTGGAATATCGAGTGGGATAAATTTATTACCGGTAATCGCCCCTTTACTATCAGAAACAGCCACAACATTTAAATTCTGCTCGCCGGCAATTTTAGAGAAATGGTAACCAACATTACCAAAACCTTGAACAGCAATCGTAGCTTGTGGAATTTTTAGTTTATCCAATAGTGCTCTTAAAATTATCACTCCTCCCCGACCTGTCGCCTCTGGCCTCCCCAGACTTCCACCCATATCTAAAGGTTTACCCGTAAAAGCCGCCCGCCAACGACTTAAAGTCTCTTCGTCAGGATGTTTATTTTCCGTTTTTTTAATCTTTATATACTCTTCAATCATCCAACCGATAATCTTGGAGCTTGTATTCACATCCGGCGCAGGAATATCTTTTTCTTCGCCTATATAAGGATAAAATTCACGTACGTAATTTCTAGACACTGCTTCCAGCTCATTTCCGGTTAACCTCTTAGGATCAACTACTACTCCACCTTTAGCTCCACCAAACGGAACCCCGATGACTGCAGATTTAACGCTCATTAAGATCGCTAACGCTTGGATTTCATCGAGATTAACGTCGGGGTGAAAACGAATCCCTCCTTTGTAAGGTCCCAGTTTGCTATTATGCTGAATCCTGTAAGCTTTGAAGTGTTTTTTTTTGCGATTTCCAGAAGAGATGCTCAAAGTAGCCTTATAAATATTTTTGGGAGTGAGTAATCTTTTGATTTCTTTTTCAGACAAATTCATCTTCTCGGCTGTTTTCGTAAGCAATCCCTGTAAAGACTCCAACATCTGATTCATATTCTTACTTTATCTTCATTTCCAGCCATCTTTCGACCTCGAGTGCCGCTGCAACTCCCATTCCAACTGCTGTCCCTGCTTGGCGGTAACGCGGATCCAAATTATCGCCTGCTGCAAATATGCCTGGCACGGAAGTCATATATTGGTAATCAAATTGGAAATTGGCCGGCTTAACGGCTGGATTTTTAGCCATTTCTAGTGCCTTAACCAATGAGGTGACAATATAGCCTTTGCTGTCGAGTTCCAACTGATTTTTAAACAGCTCCGTGTCAGGTTTGTGCCCGATGGCGATAAATAATCCGTCGATTTTTAGCTCTGTCTGGGACTTGTCGGCTGTGCTTCGCAATTTAATCCCCTCGACTTTATCTTGACCTAAAACGTCGACCACTTCATTATTCAAGATTACTTTGATTTTCGGATTGTTGAGAACACGCTCCTGCATGATTTTGGAAGCACGGAAGCTGTCGCGGCGGTGAATAATATGAATTTCACTGGCAAATTTGGTTAGAAAAAGAGCTTCTTCCATTGCCGTATCTCCACCGCCGACAACTGCCACAATTTTATCTTTAAAGAAAAAACCGTCACAAGTTGCGCAGGCCGAAACTCCTTTCCCCCGCAAACGTTCTTCATTCGGTAAACCAAGCCATAAAGCTTGCGCGCCGGTAGCAATAATAATGCTTCCTGCTTGATAAGTTTGGTCTATTGTAGCAAGCTCAAAAGGCTGTTTTTTTAGATCAATTTTAAGGACATTTTTGTCTAAAATTCTTGTTCCAAATTTTTTAACATGGTCGCGCATTTTGGCAATTAAATCAGGACCCAAGATTGACTCGAAACCCGGGTAATTTTCAACTTCTGAGGTAAGCATGAGCTGGCCACCGTAAGGCGCGCCGCCAAACATCAACGGTTTGAGCGCGGCGCGGGCCGCGTATACGGCTGCAGCCAAGCCCGCAGGCCCCCCACCTATAATGATTAGATTTTCTGACATCTTAGTAGATTATAGTCTACAAATTTACTACCCGCTGCACAATCTGCGCGATTTTGTCGAAGTCATTAGAAGAAGCATATTCTGTAACGCTTGTCACAGCAATCTCTTTCGATAAGCTATCGATAGCTTTCTTGACGGCCGAGATTTGCTGAAGGATTTCCTGACACTCACGTTTTTCATCAAGCATGCGCTGGATACCCTTGAGCTGACCGACTATGCGGTTGATTCTTTGATTGAGCATACTACTCTACTGTATTACTAACTCGTACATCCCCTTATACTCTATACTACTACAGAGTATATATACTGTCAAGGGGTATTTTTGAACTCGAGTATGTGGCCGAAGGTGTGCTCCACTTAAAAACTAAACGCTAAACATGAGTCCAAAGTTATATCTATGAAGAAACCGTGGGTCGCAAACAACGGTTATTAACTCAAATGTTTTTACAATGAGTACACGAGGGCACTAATAAGTGCGCAAAAATATCTTTTGATAGATTTTTATTGCTTTTAATACAGATTTGAGTAGTTTAGATATAGTTATTTAGACGAGTTTCCGGAGAGTGAATCCAAGAATTCCTGGTTGGTTTTGATCTTTTGCAGTTTCTCTATCATCACTGCCAGCCGTTCCTCACTGGAGAGCATCGAGAGCATCCTCCGGAGCGTCATATGCTTTTGGTAATTATCTTTATCAAAAAGCAGCTCTTCATGGCGCGTGCCTGATTTTTCGATATCAATCGCCGGAAAAATCCGTTTGTCGGCGAATTTACGATCAAGGTGAACCTCCATGTTGCCTGTTCCTTTGAATTCTTCATAAATCAGATCATCCATGCGCGATTCCGTGCCTACTAGGGCTGTTCCGATGATAGTCAAACTTCCACCTTCTTCACAATTGCGGGCCGCTCCCAGGAATTTTTTAGCCGGAAAAAGGGCTGAAGGATCAAATCCTCCCGAGAGGCTTCTTCCCGTGCCTGAAACAGAGAGATTAAAAGCCCGAGCCAAGCGCGTGATTGAATCTAAGAGAATGATCACATCATGTCCCATTTCTACCATTCTCTTTGCCCGCTCCAAGCCCAAATTAGCCACTTTTACTTGCTGCCTGGGTGATTCGTCGAAATTTGAAGCCGCTACTTCACCTTTAATAAATCTTTTCATTTCGGTCACTTCTTCGGGCCGCTCTCCGATCAAAATAGCCATCAATTTAACTTTTGGATAATTGGCGTTGATAGCCTCGGCAAATTCCTTCAAAAAGGTAGTCTTCCCGGCTTTTGGTTGGGAGACAATCAAAGCGCGCTGACCAAACCCGATTGGCGAGATTAAATCCACAATTCTTGTCGAAAGAATATCCGATTTTGTCTCAAGCTTAATCTGTTTATTAGGATGTAAAGAGGTCAATTGGTCGAAATTCTTGCGCTGTCTGCTTTTTTCTTCATCCATTTCTTCGCCATTGATTTTTTTAATTAAAAGTAAACTGTGAAAGCGCTCACCTTCCTTGGCAGGACGAGCTAAACCTTCAACGATATCGCCTTTGCGTAGCCAAAAACGGCGGATCTGCGAGGTAGAAACGTAGATATCTTTGCTGGGATTGATCGTGTAATCTTGACGTAAAAAGCCGTATCCGCCGACGGTGATATCTAAAACTCCACTGGCTTCGTAACTCATTTTCAGATCATCTTTCAATCTTTCCTCTAGTGAGGCTCCGCGCTCTCTTTTTCCCTCCACACGATCCTCGACAACGTCTGGTTTAATAGGTTGTTCTTCATATGATTCCAGCATCGAACTGACGTCAAGGACATCGTTGCCTTCAACTGGTTTCTTATCTTTGGGAGACTCTTTTTTGCTTACCATAAAAAATGAAGCTCATATGATCCTCACTGTTGAGATAGTTTGTGAAACTTTTTCCTTTCAAAGGAATGGGGAGATGTGATCTTAACCCCTGAGGGCGATACGCCATCTCATTGTCTGGCTAGGCCAAACTTACCCTCGTTTCTGATAGCGTAAAGAAAAAGTTTTCAAGATGCTTATTCTCATCAGGAGGATCACTCCAAGTATACAAACGACTTTTGGCGTTGTCAAGGGATAAGTGCCATTATTTAATAAAATAAAGGAAATATCCGTTGCAAGAAAGCCATTGCGATTGTTTAAATCCGGCGTTGCAGCCGCTGCTGCGATTCCAAACTCCTTTGGAATAAACACTCGGATCTTCTGTTTGATAATCTACTCCATCGACATTGATTTTTCCTACAAATAGATTTCTATCTGCAACTCCAGGAATATATAAATCATTGATAAAGGCAACCTTGACATTAGTCCCCTTGATTAAGTATTGTGAGTATCTATATTCATAAGTAATGTATTTGGAGACATTATCCCAAGTTTGGATAACTTGTCCATTAATAATTAACTGCATTGTTGGGAATACTCCCAAGGCTTGCGTCCCGGAAGCAAAGATTTTAATTATCGACCCCTGAAAGATTGTTGGTGTAGGCGTGGGAGTACTAGTTGGCGTTGGTGTTGGTGTGTTTGTAGGGGTAGGTGTTGGGGTTGGGGTGTTTGTGGGTGTCGGCGTGGGAGTGTTTGTGGGTGTAGGCGTTGGAGTAGGCGGAATCGGGGTGGGTGTTGGAG
>CAZMIL010000020.1:0-10662 GCA_964566425.1 uncultured Gammaproteobacteria bacterium | reverse complement strand
CTCTATAAGATGCCTCTGAGAAATAAGCTTAAAACCTCTGGCTGGAAATTTATCAGTAACTCAAAATTTACCCAAAGATATCTCAAAAGTTTGGGAATTGAATCTTTATTACTCTACCCATATGTAAATCAAAGATTTCTTGAGGCTGAACCAGAGACTTTCAACAAAGAGAAAATTATTCTTACAGTTGGTCGTTTTTTTAGCCAATTGCATTCTAAAAACCAAGATAAAATTATTGAAACCTTCATCAAGCTTAAGAAGGAAAATAGATCTTTCCAAGAGTATAAATTAATTTTGGCAGGAGGAGTTAAAGAAGAAGATATGGCCTATTTCAAGAAACTACAAAAACTTGCGGCTAAAGATAAGACAATTATTTTTAGACCCAACATTACTTTTCACGAACTCTACTCTTTATATGAAAAAGCCACTTTTTATTGGCATTTTACAGGCCTCGGGATAGATGAGATAACTCATCCTGAAGAAGTCGAACATTTGGGAATCACCCCACTTGAAGCAATGGCGATGGGCTGTCTGGTCTTTTGTTTCAACGCTGGCGGGCCGAAAGAAATTATCGGCAACGGAAAAACTGGTTGGCTTTTTAACAATCGCCAAGAATTGTTTAAACAAATGCTAAGGGCTGTTCGCTCTCCTCAACAACAGATGAAAATTAGACAGCAAGCAAAGGAGTTTGTTCTTACCAATTTCAATTATCGCAAGTTCCGCCAAAATGTCATCAAAACAATTTTATGATTTCCGTAATCATTCCCGTTTATAAACAAACTGAATTATTTTTAAGAAATCTAAAAGCTAATCTAGCTTATCTTAAGGGGTGCGAAGTAATTATTGTTAATGACTACCCTCAGGAGAGCTTAAAAACAACTCTGAGAGATCTGCCAATAATTCTAATCGAGAATAAGAACAATCTGGGTTTTGGTCGAGCTGTAAATGTCGGAGTGAAAAAAGCGAGTAATCGCTTTGTCATTCTTCTCAACAGCGATGTTGTTTTGAAAGATAAGAGTTTTATCTCGGCACAAAAACATTTCAGAAGCGAAAATAAATTATTCGCAGTCAGCTTTGCACAACAAGAAAAAGATGGTTCGATCGTCGGAAAGAATAAAATTTTTTGGGCTGGGGGGTTTATCCAGCATTCTGCGGTCAAAAATAAAATGCAAGGTATCAATGCCTGGGCCGAGGGAGGAGCCTGTATGATCGACAAACAGAAATTCACTTATCTTGGCGGTTTCGATGAGATCTATTCTCCTTTCTATTGGGAAGATATCGATCTCTCCTATCGCGCTTGGAAAAGCGGTTACGAAATTTTATTCGACCCAAAAATACTTGTTAAACATTGGCATGAATCAACGATCGGGGCATATTTCACAAGTAAACAAATCAAGGCAATAGCCTATCGCAATCAAATCATTTTTGTTTGGAAGAACATTACCGATCGCAGACTCTTCTGGAAATCTCTTATTCTGATTAAACTACACGTTCTTTTAGAATTACTTAAGGGAAATGCGTTTTTATTTAAAAGCTATTTTGCTGCCTTATTGAGACTACCCGATATTATTAGAACAAGAAGAAAGCAAAAAAAATTATCCGTTATCAGTGATCGCGATATAATTAATAAATTCGATGAATAAAAAAACTCTCATTGTTCTTATTTTGATTGGCTTTCTGTCTCTGTTTTTAAATCTTTATAAAAAAAACCAAGCTCCTCTCTGCCTCAATGCTGATGAAGCGGCCTTCAGTTATAATGCTTACTCTCTGTTAAAAACGGGACGTGACGAATACGGAAATCTTTTGCCACTGCGCTTAAAATCGTTTGGCGACTACAAGATGCCCTTGTATAGTTACCTGTCTATTCCTTTTATCAGTGCGCTAGGCTTAAATGAAGTTTCGGCGCGCGCTCTAAATAGTCTTCTCGCCCTTCTTTTGCCATTGATCATTTTTTATCTTGCCAAAGAACTTTTTGACAATGAAAAAATGGCTTTAGTTGCTTCTTTATTGGTGGCCGTTTCATTAGCTCTGCAAATGGTCGGCCGTCAAGCACATGAAGCTTATTTAGCAGTTTTCTTACTATCCCTTGCGACTTTCTTTTTCATCAAAATCCTCAAAAAAATCAATCTGAATGATTCACTATTTTTTTATCTCTCCCTCATGGCAGCACTTTTTAGTTATCAATCCTCACGCGTCTTAGCTCTCTTCTTCTTTCTTTACGCTTTGTTTCATTTTAGATTAAGGCAGAGTTCACGCTGGTTTATTTCAGGACTAATTGTGGTGATTATTCTTTTTACCTTAAGCGATTTTGCTTATAAACCAGAGAGGATTAAGAATTTATTATTTTTTAATAATCCCGGCTTCGTGATGAAAATTGATGAGTTGCGGGGCGAGGGCGCAAGCAGATTTGTCGCAAATAAATTAACCATCGGGGTAAAGGATGTTTTTTTTGAACACTTGAAATACTTTTCTCCGCAATTTTTGGTCAACAGCGGAGACGAGAATCCCAGATTTGGTTTCCCTGAAATATCACCAATTACCGCCGTAGAGTATCTGTTTATTTTTGTCGGCTTGTATTATTTGTTTAAAAATAAACACCGCTGGAGATATTTAATATTGTTCTTGTTATTGATCGCCCCGCTCTCAGCCTCCCTAAGCTGGGCTGGCCTATCAATCACCCGTAGTCTGTTTTTGTTTATAGCAATTGCTTTGATTGATGCTTATGGGGTAGTCAGCTTTTTACAGAATCTTAAATCCCAATACTTCTGGCTTATGCTGACTCTGATCTTAATTCCCTTTTTAGTACTCCTCTTTTATTCTTGGAATTTTTACCTTAATCATTACACCAAACGAGGACTAATCATTCGGGCAGAACAGTGTGGATACAAACAATTAGCCAACTATGTAAAAAATAATTATAATCGACTCGACCATTTCTATATCTCTAAAGAAAACGGCGAGCCTTACATCTTTTTACTTTTTTACTTAAGCTATCCGCCTGAAAAATATCAAAGACAAGCTCGTTTATCACCTCCGGATCAGTATGGTTTTGGACAAATAGAGCAATTCGATAAATTTACGTTTGATCTAGCAAGAGCGGCAAACGCCAGGAATGTTGCCTTAATCGGTTACCCTCATGACTTCAACTCAAATAAACAACAAAATGGTCAAGTTATTAAGAAAATTAAAGTCGGTAATGAAGAAATCTTCTGGATTACAGAAAAAAATTAAACAAAAAGGTAGAGACTAAGTACATATAAGGCATGAACAACAATTGAGGAAACAAGATTCCCCCGTTTCAAAAATAGGAATGATACTGCTAAACTAAGAACTAAATCTGCGGCCATTATTTCTAACAATAAAAAACCGGTAAATTGACTCGTAAATAAGATCGGAACATGGAGAAAGAAAAATAAAACACTGGCAAAAAAGGAAGAGGTATAAATATTTTTAGATTGTTGGTAAAGGCGTTTTAAAACAAAACCCCTGGAAATAATTTCTTCGGAAATACTTGTTGCTAAGGCTATTATTGTAAAATAGACAATATTTTTACCTTGGAAAAGATTGCTAAGATCAAAAACAGCACCGTTCTGTCTTAAGTAAATCCCTAATGCCCCCGCGACAAAAAAAATTGAGCCTAAAACTAATCCTATCAAAATCTCAACGCCAATCTTTTTCTTCTTCAATCCGACGGCAGTTAAGAATCTTGCCTTTTCTACTTTTCTAATAAAGACGCTCAAAGGAAGCAGGAAAATCAATGGCTTGGCGATCAGCTCATCAAACCACAACGGTAAATCGGTCTTAAAAGTGATTCGATATACGCTCCAGAGAATAAGAACTATTGCCCAAACATTTAAAACCTTTTCGATGTAGGTTGAGCCGCTCCTCCTAGCCATTCTAATTAACTTTACAAAAAGCCACTACTCAAATCAAGTGGGATTTATACTCCTTTAATCAAATCACAAACTTTAATTCTGAACACTCGCGAAATTTTATTTAATACTTTCATGCTCGGATTTGCCTTACCTTCTTCTATGCGTGCAAGATAAGTTCTGTCCACATCGGAAAGAAGCGCAAGCTGCTCCTGGGATAATTTATTTCTTCTTCTCACGCTAATTATCTTTTCACCCAATCTTTTATAAAAAAAATTGCCTCGCATATAGCGAACAATAGTCGAAAGACAAGTCGATGTCATTAGCTTATACGCTACAATAATCTAATTTTAAATGATTAGCAGAAGATTTTCTGAATGATATCTGAAAGGTTGATGAATACTATTCTAGAAAATCACGAAGTCGCCTCGCTCTAGTAGGATGTTTTAGTTTACGAATAGCTTTGGCTTCAATCTGTCTGATTCTCTCACGAGTTACTTTAAATTCTTTACCCACTTCTTCTAAGGTCTTAGGTTTAGAATCTTCGAGCCCAAATCTCATTATCAAGACTTTCTTTTCTCTTGGCGAAAGAGTTTCCAAGACTTTATTTAGGGCATCTTTGAGTAGTTCTTTGGAAACTTTATCATAAAGGGTCGGCTGGTTATGGTCAGCAATAAATTGTTCAAGGGTTGTTTCTTTATCGTCACCGATTGGAGTAGATAGGGATTTAGGCTGCTGCGAAATGCGCATCAAATTCTCAACTTCCTCAACCGTCAAATCCATTTCTTTAGCAACTTCTTTCGTCTTCGGTTCCCTGCCTAATTTTTGCGTTAAACGACGCTGAGTCTTATAGAAACGATTGATCTGATCAACCATGTGTACTGGGATTCTGATCGTACGTGATTGATCGGCAATAGCTCTGGTGATTGCCTGTCTGATCCACCACGTGGCATAAGTAGAAAATTTATATCCTCTGCGCCAATCATATTTCTCCACACCTCTAATCAATCCTTTATTCCCTTCTTGAATTAAGTCCAGGAAAGAAAGTCTACGACCAAGATATTTTTTGGCGATCGAAACGACTAAGCGCAAATTCGCCTTGATCAACTTTTCTTTGGCTTTCATGTCACCTTTTTCGTGCCTTTTGGCCAAATCGACTTCTTGCTCGAAAGTTAGCAGGGGTGTTTTCCCAATTTCTTTAAGATATTTCTTAATTGGGTCTAGAGATTCACCGTGCCTTGAAGAGATAAGTTGTTTAATTTCCCGCTCTATTTCTTCTGCACTCTTTTTCGCGTCTTCTTCTTCTCGGGTCGAAACCGTCTCAAAAACATCTATTCCCTTCTTAAGAGCTTTGTTAAAAAAATCGTCAATTTCTTCGAGGTGCTTTTCAGGCTCAGGATAAACCAAAAAAATATCGTCTTGGACAACGAAACCGTCATCTTCGCCCTGTTTAATTAAATCGTCAAGAGATCTGGGGAGTTTTTGCTTGCTCATACTGTTGAATTTTATAACGACAGCAGTTTTTTTTCTACCTCTTTTAGCTCATCGCTCATCTCCTTCAAGCTATTTTCTTCAGCTTTATTCAAGGAGTCTTTAGAACTCATTAACATTTTTATCTTGCGCTTGAGCGAATTTTTTTTAATCTCATAAAGCAATTTTTTCAGGCTGCTTTGTTCAAGCTCAATATCATAACTTGCATATAGATATAGTTCGTCAAATACAGATTGTAATTCTGGTTTAAGGCTGAAAGAAAATGATCTGAGGCTAAATTTTTGTTTCTTAACGATAAGTTCTTTGAATTGTTTAAGAATCTTTACAAAAGAATCTTGGGAAAACTCTTCAGCGTCAACGATGTCAAAAACTATCTTTGCTATTTCTGCGGGGTTTTGGCTTTGTAAAAGAACGCTCAAGACATATTTTTGAATATTGATTTCTCTGTCTTGTTCTCCATTTTTTTTAATTCCCGCTCTGAAAAATTGTCCTTGCTTCCTGCGTTGTTTCAATCTCCTAATTAATTCCAGGATGCTTGACTCGCTGACATCCAAAAGATCTGCAACTTTTTTCACATAATAAGATCGGACAATAGGATTAGTTATTTTTTCCAAGTAGGGACTAACTTCATCACCAAGTTTTTTCTTATTGAAAGGGTCGTTACCCGCATATTTTTTTTGCGCCAACTCAATGATAAAATCATAAATCGGTAAAGGTTTGGCAATGATTTTTTTAAACTTTATCGCATTCGCGCGGACTGCTTCATCCGGATCCTTAGCGTAATCAAATTGAACAACTTCTATCTCAAAGTCAAGATTCTCTGCTTCATCGATACCTCGTTTGATTGCATCTTCGCCGCTATTATCCGCATCCAAAGCCAGAGTGACCCTTTTGGTATAACGTTTGAGCAACATCAGTTGTTCTTTGGTTACTGCCGATCCTTTAATTGCTACTAAATTGGTAATTCCCTGCTGATAAGGCGAAAGCACATCGAATTCTCCCTCAACCAACAAGGCATTTCGTTCTTTTTTAATAGCTTCTTTGGCTAAGTCGATACCATATAGACTCTCTCTTTTGTGATAGAGCACGGTTTCCGGTGTGTTAATGTATTTAGCTGCTTTCTCAGTTTCATCTAGACTACGTCCTGAAAAACCAATAGTATTTCCTCTCGCATCTTTAATCGGAAAAACTATTCTTCCACGGAAGCGGTCATAGAGCCTTCCTCCTTCGCCTCGCACGACTAAACCCGCATCCAAAATTTCATTCTCACTAAACTTCTTTTTTTTGAGATAGGAAAGGAGTGAATCCCATGATTGAGGGGCGTAACCAAGCTGGAATTTATCAATAGTTTTAGGATTAATCTCTCTTTGTTTAAGATAAGCTAAGGCTTTTTTGCCAAATCTGCTCTTCTGGAGAAGATAACTAAAAAATTCTGCAGCTAAATTATTGGTCTGGCTTAAGCGCTCTTTTTTATCCCAGATCTTATCTTCAAAATCCAGCTTTCTAAGCTTAACTCCAGCCTTATCGGCTAGCTCGCGCAGAGCCTCGATAAAAGTAATGTTCTCCCACTTCATTAAAAATTTAATGATGTCTCCGCCTTCATTGCACGAGCCGAAACAGTGCCAAATCTGTCTATCAGGCGAGACCACAAACGAAGGCGTTTTTTCTTGGTGAAAGGGGCAGAGAGCTTTGAAATTACGGCCGGCTTTTTTGAGGGTAATAAAACTCCCGATAAAATCAACTATATCGATCTTCCTTTTGATTTCTTCGATTGTGCTATTCATCCCAACCTATTCTACCATCAGTTGCTTTCTAGAGTATGATATATTTATAATTAGGATAGATGCTGTACGTATTTCTTGATCAAAAACAAATCAAAATTCTCCTGCTGAAAAAGACGATGTTGGGTCAGTTCGAAGCTAGCTTTTTTGCCAAAAAACACGAGGTTGATTTTTTGAGCAATGGAAGCGTCAATAATCTAGATTTGTTGGCTTCTGCGCTTAAGGAGGGTCTAACTCAACTCGGAGCCCAGCAAGAAAAACAAGTTTTTTTGATTTTGCCGCAGGAAAGTTTTGTTTTTTTGAAAGCCGAAGTCCCGGTAGACATCGGGTCTTCGGCCGTAACCTCATTCATCCAAGACAAAGCCAGAGCCTCGTTAAGGGTTGATTTAGATAACTATTTCTATGACTATTTTCTCAAAGAAGTCGATCAACGCCGCCAAGTAACTTTTTATGCGATTGAGGCTGACCGATTGGAAAAATATTTTGAAACTTTTAACTTACTCGGTTTAAAGGTTACTTCGCTTCTGCCCGAAAGTTTGTCACTATTTAAACTTTTTGAGAAAACTTTGCGCCCTGAAAAAAAAGAAAACATCCTCTATGTCGATTTTACAAAAGGCGAGCTCTCCGGCTACATTTATGATTCTGGAGGTCTTTATTCTGATGAAAAATGGGTTGAGTCGTTGAGTACAGAAGAAACCCTCCAACAAGCTCTAAAGACCCGAAAAGAAGAACTTGAGCAAAAGGGAATTAAACTCAATCGGATCATTTTGGCTGGTGATGAATCGGAAAATGTCAGACAAGATACCTTTACTAAAGAAGTTGGCGTCTGGACTAACTTACTCAAAAGAATCATTCCCGATTTTTATCAGGAAAGTTTAAAGTTGCTCGTCGTAAAGACAGGCTCTCCCTTCCCGATTCTGGCTTACGACGTTTGTTTTGGAGCTTTTGTCTTTTCTCAAGAAAATAAAGGTTTCCATATCTTAAAAAATCCTTTCAAGATGAAAAAACGACGTATTTCGCTCTCAGGTTTTCCTCTATTTAGAAGGGAAGTGCTTATTTTTCTTGTTTCAGCAATCCTTTCTTTTGGGGTCTTTTTAGGCCTTTCTAAACTAAATTGGTCCGGTGTTAAGCTCCCCAATCTTTCTACAACTATCGGTCAGATAAAACCCTCTCTAACTCCGACTAAAATCCCTTCCACTCCCACACCGAGCATAAAAAAAGAAGAATTGAAGATAAAAATTCTCAATGGTTCAGGAACAGCCGGCAAAGCCAGCACCCTAAAAGATTTACTCGTCGAGAAAGGCTATCAAGAAATTGTTACCGGCAACGCAGATAATTTTGACTACAAACAAACTATTATTCAGACTAAAAAATCACTGGCTGCGGCCGGGCAACAAATTGCCAAAGATATCCGAGATTCCGTGGCTTCTCCTAAGCTTGACCCAACCTTAATAGCTACGGATCCTTCCGATGTAATCATCACTATCGGCTCCGATTTCAAATGAGCAAGCTATAATATCTACCTATGGACGAGTTAAATAGACGCCTCCAAAACATCTTAGAACAAATAGACCTCAAACAAAAAAAAGAGGAGGTTAACCGATTGGAGAAACAAACTTATGAAACCTCTTTTTGGCAGAATCCCAAGAGATCGGCAGAAGTAATGAAGAAAATTAACGAGCTGAAGAAAGAAATTGACGATGTTGAGATGATGCAACTTCTTTACGAAGAAAAAAAATATCCTGAAGCAGAAAAACTGCTCAAAAAGTACGAAATTCTTCTTTTTCTCTCAGAGACTTACGATAAAGAAGATGCCATTTTCTCCGTTCATGCCGGTCAAGGTGGAACAGAGGCTATGGACTGGGCTGAAATGCTCTATCGCATGTACACGCGCTATTTTGAACAAAAAGGCTGGTCTTATGAGGAGGTTTATCGGGTCGCCGGAGAAGAAGCAGGGATTAAAACCGTCACTCTCAACGTTCATGGCAATTATGCTTATGGCTATTTGAAAGCGGAGGCCGGTGTGCATCGTTTGGTGCGTCAATCACCGTTTAATGCCGATAAGCTAAGACAAACCTCCTTCGCTTTAGTCGAAGTTTTACCGGCAATTGAGGACAAAAGTATCCAAATCAAAGAGGACGATTTGGAATGGCAGTTTTTCCGTTCAGGTGGCCACGGCGGCCAAAATGTTAATAAGGTTTCTACTGCGGTTAGACTTACACACAAACCAACAGGCATAGTTGTGACCTGCCAGACCGAGCGCCAGCAAGGCCAGAATCGTGAGAATGCCCTGAAATTATTGCGAGCAAAACTGTGGCAGATTGAAGAAGAAAAACGCCAAAAAACCTTGAGCGGGATGAAAAAAGAAAAAATTGCCGGTTGGGGCCGCCAAATCCGTTCCTATGTCCTCCACCCTTATAAGTTAATTAAAGATTTAAGAACCGGCTACGAAAGTTCTCACGTTGATGAAATCCTCGACGGCAACCTCGAAGGCTTCATCGAAGCCTATTTAAAAATGCAGGCCACATAACCTCTAGACTTGTAATTCTCGCTTAACGTTGCTATCCTTAAATCATGGAAAATAACCCCGTCAAAAAGGAGACAGCAGTCCGCCCGCTCGATTGGACAAAAAAATCTAAAGGCTTTTCCTATTTTGTTTTCTTTGTTATTCTTTTGGTAGCTCTATTACTGGGGGTAGGAGGCGGCTATGTAGTCAGTTCATACGCCTCTCCAACCATTACTGCTTCGAGCGTTAAAAACGGAAATCAAACGGCAAGCAAAGGCGAAGGTATTGCCGATAAAAAAGAATTTCCTGACCAAGCCGAGGGGACACTTCGCGCCGGCGGTATCGATGGCGAAGGAAACTTCCATTTGGAAAGACCGGGCGGAGAATCTCAAAACGTTTATTTAACCTCAAGCGTTGTTGATCTTTCAAAATATGTAGGAAAAAAGGTCAGAGTTTGGGGGAAGACTTTCCAAGGTGAGAAAGCCGGCTGGCTAATGGATGTAGGATTTGTTGAAAATTTATAAGCCGCTTCTCATGATAAAGTTTGACAACGTCAGCAAAAAATTTCCTTTAGGTAATCTCGCGCTTAAGGATGTTTCTTTTGAAATCCAAAATGACGAATTTGTCTTTTTAGTCGGTCCTTCCGGAGCAGGCAAAACTACCGTCCTCAAAATAATTTTAAGACAACTTGTCCCGACAACCGGCACAGTAACGGTCGATGATCTCAATCTCTCCTCAAATAGCTTCAAGGATTTAGAAAAATTAAGAAGAAAAATCGGCGTTGTTTTTCAGGATTTTAAAGTTTTACCGGATAAAAACGTTTATGAAAATATCGCTTTGAGTTTGAAAGTTTTGGGAATAGATCAAGGAAGAATTAACAAAGAAATCAAGGAGGCGCTGGAATTGGTGGGGTTAAGTGGTAAAGAGAGACAGTTTCCGGCCCAGCTCTCCGCCGGCGAGCTGCAACGCGTGGCCATCGCTCGGGCGATTGTCGGCGACCGCGAATTCATAC
>CAZMIL010000019.1:0-12520 GCA_964566425.1 uncultured Gammaproteobacteria bacterium | reverse complement strand
GGTGACAGTACAACCTGTTGATGATGATCCTCCTGCTAGATTGACATTTCCTGTTGATGTGTTACCAATATCAATTGTTCCTGAACCTTTACCATTGACTGATAAGCTAATGTTTGTATCTGTTCCCGATGCAGCAATACCCACGCCATTACCTGAAGAAGCCGAAGCAAGAGTAAAACCATTTGCGGTTGATCCGGAAGGCCTGGTAACTGTGAAGACTGGTGTACCTGAGGCAGATGCAGTCAAAACATCTTGATTTTGGACTTGATTGACAATAAAAGCCGCAGTTCCGGAGTAGACGATGGAGCTATCCGGCAAGATTGCAAAAGAGGGCGTATTGGTTGTCAATTGCTTGGTTGCCGAATTCCATCTAAATTGCGTGTTCGTAGCCGGTATGCCTCTTTCAAAAGTTAAAGTCGCGTCTTCAATATCATTAGTAGCATTATCGGAATTAATCAAAAAATCACTGGAGGTCGTTCCGGAAATGGCGGTATTGCTAGCAGAAAGAGTAGTGAAATTACCAGTATCGCCATAAACAGTTGACCAACGGCGAGCAGATGAGCCCAGATCATAGGCTGAGCCGACACTCGGTCCGACATTTCCCCCAACTTCCAATTTAAAAGTATTAGGAGTTGAAGTTCCAATTCCAACATTACCACCATTGGCGATGTAGATTCTGTTTGCCGCATCGGTAGTCCCACCGGTTCTGAATTTGAGAGCCCCGCTGCCTGTAGCTTGAAGAACTATGTCTCCTGTGCCGAGTGTCGGTCCACCGGACTGCAAAACCAGATCGTTAGAACTCGCGATCGTGAAATTTGCACTTTCCCATAAAGATTTGAGACCCGCGCCAGAGGTTGCAATCAAAATATCTCCGTTCGTATTTAAATAGGGAACCGTTGATTTATCCACGCCAGGAGGAAGACCCTGTAATGTTTCGGCATTAATCGCATAGCCCACATTGGCTATTTGTTGTCGAGGAGTTGCTTCGGAATCAGTCCCGACCGTGATTCCTAAATAAATATTAGGAAAGTCGGTAAAGACATTGTCCGGAACGCCGGCCCCACAGATATTTTGATCGGTAGTTAGCCCTGATCCGCCGATTAGAACATTCAAGATTCCATCTTGATCAGGGACTAGAGAACAGCTTCCAGAAGAATAAAGAGCAGACCCGCCGGTTTTTGTATTGTAGAGTCTAAATTGAAAGGCGGTTGAGGTAACAATAGGATTGCCCAAACTATCGGTAACTCGCCCTTGGAAAGATAGATAACGTTGAGCAGGTTTGGTAGGCTGAGCAGGAAAGGCAAAAGGGCTCGGAAGCTTATTGAAAAAGCGATTGAAGATTCCTGCGCCTAGAGCCGCCACCAGAACTAAAACTAAAGCGATTCCAAGATAGTGTTGAATACCGAGACTGTTTTCGGGTTGATTTATTGCAGGGCTTTGCTTAAGACCGCCAGCCTCAATATGTTCGAACGACTTTTTATTATAAATACCATTCAGCCAATCTTTAAGGCTTAAGAATAATCTTTGAGGCCAGCTTGAGCTTAAATAATTAAGCTTTTTTTGCAAAAACGACGCAAGTTCGCTAAATTCTTGATCATTAATTTTGTTCTGATCTCTAGCCCAAACCAGAAATTTTTTTAGAGCTCTTAGTTTTCTCTGAATCAATCTAGAAGGAGTCTTTTTTAAGCGCAAGAAGTCAAAATATTGTTGAATTGATCGCGAGTTAACTTTTTCCATCATGTGATTGGGATTTTAGGCCATTAGAAAAACCTAAAAATTCCTCAACGTCGGAGATAATTAATTTAATCCGGCTAAGATCGGGCTCATATTTGGATAAGTACTCCAAGAAAGCAGTCGAATCCTTATTCTGCTCATGAGCTATTGGCATCACATCTACCCGTGTATTCGTGCGTGAAATATTAGCAATTTGCTTAGCAGGGTTAGCTTTGAGCCAGCCTTGAGAGATGCAGAAGGCACAGAATTTACGGAGAGTGGAGAGTCTACGGTTGATAGTGCCTAACGGAATGAAATTCTCCTTCAAATACGCAGTATATTCAGCGATTATTTCCTTCGTTAGAAATTGAGAAAAGATTTGTTGATAGTCATCTGGAGAGAAATTTATCGGTAATTCGCTATTTTTTATTGTGAGAACAATCCAACCAAAGAAGTGACGCAAGTCTGAAATGTAGTTGGCAATTGATATAGGACTAATCTTTTTATTTCCCGAAACAAGAAAAAGTTTAAATGGGGCTTCAAGATTATAAAAATTATAATCATTTGCCATATAAGATAATAATAAAACAATCAAAAAATGTTTGTCAAGAGGTATTTAGTAGATATTTTGATCTATTTAGATAGATATTTATTTAAGTGAAAAGTAGAACTTATATTAAAATTTAATTTAATTTAATTTAATTACCGAACACTATTTTTTGTATACTTAATATATCTAAATATATCTATATACCTATAGTTTTTTTGAACTATAGTTTGTTTACTAGTTAATATTTATATTCGTTTTATTGTCTTTTTTTGTTTGCGAGAAAGTTCTTTTTCTTCTCTATGGCTATTGTTGTAAGAATTGGAACAGTATTCAAAAAACTTTAATTTTCTAACTAATGAAGCATATATATAAATATATCAATCTATGCCATTTTCTACTGTTTGGCATGTTATTTAATTGTCTGCTAGTTTTTAAAATTTGTCTTTCGTTTCTTTGTTATACCCCAAATTTATAGCATTGGGTGTTTGACAAGTCTATTTATTTTGTCTATGATATGAGAGAGATGAAAAAGAAAATCTTTTTTATTATTTTATTGGTCTTTTTAGCTTTGATAGTTTTTATCTATTTATGGCTTTCTGAGAGTACGTTATTTTCACGAAAAGCCTCGGCTGCGCAGCAGAATTTCTCACCGGAAAATTCTTATGTCTTTGTAACACCTTTAAAAGCCTTGGCTAATAATCAAGAGCAGATTAGAGTGACAGTCTTTATCCTTAACAATCAAGGATTAGGAGTCTCGGGAAAAGCTATCAACCTTGTCAATCAACCCGGCCTAAATATTCAGGCAGTACAAGCAGTCAGCGATTCTTACGGTAAAGCGGTGTTTGATGTTTCTGCAAGTCAAAAAGGCGATTATTATTTAGAAGTGGATGTTGGAATGATTAAGTTGAACCAAAAAGCACATTTAACTTTCGATTAATTCTTTTTTTAACGTAGGTTCATATTCTCGCTTAATTAAGCCCACTCTTTCTTTAATAGTTCTTATTTTTTCGCTTGCCAAATGATGCGGCAAGAGATACCGACGTACTAAAAAGACCGTGATGATAATAAATTGGAGAAAGATAATTGTTTCGAAGAGGTGAGTTATAAAAAAGTTCCAGACAATAAACAGTAAATTAAAGATTTCTAGCCAAGAGGGAAGGATTTTAATGGTTAAATTTCTGCTCTGACCTGTTGGCTGTCCAGAATACAGGGATTGAGTAAACAGACGAAAAATATCGGCTCTGCCGGAAGGGATTTCCAAAGAATAATTTCCTTGACTATCTGTTTTTGTAGTCAATTCAGGCAGGCTAAAGGCATAGACGGGTTTTATCGGTGAAAAGGAGGCAAGATAATCGTTAAAAGTTGTTTTTTGATCTATAAACAACGAAAGACGTACGTCCGTATTTGGAATACTTTGGCCCGTTAAAATAACTTCTTCTCCAGCGTAGTACTTTGATTTATCTAATGATAAAGTTGGCGGAAGGAGTATTGGTCCGATGTTCAAACTATAGCTAGTTGGAAACTTAGGCAGACAGGTAGGACTAGAGACAATACCGATTTTATCTTGTGCTGTGAGACAAATTTCTTGCGGTAAGAAATTAACAAAAGATTGATTAAAAGCAAAATATCCATTTTTATCGGCAACGGTCTGTTCAAATAGTCCTCGAGCGTCCATGATCACAGTGGCAAACGGAGAAGTATAACCGAAGATGACGGAATAGTTGGATGGCTGCCCTCCTTGAGAGCCCGATGGACCGCCGGTCCCGCTTGGTCCGCCGCCGCCTGATAGGCCTCCTTCAGGGGGTGTCGGGACAGGAACAATCTCTCCAATCGTAGCTGAAACACTTACTCCCTTAACCTTTCCTTGTTCTTGACTCTCAACATCTTTAAGCGAATTAGCAATAATGATAAGCATCAATGAGGTTGTTCCAGCTAAAAACAATAAGATAAAAAAAGCAAACCAACGTTTCATGATGTTAGAGTTTTTTCTTACGCAACTGGTCTTTTAGTGTCTGAATCTGTTCCTTTTCCGCTTTGAGTTCACTCTCCAGTAGCAACTTCTCTCTTCGTGATTTACCAGATATCGATTTAATCAGAAGCATAATAATAATTATAGTCAAAATTATGATTAAGATGAGCCTCCAAGGAATTATCCAGATATAAGTAGATACTATAAGTTTTTTACCTGAAGACCCATAAGTAGCGTTTAGAGTCAATTTATATCTGCCAATCATCCATCTATGGCCGAGCGTTAATTGATAGGCTTTTACAGTTTCAGGGAAGATTCGTTGATCTTTTAATCTTTGTGAATCCGCATAACGACCAAAGAGGTTAGTTAGGTTAACTACCCCGATGGGTTGTAGGTCTATATCGCTGTTGCTCAAAAGTTCAAGATTTACTTTTACCGGGCCGAATTCTTGTAGAAAAGGGGCTTGAAATTTAGAGATAACGATATTTTCTCTACATTCTCGTCCGTTAACTTTAAAGTTTATCAGCCCGCCGATTTTAGCAGTAATCCCTGTGGCAGAATTTAGATTGCTTTGTAACTCGTTTTTCCCGGGTAGAGCAGGTTGGAAATAGACAACAGCATAGCTACCACAATGGGGGACATCTTGTGGAACTGAAACATAAATATCTACAGTAACAACGTCGTTTGGCGGAATGGTAATGTTATTTTCTCCGAGTGTTATCCATGACGAGGCGGCATATTTTGATCTTGGCTGGTTTCCTTCGACAAGGATGGTTGTTCCATCTTTGTCACTGACAACATAGTCGGCTACTTTCACCTGTCCAGTAATAAAAGAGGTGTCATCGTTTTTAAATTGGATTTGCAGATGTGTTTTTTCCCCGGGTTGGACTTGTTTATCTTGCACAGCCGGGAAAGCAATAATCGAAAGGCGTTGTTGGGCGAAAATAAGGCCAGAGGCCAAAAGGAAAAAAAGACTCAAGAAAAAAAATAAAAACAATTTGTCTTTCATATTTTAAAATTTGGGTATCGCTGTGAACGTTAAAGTATTGACATAAGTGCCGGCAGCTTGCGAAGAGCCAATGCTTAAACGTGAGCACATGTAGATAGAATTCCCACTGACATTTCCTGCATTTCCCATGATTTGATTGGGGACTGTCGTTAAGGGACAATAACCACTGCTGTTGGTGAAAGACGCGTCTGAGCCGCTAATATTTGCCAGTGTATAACCAAAACCATGGTTTGAGCCGGTTGACCAAGTTGCAGGTGTACATACCCCTCCTGATGCTCCGGCCGAACAAGCAGCACCATCACAGCCGGTATCTGCGATTGTATTGTTGGCGCCAACGCGAGTTAAGGCTTGGTCTTCTTGTGCAGTCAGCGTATACCCGTTGGCAGCATTTGTGGTAATAGTATGAGTTTGGGCAGCATCGGTAAAAGCATCAAAAGTAGTGATCGAACCGAAAGGAATAGTTGTAGCAGTAGTTGTCACGCCCGTAGTTATCCCGCAGGCAGAAGTAGAAGAAGCTACTCCGGCAATGGTATAAGCGATAGTCTGCTGAACCGTTGCCGAAACCTGGACGCCGTCAACATTGGCGATTTTGACAATTGCATTATCAAGAATATTATTACTGGAATCTTCTGATTGCAGAGTTGCCGAATTGGTATCTGCTGATCCGGAGGTATGGGTCGTAGTTGACGGTGAAGGGTTTCTTAATCTTAGAGTTGTATCTGAAGCATGACCCAAGATAAACGAGTAAGATGTTCCGGCAGTGAGAGCACTCGAAAGTGTGATCAAAATAACTTGTCCAGTTCCACTAGTTGTGGTTAAAGAGCCTGCTGAAGCGGTAAAACCACTTAGACTAAGGCAAGCATTGCCGGAACAATTCCCGCCCAAAAGATCACTGGGGAGACTCGATGAGTCAAATCCTCCCGGATCGGGCATCCCGTCGGCATTACTATTGGCAGTGTCAGGGATAGTTAAGCGTAGAAAACCACCGCTAGCCACAGAGGTTCTTGCTGTAAAACGGACAGTCCAGCGAGCTGACTGGGTCGCCACAACATCCGTACCGGTAGTCATCGCATTAGCGACGGCTGAAGAAACTCCAAATGTTGTATTTGTTGGGACATTATTAATAGTATAGGTAGTTTGACCAGAGCAACCATTTGAACTAGGGTTGTTGAAACAAATCCTGTCATTAATAAATAGATTATTAGTTTGATCGTCTGTTGCTGGTCCGGAAGGGCTGGTAGAAATGGCAAAGTTGGTATCGTTGCTTGCACTATCGGCTCCAAGCATTGCTCGATAGGATAATCTAGAATTGGTTAGAGTAATATCGGCAGAGGTAAAACTGCTTGCTGCAATTGCAGCCACTGGAAGCTTGATTAAGAATAAATAGATGAGCTGAAAAAAGAAAAATAACAAAAGAACCAATTTGTTTAAGCAGTTACGGATCTTCATAAGCGCATATTTTGCCCTTACAATTAATCTAGACCTAAATTAGATTGTTGTCAAGGAATGGTCAAAGAAAGATTCTTTTAGGATTGACAAAAAAATTCCGTCTGTTATATTTTTATCATTATGGGGATTAAAGAAAGACGGACGAAAATTTTAATCACATTATTTTTACTTTCCGATTTAAGCTCTCAAGCAGTTGTCTTTGATGAAAATGTTCAAAAAATTTTCGACTTATCCTTTAATCAGAAAACTAAAGGCACTCTGTCTTCGTTGTTGAAGGAAGGACTAATTGAGACAGGGGAGGGAGAAAGAAGTTATCGTTTGATGGAAAAAGGTTTCCAGGAACTGGCACTGCATTTCCCCTATGTTCGCTTTCTAAAAGACAAATGGGATGGTAAATGGAGGGTTTTATCTTATGAAATCCCGGAAAAAAAGAGAGAGCTGCGTGATAAATTGCGCCGACAAGTTGCCGGATGGGGTTTGGGACCGTGGCACAGATCTTTTTGGCTGACGCCACATCCGATTATTTCTAATCTTCAGGAACTGATCTTTGGCAAAGAAGAAGAAACATACATCCAAGCTTTTGAAGCCGATCATGTTTTTGGCGATAGAGAAATTTTGATCGAAAAAGTTTGGGGCAGAAGCGAACTTGATCGAAAATACCGTGAACTTTTCAAAAAATGGCATATTATTTTGTCACAGAATGATGATAAAGCCATAAAATTGAGTAAAGTTTCTGCCGAGTATATTAGTCTTCTAAGGCAGGATCCAGGTCTACCAGTAGAACTTGTAGGTTCTAATTGGATCGGCCACGAAGCTTTCAATATCTATAAAGAAATCAGAGGGATACTTCTTCAATCTTCATCCTGAACGGCAGTGAAGAATCCGCCTATTCAAAATTCTTTGTGGATGGGAATATTGTAAATTGCTAAAATCTAAAAACAATATCCCCTTCTTGATCTGTTCGCCTGGTTTCAACATGATATTTGGTTAGCATTTTGAGGATTTCAGGTGAAGGATGACCATATTTATTATTTTTGCCTACACTGATGATAGCAATTTGTGGTTTTATAGCTGCTAAAAAAGGCTCAATCAGATTATATTTTGATCCGTGATGGGGGATTTTGAGTATACTAACTTTTAACAAGGGTTTTTTTAAAATTTTTTGTTCTGCAAGAGGTGAAACATCCCCAGTAAATAAAATTTTTACTTTGCCGATAGTCAATAAGAAGACTTGTGAGAAATCATTAACATCAATTCTCGGCGTGTAGAAATAGCCATTTTTACTATCTGAAAACAAGCCTTGTTCTATAAATGAATTAGTCGGCCAAACCGCCCTAATTAACCCATTTTCCACCTTAATTTCTTCGCCTGCGAACAGAGGTTCGAGGTGAACCGATTTTTCAATCAACAGTTTTTTCAACAATTGATATGATTTACTTTCACTATCAAGAGGGTTTAAATAAAAATTATCAACTTTGTAGCGCTTTAAAAGATCAATGAAACCACTATAGTGATCCCAATCGGGATGACTTAAGAATGCCAATTCGATTTCTCGATCATAAAAGGGCATATATTTACCCAAACAATCCAGGATTCTCTGCTGCGGCCCGGCATCGATGACTATATCGAAACGATTGGCAATCCGCACATAGGCGGCATCCCCTTGACCGACATCACAGAAGACGATAACGGAGTTCGTCTCAGAAAAATTTTTTGTTAAAACAATTAAAACACTGATTAAAGCAAAGAATAAATAGACGAAAATTGAGCGAATGGGAAAACCGACGTCCATAAATATTAAAATTTTAGATAGACATAGGGGATTCTTGATAATATATCAATGATCCAAACTAAATAACCGACTAAAACGTAGCTGACGGCTGCGGCAGGTACTCCCAAAAACCAGTTAATTTTTCCCAAAATCGCAGTCAAAAAACCAAAAAGCATGATTGGGGCGATAATAAAAGCAGTGAGTAGGTTAGAGATGGGAGCGATAAAAGATATTTGACGAAAATAGGCAAAAATAATCGGAGTGGTAAAGAGTTGTGCTGCCAGGGAAGGCTTTAATTCTCGCCAAACTGCCGGACTCTGGGCTTTGGCATTACCAAACAAAATAATTCCCAGCGTCGCCCCGAAAGAAAGTTGGAAAGAAACTGTAGCGATGGCCTGGCGCCAGAAAATTAAAAAGAAAAGAAAAGATAAAAATAGCGAATAGAGAGCGCTATTTTTTCGACCATAAATAATCGCCAGCAAACTGATTATTCCCATGATTGCAGCCCGTAAAACGGGTGCCTGAATCCCTACAAAGAGAACAAATAAGATAATGCTCGTGATGCAGATGTAAAGTGAAATTCTTTTGGGCAAAAATTTTGTAAAAGAGGCAACAATTGCAGCTACCATGGTAATATTCATTCCTGACAAAACCACCAGATGCATTAATCCTACTATTCGTAGCTTTTGGTTAAAAAGGGGATTAGTTTTCAAGGGAATACCAAAAATAATCCCATTAAGGAGAGAGGCATGCGGCTCTGGCAAGTAAGAGTTGACAATCGGCGTAAAAATTGAGGGATTGGGCATTATTTGACAATTAGTTGATTTTTAATCGAATCAAAAACATTCTGTTTAACTACTTTTTTGGTTATTAAATCGTCAATTGTTTTATAAGGACGATTGTCGATGATTTTTTGCGCGGTTACTTCACCAATTCCGGATAAAGCATCAAGTTCGTCGGAAGAAGCTGAGTTTAGGTCAACTTTTTCACTCTCATCAGCAGCCCCGCTTTGTGAATCTTGTCTTAGAAAATTGTCATTTTGAGAAAACAATCCTTGAGTAATTTCTTGCCGGGAAGGAATATAAACTTTCTCTTGGTCTGCGACATATTTGGCGAGGTTAAAATTTCGGGCAAAATAAAGTTTGTCGGCTTGATCAGATAATCCACGTGCTAATTTGAGCAAATCGTTAAGCCGTGAGCCGGTTGATAACTGATAAATTCCTGGTCCATTGACCGCCCCGGCGATTTCCACTGTAATTTTCGACTCAGTTTTTATCTCCTGGCTTTTTTGTACGGGCACTTTTTCAATTTTTTTGGGCGGAGAATTAAGAAAAAGAGCAAAAGAACCAAGCGCTAAGACGACAGCAATGAGAATCAAGATCAATTCCCAGAGATATTTTTGGAGGAAATTTTTAAGGACTTGTTGATAATAATTCATCCCGTCAATCTTGAAAGATTAACGATGATAATTCAACGGACTATATGCTACAAAAGTGCTATATTGAAAGTATGAGGAGAGATGTTTTACATTCAATTATTCTTGTTTTGGCGATTGCTTTTTCTTTCCTATTTGCAAGAAGCCCGTTGGCTATTTACGATTTGCAATTGGCGGCTATTTTATTTATTACCCTTTTTTTGCTCAAGCGATTTGTCAAAACGAATCGTGCTTTTGAAGCGATCATTTTTACAATCATAGTTTTTGTGATCGTTAACACAACAGGGGGATTACAATCGCAGTTTTTTTTCTTAATTTATTTCCTACTTTTTGCTTTATCCCTGCTTCTGGAACCAATCGAAACAATAATTGCTACTCTAACAGCAATCCTTTTTTATCTCATTTATCTTCCGCAAAATAATTTACTCGAAAACTTGATCCCTTTAATTTCTCTTGCTTTGCTGACACCATTTGCTATGTTTATGGGACAAGAATTCCTCAAGAATGAAAATCTTAAAGTCAAAAACGCCAAGGAACACGAAAATACTTTTCTTTTTCTGTCTTTATTGTTCAAAAATCACCTTAAAAATATCAGACAGTCTCTAGAAAATTTTATGGGGGATAAAGAATTGGGTGAGATTAAACAATCAACTAATAATATGGAAAAGTTAATTGAAAAGTTCGAACAGGAAAATGCTTAAATGGGGAATTAAAGTTAGCATTATTGTTTTTTTTCTCTCCATCACGAGGTTTGTCTGGGCGGATTTTGTTATCTCCCCCAACTATCAAATCGAGGCGCCGAATGTAAATATTGGTGCGGAAAATTTTACTTCACCAACATCAGGTACAAAAATTTCTTCCACGCTTGGCCAAACGGCAGCAGAACAATTTTCCTCGTCCGGATATTTAGTCAGAGCAGGATTCCAGTATATTTATTCGATTGCGCCTTTCACTTTTTCCCTCTCCAATACTAACATCAATTTTGGCACTTTAACTCCTGGGGTGCCAAACACGGCAACGACTAATTTAACGGTAAGTTTTTCTTCCGCAAACGGTTATCAAGTAACCGCCCGCGAAGACGACTCGTTGAAAACACTTTCGGGAGCGGCGATTGCAGACACATCTTGTGACAGTGGTACTCCCTGCATAATCTCCTCAGCCAATACCTGGGGCTCAAATTCTACCTACGGATTTGGTTATAATATGAGTAGTGTTAGCTATCCCAACGATATCCCTGCAGATTTTAGTGCATCTTCAAAATATCGACCATTTGCCAATTTAGTCGCCTCCCAAAATCCAGTGGTAGTGATGGCAGCTGATCCGACAACAAACCCGGCCCATCTTTATGCAGATTCAACCCGTCAATCGACAATGACTTTTAAAGTCAATATTCCGGTTTCGCAAACTGCCGGCACCTATACTACAGTTATCAGATTCACCGCCACCCCGCTTTATTAATGAGAAAATCACTAATTGCAGCTTTGTTTTTTGTCTGGATATTCTCATTACCTGTTTCTGCCCAACAACTTTCCCTATCCATCAAACCACCACATTTAGAGACAATTATCAAACCCGGAAAATCGATTTTAGTTGCCTACACGATACAAAACCTTGGCGATCCCGTTGTTCTTAAGGCTGACGTTTTACCATTTACGCCAAAAGAGAATGGAGAAGTGACGATCGATGAAGAATTTAGTGGGCCGGTACGTTTTTCTTTAGATAATACAAACTTACAGCTCGAACAACCATTTTTTTTAGCCGGAAAACAAAGTCAACAATTGTTGTTGAGAATGAGATTACCGGAGGGCGCCCCCGAAGGCGACTACTATTACACTTTTTTTGTTGAAACCGAACCCCCGCCATCGCTTGAAGGCCAAGGACCATCTTCGCGAGCCCGCGCGCGAGTCGGCTCCAACATTTTAATTACAGTCACCCAGAATGGGATTCTTGAAACTAAAGGGAAAGTTACCCTTTTTGATGTTCTGGCTCGCTTTAAATGGGGAAATTTGCGCATTTTTGATACCGGAGATAAGATCCCGGTAGTATTGATAGTCAGAAACGAAGGGAAAAATTTTGTCCAAAGTCAGGGGAATATTGTTTTAAGGGGAAATTTCGGTGAAACAGCTGCGTATAATCTTTTGCCTTTGAATATTTTAGCCGAATCGCAGCGGATTATGGTTGCCACTCCCTCAGCGCAGGTTGACTGCAACCAAAGTAAAATCAGCTATTGTCAACGGCCGATTTCCCTGCTTCTTTCAGATTTCTTTATCGGTAAATATGACTTCTCGGCCAATATTAATTTTGGCGAAGGCACGCCTCTAATTTCTTCCTCAATCAGTTTCATTGCTTTGCCTATAAAGTTTATCCTGGCGCTCCTTGCGGTTTTGCTTGTAATTCTCTTTCTTACGCACAGATTTAGGAAATAATATGCTAGAATTACCTTCATGGTAGACAGACCAAATATTACCCCAAGTTTTTTTAAGAATATCCAGGACGAATTAAAGAAAGTCACTTGGCCGACTAGAAATGATGTGATTAAGTTGACTTTAGTCGTGATCATTATCTCCTTGATAATCGGTCTTTATGTAGGTATAATTGACGTTCTACTTGCGAAGGTACTTAAT
>CAZMIL010000018.1:0-14210 GCA_964566425.1 uncultured Gammaproteobacteria bacterium | reverse complement strand
ATGGACGAAAATCAGAATCAAGCACAGACCATTTCGGAAGAAACAGCGGAAAATCCTGCCGTTGAAGAGGCTTCTGCGCCAGTTATGCCCGGAAAATGGTATGTCATTCACGTTAAAACAGGCTACGAAAACCGTGTTAAACAAGCCCTCGAACAGAGAATTAAAAGTTTATCTGTGGAAGATAAAATTTTTGAGATTGTTGTTCCGATGAGGGAAACTGTGGTTGTGAAAAAAGGTAAGAAATCGAAGATAAAAGAGAAAGTTTTCCCCGGCTATGTTTTGGTGAGAATGATTATGGACGATAACTCTTGGTTGGTGGTAAGGACGACAGAAGGAATTACTGGTTTTGTCGGCGCCGGACTCAAGCCGACTCCCATTTCGGATAGAGAAGTCGCCGCAATTATGAAATTCGTAAAACAAGAACAACCAAAATTCAAGACAAAATTCTCTGTTGGAGAGGCGATTAAAATTGTTGAGGGTCCTTTTGCCGACTTTTTAGGGTCTATTCAAGCGATTGATGAAGAAAAAGGGAAAGTTCGTGTTTTAGTCTCTATTTTTGATCGTGAAACTCCGGTCGAACTCGATTTCCTCCAGGTTGCAAAATTATAAATCTTGAAAGAATATGGCAAAAAAAATAAAAACGGTTGTTAAATTAAATCTTCCGGCAGGCGAAGCTACGCCTGCTCCGCCGGTAGGCCCGGTTTTAGGCCAGCATGGTGTACCGATTATGGAGTTTATTAAAGCTTATAATGATCATACTCAAAAATTAAAAGGTCAAGTTATTCCGGCAGTAATTACAGTCTATGAAGACAGGACTTTTACCTTTATTACGAAATTGCCACCGGTTGCAGAGGCAATTAAAAAAACCCTGGGGATACAAAAGGCCTCAGGAAAACCCAATACAGAAAAGGTTGGGAAGTTAACCAGAGCACAAGTGGAAACAATCGCTAAACAAAAATTGGGCGACTTGAATACAGATAATTTAGAGGCAGCGATGAAAATTGTTGCTGGAACGGCCAGCTCAATGGGTGTCGATGTTGAATAATCTATGGGAAAAGTAAAAACTCGCTTTTTAGGTCTTGAAGAAGTCGAGAAACAACAAAAACAGGAACAAAAAAAGAGAAAACAAACAAAAGAGGGTAAGAAAAAAGTTCATCTCGCGGGAATGAAGGGCGGAGAGAGGACCGTTACGGTTGAGGCAGATAAAGAAGCTCTAGTTAAGATGGAGAAGGCCAAAGAACTGGCCGAGGGAAAGCTTGAAATTGCGGAAGAAACAGGGAAAAAAGTCAAAAAATCGGCCAAAGCCCGCGGCCGGGGCAAAAAATATCAACAGGCAAAAAAAGCAGTTGTTAATAATGGGCAACTTGAACTTAAAAAAGCGCTCGACATACTCAAAAAAATCAAATATGCCAAGTTTGATGAGTCCGTGGAGTTGCATTTAAATGCTACGAAAGAAGGACTAAGAGGAGAAGTTCAATTACCACATTCTTTAGGTAAAACAATACGCATCAAAATTGTTGATGATAAATTGCTTGATCGAATCGAGCAAGGAAGAATAGATTTTGACGTTCTCGTGACCCATCCCTCATATATGCCAAAACTGGCAAAATTGGCCAAGATTTTGGGTCCCAAAGGTTTAATGCCAAATCCCAAAACAGGAACAATTTCCGACAAGCCCGAAGAAGTTGCCCAAAAATTTGCTCAGGGAGGAATACGTTGGAAGTCCGAAGCCAAAGCGCCACTTATTCACTTAACAGTAGGTAAGGTTTCTTTTGCCGATAAAGACCTCATCGAAAATATAGAAGCTTATTTTAAAGCCATAGGGAAAGGGAACATTAAATCTGCTTATCTCAAAACTACCATGAGTCCAGCATTGCAGATCAAAATTTAAATCTGCGTTTGGCCGTCCTAAAAATAATTGTTGCGGCTACCTGCGGTGATATTTTGTCGCTAATGCGAATAGTCAGATCAAAGTGGTGAGGTTTTCGCGGGTCGTGACCATACAAAAATTTAGTAAATTCAAATCTTTTTCTATCAGCCGTCTCAATCATCCTTTCGGCCGCTTCTTTAGAAACATTTTTATATTTCATAATCATTCTAAGTCGGTAATTCATTTCGCCAAGAATACGGACGTTTAAAGCATTGGGAAAAACAAATTCCGCGCCTCTGCCAACAATGATCGCATAGCCATTTTTACCGATTTTTTGCAGGATATTAATCAAATGTTTTCGGTAAGCATTAGTACTCATGTACTCTCTACCAAAAAAATCGTCAATAATTTCTTCAATCAAGGGCAAAATGCGCTCATCCACTTCCATAACTGTAGATTTAGCAAGGTGAGACTCCTTGGCCACCTGGTCGACGATTTGTTCGTGATATAGCTTCCACCTTTTACCCAGTTTTTGAGCAACATTTTTAGCAACAATGCTCCCGCTGGAGCCGAACTCTCTTGAAATAGTGATTAAAGGAAGCTCTTTTTTTGCCTGGCGTTTAAAATTAAAAAGTTTTCCTAGAGCGACGTTTTTATTGATTAGATCGAAAAGGCGCTTCATAGTCCCTCCCCTCGTTTATAATAGATCTAATTTAAAAAAAATCAAGGGGTTCTGTTATCATATAGTTATGCAGAAAGATAAGTACAGAGAATTTTGGGAATACCTTTCACAACCGCAAAAAGATCTTTTGCAGGAAGGAGAATATTTAGCGCAAAACATTATTAAACAACAAACTTATCAATTCAAAGATTATTCTTTTCTAATTTTTCCTTATGCCAAAGCCTACGAAGGTTTT
The DNA here is from genome assembly GCA_964566425.1 of uncultured Gammaproteobacteria bacterium. GTDB lineage: Bacteria > Patescibacteriota > Microgenomatia > UBA1406 > GWC2-37-13 > CAZMIL01. Next base: position 11,423 of record CAZMIL010000018.1, on the reverse strand, counting down.
CTCAAAGAACTATTTAAAGACATTGATTTTATTTCCCATCTCGATTATATCTCTGATCATTTGAGATTAGGGAAGTTGATGTCGCCGAATTTGGCTGGCCGGCTGGGGGAAAGATCTTTATATAAGAAAATTGGAGAGAAAGCCTCAGTGGAGCTGGCAGATAAAATTTGGCAGACTTGGAAAGGTGGCCGCAACCAGATTTTTCACTATTTTCCGCATAATCTTAAAGCTGTGTCTTTTGACGAAGCCGAGAAAATTATTACTCAGATAGTAAGTACGATGGAAGAAGCTTACTCAACACTGAAAACTTAAACTGAAGATAATGGAATTCATTTTTTTACTGCTTACCGTTCTCGGACTTTCGCTATTTGAAATTATTACCTCGATCGATAATGCCATAATCAACGCGGAGGTTCTTGCTGGAACTTCAAAAAGGGCGCGTCGTTGGTTTTTAACCTGGGGTTTTCTCTTTGCTGTTCTGGTGATTAGAGGGTTTTTGCCGTTGGCAGTTCTATGGATCGCCAATCCGGAAATAGGCTTTTGGGGCGCTTTATCTGCAGCTTTTAATAACAATATTTCAATCTTGGATGCAATTACGAAATCATCACCGCTTCTGCTGACTGCCGGTGGAATTTTTCTGATTTTTATTTTTCTCAACTGGTTGTTCCTAGAACCTAAATATTATGGCTTATTTGGAGAGAGATTTTTCCAACGACAGGGAGGGTGGTTTTTTGCTTTTGTGTCCATTTTTCTCTCGATGATAGTCTGGTTTGCTTTGAAAATTAATTCTTTAATGGCCTTTGCTGCTGTTCTGGGTTCGACTGCCTTCTTTATTACTCATGGTTTTAGACAATATGCCCAAGAGCAAGAGAAGCAGTTGGTTAAGGGAAAAAATGCGTTGTCGGACATAGCTAAAGTTGCTTATCTTGAAGTTCTTGATGCTTCCTTTTCGATTGATGGCGTAATTGGGGCTTTTGCTTTCACTTTTGCCGTTCCATTGATTTTACTCGGAAACGGCCTGGGCGCTTTAGTCCTTCGTCAACTCACAGTCAGTAATATAGAACGTATAAAGCGCTATAAATATCTCAAAAATGGAGCGATGTATTCAATTTTCTTTTTAGGAGCGATTATGTTGCTTGAGGGATTTGGTTATGAAGTGCCAGTTTGGCTTTCACCAATAATTACTTTTATTACTGTTGGATATTTCTGGAATAAATCTAAAGTGCAGATGGCAGACGTTGAAAAATCGCTTACGCCGAAGAAAAATTCTTAACCTTTTTAATGATTGCAGCGACATCGATTTCTTCATAATTTAATAGTTCTTCTGGCTTTCCGGAACGAGGGTTTTTGCTAACTGCTAGATGAATGAAATTTACATCGCGGGGGAGAATGGAGAGGACGGCTTCGCCGAGGCCGCCTGCGGGATAATGATCTTCAACCACAATTACTTTCTTCGTCTTGTCGGCCATTTGTCTAATCGTTTCTGTGTCCAGAGGTTTAACAGAGTAAAGATCAACAACAGCAATCGAAATTCCGTTTTTTTTTAAATCTTCATAAGCTTTTAGAGCATTGTGGAGTGTAATCCCTGCTGCAAAAACTGTTACAAGATCTTGATCGGATTGATGAATAATTTTCGACCCGCCAAGTTTAAACTGTTCATTGGAGGAATAAAGGATAGGAGTCTTTTCTCGCGTTGTTCTTAAGTAAAATAGACCTTTTTCTTGAGCAGCGATTTGGCTTAATTTCACTGTTGAGACAGCGTCCGCAGGATAAAAAATTTTACTATCTAAGACGCTGCGCATCATCGCCAAATCTTCGAGTCCCATCTGTGAAGGTCCATCTTGTCCAATGGAAACGCCGGAATGAGAGCCGACGAGTTTGATGTTCGCTTGCGAATATTGTGCCATTCGAATTTGATCAAAGGCACGAGTCAAAAAAGCAGCAAAAGTTGAAGCAAAAGGGGTAAATCCTAAGACCGCTAGCCCGACGGCAACCCCGACCATATTTTGTTCGGCAATAAACATTTCAAAATAGCGATCGGGAAATTGTTTGGCAAAAATTTCCGCAAAAGTAGAATTAGAGACTTCCGCATCCAAAACTATCAGGTTTGGGTCGGTTTGGCCGACTAATTTGAGAGCTTCTCCATAAGCTTGACGCGTTGAAATAGGTGTATTGTCTGCAAAAGGAGGAGTGATTTCTTGACTAACAGTTTGGTCCTTCTCAGCGGCAGTTAGATTTGGTTTAGCTATTTCACCTTTCAAATTTAAATCGACACTACCTAATTCTTTGAGCGCTTGATCCAATTGTTTAGAGGAGAGAACTCTTCCATGCCAGCCATCTTGATTTTCGAGAAAAGAAATACCTTTACCTTTGATGGTTTTGGCAATAATCATCAGCGGTTTTGTTTGTTGCTGCGTTTTTTCCAAGGCTTTGTAAAGATCTTCGAGGTTATGACCGTCTTGGACTACAACCGTTTCCCAACTAAAGGTTTCAATACGTTGCTTATAAACATCTAAATTCCATCCCAGCATAGTTTCACCGCGCTGACCAAGTCTATTTACATCTAAAATCCCGACTAGATTGTTGAGTTTATAGTGGGCTGCCAATTGAAGAGCTTCATAAATTTGTCCTTCCGAAAATTCCGAATCGCCCAGAAGAACATAAACTTTAGATTGTTGTTGTTTTAATCGCATCCCCAGAGCCATCCCAATCCCGATAGAGAGTCCTTGTCCTAATGATCCGGTTGCGACATCAGCATACTTGAAACTAGGAGTCGGATGACCTTCAAGAGGAGAATTGAATTGTCTTAAAGTTAATAATTCTTCAAGAGTTATTGCCCCGGCAGCCTGATATAGAGAGTAAAGCAGAGGAGAGGCATGTCCCTTGGAAAGAATAAAACGATCATTATTCCATTGTTGTGGATTTTTCAAATCTTGATGGAAAAAACCGCCGAAGAATAAAGTTACGATTAGCTCAACAGCCGATAATGAAGAGGTAGGATGCCCGGAGCCGGCCCGCGCCGTCGCCGTAAGAATATCATAACGAACCAGCTTGCACAACGCCAGAAGTCTATCTAAATCCATATTATATTGTTAAATCATAACGTTCGTAACCCATCTCGCGAAGTTTGGCATAAACAGGAATGAGTTCTTCTAGCGCTTTATATTTTAATTTTTCTCGTTCAGCAAAGTCTTTTGTTCGCTCTATCTGATCACGCATGTCCTGAATATCCTTTAAAGAGAAACCAGATTCTCCAACCGCCTTATCAATCTCTGCAAAAAATTCTTCCCAGGTTTGTTCAAGCCACTTCTTGCTATGTTTTTGTTCGAGTTCAGCGCTTTTATAATCGTCACCAATTTTATAGCTCTCTTTACTTATCTTTTTGATCATTCTGCGATAATCTGCAAAATCGCTCACAAGTTCCTTGCTCGCGGGAAAGAGGAAAGGAAAATTATTAAAATAAATTTCCCCGTCTTTTATCAGACCATTTTTTGCTTCGATAACGAAAGGATTGCCGGGTTTATCCAGTTCACTATTTTGCGAGTCAATACTCATTTGGTCACGTTGAAACTTTTGACTCGCTCGAGCAATGATTTAGCATAGGGGTTTTGTTCGAAATGTTTACGCACAGGCTCGAGCAACTTATCAAGATATTTGACTGCGGCAGTTTTTAGATCAGCAGGATGAATTTTTTTGGCAATGTAATCTTTTTCCAAATCGGCATACGAAGAATATTGCATAGTTCCTCCAAATTTTTGCGGTCGTTCGACAACGATTTCGTCAAAAGATGAGAAAACCAGATAATGCAAATATTCAAGAACAGGATTTTCTTCAACAATCCCGTCGGGACAATATGCCTTGGTAATTTTACGACTGATCTCCTCAAATGAATCGGTCATGAAGATGGCCGAATCTGGGCTGGATTTAGACATCTTTCTTTCGATTGTCTGATCCAATTTATTATCGTGAAAAAGAGGTGGTTTTCCTAAACCCAAGAGAATGTGATGACTGACAATGACAGGTTTCCAGTAGCCGAGTTGCGGCCCCACCTCACGAGCCAAAACGTTTACTTTTCTTTGATCCATCCCAAGCTGAGTAACTCTTGCGCCGAGAGTAAAAATATCAGCTGTTTGCATACAAGAATAAATAATTTGAGCTCCGGTAAGGTTTTCATCTTCTTGACGACCCATAATTTCGGCGGTGCGAATAAAGCGCTTGTAAGAATTTGTTCTGGCGACTTGTAGAACTAGTTTCCAATAATCAGGATTTTTAACTACTTCCGATGCCCAGACAAATTCGACATTCTTTTGATCCATTCCGGAGGCTTTCCAAACTTCAATAAAATAATTACCAACGGTTTGAATTTTTTCCAAATCCCCAGCCAATTTTTTGTTGGCCATGGCGTGCCAGTCGGCCACGAGCATCTTAAATTTAAACCCGGCGTGGATCATTTTATTAATATTTAGCGTGCGTAGAATTCCTTGAGCAATATGCATTTGGCCAGAAGGTTCAAAGCCGTCATAGGCGATTAAATTTTTTCCTTCTTCAAGAAGTTGCTTTAATTCCGCTTCGGTGACAATCTCTTCGCCAACTTTTTTGATAAGCTTAAGTCTTTCATCGGTTGTCATAAAAGAAATTATACATATATAATTGGTTAAAGATGAACAAGAAACGAGTTCTTTCCGGTATTAGAGCAACAGGGAAATTACATATTGGTAATTATTTTGGCGCCGTCAAAGGCATGTTTGAGTTGCAGAATAATTCAGAGTATGAAACTTTTTATATGGTTGCTGATGTTCACACAATTACAACGCCGTATAATGTCAAGGAGTTAAGACAAAATCGGCGCGAAGTTGTCCTCGATTATTTAGCCGCCGGTTTAAATCCACAGAAAAGCACTATCTTTTTACAATCAGATGTACCTGAACACCTTGAACTAGCCTTTTATTTATCCTCGGTGGTGACTATCGCCCGCATGCAGCATTTACCAACTTACAAAGATAAAGTTAGACAGAATCCTAAAGATAATACGATGGCCTTATTGAATTATCCAATCTTGATGGCGGCCGACATCTTGGCTTACAAAGCAGAACTTGTTCCTGTAGGAATTGATCAAGAACCGCATCTGGAGGTCGCCCGAGAAATCGCGCGCAAAATGAATGAAAAATACGGCACGGATTTCCCCGAGCCGCAGAGTTTTAGAACCAAAGGGGATTATATTCCATCATTAAGAGGAGAAGGAAAAATGAGCAAGACTATTGCTGGGAGCTATATTGAACTAACAGACTCGTTGGAAACGATTCGAAAAAAAATTCGCTCAATTCCGACAGCGACCGAAGGACATGCCGGCGAAGAGAAGTTAAAAACGCTTTTCACCTATGCGGAATTATTTTTAGGACATAAACCAAGCGGAGAGGATTTAAGCCAATATGCTCCACTGAAAGATAAAATTGCTGCAGCAATTTATGAACAGATAGAACCAATTCAAGAAAAACGAAAACAAATTTCAGAATCTGATATTGATAAAATTATAAAAGAAAGTGCCGATAAAGCTCGTGAAACAGCACAAAAAACCATTAAACAGATTAAAAAGGTCATGGGGCTAGCTTAAAATTATTCATTTGACAATACGCAAATAACTGTTAAAATTTAGTTAGTTATTATTATCTTTAGACTGCTTGTTTAACGTCTTGGAGCTAACTATTCAGATATTGTGATATTCCGTCGATCCTCTTTTTGCTATCAGAATTATTTCTATTTTCTAGAGAAGGGTGGTGATTGAGATGAGTAAAAAATTATATGTCGGGAATCTTCTTTATGAAGTCAGTGACGAAGACCTCAAAGAATTTTTTGGCCAAGCCGGAAACGTTGCTTCAGCTAGTATAGTTCGCTATCACGATTCTGGCCGTTCTAAAGGTTTCGGTTTTGTTGAAATGGAGACCGAAGAAGAGGCACAAAAAGCAATTGATAGTTTGAACGGGCAAGACTTTAAAGGTAGAAAACTGATTGTTTCGGAAGCACGACCTCCTAAACCACGCGGCTTTGATAATGGTGGTAATGGGGGCGGATTCCGTCGCGGTGGAGGTTTTCGCAGAGACTAAACAAGCTAGAAAATAAGCGGAGGATTGTGATCAAGTATAATTCTTCTATTATGGTATCTAAATATGTACCTCAAGAGATTGAGCCTAAATGGCGTCATCAATGGGATAACGATAAACTATATAAAACACCTGAGATAACCGATAGAAAAAAGAAAATGTATGTGCTAGACATGTTTCCTTACCCCTCAGGTACAGGTTTACATGTCGGTCATCCTCGAGGTTATACTGCAACCGATATTCTTGCTCGCTATTATCGCATGAATGGCTATAGTGTACTTCATCCCATGGGTTGGGATGCTTTTGGTTTGCCTGCCGAAAACTCTGCAATTAAAGCCAAAAAGAACCCGATTGATATGGTGCCAAAGAACATCGCAACCTTTAAACGACAGTTAAAGATGTTAGGTTTTTCATATGATTGGGAACGGGAATTCTCTACCACAGATCCATCTTATTATAAATGGACTCAATGGTTATTTATCCAACTCTTCAAAGCGGGATTGTTATATAAAAAAGACACGTCAGTATATTATTGTCCGTTTTGCAAGACAGGACTTGCCGAAGAAGAAGTTTTGGCAGATGGAACTCACGAACGTTGCAGGAAGTCTATTACCAGAAAGATTCTTCCACAGTGGGTTTTTAGAATCACACAATATGCAGATAAACTATTAGAAGGCCTTGAATCATTGGAGTGGCCTATGGGGATTATTCAAATGCAAAAAAACTGGATAGGCCGCCGTGAAGGTATAAATCTTCAATATGACGTTGAAGGGACAAATGAAAAATTAATTTGTTTCACTACGAGGCCTGATACCAACTTTGGGGCAACATTTGTCGTCTTAGCACCTGAGCACCCCTTTCTGCAAAAAATTTTGAACGGGAAAGTTACCAGTAAAAATGAGACGGACGTTAATAAAATAGCAGAATATATTCACAAAGCCCTATCAAAGACAGATTTAGATAGAATTTCGGAAGCAAGAAAAAAAACAGGAGTATTTACCGGTTTTTACGCTTTTAATAACTTAAATAAGCAACGGATGCCAATATGGGTTTCGGATTTTGTGTTAATCGATTATGGTACGGGATCTGTTGTCGGCGTGCCGGCCCACGACCAAAGAGACTATGATTTTGCCAAACAATTTAATTTGCCAATCAGACAAGTGATAAGACCAGCTACAGGCCAATTTAAGCCACCTTACGAAGGCCCCGGAGAATTAATTAATTCTGAACATTGGGATGGATTACATTGGCCAAATGATAAAGAAAAGATTTTTAATGATTTGGTTAAAAAAGAACTTGGTAAGAGAGTGGTTAGTTATCACTTGCGTGATTGGATTTTTTCCAGACAGCGTTATTGGGGTGAGCCGATCCCGATGATTTTCTGTAAACAATGTGCAGATAAAAAAATTTTGGCCGAAGGATTACTAACAAAAAACCTAAGTGAAGAAATTAAAAAAACTCTTTATGGATGGTTTCCGGTTGCCGATAAAGAGTTACCTTTGGAGTTGCCATACCTCAAATTTTATGAACCAGCAAAAGATGGGGGATCACCTCTTTCTAAAGCCCCAAATTGGGTAGATATAAAGTGTCCCAATTGCGACTCCCCGGCTGCTCGCGAAACAGACACAATGCCAAATTGGGCAGGGAGTTGTTGGTACTTTTTGCGGTTTGCAGATCCTCATAATGATAACAAAGCATGGTCACAACAAGCCATTAAAAAACTTCTCCCGGTAGATTGGTATATCGGCGGAGCGGAGCATGCAGTTTTACATCTCCTTTATTCCAGATTTTGGGTTAAAGCACTCTACGATTTGGGGCTTGTTGACTTTACAGAACCATTTTTACACTTGAGAAATCAAGGGATTGTTTTGGCATCGGACCATCGCAAAATGAGCAAATCGTTTGGCAACGTTATAAATCCTGATCAAGTAATTTCAGAATATGGCGCTGATGCGCTCCGAATCTACGAGATGTTTATGGCTCCTTTTAGTCAGGAGATCGCTTGGTCGACTCAAACTTTACAAGGCTCATATCGTTTCTTGAAGCGTATCTGGCAGATATATAATAATCCTGCTAAGATAACCGATCAAAAAAAAACAGCGAACAAAAAAGTATCTGCAAAGCTCCAAGTTGCGATTTCAAAGGTTACAAAAGATATTACGAACGTTAAATTTAATACTGCTATCGCAGCAATGATGGAGTTTCTTAACGAGTGGGATAAAAACGGCATTTTTTTATCCAAAAATGATGCGATGTCTTTCCTCAAAATTCTTGCTCCCTTTGCGCCTTTCATCACCGAGGAAATTTGGCACTCGCTTTTACGCGAAAAAGATTCTATTCATCTATCAACATGGCCAAAAATTTCAAGAGCAAAAATAATTGAAAGAGAAATTAAAATCCCCGTCCAAGTTAATGGAAAATTAAGAGGGATTGTAGTGATCAATGATGGAGATACCGGAGAAAAAAATGTGACCGCTAAAGCACTTGATTTACAGACAGTAATAAAGTTTCTTGGAGAAAAAAAATACAAATCGATTTATAAGCCGGGAAAGATTCTAAATCTAGTAACTACTCAATAATTTTAGGTAGACCGACTAATTGCACTTCTGGAATAAGAATAATTCCATATTTAGCTTTTACTTTTTGAGCAAGATCTCTTGCAAGTTGATAATAATCAGCGGAACTACCATTCCCGCTATTGATAAATAAATTACCATGATAATTGGCAACTTCTACTCCGCCGACTTTGTAACCTTTGGCGCCGAGAGACTCTAAAATCCACCCAACGTGAGCCCTCCCATTTCTAATTTTATCCTTAGGGATGAGTTTTAAGCCTTGGGGCGGTATTTTATCAACATAGACGTTCATAAAAAAACTGCCGGGAGTTTTCAATCCGGGAAGATATTTTTTCATTCTTAGACTCAAGATATCAGCAGATTCTTTACTCAAAATTTTTTTATCGCTGGTAGGCAAGGCAAATTTAGCACTTAAAATAAGATCTTTGGTTAGTTTAAATATACTCATTCGATAAGCAAATTTACAATCATCTTTGGATAAAGTTATTTTTTTCCCTTTATGGAGTATAGTTACAGATGTTAAAAAATCGGAAATATTTTGTCCATATGCTCCGGCGTTGCCATAGATTGCTCCACCTACTGTGCCGGGAATTCCAGTCATTTTTTGCATTCCGGCAAGTCCGTTCTCAACTGTAAAATCTACCAATTCCTGCAAAGGAGTTCCGCTTTGGGAATTGATTATTTTTTCATTAAGATCAATTCCTCCGGCTTGATTCTTAACGATTACACCATCAAATCCTTGATCTGAAAAAAGGAGATTGCTTAACCCCCCGACAACTAAGAACGAGACTTTCTTCTTAGTCAAAAATTCAACCGCAGATACCAATTCCTCCAGAGTTTTTGTCCAAACGAACCCTTTTGCTTTGCCTCCAGTTTGGACTGTAGTAATAGTGTTGAGAGGGAAAGCAGCCTGAAAATCATCTCCAAAGTGAGTTTTTATCGCGGTCAACATCTGCGTATTCATGAATGAATTATACAGTGATCTAACTCACTTTTTTAGATGTTTGAAGTACTCAATTTGGTGCAAACGCTTTTTTGCCTCCTTCCGCGTTTGATACGGCCCGCCAAAATTGTGTCTTGTAGTTTCAGACAGGACATAAAACCCATCCTTCTTTTTGACTATCATCGTTGTGGGTCTCTTGGTCTGGATCCCCCAAGGACCTTATAACTTATCTATTACTATTATATAGCTGAAGATAATAGGCTATGAATTCTCGTATATTTTTACTGCCTCCGGTAATACCGATAGAACCGGTTTGATTCCAGCCACAGTTAGTGTCATCAAAATTACATCAACAACCTCTTCTTTCTTTGCACCTAACTTCTTTGCCATAGGAATATGGAATTTGATTGCTATGTGATCACCTAATGTTGCCTTCATTGCGATATAAATAAGTTGTTTGGTTTTTTCATTTAATCCTTTTGAGTTTCTAATTGCGCTGATAAGTCCATCAAAAGCTTTTGCAACTTCAGGTGCTTCTTTCTGAAAAATATCCATGGGATTTTGATCATCCTCCATAATCTTCACCTCCTTTAAATCTTTTTGCTGCCCAGCTAGGATTCGAACCTAGATTACCTGATCCAGAGTCAGGCGTGCTACCATTACACCACCGGGCAATCAGACATATTTTACTCTTGCAATTGTAAAAAGTATACTTTAAGCTTTAATTTGAGACCTAATGTTACGGACGAAATAAATTGTAATGAAAAGAAAAACTGTAAAACCCCTGATTAAAGATGTAATAATTCTCAATTTGTTTATCTTACTTTTTATTCTGGCAATTTTTATGGGAATAAAGATTGTTAATGCAGCAACTACTAACAGTCAATATAGCTATAATTTTTCTGGAATTGGCTCAAATTCTACCGTTGCAAATGGAGCGGCAACTAATACAGGTGTTAATCTAGTGCTCTATGGGAATTGGACGCCGACAGACTTTGGCGTTCATTTTTCGGGCGATACAGTGAGCCAACAATCAGTGGCTTATGGTAAACCTACAACCGGAGCAACTATAAATGTTTCCGCAAACCAAGCAGTGGGTGTAGCGACCAAGTTCAAATATCAAGCGCCGAGCGGTTCGACTTGTTTTAGTGATTCGCCAAATATTACTCAAATTGGCAAGTTTGCGGCAAACGTAGCCCAAATTAAGCTCCAACTAACAAATTGTGGTAAGGATGTAGGAAAAGTTTTTACTCAATGTCGGATAGCTGGAGCAAACTCAACAACAAATGATTATCCGGTTACCGGGACTCAAGAGCTTGTTGATGGAGCTACATACATTTTAAAATGCTCAAAAGCGCCCGATCCTACTTCTGGGAAAACCACTCTTGAGCTCAAAACAGTCAAGACTGACCCAGTAAACGGTAATAGCGCGACCATTGATTCATTTAAGATTAATCCCCCGGGTTTGATAAAATCTACACAATATATAAGCGTAGGTCAAAAATACCCCTTACCGCAGATAAGCTCAAACACTGATCAATTTGTGGGCGATGTTGCAAAGGTAGCTTATTGCAAAGCAGGCTCGCTGAATGCGGTTAAAACCTGTTTGGACAGCGAAATCCCCGAATGAACGACTCTTCTGCTGTTGCCAAGAGAGACCCCTTAAAGTAAAATAGGGCATGAAATCCGAGGTTTTTAGCCTAAAAAACGGCCTTAAACTGGTCACAGTCGATACAAAAGCTTTTCCGACGTTAACTTCATTACTGTTAGTCGGCGCAGGTTCCCGCTACGAAGATAGCCTTAATA
>CAZMIL010000017.1:0-15487 GCA_964566425.1 uncultured Gammaproteobacteria bacterium | reverse complement strand
ATATTTAATTTTGCATACAGGATTCTCACCTTCTTTGATTGTCCTTTCCAGAACATTTTGCTATCAAATACTCCTCCCTACTGTGGTCCCGCAACCCCTCATCCGAAGATAAGGTTTAGGCTCTTCCGGTTTCGCTCGCCGCTACTTACGGAATATCATATGATTTCTTTTCCTCCGGGTACTTAGATGTTTCAGTTCCCCGGGTTGCCCCCCACGACTTAAGTCGGGGTCAAACGTATTACTACGTTTGGGATTGCTCCATTGGGAAACCAACGATTGATAACGTCTGGTTAAGGACTCATCGTTGTTTTCGCGCTCGACCACGCGTCCTTCATCGGCTCAAACTGCCAAGGCATCCTCCATTGGCATTGGTTCTTCCATCTCTTTCTTTAGTCAAATTTCCGCCATCCGCCAATTGGCGGGGCAGATTGACCTACCATTACTTCCAATTTGTTAATGTGCTCAGTGGACCTGACCGGGCTCGAACCGGTGACCTTCTCATTGCAAATGAGATGTTCTAGCCAACTGAACTACAGGCCCAGTCAAGACACACAAAAAATAGCGCTTCTTTTTAAAGTCAAAAATTAAATAGTTTACGTAGGCTGTTAGGATAGCAGGTCGGTTGGGATGCTTCCAATAGTGCCTTAGAACTCTTTTACAACCATTAAGCCAATTTTAATCAATCTTGGACTGACTGTCAAGGTCAATCAGTAGTAATTTACTTGGAATCAGTCCGCGAATAATGGCGTTGAAAAAAATTAAGTTTATCTTTACACTGGAGATATGGTCCGAAAAAAACACCTCGTCTGGTTTGAAGAGGTTGATAAAGATGATATTGGATTGGTCGGTGGTAAAGGAGCTAATCTAGGGGAAATGATTCAAGCACGTTTCCCTATCCCCTACGGCTTTATCGTGACGGCCAATGCTTATTTTTATTTTCTGGAAAGGGAGAATCTTGAGCGTAATATCAAGAAAGTCCTTGCTGCTGTAAACTACGATAATCCAACCGAACTTCAAGAAACCTCCAAGCACATCAAGAATTTAATCATGGAAGCTGAAATGCCTCGTGATTTAGCCAGAGAAATCGTTGAACATTATGAAATGCTTTCCTCAAAAGAGGCAAAATATTTAAAAGAAGGAAAAACCAAGGCTTCTTTATATAAGCAACCTTTAGTAGCAGTAAGGTCGTCGGCAACGGCAGAAGATTTACCTACGGCCTCGTTCGCTGGCCAGCAAGAAAGTTATCTCAATGTTCGTGGTGAGCACGTTCTTTTGTTGAAAGTTAAACAATGTTGGGCTTCATTGTTCACGGAAAGAGCAATCTATTACCGACATCAGCAAGGTTTTGATCAGAAAAAAGTGGGATTAGCTGCAGTTGTTCAACGGATGGTTCAATCGGATCAATCTGGCGTTGCTTTCAGCATTGACCCTGTTACCAATGACAAGACTAAAATTATTATCGAGGCAATTTTTGGTTTAGGGGAATACATTGTTCTAGGAGAGGTGAATCCAGATCACTATGAAATTGCTAAGAATTCACTTGTCTTTTTACAGAAAAAGGTCAGCCACCAAGGTAAGAAATTAGTTAAACGCGGATCAGAGAACGTTAATGTTAAATTATCGAAGAGCGAGGGTTCAAGGCAAAAGATCAGTGACGAACAGATTATTCAAATTGCTCTTTTAGTCAAAGATATTGAGAAACACTATTTTTTTCCTCAAGATATCGAATGGGCAATCGAAAGTGACAAAGTATTTATTGTTCAATCACGACCGATAACGACTATTAAAGAAATTTCAGCTCAAAATAAAAAGCATGGTCAGGAAGCTTCCTTACCAACTCCGATTTTGACAGGATCTCCGGCTTCTCCTGGCATCGGCGCCGGGCCGGTAAAAGTAATTTTTTCGCCAAAAGAAATAATTAAAATTAAACAAGGTGATGTGTTGGTAGCGCCACAGACAAATCCCGACTATGTGCCTGCAATGAAAAAAGCGGTGGCGATCGTGACTGAAAAAGGTGGGCGCACTTCTCATGCCGCTATTGTTTCGCGCGAATTAGGGATCCCTGCAGTTGTCGGGGCAGATGGAGCGACAAAGATTTTACATAATGATGAAATTGTTACCGTCAATGGAATTCAAGGTGAGATATACAAGGGAAAATTGAGCAGAGAAGAAAGTAAACAGGATAAGGAACACAAACATAACGGGATTAACCACCGTCATAAATTGCGTACTTTAACTAAAGTTTATGTCAATCTGGCGGAGCCGGAGGAAGCGGCCAAGGTGGCAAAAATGGATGTTGATGGGGTAGGTCTACTGCGGGCCGAATTTATGATTGCCGAAATAGGAATACATCCCAAAGAATTTATTAAGAAGGGCCGTGAAGCTTTATTTATTAGAAAACTTTCCCATGATCTTTTAGAATTTGTCAAACCCTTTCATCCGCGCCCAATCATTTATCGTTCGACCGACTTCAAGACTAATGAATATAGGCATTTAGTTGGAGGTGAAAAATACGAACCTAAAGAAGAAAATCCGATGCTTGGCTATCGTGGTGCTTCCAGATATATTGCTGATCCTGAGATCTTCAATCTTGAATTAGACACAATTAAAGCCGTTTGGGAAAAGGGATATCACAATTTGCACTTAATGATTCCCTTTGTTAGGCGACCATGGGAGTTGATTAAAATAAAGAGTTTGATTACTCAGCGGGGACTATTTGATCTGCCAGGTTTCAAACTCTATATGATGGTGGAGGTTCCAGCAAGTGCTCTAGAGTTAGAAGAATTTATCAAAATTGGCATCGATGGCGTTTCCATTGGTACCAATGACTTGACGATGATGTTGTTGGGTGTAGATCGTGATAACGCAGAAGTTGCGTCACTCTACGATGAAAGAAGCACAACGGTAATGTCTGTTTTAGAGTATATTGTTGAAACCTGTGCAAAGCATGGCATTACCTGCTCGATTTGTGGTCAGGCTGCATCTGATTATCCAGAGTTGGTAGAAACTCTTGTGCGCAAAGGAATTACTAGTGTTTCAATAAATCCCGATGCAGTTGAGCGAACTCGAGAGTTGATTCATCAAATTGAGAGTAAGCATGTTGTTAAACAGACAAAACAAGCAAAACAAGCAACTAATTTCACACCGCTAAATATCTATGGCGAAAATTAAGAAGATTGTTGCTTATGAAATCATTGACTCTCGTAGTTATCCTACTATTGAAGCAAGAATGACTCTTGATAACAATTTGGAGGTTGTAACCGCTGTGCCTGCAGGGACTTCTGTGGGTAAGTATGAGGTACGTGAAATCAGAGATGGCGATCCGGATCGCTTTGATGGCATGGGCGTGACACTAGCAGTGACGTTGATTAATGAAATGATAGCGCCAAAACTGATCGGTGTCAATCCACAACGTCAAGACGATATCGATAAGTGGTTAGTGAAAGTCAATGCCGCCAACAATCAAAGAATCGGAGCTAATACCATTTTGACCATTTCCCAACTGGCTTTAAAGGCAGGCGCCGCTGTGCAAGGAATACCGTTGTTTAAGTATGTTAATCAAATTTATAAAAAATTATTTAAGACAGATATCAGGATCGAAAAGGTGCCGACCCCAATTTTTAATTTAATAAACGGTGGTAAGCATGCCAACAATAATTTAGATATACAAGAATTCCAATTAATTCCCTCCTCGAGATTTTCTTTTGCCAACGCTTTTGAAATGGGAGTCGAGCTTTTTCATGAAATAGAAAGAGTTTTAGTTTATCGAAATGCCAATATCTCAGTTGGCGCGGAAGGCGGCTTCGCCCCCAATTTAAGCACTAACATCGATGCTTTTGAGGTTCTGGCAGAGGCCATATCTAGACGCAATCTAAAACAAGGCCGAGATATTTTTCTAGGAATGGATATGGCCGCCTCACACTTTTATAAAGAGCAACATTATACAATTAGGGATAAACCGCAGCCCCTTAATCGCAATGATTTCATTGAATTTATCACGAAATTACTTAAGGAATATTCTTTCCTATGTATTGAGGATCCGCTTGACGAAGATGATTTTGATGGTTGGGCGGCTTTAAACAAACTTATCTCCAAAAATACTTATTTGATAGGTGATGATTTATTAGTTACTAACAAAGAGAGATTGCAGACAGCGATTAAACAAAAAGCCAGCAATGCAATTTTAATTAAACCCAATCAAATTGGAACAATTACACAGACTCTTGAGGTCGTTAACGTAGCCAAACAAAACGACTTCGCTTGTGTAGTTTCACATCGTTCAGGAGAAACTAACGACAGTTTAATTGCAGATTTCGCTGTCGGCATCCAATCTGAATTTGTCAAATTTGGCGCGCCCTCGCGCGGAGAGCGTGTGGCAAAGTATAATAGATTGTGGCAAATTGAGCGCGAGGAATTAAAATGATCGGAAAAATCAAAGGGAAATTGATAGAATTGGATGGTAATATAGGTCTTATTGAGATATCTGACGGTCTTTCCTATGAAGTTTTTTTAACACCTGTTTTGATTTCTTCCCACCAATTAGGCAAAGCAATAGATGTTTATACTTATCTGCAGATTCGAGAAGACGCGCAAATTTTATTTGCTTTTAAAACTAAACAAGAGCGAAACCTCTTTAAACAATTAATCTCTATTTCCGGCGTCGGTCCGAAAATTGCCTTTACTGTAATCTCCTTCAGTCGCGAAGATGAATTGCTTGCAGCGATTAAAGCAAATGATATCAATTACTTTTCCAAAATCCCTGGTTTGGGTAGCAAAACTGCAATGAAGATCATTCTAGAGCTTACACAAAAATTAAAGTCAGAATTTCAAATGGAAAAAATGTATTTGAGTGAAGAAGATAGAACAGTTATTGACGCTCTTGTTTCTTTGGGTTTCAAGTCGGCTGAAGCAAAAAAGACTGTGGCTAAATTACCCAAAAATTTATCTATTGAAGAAAGAATACGTGAGGCTCTGCGCAAAACTACAAAGTGAAGCTAAAAGCTGTATAATTGTGGCATGAGCGACTCTGCGGTAACCAATCTACGTCCTAAAAAACTAGACGAATATGTCGGTCAAGAAGGCGTGGTTAAAACTTTAAAAATGTTTATCAAAGCCGCAAAAGGGCGCGGCGCAGCGTCAGAACACCTTCTTTTTTATGGTCCTCCAGGTATCGGCAAAACGACCCTTGCTCATATTATCGCTATAGAGCTTTCCGGCGACATTAAGATAACTTCCGGAGCGGTAATTGAAAGATCAGGCGATTTGGCCGCAATTCTAACCAATCTTAAAGACAATGATGTATTGTTTATTGATGAAATTCATCGACTCCCTAAAACAGTTGAGGAAGTTCTCTACCCCGTAATGGAGGAATATATGTTGGACATTATTATTGGCAAAGGTCCGGCCGCACGCACTGTTCGCCTGCCGATTCCTAAGATCACCATTGTTGGAGCAACAACGCGTTTAGCCTTGCTTTCTCCGCCATTGAGGGACAGATTTGGATTGATTTTGCGCCTTGATTACTACACTGATGAAGAGGTAATGAAAATTCTTCAGCGCTCGGCAAAGATCCTAGGTTTACCGATTGATCAGAAAGCGGCTAAAGAAATTGCTAAAAGATCAAGAAGAACCCCTCGTGTTGCCAATAGAATTCTCAAGCGGGCCCGTGACATTTTTGACGTCGATAAACATAAAAAGATTGACAATGAATTACTCACAAAACTTTTTTCTTTACTTGAGCTTGATGAATATGGTTTGAGCGATGTGGACAGAAAATATCTACAAGTTCTAGGGATTAAGTTTCAAAATTCACCGGTTGGAGTGGAAACGATTGCTTCTGCTCTCTCGGAAGATAAACGGACTGTCGAAGAGTTTATTGAGCCTTATTTGTTGCAAATAGGTTTTATTAAAAAAACGCCTCGTGGTAGACTATTAACCACAAAAGCCCTCCACCATCTCAAAGTTGCCTTAATTTGATGCTATAATTAACGTTGTCAGTCGGGGTGGCGGAATTGGTAGACGCGCTAGCTTGAGGGGCTAGTTCCCTTAAACAAGGAGTGGAGGTTCAAGTCCTCTCCCCGACACTTTTTATTTCTCCATAAAAAAATGCGTTCCCGGCGTGAGTCGAACACGCAACCTATTCCTTAGAAGGGAATTGCTCTATCCAATTGAGCTACGGGAACAGTGCTTTTATTATAGCAGTTTGAGCCTTTCCGGAGAATCGAACTCCGATCGACGGTTTACAAAACCGCTGCTCTGCCATTGAGCTAGAAAGGCTATCTAGTGCCGGGAGTGGGACTCGAACCCACACGGCTTATGCAGCCACGAGATCTTAAGTCTCGCGTGTATACCAATTTCACCACCCCGGCAAGCAGTATAAATTATATCAAACAAACAGATAGATCCCTCATCCGTTCAAGATGACACTTCGCCTTACCGACGCTGCACTGTGTAGGCATAAGGATAATAGAGGAAGATCGCGGGAACATCATCAGTAAGTGCTTTTTGGAATTGTAAATAAAAATTTTTCCTATCAGCCGGTTTGAGGACACTTCTTCCATCTTCGAGCAATTTGTCAACTTTGACACTTTTATAACTCAAAAAATTGCTTTGTATTTGAGTCGAATGCCAAAAAAAATATTGATCTGGGTCTTTAGGGATTTGCCAGAAGGCAAGCAAAAGATCAAAATCAGCTGTCTGCACAGGACTCAAAGTCAAGTTTGTCTTCAAACCGGCCTCCTTAAGCTTATTATCGATTAAATTAGCCGTAGTCAAGTAATCATAAAAAGTTTGGAATTTGAGTTTGGCCGAGGCGCTTGCGTTTTTACTATCTTTCTGAAAAGTATTTTTGGCAGTAGCTAAATCTTCAACTGTAGACTTTAGATCTGGATTATAAGCCCAAGAAGTAGGCGGAATCGGGCCGTTTGCCGGTTCTCCAAATTTTGTCAACTGATCATATGGAAGACTTAAAGCAACGGCTTCTCTAAAGCCTTTATCCTGGAGCTGCTGAGTCTTGAAGTTAAAAAAGAGAGTCATTACGCGACTATAGTCGGTTGACCGTTTAACAGTAGTGTTTTTCCATTGCAAAAAAGGGTCGGCTAGACTTTTACGATAGAGGGTCATCTGATTAATTTCTCCTGTTTTGTAAGCATCGATTAGTTCATTCTCATCGCCATAGAATTTGTAGATCATTAATGGCAAATCGTTCTTATTCGGCGAAAGATCAATTTCTGTTAGCACTCCTTGCCTGAGCTTGAAGTTATCAATTTTATAGAGACCAACTACTCCATGCAGAGGATAGCGCAATATAGGCTTGGTTCAATAAGTAGGATAGATAGGTAATTTCTTTTTAAGAGTGAAATAAAGTGTATAGTCATCAATTTTCTTAACCTCAACATCCTTAAACTGATATTGTAGGTCTTTTGTCGTAAAATTTTTCCCATCATCCCAGACGAGATTGTTCTTTAAATGAAATTGAAATTCCTGTCCTCCTTTGAGCATTTCCCAGGAGGAAGCTAAAGCAGGGATGATTTCTCCCTTGTCGTTAATATAGACTAAGCCGTGCGAAATGTTCTGCAAGATTTCATCGGGTAAATTATTTAGGTTATAAGCTCCAACGATGCCAATGACTTGCTTACGGGTGAAGAAAAATCTGTTTAAAAGAGGAGAAAACGAAACCAAGCTAACGAGGATAAAAAAACTCAAAAAGAAAGAGAGCAAAATCATCCGCAGATGTTTTTTGATAAATTCAACTGCTAACCAATAATAATAACGGAAGAATTTTGCGTTAATTGCCATGAGTTTAGAACAGATTTAGGATTGAGACAACCAAAAAAATCGCAATTAAAATGACGGTTAAACGCAGAGTTATTTTTTCGATTCCTCGGCGAGTTTGATAAAATTCTCCCCCACCCCCCCAAGCGCTACCTAAACCTGCACCTTTGCCTTGAATAAAAATAAACAAGACAATTAGTATAGAAACAACAATGTTGATGATGATCAGAATATCTTTCATCTTAAATTAGACGATCTAACCCCTTAATTATAGCCGAAACGGAGACAGAAACCAAGAACAGATTGAGCCAGTAGCCGACTGACAAAGTACGGATGGTGATTCCATAATAGCTTATTCCTGGAAATGTCCAGGCGTGGATTTGTATGAAAGCGAAATAATTATTCAAGATATAAAAAGTTAAAGCATAAAGGAGTATAGATAATAGGCCAAAAGTGAGAATATTTATAGGCAAAAGAATAGTTTTAGCAATCGGAATGATGAGATAGTAAGCAAGAGCAATAAGCAAGGTTGTTTCAAGAAAGAGTAGAGGTGCAAGCTGGATAATAAAACCCTTATTCCATAAAGCAGTGAGATAGACGCCCACTCCTGAAAAAACAATCATTCGCAGAATTTTCTTCATAATCTATCTCTTATTGTAGAATTTTTTGTCGCGCAGGTAAAGGTGGTATTTATGAGCAAAGCGATGTGATTCATCTCGAATGAAACGTAATAAATTGAAGCCGTTGCGGTGGATATTAGGGCGAATGGTGGGCAGATTTTGGCCTCCGATGATTATGCGATCTGGATTTTTGGCGAGGCCGATTACCGGTACCCTTTTATCAATCTCGGCTAAAGTTCTCAACACTGTACGCACCTGCGGCTTGCCCCCATCAACAACTATCAAATTGGGTTGAGTCCACTTATTCTTAAATCGGCGTTTAATCACTTCTTCAAGCATGGCAAAATCGGAGAAAATATGCGGATTTTTAACTTTGAATTTGCGATATTGGCTCTTGTCGGCTGTTCCTTCTGTCAACACAACCATCGAGCCA
The DNA here is from genome assembly GCA_964566425.1 of uncultured Gammaproteobacteria bacterium. Taxonomy (GTDB): domain Bacteria; phylum Patescibacteriota; class Microgenomatia; order UBA1406; family GWC2-37-13; genus CAZMIL01. Next base: position 6,661 of record CAZMIL010000017.1, on the reverse strand, counting down.
GTTGCTTCTTTTTGTGAAAGACTGCTGATATCATAGCATTCTATTCGCGATAAATTATTTACTGAGGGTAAATAATTATGGAGGATTTGTAACAAATCGGCTAATGCTTTGGCGCTAATATTATAATTGGAGAATTCTTGAGTATCGAAAAGCTGTTGAGTAATCAACTTACGAAACTCATAAAAGTGATTTCTGACCTCAAGTGCTTGTTCAAATTCTTGCTGTTTGGTTAAAGAAGTGAGCTCCTGTCGGAAGCTTTTTTCAACACTGCTCAAATTTCCGCTCAAAATCTTGATGACTTGTTTAATATTGTACTTATACTCTTTAGTTAGAGACTGTTTTAGCGCAGAGTCAGATAAATTTTCAATGTAATTGGGACATGGTTTGCATAAACCTATTTGCGAGTGGAAGCAAGGTCGATGGCCGATTTTTTTTTGCGAACAAAAAGGAAAGATTTTTCGGATTTGGTGCAAAAGATTATGGGCGCTTCTGACAGAAGGAAAGGGACCAAAAAAAACGGCTCGCGAATCTTTCTCCTTTCTTACCAAAAAGATTTTGGGAAAGTTGTCGCGCTTGGTGATTTTAATATAAAGATAACTTTTGTCATCAATCCAGCGGACATTGTATTTAGGACGGTGTGTTTGAATTAGTTTAGCCTCAAGAATTAGGGCTTTAAACTCAGAATCTGTAGGGAAGTATTCTATTTCAACCGAATCATTAATAATTTTTGCCTCTTTGCGATCCACTTTTGCATTTTCCAAGTGAGAGTGAAGACGCGCTTTAAGATTGACAGATTTTCCAACATACAAGATTTTACCCTTGTTGATGAACATATAAATTCCACTGACCGCGGGGACCTTTTTTATCTGCTCTTTATCCAGAATTACTTTCTGACCTTGCAATTCATCCATAAATAAGCTTATTATACTGCCCTTTTTAGCGATAGAAAAATGAGAGGATGACAACAGCAGCAACGAGAGTCATAACGACTGTAATTAAAATATTGGCCAGATTACTCAACCATGAGTTTGTATAGTTCCCCATGATTTGCTTATTATTTCCGATGATTATAATCATTGCCAACAGAGGGGGGGCGAAGATTCCGTTGAGAACAGCTGTATAATAAAGGATTTGAAAAGGTTTGAGAGGGCTGAAGTTAATCAGCAAACCCAACAGAGTGGCAATCGTGATTACACCATAAAAGCCATGGGCCTGCTTGAATTTTCGATATAGTCCTTCTTTCCAACCAAAAGCTTCGGCAATAGCGTAGGAAGCAGACCCGGCTAAAACCGGCACCGCCAACAAACCCGTCCCGACAATACCTAGCGCGAACAATAAAAAGGTAAAATTACCGGCGAGCGGCCGCAAAGCCTCAGCAGCTTGGTTCGCGGTTTGAACATTGATTATGCGCGCGGCTCCAAGGGTTGAAGCTGCAGCGATGATAATGAAGAAAGTTGTTGTCTGTGAAAAAAGTATCCCAATTGTTGTATCTAATTTCATCTCTCTAATATCGTGTTTTCTGATTTTTGGCACTCCTCTACCCATCATTACTAATTTATGTTTTTCAATCTCTTCTTCAACTTCCTCATCTGCTTGCCAGAAAAAAAGATAAGGCGAGATAGTTGTTCCTAATAAGGCTGCGAGATTGATGATATAATCTCTACTCAAAATAAAATGTGGTGTAAAAGTAGCTTGCAAAATTTTCGACCAATCTTGCTTAAGGATTAAGGCAACAATGACGTAAGAAAAAAGTGAGAAAGCCAAATACTTTAAAACGCGAGAATAGACTCTATAGGAAACAAAAACTTCCAAAAGTAAGGTTATTATTACCATAATAATTAACCACAAACTAAAGGGCAAACCAAAAACCAATTGCGCCGAAGAAGCCATTGCGCCTAAGTCTGCTCCAATATTGATTGTATTGGCAAATAAAAGCAAACCAATTGCAGTATAAAGTAAAGGTTTTGAATAATGTCTGCGGATTATTCCCGCTAATCCTTTACCTGTAACCATGCCTATTCGACCACAGGCTTCTTGGACAGAAGTCATAAAAGGAGTGGTATATAACGCAGTCCACAACTGAGTGAGACCAAACAAGGCGCCAGTTTGTGAATATGTAGCTATACCAGAAGGATCATCGTCTGATGAACCTGTGATAAATCCTGGTCCAAGGATTGACAAGAACTTTTTGACCTTTTGCCTAATAGTCATTTTTTTCTCCAATGTCTATAAGCTTTGAACAATAAAAATATTGTACACAAAACCAAGAATAAAATTGCGAGTTTTGTGACATAAGCATAATAAACAGGTTGAGGTTTGATAGCTGTCGAATAGAGTTGTTTTCCGTCGCTTTTTAAGATTATTATTCCTCCACTTTTGGTTAAGGTGGTAGGTTGATATGAAAAACTAATCGCCTTTTCCTCGCCGGGAGCTAAGGCAGCAACGATGAAGTCGCTTTGGGAAAGTTGTAAATCTCTAGCACTAAGATTTATCGGAAGATCGTATTGAAAGACGTTCCCGTTATTTTTAAGATAGATTATGCCGTTGTAAACTTTGCCATTACTGGCTTGCTTTACAAGATTGGTATGACTGACAATTAAACTGTTGTTTTGTACAGGAATAGAAGTGACAGCTTGAACCTTAACATTACGGTTCTTGTTTGTTTTATACATTCCTGCAGGTAAAGGATAGTCAGCTCTTTTTCCATGAATGGCAAAAGCGATATGGTTAAGATCAAGAGAATTAAAATAATCTATGCCGGAAGTATTTTGCCATGTGGGGTCAATAGTTATCCACTGCTGTTGGCTTGGATCATAATATTCCGGCCAGGCATGCAAGATATCGGTTAACAAAGACATAGGTCGTAACTGTGCGTCGCTGGAAAAACCGTAACCTTCAATTTCTCGAGAATAAATTCCCTTTTCCCGAGCCAGAGCGACAAATGCGTCGGTAAATTCTAAGCACATAGCTTTGGTAGGATTAGCTAAGGCAAATGTTGCGCCCAGGCGCTGGATATTATTACTATTGAATCTCTGATAATCATAACTAAAATTAGCATCAATGAAGTTAAAAATATCCGCAGGTGTTTTCAAGCTTGAATACTTATCGATTTGGTCAATTTTCCAGTATTTGGTTTGAGAAAGTAGAAACGGTTTTTGTAGGAACAGTTGTTTTTGATTTAAGACTTGAATTTCCGGTCGAGCGGCCACGGAAAGTTCTGCCAGACCTTGGAAAGTAATAGTTTTAGTTTCCCGCGGGTTCAAGTAATATCTGCCCATAAAATTGCCATCTTCATCAATGTAGGTCATGACTGGTGCGGGGTTTATCTGGGTGACATAGATTTTCTGATGAAGCATGTCTGGAGGAAAGGCAACATCGGTATAGACACGATATAACTTGGGATTTTCCACAGAATATGTAAGATTTAGATTATAAAATTGCTTATCGCCAAAAACAGCATAAATTGTCTTACCAGTTGGATTCTTCCAAGAGATAACATTTCCGCTAATTTGGTCTGGTTTAGGTTTTGCAATTGAGATTTTCTTATTGGTATCCTGCGGGAGGTGAATTTTAACTATGTAATCTCCGAATCTTTGGCCTAAGATTGTCGGGAGGATAACCTCCCAAACGTTGCCACTGACTTTAAATAAGTTATTTTGATTAAAGGTGAGGTAAAAATTATTTGAAGTCCCCTTGCCGATATAAGGATTGTTAAATTCGACATTGATTTGGATGTTGTTTTGATCTTGGTTCACTTGGGCGCTAATCGGGCCACTGTCGTCGGAAGCTTTAAGATTACTGATAGCAAAACTCTTGGGAAAAGTCAGTGTAAATTTCTTAACATACAGATCAGAACGCAGATTGGTGATTTTGACATTAAAGTTAACCGTGGTTGAGATATCTTGATTGCTCTGTTGAATGTTATAGTCGACATTGTAATCATCTCGATAATTTTGAGCGTTGATTGAAAAGACAAAAAACAAACCGAACAGTAGTAAAAGCGCGGAATATAAGATTTTTCGCATCTCTCTTAATTATAGATATTTTTTGAGAAATTCTCCTGTGTAAGATTTTTTTTCTTTAACGATTCCATCGATGTAGCCCTGGTAGATAATTTGTCCGCCCTTGTTTCCTCCATCAGGGCCTAAATCGACTATATATTGACAGTTTTTGATTACATCAAGATTATGTTCAATAACGATTACGGTATTTCCCCTTTCGACTAAGCTATATAAAGCATGAAGTAATTTTTCGACATCATAAAAATGGAGGCCAGTAGTTGGTTCGTCAAGAATATAAACTGTTCTTCCACTCTCTCTTCGAGACAATTCATTAGCCAGTTTAATTCTTTGTGCCTCCCCACCGGAAAATGTAGGAGCTGGTTGGCCAAGTTCGATATAGCCTAAGCCAACTTCTTTCAGCCACAAAAGCTTTTGATAAATCTGGAAGTGACTCTGGAAAAATTCGGCAGCTTCATCTACTGTCATCTCTAAAATATCATAAATATTTTTTTCCTTATAATGAACAGCTAACGTCTCCTGATTGTAGCGTTGGCCATTGCAGACATCGCACTTAATATAGACGTCCGCCAGAAATTGCATTTCGATTTTAATTACGCCCGCGCCCTGACATTTCTCACAACGTCCACCTTTGAGATTAAAAGAGAAACGACCCTTTTTAAAACCTTTCATTTTGGCGTCAGTGGTTTGGGCAAAAATTTCACGAATATTGTCGAAAAATCCAATATAAGTTGCAGGATTAGAGCGCGGAGTTCTACCTATAGGCGATTGCTCAACTAAATAGACGCGGTCGACGTATTGGAAGCCTTCCAACCTCTGAAATTCTCCCATCGAATCGGAGAAATGTCCCTCTAAATGATATTTAAGGGCAGGAAATAATGTTTCTACAATCAACGTTGATTTACCAGAGCCTGAAACACCGGTTACTCCGATTAAATTGCCCAGAGGAAGCTTTAAATTGATATTTTTGAGATTAAACTGTGATGCGCCCAGTAAGTCAACCTCGCCCAAGGTTTTGACTAGAGTTTTTTTTTCAAGATGAATTTTGCGTTTGCCTGAGAGATAATTTCCGGTTAAAGATGAACGGGTTTTCCTCATGGCAGAAATTGTGCCATTAAAGATGATTCTTCCTCCATGTTTGCCAGCTTTCGGGCCTAATTCGATCAAATGGTCGGCCGCCTCCATGGTTGATTGATCGTGTTCAACAATAACCAAGGTATTTCCTAACTTTTTCAAGTTATGCAAAGTACTAATCAAAGCAGAAAGGTCTTTGGGATGTAGACCGATTGACGGCTCATCGAGGACATAAAGAACTCCTGTCAGACCGGTGCCGATTTGCGAGGCTAATCTAATCCGTTGTGATTCTCCACCAGAAAGCGAGGCAGCACTGCGAGCAATAGTAAGATAAGATAGGCCAACATTATTTAAAAAATCTAAACGACTCAAAATTTCCTTGAAAATTCCTTTCGAAATCTCCTTCTCATAAAGGTTGAGTTCCTGTTGAAGTTGATTTTGCAAATAATCATGTAGTTTTTCAATTGAGTGCTCGCTAAATTCGGAGATATTTTTTTTGTCGATCGTTACCGCCAGAATTTCCTTTTTCAATCTTTTTCCATTGCAGGATTTACAGATTTCCTCACGAAGGTATTTATTGATGTCGAAGAATTCGCCATTATTTTCGTTGCCGAAGAAACGGCGTTCTAACTCTGCTAAAATTCCATCGAATTTTTCGAAAATAGCAGTCTGACGGCCTTGACGATTCAGCCCGTTGACTTTATAAGTTTTGCCCGTGCCATGTAAGATCAAGTTCAATTTCTGCTTAGGAAGCTTATTCAGGGGGGTGTCTAAATCAATATTTTCCTCCTCGGTAAACTGTTTAAGGAGACGGATATACCATGTATCTTGAAAAAACAATTTATTAAAAGGCAGAATTCCACCTTCGTTAACGCTCAACTTTGGGTTGAGTATAAGCTCGGGATCGACCTTATAGATTGTTCCTATACCTTTACAGCGTTCACAAGCACCCAAGGGTGAATTAAAAGAAAACATTCGAGGTTCCAACTCGGGCAGAGACAAATTACACACTGGACAAGAAAACTTATCGGAGAATAAATAATCTTTATTTTTGCTAGCGAATACTACTAACCCATCAGAGAGATTAATGCTTTGCTCGATGCTGTTGGCCAAGCGGGAACGGAGGTTGGCTTTAAAAACTGCATTTTTGAATTCCTTGTAAGAAGCATACAGATTGTCAATCTCAGCACTGATATCATGACGATTGGTTTTGATTAAATTGATTTCGTCATTTAAGCTGACAAGTTTTTTATCAATTAGCGCATTGGCATAACCTTTTGACCTCAAATTATCCAAAAGTTCCTTGAATTCGCCTTTCTTTTGCCTGATAACCGGTGAGTGTATAAGAAAGTTATGAGACTTGATTTTATCTCTAGCTAATTCGCTATCAATAATGGTTAGAACTTTATCTACGATTTCGTCTGTAGAAAGTTTGCTGATTTCACGGCCGCAATTTGGACAATGTGGATGACCAACGCGGGCAAACAAGAGCCGCAAATAATCATAGATTTCGGTGATTGTGCCAACGGTTGAACGCGGATTATGAGAAGTAGTTTTCTGATCAATCG
>CAZMIL010000016.1:0-15925 GCA_964566425.1 uncultured Gammaproteobacteria bacterium | reverse complement strand
TTAACTTCATTACTGTTAGTCGGCGCAGGTTCCCGCTACGAAGATAGCCTTAATAATGGCGTTGCTCATTTTTTTGAGCATATGGCTTTTAAAGGCTCAAAAAAATACCCTAATTCCTTTGTTATAGCTTCGACGATCGAGAGTTTGGGTGGCGTGTTTAATGCTTTCACTTCCAAAGACCATACCGGTTATTGGATAAAAGCTACAAATGAGCATTTCACCACGTTGTCTGACGTTCTTTCCGATATGGTCTTGACACCCTTTCTCTTGGAAGAAGAAATCAATCGCGAGAAAGGGGTCATTGTCGAAGAATTAAACCTTTATGAAGACACTCCTTATCGTAAGGTTGGTGAACTGTTTGAAAATTTACTTTATCCTGATAATCCTTTAGGTTTTGATATCGGAGGAACTAAAAATACTGTCACCAAATTTACCCGTCAGACCTTTACAGACTATATTAAAGAGCTATATCATCCAAAAAACGCGGTTTTTGTGGTTGCAGGAAGTCTGAATGACGGACAAAAAGTAAAAGAAATCGTTGAAGAAAAATTTGCCAAATGGGATGATGGTAAAAAAGCAGACTTTGCTAAAGTAATTGAGAAACAAGACAAGCCTCAGATTTTACTTAAGCACAAAAAAACCGAGCAAAGCCATTTTGTACTGGGTTTTCGTGCCTATCCTTTTACCGATAAACGAAGGTATGCATTGTTGCTTTTATCAGCGATTCTGGGCGGTGGGATGGCCTCACGTTTGTTCATCGAAGTCAGAGAAAGAAGGGGTCTGTGTTATTATATTTCAACCAGTAGAGAACTTTATAATGATGTTGGAAATTTCTATACCAGTGCGGGGATCACTAATGATCTGAGCAAGGTTAAAGAAGCAATTGAAGTTACGCTCAAAGAGCATAAAAAAATATCCAAAGGAGAGGTCAAAGAAGAACAGCTAAAAATGGCCAAAGAATTAATCAAAGGGAGATTACTTTTGTCATTAGAGGATTCATTTAATTTAGCCCATTTTTACGGTACAAAGCTCCTTTTGGAGGGTGAAGTTACCTCACCACAGCAAGTTATCAGTCAGGTTGAAAAAGTCACACTTAGCGAGGTTATCGCAGTCGCGCAAGATATTTTTAAGCCTGAAAAATTGAATCTCGCTCTAATTGGGCCTTATGAAAGAAAAAGCGATTTTGAAGAAGTGCTCACGATTTAAAGCCTCTCAAAGGACAATTTTTGTTATAAAGTAATCTTCTTCCTACGTATTAGCGAGACTTCCTTTTTTACAAAAATTGCTATCCCTACTCTCTATACTTTATACTGGAGTTAATGGTACTAATATATCTCTTTGTAGTAGGACTGGCGATAGGCTCTTTTCTTAATGTTTTAAGCGATCGATTACCCAAAGGAAAAAGCATTCTTGGGCGATCACAATGCGATTTTTGTCACAAAAAATTATCCGCCAAGGATTTAGTTCCAGTATTTTCTTTTCTTCTTTTGCAAGGTAGATGTCGCTATTGTAATCGGAAATTGTCGGTGCGATATCCTATGGTTGAATTACTTACAGGACTGTTTTTTATTATTTCATGGGTTTACTTGCCGGAGACAAATGTAATTGTGAAAATTTTTTCTCTAGGATTAATCTCTGGGCTCATTGTTATTTTTTTTGCTGATTGGAAGTACACGATCATACCAGATCAGATTATTATTACATTATTGCTTTTCTCTATCAGTATTTTTTACTTAACAGGGGGGTTAGGTTGGTCTTTTTGGTTAAACCATCTTCTCGCCGGCGTGACACTTGTGTTACCACTTCTGTTGATTTATCTTATTACAAAAGGCCGAGGAATGGGATTGGGAGATGTTAAATTCGCCTTTGTAATCGGTTTTTATTTGGGATTAATCGCTGGTTTTTTCGCTCTTTATTTTGCTTTCATCGCCGGAGCGATCTTTGGTTTAATTCTAGTTTTTATCCAGAAAAAAAAACTCAAAGACGCAATCGCTTTTGGTCCTTTTTTGGCTCTGGGATTTCTCATAATGCTTTTCTTTGGTCAGCAGATTATTAACTTTTTCACTAAATTTTATTTCTGAGAAAATTTTTTAGCCTATAATTCGCAAAAATCAACTCTGTAGCTTATTAAAGCCTAATTAATGTTCTAAACGATTTTTTAATTATGAACTCCTTCGAGTATTAACTTAGACAGCTTTGAAGAGCTCTTGATACTTGCTTTTTTCTAATTTATACTAAGCTCATGGAACAAACATTGGTGGTGATTAAGCCTGATGGAGTTATACGCGGATTGAGCGGAGAAATTTTGCGACGTTTTGAACAAGCAGGATTGAAAATTGTGGCTATAAGAATGTGCCAAGTTGATAAGCCACTTGCAGAAAAACATTATCCTGCAGATAGAGTTGAACTTTGGGAAGGAATAGGTAAAAAAAGCCTCGAACATTACCACGAAATGCGTATGGATGCAAAAAAACTTCTCGGTACGGATAATCCCAAAGAAATAGGTAGATTAGTTCGTGTTTGGCTCTTGGACTATATAACTTCCGGGCCGGTTCTAGCGGTTGTTTTGGAAGGACCGCATGTGGTGGAATTGGTGCGCAAAATGACAGGGCATACTCTGCCGTTAAAATCTGCTCCAGGCACAATTCGAGGTGATTTTTCTTTCGATTCGTCGTATCTTGCTAATACGGGAAAAAGGGCAGTAAAAAATTTGCTTCATGCTTCGGGCAGTTTAGAAGAAGCCAAATACGAGATTCCGCTTTGGTTTAGTCGTGATGAGCTCGTTTCTTATGAGCGCAGTGACGAGAAAGCTCTACAATAAGTAGTGTTCTTGGAGGAATCAATTTTGTTAAAACTCCTAAGGACAAGCTGAACTTCAAGGTTGGTGTCCCCGGGAGGAATCGAACCTCCATCAATCGCTTAGGACGCGACTATTCTGTCCGTTGAACTACGAGGACTATTGTAGGGTAATTATAACAATTATGCTAAACTTTAGACATGCGTGAATACAATAAGATCCTTATTTTGCGCACGCTTGGCAATTTTTTGATTCTTTCTTCTCTATTTTTTATCGTTAAGACTTTCTATTTGCCGATCAGTGAGGAGATTCGTTACTTCAGCGACAATTATCTAACCAACAAAAAATATGTGGTTGAGCAGGACCTAACTCAACAAAAAGGAGCTTTGGCACAGGCTTTTAGAGATAAGAAGATTCAAGTGCTGACGCCCGAAGACCCAAATTTCAGTATTATTATTCCCAAGTTGGCGGCCGACGCTCGAGTTATCCCTAACGTCGATCCGGCCAATGAGAGCGAATACTTAGCTGCATTGAGAAAAGGCGTAGCGCATGCTCGGGGCACTGCTTTTCCCGGCGAAAATGGTCATATTTACCTCTTTGCGCACTCTACCGATTATTTTTGGAATGTTGGCACTTACAACGCCGTTTTCTATCTACTTTATAAACTGAATAAGGGTGATGAGATAGACCTTTTTTATAAAGGTCAAAGATATGTCTACAACGTAATCGGCAAGCAAATTGTTAATCCCGATCAAATAGAGTTTTTAACCCGCAAATCAAACGGCGAGTTTTTGACTCTACAGACGTGTTGGCCTCCAGGGACTACTCTCAAGCGTTTATTGGTTTTTGCCACGCGTAAAGCCCGCTAGGAGCTTATCTTAGGCCGATCTGGTAGAGGTCTGGATATTTATTTGATTGAGGATTGAGGTTGGCCAGAATTTCCACATTACCATCTGAATTTACCGCGAAGAAATCGCCGCTGATTGGTCCGGAATACACAATCTGCCTGTTCTTGCCGTCATAATTTAGAAGAACAATCTGCTTATCATCCTTAAAGACAAAATGTTTGGAATCGGTATACCAGGCAACTCCTCCTTGTTTGATTTTATCACCGTCAATGAGGAAGTTTTTATCTTCCTTTTGATCATAGACATAAAAAGAATTTTTCGTCAGCATACGAACCTCCGGAGTTTGATTTGAAGCAATAAGCGGTGGATTAATAATCAAGGGGACGGTAACGTTAGCTGTAGCCTTATAAAGAATTTTGGTTTGGCTAGGGGAAAAAGAAATAATATCAAACGAACTTGAGGCTATTTTCTGTATCTCTTTGGGGAAACTTTCCATAATTTTCTGGGTCTCTTTTTGTTTTTCATCGGCCCAAGCCTGAAGGAGATTAGCTCGCGAAGAAGTGACGTTAAAAAGGTCCTGATTCTCCGCATCAAGTGAGAAAAGATAAGAGATTACGGAGCTATCTGGCAAGGTAAAATCAAAGATTGCTTCTTTGAAATCGAAGGAGAAATTGACCTGTGTTTTGCTCAGATCGACTCCCGGCGGCAGTTTAGTTTTGAGAATAATAGTTTTTAACGGAGGGAAAAAAGAAATTGGCCCGTTATTAGCATCAAAAAGATATATTCCAGCTTTTTCTTGACCATTGTCTGCATCGGAGAAAAGAATTACCTTATCTGATTGATCAACTTGGACTGCTTTGACAATCCCTAAATTGGTTAAAGGCGTGAGGGAGGGATTAACCGGGAAAAGGATCGGATCGACCGTTTCTACTAATTCACCTTTGAGTGTGATATTGGTTGAGTAACTAGTATAACCGTCTTTTTGGATTTCTACTTTATAATTGCCGGGGGGGAGCGTCAGATTAAGATCAGTAGCTCCTTTAAATTCGCCATTGATATAAACTTTGGCTGCCTTTGGAGAAGAGCTGATAGCTAAAATACCAGTGGGTGAAACAGAACCTTTTTCTAAGTCCAACCTATAACCGCGAGCAAAAGCGATTACGGCCACAATCAAAGCCAAAAAAAGAATGATAAAAACAAACCTGACTAAAAATGACCACCAATTCATAATTGTAATATTTTGAGCTATTTAACTAATATATTGATATATTAAAAACGGAGGGTTTAGAAAAATAAAATTTCAAACTCTCGAAGATATTATACAATATACCCATGCTTTGGTCTAGGAAAGTTGGTATCGATTTGGGAACAGCCAATACTCTTGTTTATGTAGAAAAGGAAGGAATTGTCATTAATGAGCCTACAGTAGTAGCATACTCACTTGAGGATAGACAAATTTTGGCTGTGGGTGACGATGCAAATGAAATGTTGGGGAGAACACCCGGATCAATTGTGGCTTCAAGGCCGATGCGTGGTGGAGTAATCGCAGATTACACTACAACTTCGGCAATGATCACTTATTTTTTGAAAAAAGCTCTCAAAGGGAGAATTTTTTGGCCGGAAGTGATGATTTCTATCCCGGGAGGCGCCTCCCAAGTTGAAAAACGAGCTGTCGTCTCAGCCTGCAAGCATGCCGGCACCTCAAACGTTTACCTAATTGAAGAGCCTTTGGCGGCCGCAATCGGAGCTAAGGTTCCGATCTCTCAACCCTCAGGTCATATGATCGTCAATCTGGGCGGTGGGACAGCCGAAATTGCCGTTATTTCCTTAGGCCAACTCGTTTCCTATAAAACTGTGAAGACCGCCGGCACAAGATTAGATGAAGCTATAATTAATCATATGCGTAAAAAACATAGTTTAATTGTTGGTGAGCGTACCGCAGAAGAGATTAAGATTCGTCTCGGAAATGCTTTCATTGATAATAAAGACAACTATCAAGAAAAAACAATGGAAGTCAAGGGTCGCGATTTTCAAACTGGGCTGCCAAAAATTCTGGAGATAGGAGAGGTTACAATTAATGAAGGCATCCAGAAGCCCCTCAGACAAATTTTGGAAGGCATCAAAGAAGTCTTAAGTCAAACTCCGCCGGAATTATCTGCTGATATCGTCGACAAAGGGATTGTTCTTTCCGGAGGGAGTTCTCTTCTGAATAATATTGATGCCTTTATCACTTATTATAGTGGAGTTCCGGCTTTTGTAGTCGAAGAACCTTTGTTTTGCGTGATCCGCGGGGTAGGGATGGCAATAGAGAATTTAGATAGATTTAAAGAAGCAATTAGATAAAAACCTATAATATTTATAGAGAAAATGGACAAATAATAAAGTGGTAAGAAAAAAGCTTGAATATATTTTAATATAGTTTTTACTATAAAATTTTTAAAATAATTATTAAATAAGTACAATTAAATTGTTTTAATAATAAAAAAGATGTTCATAAAATTGGAACTAAAGATATAAAAATTTAAATTATATATTAATTTTATAGACTTATAATTTTATTTTATATATGAGTGATAAAAGATTATTGGGTTTAGAGCTTCATACATTAAGTAAAAATTTAATCCTAGATAAAATTAAAAAAGACAGCAAAAATTTACACAGTTTTTATCATATTGTCTCAATTAACCCGGAAATTGTCATTCTAACTAGGAAAATTCCTTTGTTTAAAAAGGTTGTTGAGACAGCCCAGATTCAAATTATGGATGGGATTGGGACTGTCCTGGCAAGCAAAATGCTTAATCTTAGCCTTGCCTCAAGGCTAGCCGGAGTAGATCTGATGCAAGAGCTGCTCAGCATGGCTGGTAAAGAACGCTTGACAGTGATGCTAATTGGGGGAAAGGGTAATTTAGCAAAGACCATAGCCGATTGCTATAATCGGCTTCAACCTAAGGCAAAATATATTGGAATTGAGGGGATAAAGAACATTACTAAGCCAACCAAAAGTGAAGAAAAGGCAATTTTTTCTATAGTGTCTGATATGAAGCCCCGTATACTACTGGTGGCGTTCGGTTCCCCCCAACAAGAGCTTTGGCTGTGGGAAAATAGGCTCAGATTAAGCGGAATTATCTGTATGGGTGTAGGGGGAGGTTTTGATTATCTGGCCGGAAAAATTAACCGTGCACCTTTGTTTATTCGAAAAATAGGATTGGAATGGTTATACAGGCTATTGCGGCAACCTTGGCGATGGCGCAGACAGCTCAGGCTGATTGAATTTAGCTATCTGGTTTTGCGGCAACGCTTATCAAGTATTTAGATTAGACTGTTATAACAATCTAAATCGATATAGTGAAAAAAATGCGCATAATTCGCCTATTTAGCAGTCTTTTATGGACAAAGAGATACTGAAAGTGATTAAATACTTCTCTTTTTTTGATTATGCTCCCGACTTTGCCGAGATTTATCGTTTTTTGCCTGTAGCAGCTACGACCATAAAGGTACAAAGATCACTGGAGAAACTGATTAAGGAGAAAAGGCTGTCAGAAAAAGGTAAAAGATATACACCAGGGGAGTATCAATATAAATTGAAGGAACAAAGGACGAGATACAGAAGTTCGCAGCAGAAACTTGGGAAAATCAAACCCTATTTGAATCTGCTTAAGGTCTTCCCGCAGGTGAAATTTGTAGGCTTGTCGGGTTCGCTGGCGATGCTCAATGCCAAAAAGAATGACGATATAGACTTGTTTGTTATCACAGACCAAAATAGACTTTGGACGGGGAGACTTATTTGTCTTTTGCTGGCAACTTTTTTTGGTAGAAGGACTTTTAACGATCAGCACTCCAATGATAAACTTTGTCTAAACCTTTTTTTTGACTCGCTGAAGATGGAAATAAGGACTAAAAAACGCTCATTCTACGTTGCTCATGAGGTTTTACAGCTTAAACCACTCTTGAATAAAGATCACACTTACGAACGCTTTCTTGCTGCAAATAATTGGGTTTTTAGGCTGTTCCCGAATGCGCAGGCTCAATCTATTAATAGAGGCCTAACATATAATCTTTTGGGCATCGGTAAGGGTGCTCGCTCCGCTGAGCTCCCGTCAAGTCATCAAAAATTACATGTCTTCGCCTCCCTGCTGGAAAATTTACTTAAGAAACTGCAGTTTTATTTAATCAATCGTCACAAGACAACCGAGATAATTACTGATACACAGCTTTGGTTTTTCCCCGATGATTTTGAAACTAAAATTCCTGCTTAGAAGCGCCCGGTAGCGACAACGGTTAGCGTATCGGCGTAATCGCTCGCTGCAGCTTGATAGGCCGTGACTTTTGCTCGTGCGGTTAGAGTTAGCACGTCTCCATCTGTGGTTCCGTTTGAGGCCGCAATCGGCTGCATTGCAGTACACGGGGAGCCGCCAGAGGTGGTATTTGTCCCGTTATACTCGGCCCCAAAATTCGACGCCTGGGAGACAGTCCCCGTCCCATTCGAGCTGTCAGTAGTGATGTCAACATCGACAACGTAGCCCGTAGTTGAAGCTAAATCGCTCGGTGTATTATCGGCACAAGAGCCGGGAGCATTAATGTCGGCGTTGGCAATAGTAGAATGCAATGCGCCTATTGTAGATGTTCCATTTGTTCCTTGAATCCAAGCGATCCAACCCGCTATGCCGTTTGTTCCAATGGTCAAGGTTCGGGCTGTGGAAGAAGTAACAGTGCTTGTAGACAATGTTCCCAAAGGCATCGTGTTTCCGCTCAGAGCAAGGGTGAAGATTAGCGGAACGGTCGCGGTAACCGAGATTTGATCGTCGGAAATAACAGATACAGCGTAATTCCCGCTATCAATAGTTGCTGGAGCAGAAGTTTGGGTAGTAATTACTCCACTTTTGCTGTCGCCGGCGCTACTATTGGATAAGGCGGCAGAATTAGTCCAGCGAAAACAATAGAGAGTGCTAGTTCCAAGCGCATTACTGGGAAAAGTAACATCTTGACCGGAAGCTGCGGTTGCGGTGCCGATTCCGGGCCAGGCAGTTGCGCCGGAAGGAATGCTGGTTGTAGCAACGGTCCAGTTCGAGGTAGTTGTTGAAACAGTAAAGCCCGTAGGAAAAGTTACTTTAACACTTGCCTCTGTTCCATTGTCGGCAGATGGCGTAGTTGCACAAACTAAACCAGTGGTGGCGGTAGAAGCTTTTACCCGGTCTAGGCGAATATAGATCGGGGAGAGCGTGCCGGCTTCAACTGGCGCGGCGGAGAAAAAAAGAACAATCGCCGGAAAAATAATTAAAAAAAGAATAAACAGCTTAAGGGATGAACGGTCACTCATTTTATAGTAATTTAATTTAGCTTAAATCTATTTTTACCTCTTGTCAAGAGAAATAATAGAGGGTAGACTGATGTATATAAGAAAATCTCGAATATTCATGTCCAAAGTTAAAAGCATTGTTTCTCTATTTCTCCTTTTCTTGTTTTTGGTTGTTCTTTCTCCGGTTTTTGCCCAAACTATAGGCCCGATTAATCTGACCATCTCCCCGACCTTTGTCAGTTTGGCTACAGATCCTGGGCAAGAAGCTACTTCTCAATTCAACGTGAGCAACAATTCTAATTTTAAAGAGATTTTAAAAATTGATTTGGCAAAATTTGAAGTAACTCGAGGTGGAGCAGGTTTAACTCTAAATAATTTAACTTCAAGTGATGATTTCGCTAAGTGGATAAAGATCACGCCCGAAACTTTTTCACTTGATCCAGATCAAACTCAGACAATTCGTTTTACTATCTCTCCGCCTAAAGACGCAGCTTTAGGTTACTATTATGCTCTAGTCGTTCGTAGACAAAGAGATATCACAACCCAACAAGTTAAACAACCCGTGCTCACCGGAGCTCCTGCCTTGCCTGTTCTGCTGGAGGTACGTTCACCAAATGCCAAACGCGAATTGCAATTGATAAGTTTTAACAGCCAGCGTTCTTTCTATGAATATTTACCGGCTACTTTCAATGTCGAAGTAAAAAATAGCGGCAATATCCACGTTATTCCTCGTGGAGATATCTTTATCGATTGGGGGAGGACAAAAAGTGTGGCGATTATTCCTATCAATTCCGGGGCGAGTAATATTCTTCCTCAACAAGATAGAATTTTGAGTCTTGATTGGGCAGACGGTTTTTTTGTAAAGCAACAAGATGGTAAACTGAAATGGGATCTTTCCAAAGGCGACCGATTCCGCATCGGTCGCTACACAGCCAATTTACTGTTGGTCTACGATAATGGTCAACGCGATGTTCCGCTCGAGGCCACAATTACTTTCTGGGTTTTCCCCTGGAAAATAATTTTGGGTTTATTGGTAATTGTCTATTTCGCCTTTGTCGGGCTCAAGGGCACGATTTACTCCTATGTCAGGAAATTCCGGCATCGTAGTTGACCCGGCCTTCGTCGAGGTTACACTGCAACAGCCACAGCAGGAAAAACAGATCATCATTTCTTATACCAACAACACAAATTCCAGCCTTAGATTGGAGTTTTTTGCGCTCGATTTCCGGCAAAAAGACGAGTTGGGGACGCTGAGTTTTTTGGGGGCCGAATCAAAGTCTTTTTCCTACTCCTTATCTTCCTTTTTACAATTCGAGACCAATACTATGACTTTGGCCCCAAAAGAAAAGCAAAATTTGCGCATTTATGTTACCAATAGACCTGATCTTTCGCCAGGAGGCCATTATGCTGCAGTTGTAGCTAAAGAAATAGATAACGGACAAGTTCAAAACGGTCAAACTCAAGTTTCACCGGCAATCTCTGCCTTGATTTTTTTGCGCAAAGAAGGCGGCGAGCGCTTCAATCTATCACTTAACAACATGAACTGGCCGGAGAGTTGGCTTGTTTTTTCCCACCCTAAAGATATTGTTCTGACATTTCAAAATGAGGGGAATATCCATCTTGTTCCTTACGGAAGAGTGGAAATTCGCGACTGGTCAGGGAGATTGACTTATAAAGGAGTTATCAACACTTCTTCATTGCGAGTTTTTCCCGAGACCAGAAGACAGATTAAAGTAGACATGCAACAACAAGCTTGGAATTTGCCTGTGACTATTGAACAAATCTCGGTTTCCGGCAGTGATTCTTTAAATAAGACGAAATTTTTATCTCAACAAAGTTATCTTTTTATCGATCCGCTGCTGCTGATTTTTTTCGCCATTATTATTTTATGGTTAGCAATTAGATGGAAAAGAAAAAGGCCGGCAAAAAAAGGTTAGTATTATTTCTTTTACTTACTGTGCTGATAGTTACAGGTTGGTTTTGGTTAAGACCATTAAATCCAACAAGTGCCGAATTGAATAAACGGACGAATGAATTTATTCAAGAACAGAGGCAATTAGGTAATCAAGATTTTACGAACGTAGATTTATATAATAATGAACGTTCGGGTCAGAGTGACGGAAATAAAACGATAGTGATCAAAAAATGTTTTAGTTTTTTCCTGCCGTTTGCGATAAATTTACAGAAAAAAATGGGGGAATGCTGGCAATGGTATTCGATAGATTCCTCTCGCGGACAGATAACTATTTATTTACGACCGACAGATTTACAAAGTTTGGATCAAGACAGTGGAGTACAGATGCGACGGGTTTATAAAGACCAGTATCAAGAAAGCAGTCAGACTTTCAACAATAATAATTGGCTAGTTTTCAATAAAAAAGGCCAACAGTATGAGGTGACCGCTTTTAATTTACGGCAGGGGAGACTGTTTGTTCTTAATCTTTTGTCAACAAACAGCGACAATTTGGACAAGCAGTTTGATCAAATGTTAGAATCAGTAAAGTTCCTAGATAAACAATGAAAAAGAATAAATTTTTATTGATGAGTTTAGTTATTGGTGGATGGTTGATATTGAGTGCGGGCCGCTCCTACGGCCAATCTTCAACTAATTACAAACTGGAAAACTATCAGTTCGGTGGCGGCGGAGGTTTTAATATTAACTCAACAAGTTATTCGCTTGAGGGGATTTTGGGCGAAGTTGCCGGCCAGCAATCCTCGACCAATTTTAAATTAAATTCGGGCTTAATTTTTGCCCAAAATGCCAGCGTTCCGCCGGCGCCGACGATTGTCAATTCATCAAATTGGTACAACAAGTTGCTGATTACGATCAATAAATCTTCGGGCGATGCCAGTGACACAACTTATGCCATTGCCATTAGCACGGATAATTTTGTCAGCGACGTTCGTTATGTGCAGAGTAATAATACAGTGGGGAGTAGTCTAACTTCTTCTAATTTTCAAACCTATACTGCCTGGGGGGGCTCATCGGGAAGTTATATTATCGGGCTTTCAACAAATACCACTTATTATGTTAAAGTCGCAGCCAGCCATGGCAAATATACCCAGAGTGATTTTGGGCCGATTGCATCAGCTGCAACCGTCGGCGAACAAGTCTCTTTTGACATTGATATTGGTGGGAGTACCGATCCCGGGGAAACGTCCCCACCTTACGCAATAGATTTTGGCAATTTAACAGTTGGCCTTGCTAAACAGACTCCCCAGAGGCCTTGGCTGGATTTTGCTACCAACGCCGAAAGTGGAGGTTGGATTTACGTTTATGATCAAAATACAGGTTTAAAAAGCACGGTGGCGAACTATACGATTAACTCGGCGACAGCCGATCTCGATCTTTCTGGTGTGACTGAGGGATTTGGTCTGCAAGATACTGCTCTATCTCAAACCTCTGGCGGTCCTCTAGGCCAAACTTCTCCCTATGATCAAGCAAATAATAAAGTAGGAGTTGTAGATACGACAGTCAGAGAGATCTTCAACACTAGCAATAATCCTATTGTTGGAGGAAGAGCTGCTGTTAGAGTAAAGGCAAAAATTAGCAGTGCGACTCCGGGAGCAGCAGACTACGTTGACACGATAACTTTTTTGGCTACTGGTTCTTTTTAAGCTTTTGTGTAATACGTAGACCTGCCTTTTCCAACAGGAAAAAGTAAACGTAAAGCAGTCAATTTTGCCAGATCTCGAGCAGCTGTAATTGCCGAGATCTTAAAGTTTTTTTGCAGTATTTTATTGCTGATTTTGGAGCCTGGTCTATCTAAAGAACCTAAGATTTGTTTTTGTCGCTCATTGAGTTCAAGAAGCAAGCGCGGATCCTCTCTTTGCTCAAATCCTCTGGAACTGATTTGTCTAAGAAGTTTATTCAGCTGATATTCGGCCGCCTCCACGACAAATTCCAACCACGGTGTAACGTTGGGATCTCGGGTGCTTTGGGTAATCAGCCTATTATAGCGCTCTCTTTGTTGATAAAAATATTCTTCGATAACCAAAAAACGCCGAAAATCATAGCCATATTTATAAAGGAAAAGTAAAGATATCAACGAACTCATCTGCGAACTTTCATCACCGAAAAAATTTTCACTTTGCAACAAGATCTGGGCCAGACCAGCTTGAATCAGGGGGTGATCGGGACTGGCTTGAATATAGCGTAAACCGTCTTTCAAGTCCTGATTATTAAATTTTGTTTTAGAATTGGTCAGAATCCGATAGATATTTCCGACTGCTTCTTCATTGACGGAGTTTGTTGTAACAAGCCATTCCTGTGCGAGATAATCAAGCGCCCGCTTGAAACCAACCAACAATTTTTGGGTATTGCTAAGGGTAATCTTACCAACAGGTGAAAGAAGCTCTGCTATTTGTTCCTTGCGCACATCTAGCCCGGCGAGGACGCTTGAGAAGTAAAGATGATTGACATTAGCTTCCCAACGGAAAAATAACTTATCTCTAAGCGAAAGCGGGGTCAATAAAAGATTTTGTCTGAGTAAATCAATTTTATTTAATTCTTCGACTAAATACTGTGACTTTGTGTAAGAAAATGTCTTCATAGAGATATAAATAAACCTATCATAATCATATCATATTGTCAAGTGAAAGAAGAAATTGAAGCTACTTTCAAAGTTATACCTAAATGATACGAATACGATATGAATAAATTGCCTCTTGACAGCTTTGCCTTAGCTTGCTTATGATGGAGTTATAGATATATTGTATGTTTAAGATACAGAGAAAAATCCTCACCTCGGTTTTATTGGTTCTTCTTGTGACCCTGATGGGTTTACCGGGAAGAGCTTTTGCCGCTACAGGAATTAATAAAGTCATAAATTTCCAAGGTAAAATTGTTAACCCCGACGGGACTAATGTTTCTGATGGGACTTTGGACTTTGTTTTCAAAATTTATAATTCTTTGAATCAAACTGCTACAGCGTTATTTACAGAATCATGGTTAGGGGCAAATCTATTCGGCCAAACGATCAATGGTGCACCGACAGTCGGGTCAGATTCACAAACTGTAAATTATGCTGCTGATACCAATGAATCCACTCTAAAAGCCGGTCAAATTCTCACCGATACAACTGTTGGGAATTCGGTGATTATTATTTCGGTGAGTACTTCCGGAACTGGTGGAACAATCACTACTTCTTTACCTGCTTCCTCTTGGAGCAACGGGGATACTATTACTAACAAAATTTATGTTAAAAACGGCGTTTTCAGGGTCGGAATTAACAGTTTGAATCAAGATTCGACCTTTGGGGGTGTGGATTTTAACACGGATAATATTTATTTGGGTGTGGCGGCAGGATCAGACTCGGAGATGAAGCCGAGAATTCAATATACCGCGACGCCTTATGCTTTTAACGCTAATGCGGTTAACGGATTGACTTTTTCCGGCACCAGCGGCAACACATATACTTTTCCCTCAACCAATAATGGAACGGTAATAACGAGCAATGCTAACGGTCAATCAATCACCACCACAGATACAACAAGCGATTCCTTTACCTTCAACGTAACTAGTTTAACCTCTGGTGTAGGGATAAGAGTTAATCCAGGGACAAATCTTACAAATGGAGCAAACGTCATCAACTTCACTCAACAAAACATTAATCCGGGAAATGGAGGCACAGTTAATCTTCTCAACTTCCCCTGGATAGACACCTCCTCGTCAACGTCAAATTCCACGACAATTGGTCTTCGGGTTGCCCCTGGGATAAATTCATCGAGCGGGGGGGGAACAAGTAAAAAAACAATCGGTATACAGGTGGCTCCATTAAGTACCCAGACATGTACTAGCGGAACTTGTGCTTTAACTGGTTTTAGGTTTAATCCGGCAGGAGCCTTTACCGAGGGAACGGCCGGAGTCACCTTTAACGTCTACGCAACAGATATCATTATGCCGGATCTCACACGGACAAACGGAACCTTGACTTCAGAAGGCGTTCGTATTGCGAATTCAACAACAGTCTCAGGAACAACTACCCAAACAATGATTGACCTTCAAGGTGGAGGAGTAGGAGCAGGTACTCTAACCGGATTAAATATCTCCGCAATAACTGCAGGTGCAGGAACAGAGACTGCTGTGGCCATAGGAAGTGGTTGGGATACAGTACTGACTGTTGGAGGAACAACTATCTTGGATACAACAGGAGTTCTACAATCTGCAGGCTTATCTGGAACATATTCTAATGCCTTAACCTTATCCAGTTCTTCAAACTCAATAACAGTAGGAACCCTAACTGCAACAGGGGGAACAATAGATGGAACAAATATTGGACAAACTACTCCTGCTGCAGGAACATTTACTACGCTACAAGCCAATACCAGTTTCTCCATGCCCAATGCAACCTCAGCAACTGCAGGAATAAATCTGGGCGGCGATGTTAATCTTTATGGGACCTCCGTCAGAAATGGATTAGTCTTGTCAAACACAACAGGAACTGTTTCTCTGCGTATGCAAAACAATACAACCGACGGAACAGTCTTTGAGTTTAAAGCAAGTCAAAGTGATCACCTTTCAACACTTCCTGGAGCAGCTTATAATCAATATTTTTTTGAAGAATCCTCATCTGGTCAAAACAAACAGATCAGAGACTATGGGTATATCACTGCAGCCTCTTCAGCCAAATACGGTTATCTAACGGTTGAAGACACAAATGATACCTTCCAGATTGGGACTCAAGACTCCAATGTCGCCGGTATCGCCTTTGCCCCATCAGGAACAGAGAGAATGCGCATTGCCAACAACGGAGACATTACTGCTTCTTCAACAGAAACAACTGGAACAGCCCTATCTCTTACAGCCAGTTCTATCACCTCTGGTAAAGTTCTTGCACTTAGTGGAGGAAGCGCTATGACTTCGGGCAGTATTCTTGCTTTAGGCTCAGCCACCTATGTTCATACAGCCACAAACGATACAGGAAGTGTTGCCGGGATTACTTTCACAGACGCCTCAACCAATGCCAACAATGGAGGAGTAAC
>CAZMIL010000015.1:0-16029 GCA_964566425.1 uncultured Gammaproteobacteria bacterium | reverse complement strand
TTGAACCACATGTTCCACTGGTTGTGTGCCTCCCCGCCAATTCCTTTGAGTTTCAGCCTTGCGACCGTACTCCCCAGGCGGCTTGCTTAACGGGTTACCTACGCCACACCTTTTGATAAATCAAAAAATGCAGCTAGCAAGCATGGTTTAGGGCTAGGACTACGCAGGTCTCTAATCTGCTTCGCTCCCCTAGCTTTCGTGTCTCAGCGTCAATTTCCTTCCAGAAACTCGCCTTCGCCACCGGTGTTCCTGAAAGTATCAACGCATTTCACTGCTCCTCTTTCAGTTCCAGTTTCCCTAAAAGAAATTCTAGTTTTGTAGTCTTATCTCCTGTTTTTCCGTTGAGCGGAAAGTTTTAAAAGACAACTTACAAAACCGCCTACACGACCTTTTACGCCCAGTAACACCGGATAACGCTTGGGGCCCACGTCTTACCGACGCTTCTGGCACGCAGTTAGCGGCCCCTTTCTAGTAGAGTACCGTCAATCCGTCAGCTGACGGACTTCTTCCTCTACCACAGCGGTTTACACTCGATTAGAGCTTCATCCCGCACACGGCGTCGCGCGGTCAGGCTTTCGCCCATTGCCGACTATTCCTGATTGCTGCCTCCCGTAGGAGTAGGGCCCGTGTCTCAGTGCCCTTCTGGCTGACCACCCTCTCAGGCCAGCTACCCGTCGTAGGCTTGGTGAGCCGTTACCTCACCAACTACCGTGATAGGCCGCAGGTTCATCCCTCGGCGAGCAGTTAAACTCTTTAGTCCGATGTGACACCGGACACCATAGAGTATTACCCCACCTTTCGGTGAGCTATTCTCTACCTAGGGGTAGATTCCTACGTGTTACTCAGCCGTCCGCCACTAGTCCGATATAATATCGGACACGTTCGACTTGCATATCTCAGGCACGCCGCTAGCGTTCATCCTGAGCTAGGATCAAACTCTTAAAAAAAATAGGTCCGATCCGCCAGTTGGCGGACTCGGATTCCTAACCCGATTAACAACCTAAATCCAGACTATTAAAGAGCAAGAAATTATGAAGAACTATTATTTTAATTAATTATAACCCAAAAGTCAACGCATGATTTTAGGGGAGGCGGATTTTCAAGCGGTCGATTAGTTCTTTGCGCCGGCCGATTTTCATTAGACCGATAATTGTATTATTGGTCGCATTTTCGGCTAAAGTTATTTTCATTTTTAATTCGTTGGAAAAAAAATTATCAATTCCCGGAATGCTGGCGGGGCCGCCTGTAAAAACGATTCCCTGCTCAAAAATCTCATCGACGACTTCCGGCGGGGCAAGTTCAATAATCTCTTTAAGTGCATCGGTAATTTGATTGAAGTTGCTCAACAAGGCCTCTTTGATATCAGAAGTTTTAATTTTGACAGATTTGGGCAACCCTGTTTCCAATGATTTTCCGCGGACAATGAGATTTCTTTCTCCCTCACCAAAAGTTAATAGATTTGTTTTTAATTCTTCGCAGGTTGCTTCACCTAGAATCACTCCGTGTTTAAGATAAATATAATTGTAGATAAGTCTATTCATATGCTCTCCAGCATTGCGCAGTGTTTTTTGGCTGACGATTCCCCCGCCGCTGATGATCGACATTTCAATCAATCCCCCGCCTAAGTCAACGACAAATACCGGTTTGTGCGCAAAGACATTAAATCCACAACCAATAGCTGTAGCTAATGGTTTGGGAAAGAGATTGATTTTGCTAAAACCTGCTTTGGCTAGAACCTCCTCAATAGCTTTTTGTTCGATTTCTGTAGCAATAGAGGGGACGGCAACACTTGCATCTAGTGTCGGTTTTAAAAATGGGTATTGTGAAAGGTACGGAGAAACAGCCCGCATTAAAAAATTCCTGACCAAAGCAACTTCGGCATCAAATTCTGAAATAATCCCATTGATAATTGGTTGTTGGATAGTGATAAACTCGGGTACTTTACCGATAATTTCTTTGGCTTCTTTGCCAAAAAAAATATACTCGCGCATATTTTTATTAAAACCAATCACTGTCGGTTCTTTAAGCACAATACCTTTTTCTTTGATGGCGATGCGCGTATTACTAGTTCCAAGATCGAGATAAATTTGCAGGCGGGAAAAGAAAGGGATCTGGAAATTTTTAATTTTTTCGCTAAAATTATTCATAATTGGATGTTAAATAAAGTATTGCGATTCCTCTATTATAGCTTATTCTTAGCGACTCCTTTAATTATGCTTTCTTCCACGTCGGAGCTGTTTGAATTTAACAAAATGCTATTTATCTATTTGCTTGCGCTGCTTGTTATTTTTGTTTGGGGACTAAAAATGTATCGTGAAAAGCGTTTTTTTGTTCGGCAAACGCTCTTAGACGTGCCGATTCTGATTTTTCTCGCTGCACAAGTTTTATCAACTCTTTTTTCAATTGATCGCCATACATCTCTTTTTGGTTATTACGGGAGGTTTAATGGTGGCTTATTATCTACATTTGCTTATCTAATTTTATTTTACGGTTTTATCACCCTTTTTGATAAAGAATATCGGGAGAAACTCTTAAAATGGTCATTGCTATCATCTTTTTTAGTCATTCTGTGGGGATTGCCGGGCAGATTCGGTCGTGACCTTTCCTGTTTGGTTTATTCCGGACAATTTAATAATACTTGTTGGACCGATCAATTTCGTCCTGCAGAGAGAATGTTCTCAACTCTTGGCCAACCAAACTGGTTAGGAGCTTATTTAGCGATTAATTTCTTTATCGGTTTGTACTTCTTTGTACGGAATCTGACTGAAGATAAAAATCTCCGCCAGAAAGTGATCTATATAAGTTATTTGGTTTTAAATTTTTCGGGGATTCTTTTTTCTCGCTCACGTTCGGCCCTAGCCGCAGTAGCTGTCGGTTTTATTCTCTTTTTTGT
This sequence comes from uncultured Gammaproteobacteria bacterium, assembly GCA_964566425.1. Lineage (GTDB taxonomy): Bacteria > Patescibacteriota > Microgenomatia > UBA1406 > GWC2-37-13 > CAZMIL01. Next base: position 13,136 of record CAZMIL010000015.1, on the reverse strand, counting down.
TCTAGTATATTTCAATAAGCAGGGGAGAAAGACCATTCAACACTCTTTAAAATGGTTGGGTGGATTGGCGCTTCTTTTGTTACTGGCAATTTTGATTTTTAAGACTGGCATTGACAAAATTGATAATTTCATTGCTTGGAAAAAAATAGCTGGGACTACAAACCAAGCCGTTATCGCAGCACAGCCTCAACTTAGTTCTGAAATCACCGAATCATTGGATATCAGGAAAATAGTTTGGAAAGGGGCGATTGAATTGGGTCTAAGATATCCTATTTTTGGCACAGGAGTTGAGACTTTTGCCTACAGTTATTATTTTGTTCGTCCTGTCGAACATAATCTCACTTCCGAATGGGATTATCTTTATAATAAAGCACACAACGAATATTTGAATTATTTAGCCACAACAGGTTTTGTCGGCTTGCTTACCTATTTGCTTGTGTTGGGAGTAGTAATTTTTGCATTAGTAAAGACAATCTTTGATCATAAAGAAGACGATTATCTTTTGGCCATTGCTTTATTTTCCTCCTACATAACAATTTTGATTACTAACTTTTTCGGCTTTTCAACTACAACTATCAATCTATTCTTTTTTATTCTTATTCCGGGAGTAGTCGTAGCTAAAGATAGTTTATTTGAAATAGGTTTATCGAAGAAATTTTCTCTATACGGCTTTTTTGTAGTTGATTTGATTTTACTTTATTTCTTAGTTAGTCTTGTTTTATATTTCGTCGCCGATACATATTACGCCGCTGGCAGCAACTACGCTAAAATTAATGACTATCAGACAGCGGTTAGTGATCTTAACGTAGCCTTGCGTTTGCATTACGAACCGATATATCAAGATAAATATTCGTATTATTTAGCCAATTTGGCTTTTATTGCTGCCTACCAGAAACAAAACACTTTAGTTGCTCGACTTGTTCAGCTATCTACCTATTACAATCAACAGACGCTTGATGAGTCTCCGCAAAACGTAGCCTACTGGAAGACTAAGGCTAAGAACGACTATCTTTTTTATCAAATTCAGTTAGATCAAAGACATTTAGTCGATGGTGTTTATGCTTTGAGTCAAGCATATAAACTGTCTCCCACCGATCCCAAGATCCCCTACTCGTTAGCAATCTATTATTCCTTGTTGAATGATGAATATGCCAGTTCTAAACAACCGGCAGATCAAGATAAAGTCTTAAGGTATAAGATGTTGTCTTTAAAGAATATTGATCAAGCAATTACTCTTAAAAAAGATTATCGGGACGCCTATCTTCTGCAAGCTCAATTGGAGAAAAAGTACGGAGAGGTCGATAAAGCTCGTCAATCACTAGAGTTTATTTTAAACAATTTAAGTCCCCAAGATAAAGAAGCTTCAGATGAATTACAGAAACTGTGATTAGTTACCTGCGATCAAGGTTAAAGAAGATCCTGCCTCAGCCCAGCTAGTAGCATCACCGCCATCATTTGCTACATTTTTATTGTTAGCATTTGATTCCTGGCGGACATCGATTTCATATTGTCCACCCGTATCCATGCGTACTCGATAGATCATCGGTTGCGGCGCAGCTCCATTGTTACATCCAGGGCTGGCTCCAGCTCCTGTACACGTTCTACTTTGATTGTTGTTGGGATCAAGAGGCAAAGCACTCAAATATGTGCAGACATTCAATCCTAGCCAACCAGTTCCATCACATGCTGTTAGACCACCGGCTGAGGTCCAGGTGGTCGCTGCAGCTGGCGGAGCCCCCCCACCGTCAAGATACTGTTGTAATACACTCACCATTGTACTTAAATCTTTCATTCTCTTAGCGTCTCTGGTTTTGCGCTGAGCTTCCGCCGGGTTCAAGGTCAGTAAAACTGCCACCACCAAAATACCCAAGATTCCGATGACAATTAAAAGTTCAATCAACGTAAAACCATGCTTTCTCCTGTCGCGAGTATTGGCAAGAAGCGAAGAGAGGTAATTTTTCATATTCAAAATCATTATGAAGGTAGTTCTTGTCATTGTCAAGGATCATTTTTCTATAGGCTAAAGACGAGCTTTTGCTGTGTTATAATTATTACTTATGGCACCTTTACCAAAGAGAAAGCACTCGAAAATGCGAAAGGGGAAAAGAATAAAATCGAGAACTTTGACTATGCCAAAACTTGTCAAATGTACAAACTGCGGCCAAATGAAACTAGCCCACAGAATATGTAAATATTGCGGCAAGTAAGTAAAAAGTCGTTATGGATAAACGCCATCAACGTAGAACAAGACTGGTGCAGAATCTTTTTGCCTACAGTTTTGGTAGACAACAAGATCCTTCGCTAGAGCCGATTCTCAAACATCTCAAGCAAATAGACGCGACAATTCAGCGTTATGCATCTCGTTATCCGCTTGATAAAATTGCCAAAATGGATTTGGCGATTCTACGAATGAGCGTTTATGAGATCATTTTTGTCAAACAAACGCCGATCAAAGTAGCCATCGATGAAGCAATAATTTTGGCAAAAGAATTTGGAACAGAAAAATCTTATGCTTTTGTTAACGGAGTTTTAGGGGCACTGCTCAAAGACACAGTTAATCATTCTCTAACTGATCAAAAATCAGAGCCTGAAGCAAGTTCAAGATGACAATATTATGCAAGATTTAAAAAGATTCGAAAAAACAATTAAGGTTAATTTTCACGATAAAAACTTACTGCAGAATGCTTTTATTCACCGCTCATATCTCAATGAAAATAAAAATTTTCGTTTACCCTCAAATGAAAAGTTGGAGTTTCTTGGTGACAGCGTCCTGTCTTTAATTACTTCGGTTTATCTCTATAAATACTATCCCCTACTTCATGAGGGTGATTACACGGAAATAAAGTCTTCAATTGTGAGAACAGAAAGTCTGGCTGAGGCGGCCCTCGGTTTGAAACTAGGCTATTATCTCTATTTGTCAAAAGGTGAAGAATTAAATCAAGGGAGAAGAAACAGAAATATTCTTGCGGACTGTTTTGAGGCTTTGATTGCGTCAATTTTTATTGATCAGGGATTCAGAAAAGCCAATTCTTTTGTGACGAAATATTTGTTTAAGGACAGGTTAGGACATTTAATCGAGGAAAAACTTTATCTTTCGCCGAAGAGCCGCCTCCAAGAATATGTCCAGAGTAAGCATAAGTCGATTCCCGTCTACAAAGTTCTTAGTGAAAAAGGGCCCGAACATAAACGCATTTTTAGGGTGGGAGTTTTCATTTTAGATAGGAAAGTGGCAGAAGCCACAGGAGGTTCCAAAAAAGAGGCAGAGGAAAAAGCTGCGCGCAAAGTCTTGGTGAGCCTTGCCTAAACTGTGTTATAATTAATTTCTATGGCAGCAACATTGAGATTAATGCGTCTGGGCAGAAAGGGACGTCCTTTTTATCGAATTATTGTTGTTGATAAACGCAAAAAAAGAAACGGAAAATATCTTGAAGGGTTAGGAACTTATAATCCTTTGACCGAACCTGCCGAATTCAAAATTAATCGCGAGCGTTTAAACTACTGGCAAGATAAAGGAGCACAGGTTTCGGAAGGCTTGGACAGGTTGCTCAAACACCATATCAAAAAAACTGCAAAATAAGTCCGGTTCTAAAAAGGATTGCTCTTCTTTTGATAATCGCCGTTGACAGTGCTCTGTGTGTTAGTAAGGTTAAAATAAACTTTCCTTTTGATTGTTTCTATCTGATTTAGACTGGCATTATAATCTAAATTTGTATTGGGAATACTACTGGCTTTCTTATTATAAAAATTGAGAGCCAGCGTGAATCCACCTATTTGATCTTCACCCAATGAGATATTTTCAATTGTGATCAACCGTTCTCCTTGAAAATTATACTGACGCAGAAATTCGATAAAACTTTGTTGGTCGCCAATACCAGTGACGCTGACAGAAAGCTTATTTTCTCCCGATTGATTAACATTAACCTCATAAGAGGTGACAATAAAACCTGTTTTGCTCGAAAGCTCTTCCAAAGCCGCTATGATTGAGAAGTAGTCTTCTGCTTCCGGAATAAGCTTATTCATTACTTGTACATCTTCATCCACAACGCCTGGATTATTAATTATCGAGGAGTCTAGAGTGGCTCTTTTTGATTTTAGATCATTAACATCATTTTGTAGCTGTGCTAATTTTTGATTATTGTCTGCATATAGCGCGGGCGCCCAGAGAACAAAGATAATCGTACTGACGATTAAGATAACCATCAAGAATAGATAAATTAGATTCCCTTTTAAAACATATCTAGAATACGGTTTAATTTGACGTTTCACTGTTTAGTTTAATAAACTTACCACTAAACGAGAGTGTGTTATCGCTTAAATTTGCTCCCAAATTAAGTCCACTCAGAGAAAGTTGTCGAAAATTCTGGAGAAAAGCTGGAGATTCAATATATTGGAAAGAATTAAGCATATCGGGAACACTGCTAAATGAGAGCGTAAAAGTAGATGTTCTATTTTTATCAATTGAGAAGGAACTTAAAGAGGCAGAAGCTGTCCCTCCCGATGATTCGCTGGAATTTTTTAAAGCGCCAATCAAAAGGTTGTAATAAGGTAAGAAACGCGCATCGTCTAAGAGAAATTGATTATATGCTTTCACTTTTTTGGCCACAAAAACAAGCTTGGCTCCTTGATCTTTAGAGTTGTTTAGTGCTAGAAGCAAGGTCTGTTTTTGGTTAATTAAATCTTGGATGCTTTGACTTTGACGGTATAGAACAAAAATAAAAATTAAAGTAGCAGTTGCAAACAAAAAAGTATAAATGACTGTTACGCTGTGAAAAATTCGCAAGGACCTCTGGATTTTGAGATATTCGTCTTTGCCGGAAAGAAGATTTATTTTGCCTTTTTTCATCGCACCGAGCCTCCTGCCGCGGCCAAGAAATAATCGAAATCGTTTTTATAAAAATCGACAAGTCTATTTTTACTAAAAAATTGTGCTAAATTGAGGAAACCAGTTGGCAAAGCGAAGAACTTTCCAAAAATCGTCTCTAAAGAATTAAACTTGAGGGCATCATTAAATAAGAAAAGATTGGTGATAGTGGCATGATGAGTATTAACAATTTCTTTGAGGAGGTTATCGATTTTAGTCAATAAATCCTTCAGACTGGGTGCTAGGACTGTCTCCAAATGATAGTCAGCGCTTGCAGCTAAGCCGAAATTTTTGAGTAATTCACCAGCTTTTTTTGTGTCTACGTTGAGATTGACTTGGATTTCTTTAAGAAAAAGATTGTAACCAGTATTAAAATTGCGGCTATAAGTTACCAGATTGAGATTTTGATCGAAATAATAGAGTGTCGTTGAGGAAAAACCGACATTGATTAAAACAAAGCCTTGCGACTGGTTTTTTACTGTTTGAGACGGAGGAGTTTTTTTATAAGTCTCGCTGAAGAAACGGCCTACAGAGCTAGTTTCCGGCTCGATTGAAATCGGGATAAGTCCCGTATATTCACTCAGTTTTTTAACTTTTTCAATGATTGTTTTGGGAGCAGATGAAAGGAGAACAAGCGTTTTTTTAGTTGTAGGGTTTTCATAGATTATTTCGATATCCAATTCAACCTCGTCAAGCGGCATTGGAATAAATTGGTCGGCCTGGTAGCGGATAGCCGACATTAATTCTTTCTCGTTTAATTTTGGCATTTCAATAAAACGGTTATAGCTGAAACTATCCGGAATAATAATTGCAACCTGTTTTTGTTTGAGCTTTAATTTTTCGAGCCCTTTGGAGAGAGAATCAGCTAATTTTTCAACTAAATTTTCCGAATCTGTGCGATAAAAAAGAGGGTCCATTTCCAATATTCCGAGATTAAGAGCATCAAAAAGACTACCGCGCTTAGTTATTTCGGCAATTCTAATCTGATCTTCTCCGAGATCCAAACAAAAGAAATCTGCCATAATTTCACTATAAAAGAAAACTTAACAAATAGCAATCAATAATTCTTCATGGTTATTTGCGTTTGGTAATTAATTGTTGCTAATTGTTCTTGGAATCGGGGCAGATGATAGTTTATATCAAAAGCTAGAGTGATAATTGGCGGTGAATATGCCCCGCTGCGATTGCAGGTGATGGTGAAATTAGTAACATCAACCCTATTGGAAGTGAGATCGACTGGTGCTAGGACAGAAGCTTGAGAAGCAACACTAGCTCTATCCAGATAATACGAAAACCATTGTCCTTCTCTATTCTTGAAAAAGAAACTATTGCCGTCATTGCTATAAGGATTTGTTCCCAGCCCGGCGCGATCGCAAACTTCATTGAGAAGATTGCGATCGCTGTAAATACCTACCGCATTATTCCTGACTTGATTGGAGATTTGATTAATGACATAATCTCCTTCACGCTTGATTTGTTTAAGGACAAAGACTCTGGCTTGAGCTCTGACAATGGCATATAAGATAGCAAAAATTGTCGGCAAGGCGATGACTATAATAGCTATCACTACCAATACTTCAATCAGAGTGAAGCCTTTTTTGCGTCGTGATAATTTAGGCATAAGCTTATTCCAATTGTGAGAAAACTCCTTTAATAGGCAGATTATAACTATTACTGCCTTCATTCCACTCTATCAAAATATTCACACTTACATATTGAGAGTTATTATCATAAATTAGCACAACTTGTCGTTTGAAAAGACCCTTGACTAATTGCGTACGACCACAGTTGCCTGAGCTCGGCCAGTTGCGAACCGGTTCTTGATCGAAACAATAAGAAATTCCGGGAGCAATAGAAGTTTTATTGACAAAAACAAGCCAATCTGCGTCTTTTTCACTGCGCAGCCATGATAACAGCTCTTCACCATAGCGAGCTGCCAAGATTTTGTTTTCGGCGTTAATGCTGTTACGTACTGAAACAGTTCCTAAAGCTATACCGCTAATAAACACAAAACCAAGAATGGAGAGAAAAACCAGCACTTCAATCAAGGAGAACCCCTGCTGCACAAAGTCTTTTTTATTAGTCTTAATAAACCATAACATATGTATTGTTAATATTAAAAATAGTCATTTCTGAGAGAACAGACGTAAGGAGAACAACAATCGGAAGAGTCACAACAATTTTTTTCGGGTGAGATATAACTGTAGCTTGGGATTGATATGGTGAACTGATTGACATTGGTTATGGTGTCGGTGTTGGTCCGCAACCCGAAAATTGACATGATGGGGCTTCGTTAACAGTGCCGGCAGGATCCACGGATATTTGTTGACATTTGCTTAAAGCGAGACTGTTGATAGTAATTCCGGTCGAGCGCAGCAAGTTTGTCCCGGCTGTTAAAGGTTTAAACAAAACGTTGGTTCCAACTTCCACAAAACAAAGTCCCGAATCGAGTCTATAATTTTGGATAGCGGTGTAGACATTGCCACAGTTAAATTGCAAAGAATAGGTGTTAGAAGTGCCAATCGTGACAGCATAACCTTGAAAATCCGGACAAATAGGATTAGGGTTGAGATCTCCGCTATTTGCCCTGTTGGCGGCCAGATTTAAAACGTCAATTACCTGTTTTGTGTCACCATCCAATTTTCTCTGATCATCGAAGTTGCGATAATAGCCAATGGACAAAGCCGTAAACATTGAGATAATTGACACTACAATCAGAATTTCCAGTAGAGTATATCCAGAACGTTGGTTAAAGTAACGTTGCTTTGCTCTCATTTTGTTCCGTAGGGGCCGACGCAATAGTTGCAGCTTTGAGACCCTCTATCTTTACAATTAGTTCCTGTCTTCCCACACGTAGAGGTATTTTCGAGTAAGGCTCCTATCGTGTAGTCAGTGCAGGTAATAGTTGTTTCATTGCAGTTACTTGGGAGAGCTTGATAAAAATAATGATAAATTTGGCAATAAGGATCTCCAGGCAAAGGATTTATATAGATATTAGCATTGTCGTCCTGAAGACCACTGTTTTTGGTGCAACTGCTGTTAAAAACAATTCGTGAAGTTTGAGGGTAAGTATTGTTGTTGCTTCTATATTGCTCTAAGGCCGCCCGAATGTTTTCAAGGTCTGCCCTGCGTTTACTGTCGCGGGCCGTCCGCTGTGAATTTATATAAACGAAAGTTTGAATGGCGACTAAAGTAGAGATGATCGCGATGACGATTAACAGTTCGACCAAGGTGAACCCCTTCTTTAACATTAACTTAAGACTACAATACTTCGTAAGTTGGTGTCAAGTGAGCAAAAATTAAATTGTCTGGTAGAGGTTGCGGATGTAAAGCAAAATTTGATCTATCGCCGACTGCGGGTCGACATTATTATTCTCAACTAAATATTTGGTCTCCAAGATTTTTCGCAAAACTTTTGTAGTTTTTAGATCTTTTGCCAAGCGCAATTTAAAAAAAGCCAGCATTCCCATGAATAATTCATTAATGTTGCCATCTGCCTGGCTTTGTAATTTTATTTCGCCGAGAATTTTTAAACTCCTTGAGGTTAAAAAATGTTCCAGAAGTGATTTAAGCTCTTGGCTTACAACAAAATCCATGATTGTTAAATTAAGAATCCTTGAACGCGATAGAACTGTATCGGCCAGTTTGTGAGCATTTTTAACTATCATAACGAAGTGAATAGTTTCTTGATGTTCTTCCAATGTTTTTAGAAAAGCATTTTGAGCTTCAAAAGAGGCTTTATCAAAATCGTAAAGAATATAGAGATGAGGTTCGGGAAAATTATAAATAAGGTTTTTATTGAGCTCTTTGATTTGTTCGATTGAAAATTCTTTGAACAACGGACGAATTTCAAAAACAAAGCGCTCGGCGATACTATTAATACGAATAAACTTTTTTAACCATGCTGCGATTTTTTTAGCATCATTGCTGACAAGAACGATTGGGACCATAAAGCGTATTGCATTTTAGCAAAATTGTAATTATAGTGAAAGTATGGATGTTGCTCCCAAAAAATTGCTAGATCAACTCATAACAAATAGGGCTTTTACTCAAGAAATAGCAGATAAATACGAATTGGCAAGTTTACAAAAAAATACTTCCCTATATGACTACCTGTTGAGTTTGAATGAAATCAAAAGAGGAGAAGTTTTAAAAGCAGCTGCTCAAATTCTTGGTTTATCATATATCGATTTAACAACTTCTCCAGTCGATCCACAAGCGGTAAGTCTAGTTCCCGAATCAATTGCCCGGAGTTACAGCATTCTCCCCTTTCATTACGATTCGGTTAAAAACACTGTTTATCTAGCAAGCGCAGACCCATTTAACACTGCTGTTGCCGAATTTGTAGAAAAAAAAGTCGGCAAAAAAGTGATTCTGGCTTTAGCAGATCTAGTTGATATTAGAAATGCGCTGGATATTTCTTATGTTCAAGGGCTCACGCCTGAAGTTACGGCCGCTCTTAAAGAATATGGACCGGCAATCAGCCAAAAACCGATTGAAGATATAGGCAGTGTGATTAAAGAAGCCCCTATTGCTAAGATAGTTTCGACGATTCTTGAATTTGCTTTGAAAAGCAGAGCTTCTGATATTCATGTCGAGCCAGAAGAGCTTAAAACCCGTGTGCGTTATCGTATCGACGGAATTTTACATGAAAAACTTACCTTACCAAAGTCGATTCACGACGCTCTTGTTTCGCGAATTAAAATTCTTTCGGAAATGAAAATCGATGAAAAACGTATCCCGCAAGATGGACGTTTTAATTTTAAATTGGGGAAAGACGAGGTTGATCTGCGTGTTTCTACTCTCCCCACTGTCGATGGGGAAAAAGTAGTTATCCGTTTGCTAAAGAAAACCGGCGGAGTTCCTGCCTTGACAGAGCTAGGGCTAAGGGGTCCACAATACAAGGATTTAGAGGAAGCAATTCTGAGACCCTACGGAATTATTCTGGTGACTGGGCCGACTGGGTCGGGAAAAACGACCACTTTATATTCTGTTTTGTCGCGATTAAACAAACCTACTGTGAATATAGTCACGCTGGAAGATCCGGTAGAATATCAGATTGTTGGCATCAATCAAGTACAGATTAATCCCCAGGCAGGCTTGACTTTTGCTACTGGCTTGCGTTCCTTTTTGCGCCAAGATCCAAATATTATTCTTGTTGGTGAAATCCGTGATAAAGAAACAACTCAACTAGCTATTCAAGCAGCTCTGACGGGACATCTAGTCTTTTCAACTCTACATACCAACGATTCTGCTACATCTATTCCCAGATTGATAGACTTAGGCGGAGAGCCTTTCTTAATTGCCTCTGTTTTAAACGCTGCCCTGGCCCAGCGCATTGTTCGTAGGATTTGTGAGTTTTGTAAAGAGTATTACACACCCGACGCGACCGTTTTTGCTAACATTAAAGAAGTTTTGGGTGAGCTAATGTCTAAAAATTTGACTGAAAAAACTTGCAAATTAGCCAGAGGCAAAGGCTGTAAGGAATGTGGTAACAGCGGTTATTACGGCAGGATAGCTATCTTTGAAGTGTTGAGAGTAACGCCGACAATCAATAAAATGATTATTCAGCACTCGACCAACAAACAGATTGAGAATCAGGCGCGGGCAGAAGGTTTAATTCTAATGAAACAAGACGGATATTTGAAAGCTTTGGACGGAATCACTACAATAGAAGAAGTATTAAGAGTTGCGCAAGTTTAAACAATGGATGCTGATCAATTATTACAGCTGACAGTTGAAAGACAGGCCTCTGACCTGCACTTAATTTATAACCATTACCCCACCATTCGTATCGACGGCGAACTTTATCAGATTACGACCTTTCCAATTTTGACCAAGGAGGTGACCCAACAATTGATCTTTTCCTTGTTGACCGCAGACCAAAAAGGCAATCTGCAAGCAAATAAGGAGATAGACTTGGCTTATGAACACAAGGGTAATAGATTTCGTATTAATGTGTATACGGCCCGCGGCGGTTTCAATGCTTCACTGCGTTTAATCCCTGAAAAAATCAGAACAATTGAGGACTTGAATCTGCCTAATTCTTTTCATCGTTTGTCAAATTTTTCTAATGGGTTAGTGTTGGTAACAGGAAGAGCAGGTCAAGGGAAAAGCACAACTTTGGCAAGTATCATTAATGAGATCAATCTTAGGACGACGAAACATATTGTTACTATTGAAGACCCAATTGAATATATTTATCCTCTTGCCAAATCGATTATTTCCCAGCGTGAACTTCATGAGGATACTTTTTCCTGGAATATGGCTTTGCGCTCGGTGTTGAGAGAAGACCCCGATATTCTGTTGGTTGGTGAGATGCGCGATTATGAATCAACACAATACGTTTTGAATATCGCTGAAACAGGACACTTGGTATTTACAACTGTCCATACGGCCTCAGCCCCGGAAACAATTCACCGATTGATTGATATGTTCCCCGGTGAAGAACAGAATCAAGTCCGCACTCAATTGGCAGGAGTGTTGCGAGCAGTTGTTTCTCAGAGACTTCTCCCACGTGAAGATACGAAAGGGAGAATTCCCGCCATCGAGTTGCTTTTTGGTAATTCGGCAGTTTCTTCAATCATCCGTGATGGCAAACCATTCTTACTCAACAATGTTTTACAGACTTCCGATGAGGAAGGGTTTATCTTCTATGAAAAATATTTGAATCAACTCTATGCTGAGGGAAAAATCAGTAGAGAAACAGCCGTGTCTAACGCAATTCGACCTAAAGATCTGGAAAAATATATGAAATAAGCTTCTATGCTCTATATCTACAAAGCCATAAAAGATAACAAACTAGTCTCAAAAAAAATAGATGCCGATAATGAAGAAAGCGTTTTGGCTTATTTGAGAAAGAATGGACTTTTTCCGGTCGAAATTAGACCATCTTTAGGGAGTCAATTGGCCAAACTCAATGCTTTTGTTGATAGAATCACCTTTAACAACATCGTAGATATAACTAGACAATTGGCTATCATGTTGAATGCAGGATTAACGATAGTTGATGCCCTAGATATTCTTAAAAATCAAATTAAACAGGCCTCTTTACGAGAGCTGATTGATGACATCGAAAGACAAGTTAAAGGTGGAAGTTCTTTATCGAACGCTCTTCGCAAATATCCTCAACATTTTTCAAATCTATATATTGCGTTGATTAAGTCAGGAGAGGCATCCGGAAAATTGAGCGAGATCTTAATAAAACTTGCTGACAATTTGGAAAAACAGCGTGAATTCAATTCTAAATTAAAAGGAGCCATGGTTTATCCCGCAGTGATTGTTTCGGCAATGGTAGTCGTTATATTTATCATGGTGGCGTTCGTTTTGCCAAGGATGTTAGCTTTATATAAAGATTTCAATGTCACTTTGCCGTTACCGACACAAATCTTAATCGTTGTTTCCTCTTTCACAAGTTCTTATTGGCCTTTTATTATTATTTTTTCAGCTCTATCTGTTTTTTTACTACGCAAATATTTCAGATCCCGAACAGGCAAAAAATATTTTGGTATTTTGTCCTTGAAAATGCCGGTTTTCAGCAACATAATCAAACAAGCGGCACTTGTTGACAGCACTCGTACCTTGGCTATCTTGACTGGGGCTGGTGTCTCTATTCTTGATGCTATGACTATTGTTATCGATACAACAAATAATGTGGTTTTTCAGGATGCTTTCAAAAGGGTTTATAAAAACGTGGAGAAAGGACAGTCATTAGGGAATTCCTTGGCTCAAGAAGGGGTTTTTCCTCCGATTTTAGTTCAGATGACAATTGTGGGTGAGAATACTGGAAATCTCGATGATACTTTGGAGCGCTTGTCAAAGTACTTTGAATTTCAATCAGAGAATGCAATTAAAGCACTTACGATTTTAATCGAGCCGGCTATTCTGGTGGTTTTAGGAATTGGCGTTGCTTTCTTAGTTCTAGCTGTTATTCTCCCAATCTACAAACTCACAGAATCTTTCAATCAATAAAAAAATTTTCTTTGTTTTCTTGACTTCTCCACTCTCTCCTGTATACTTTTAATATAATAGTTAGACTATAGGACAATGGCAGAGCGACCTTTCTCAGGCAAACCAGAACCAACAAGAGCTGTACGACCGGAGCAGACTCCTACTACTCCTCCTCCCAAACGTCCCTCAAAGCTTAAAAAAGCAGGTGTAGTAAGCTTAACAGCAGCTGTCCTTGGGACAGGTGGGTTTCTAGGGTATAATGCTCTTGAATCATCTCTTCAAAGTAAGGAATCTTCTCATTCTCAGGGTCCTCTCCCAACAGAGC
>CAZMIL010000014.1:0-18889 GCA_964566425.1 uncultured Gammaproteobacteria bacterium | reverse complement strand
GCCATGCGCTATGACCAAACCGTTCCTTTAGCACGCTTTATTACGCAAAATGTTCAAACTATAATTTTCCCTTTCAAACGTTATCAAATCCAGTCAGTCTGGAGAGCGGAAAACACCCAAAAGGGTCGTTATCGAGAGTTTCTACAGTGTGACGTTGATACAGTTGGAACAGCTTCGCCGGCCTCCGACGCAGAAATTATTTTAGTAGTTTTAGACTGCTACAAAGCCCTAGGATTTAATAATACTCGCGTTTTGATCAATGACCGCGATGTTTTTGCCAACCTCCCAAAAGAGGCAGTAATCGCTCTGGATAAGCTTAAAAAAGTAGGTGTGGAGAAAGTCAAAAGCGAGTTCAAAAATATGAGTTTGGACGAAAAGATTATTGAGACAATCCAGAATAAAAAATCTACTGCCAGAGCACAAGAAGTAATGAAGCTCCTGAAAGAAGCCGGAGTAGATGAAAAAATGCTGTTTTTTGAGCCAACTTTAGCTCGCGGCTTGGATTATTACACCGGCTTGATTTTTGAGGTTGAAGTCGAAGGGTACACGGGTGGCTCGGTAGGAGGAGGAGGCCGCTATGACAATCTCATTGGCATATTTGCCGGAAAACAAATTCCAGCGGTTGGTTTTGCCTTCGGCTTTGATAGAATGATAGACGCGATGGATGAACAGAAGCTCTTTCCGCAACAACTAAACGACTCTCTAACTAGAGTTTTAGTCACGGTTTTTCCCGAATATGAAGCTCAAAGCCTACAGCTCGCAGCAAAATTGCGAGAAGCAGAAATAAACGTCGAACTCTATCTGGACAAGGCTAAATTAGAACAGCAGCTCAAATACGCAGATCGTAAAGAGATTCCTTATGCGGTGATTATCGGACCCGAAGAGGTGAATAACGACACTTTGACTCTCAAAGACCTTAAATCAAGAAAACAAGAGCAGCTTACGCTTGAAAAATTAATCAAACGGCTATCCTCACGCACCAAGTGGTGGACGTTTGAAACGATCTACAAAAGTTAATTTCCATCATGTTAGTCGATCCCAACATAACCATCATCGAAGCCCTTCCAGGTGTGGGAGGAGACGAAGCTAAGCTCTGGTCGAAAGAACTTCTCTTATCGTATATAAAATTTGCACAAAGAAAGGGATTTAGATTTTGGTATCTTGACGAAAATATAATCAAAATCCAAGGTGAAAACGCTTTTCATTTTTTTTCCCGGGAAACCGGCGTTCATCGCGTTCAAAGAATTCCAACAACCGAAAAAAAGGGAAGAATTCATACTTCAACCGCGGTAATTGTTGTCCTACCGCATATTCAAGAAGCTAGTGTCAAGCTCAATCCCAGCAATCTTGAATGGCAATTTTTTCGAGCAGGAGGCCACGGAGGTCAAAATGTCAATAAGGTATCCACAGCAGTTCGGCTAACACATAAACCAACCGGACTCGTCGTAACGGCGAGCAGAGAACGCTATCAAGAAGCTAACCGAAAAATAGCTTTAGAGCTGCTGGCCAGTAAATTATTTCAACTGGAGGAGGAAAAACGCAAAGGTTTGGTCTATTCATATGTCCAAAACGTGGGTAGCGGAGAACGAGCTGATAAAATCCGCACCTATAATTTTCCCCAAAATCGCCTCACAGATCATCGCCTCGGCAAGAGCTTTCACAATCTCGAAGACGTCATCGAACAAGGCAGGTGGGATAAGATTCTCCAATAAACTGTTGCTGGCCGCCAAAAATATCCGCTTCGGCGGATTTTTTTGTGGTTTTCTGTTATAATAGAAAACTTACACTTTAAACTTTAATATCATGAGAGCCAATATTCATCCGGTTGTGTTTACAGACGCCCAGGTTATTTGTTCCTGCGGTAATACTTTTATGACCACTTCCACTAAAAAACACATCACCGTTGACGTTTGTTCAAAGTGCCATCCCTTTTACACCGGTGAACATAAATTTATCGACACCCAAGGTAAAGTCGAGCGCTTCAAACAAAAACAACAATTGGCCGAGCAGATGCGGGAAACTCTACTCAAAAAAAAGGCTAAAAAAAGAAATGTTAGCGAAGAAAACCGACCAAAAACCCTTAAAGAACTTCTCAATGAGATTTAATGCTAAGCGTCGCGCCATCCTGAACTTGATTCGGGATCTAATTAGTGCTATAATTTAAGATTGCCGAGATCTGGGGTTGTTTAACAAACCTAAAACATTAATTTCCCCGGGGAGCGCCGTTTAATTAAGCGGACAGGTAAAAACATATGGCCAGTCAAACAAAAAAACTGCAGGTTGATGTTCTATCCAAACTTTTAACTACAAGTAAACATTTTGCTTTGATCCAATTCGGAAATACTTCCCACAAGGCCTTGGAAAATTTAAGAAAAGAGCTCAAGAAAGGCGATGCTAAACTACGTGTCATCAAATTAAGCTTATTTGAAAAAGCAATTAAAAAGTTAGTCAAACAGCAAGCAGATTTCAAAGAACTTACCAAGAAAGTTTTTCCTCTAAAAGAAAATGCTGCTTTGTTAACTTTGGGAGAAGACTACCTTCAAGGATTAAATATTTTTGCTAAAACTACTAAAGACGAAAAAAATCTAACTTTTAAATTTGGATTGTTAGAAAAAAAACTTTACCCAGCAGAAGAATTGACAAAGATTGCACTTCTTCCCGGCAAGGATCAATTAATGGCAATGTTGCTCGCTTCACTGAAAAGCCCGCAAGCAAAACTTGTTTGGTCGCTGAAATACAATGTTACTAAATTGACATATGTCTTAAAAGGAAAAGAGAAACAGCAATAAGGAGGTGATTGTATATGGCGGATGAAAAAAAATTAGCAGCAAAGTTGGAAAAAATCGCTAAAGAAATTGAAGGTTTAACGGTGGTTGAAGTTGCAGAGTTGACTAAATATCTTGAAGATAAATTTGGCGTGGTCGCGATGACAGTTCCGGCAGGCGCCGCGGCAGGCGCAGGCGCACCGGCAGAGCCAGTTGAAGAAAAAACTTCATTTACGGTGGTTTTGGCAGCAGCCGGCGATAATAAACTCAACGTGATTAAAGCCGTTCGCGAAATCGATCAAAATTTAGGTTTGATGGAAGCTAAAAAATTGGTCGACAGCGCACCCCAAGAATTATTGAAAGACGTGCGTAAGGAAGCCGCTGAAGAGGCTAAGAAAAAACTCGAGACTGCGGGAGCCAAAGTGGAATTGAAATAAAAATTTCAAGTCCATTCCCGAACTTGTTTCGGAATCTTTTACGCTCGAAAAGCAAGGCAAAATCTATTATAATTATCTATAATGGCTAAGGCTAAAATAGCTACTAAATCTAAGTACGGCGCAGAGCATATCGTTGTTCTGGAAGGACTAGAGCCGGTAAGAAAAAGACCGGGAATGTATATCGGAACAACCTCTCAATACGGAGTTAACGAATGTCTAAGAGAAATTGTTGATAATGCTGTTGATGAGGCGCTCGCCGGCTATTGCAAAAATATCTATATTCGCATCGAAAAAAACAATTACTTAACAGTCCTCGATGATGGTCGCGGGATTCCGGTTGAAAAAAATCCCAAATATAAACTTTCGGCTCTGGAGTTAGTAATGACCAAGCTCCACGCCGGAGGTAAATTTACTACTTCTGCTTATAAAGTTTCCGGCGGGCTGCATGGAGTAGGAGCTTCAGTGGTTAATGCGCTATCCGAACATATGATCGTAGAAGTTCGCAGAGACGGCCAGCTCTATCGCCAGGAATACAAGAGAGGCAAACCGATTACAGCGGTGAAAAGAGTCGACAAATCTGTCTTGAATTTCGAATCCGAAGTCGGAACCGCAATTTCCTTTTTACCAGACAAGGAAATTTTTACCGAAACTATCAAGATAAACTATTCTGCTTTCAAAAAACAGATTAAAGAACGAGCCTATCTAATTAATGGAGTATATTTCAAAATCGAGAACTTAGATGTTAATGATCGCGCGGCTTATCTGTTTGATGGCGGAATTTTGTCGTTGGTTAAAGATATCAATCGCGGCAAACGGGCACTCCATGACCCAATCTATATCAAAAAACAAGTCGACGATAAGGGAGTCGAAGTAGCAATTCAATATAACGATTCTATCAGCGAACACGTTATGTCTTTTGTCAATGTTATCAACACTCACGAAGGCGGAACGCATTTAACTGGTTTTCGTATCGCTTTAACCAAAGCTGTAAATAATTATGCAAAAAAAACTTTAAGTGAAAAAGATTATCGTGAAGCATTAAGCGGAGATGATGTTAAAGAAGGTCTTTCCGCGATCATTTTTGTCAAAATGCCGTCGACCAACTTGCAATTCGAAGGTCAAACGAAAAATAAATTAGGTAATTCTGAAGTGCAAGCGCTGGTTCAACAAGCGGTTTTTGACTATTTGGAAACTTTCTTTGAAGAAAATCCCAAAGTCGGCCGCGAAGTTTTGGGGAAAGTCTTTTTGGCGCAAAAAGCCAGATTGGCGGCGAAAGCCGCAAAGGAGGCTGTCTTACGAAAAGGGGCTCTGGAGGGGGCAAGTTTGCCAGGAAAACTGGCCGACTGTCAGGAAAAAGATCCATCCCTGTCAGAAATTTTTATTGTTGAGGGAGATTCTGCCGGCGGCTCGGCCAAGCAGGGAAGAGATCGCCGTTTCCAAGCCATCTTGCCCTTGCGGGGTAAAATCCTCAACACCGAAAGAGCCTATCTCGATAAGGTTTTATCGTTTAAGGAGTTGAAAGATCTAGTCGTTGCTCTAGGAATGGGAATCGGCGAAAACATTGATCACCAAAAGTTGCGTTATCACAAAATTATCATCATGACCGATGCCGATGTCGACGGTGAACATATTCGCACACTGATCTTGACTTTCTTTTTTCGTCATTTGCCGGATGTCGTTCAAAGAGGGTATTTATATGTCGCTCAGCCTCCGTTGTTTAAAACCCAAGCTGGAAAAACGAGCAAATACGCTTATTCTCAAGAGGAATTAAATACGATTTTGAAAGAGTCTGATTCACAATCTGTCAGCATTCAACGCTACAAGGGGTTGGGGGAAATGAATCCCGAACAGCTCTGGGAAACGACCATGAATCCTGCCAACAGGGTCTTGAAGCAGGTAACAATCGCCGATACCCAAGAAGCCGATTATACTTTTAGCATGTTGATGGGGGAAGAAGTCCCCCCGCGCAAGAAATTTATCGTTACCCATGCCCATTTGGCCAATCTCGACGTCTAAAAATTTTAAGTAACTCGATGGATATCTCAAAACTAACAGCAGGCAAAAATACGCCACAAGAAGTAAACGCGTTTATTGAAATTCCTCAAGGATCGACCACTAAGTACGAACTGGATAAAGAAACGGGTATGTTGAAAGTCGATCGTTTTTTACACACCAACATGTTTTTCCCGTTCAACTATGGTTTTGTCCCTGCGACTTTGGCCGAAGACGGCGATCCTTTAGACATACTGGTACTATCAATGTATCCGGTTAAACCGGGAACTGTCATGGTTGTACGCCCCATTGGAATGTTGGAAATGGAGGACGAGAGCGGGATCGACACTAAGATAGTCTCTGTCCCGATAGAGAAAGTCGATCCGCAATATAAGGACGTCAAGGATATCAAAAATGTCCCTAAGGAACAGCTCGCGCGAATCAAGCACTTTTTTGACCACTATAAGGAACTTGAACCGGGAAAATGGGTCAAGACAAAAAAATTTTTAGGGAAAGAAAAAGCTTATGAGGCGATTACCAAAGCGTTGAAGTAGCACTCTACCATTCCCGACTCGGTTGAGGATTTGACTAGACTCTCAATCAGGTCGAGAATGACAATACGGGTGCATTTTTAGTCTTTATGGCAAAAAAGAAAGAGGAAATCAAACAATCTCCCAGACAAGAAATTCTGAATACCGAGATTTCGGCCGAAATGAAGCGAGCGTATCTCGACTATGCGATGTCTGTGATCGTCTCGCGTGCTTTGCCGGACGTTCGCGACGGCCTAAAGCCAGTCCACCGTAGAATTTTATACGCAATGTATAAATTAGGATTGACTTCCGGCGCAAAATTCTCCAAGTCTGCAGGTGTAGTCGGAGAAGTCCTCGGAAAATACCATCCTCACGGAGACGCCCCTGTTTATGAAGCGCTTGTCCGCATGGCGCAGGATTTTTCGATGCGTTACCCTTTAATTCGCGGCCAGGGAAATTTTGGTTCAATTGACGGCGACCCACCGGCGGCCATGCGTTACACCGAGGTCAAGTTGACCAAGATTGCCGAGGAAATGTTAGCGGATATTGAGAAAGAAACAGTCCGCTGGGTTGATAATTTTGACGCTCGCCTCAAAGAACCAGTCTACTTTCCGGCCAAATTACCCAATTTGCTGTTGATGGGGGCAGAAGGAATTGCAGTCGGAATGGCAACCAAAATTCCTCCACATAACCTTTCTGAGCTGGTTGATGCTTTGTGTCATATCATCGATAAAACTAAGAAAGATACCTCCAAAGGAGCGCCCAAAAACGGACTCATCTTTAATACCTCAATCGAAGAATTGGTCGAATTCGTCAAAGGCCCGGATTTCCCAACTGGTGGGGTGATCTACGGGGCGGCCGACATCAAAGAAATGTATGCTACCGGAAAAGGTAAAGTCTTAATACGCGGAATCGTCGACCAAGAAGATTTAGGCAAAGGTAAGGAAGCCATCGTTGTCACCGAGTTGCCATATCAAGTCAATAAAGCCAATTTGGTCGAAAAAATCGCTTATCTGGCTACTGAAAAAAAGATTGTCGGTATTTCCGATCTGCGTGACGAATCTGACCGCGAAGGCATCCGCGTCGTCATCGAACTCAAACGCGACGCCTCATATAAAAAAGTCCTCAACAATCTTTTTAAGTTTACCGAATTGCAAACTTCTTTCCCAGTAAATATTGTTGCTCTGGTCGAAGGCGTGCCGCAAACCCTTTCTCTAAAAACTATTTTGGAACAGTATGTTAAACACCGCGTAGATATTGTCACTAAGCGCTCGGAATATGAACTCGCTCAAGCCAAACACCGAGCCCATATTCTTGAGGGTTATTTGATCGCCCTGGATCATATTGACGAGGTGGTAGAAACAATTAAAAAATCCAAAGATGAGCCAGAAGCAAAAGAGAAGTTGATGAAAAAGTTCAAATTGTCGGCAATCCAAGCCCAAGCTATCTTAGATATGCAATTGAAACGGCTAACGGGCTTGGAAAGAAGTAAGATTGAAGCCGAACTCGAGGAACTTAAGAAGTTGATTGGCTATTTGGAAAGCTTACTCAAAGATGTGATGAAGATTCTCAAAGTGATTAAGGACGAACTTATCGAGTTGAAGAAAAAATATGGTGATGAGCGCAGAACTAAAATCATTAAAGCCAAGCCTGGAGAAATTACCGACGAACAATTGATCGAGAATAAAGAAGTCATCGTCGTCTTGACCAAAGAAGGTTATATCAAACAGGTGGCTAGAGAAACTTTCCGCGTCCAGCAGAGGGGCGGCAAGGGAGTCTCTGGGATCGAAACCAAAGATACCGACAATGTCTACTATATCACCACCGCCATGACCCATGATCATATTCTTTTTTTCTCAAATCAAGGCCGAGTCTTTCAAAACAGGGTTTGGGATATTCCTCAAGGCACGCGCACATCGAAAGGCAAAGCCATCGTCAACCTCTTGGCTTTAAAGCCCGAGGAAACAGTGACGTCAGCACTGACTTTCAACACGGAACAGAATCAGCAAAAAGATACTTTCATTTTAATGGCGACCAAAAAAGGCACAGTTAAAAAGACGCAGTTTGAACAGTTTGCCAATATTAGAAGTAACGGAATCATCGCCATCAGACTTGACAAGAGCGATGAACTTCTATGGGTGAAGATTACCAATGGCAAAAAGAACGTCATTTTGACCACTGAACACGGCAAGGCGATTGTATTCAAAGAGGTTGAAATCAGACCTACAGGACGCTCATCAATGGGTGTGAGAGGCATTGCGCTGGAGGATGAGGATGAAGTAGCCTCGACTGACGTTTTCGGTGACGATGAGTTCAAAAAAGATGTCTTGGTGATTGGAGAGAAGGGTGTAGGTAAGAAAACTAAACTCTCCTTTTTCAAAGGTCAGCACAGAGGCGGCAAAGGTGTCAAAATAGCCTCGGTTGATCAAAAAATCGGCAAGATTGCCTTCGTACAGATTATCCAGCCGGAAGACACCACGGTGATCATCACCAGCAGCCAGGGCCAAGTGGTTAAAATCGAAACCAAAGCTATCCCTTCGCGCTCGCGCACGGCTAAAGGGGTCATTTTGATGCGTTTTTCTAAGACTAATGACAAAGTAGTCAGCGCAACCCTCGTTTAAGAATTGAAGCAAGTGCAGGATGGCATATTATGGCCTTGATAACTTACTACTGCCTTTTTGTTCAAATTTTTGGTATAATGGGGCGTTTTCATTATTATGAAAGTACCCTGCGTCCCTATCACTAAAGCCCTTAAGAAAGCCCTAATCCAACGCGTAGTTAAACTCAAAAAGAGGAAAATCACCCCAAAACTGATTACTTTCCTTGTCGGCAACTCTCCGGAGCAATTGTCTTACGTTGCCATCAAGCAAAAAGTCGCCCGCAACCTTGGCGTGAAGTTTGAACTTATCCATCTCAAGGAGGTCCCGCCGTTTGAAGTTTTTGCCAATTTGCTTAAAGAGAAAGCCAATGAGGCCCAAACTACAGGGGTGATCATTCAGCAACCTCTGCCTTCAAAATTGTTTACCGAAACTCTCTATAATTTTGTCCCACGGGAAAAGGAACTCGAAGGTCACCATCCTAAATCGCCGTTTTTGCCTCCGCTCGGGCTCGCAGTCTTGACGGTTCTCAAGCATGCACTACAGCCAAAAACCGGCTTCAAAAACCTGTTTATCGACGAAAAGGAAGATCATTCTTTGTTCAAAAATGTCATTAAACATAAGAAGGTTGTCTTGATTGGGCGCGGCTTGACAGGCGGCCAACCAATCGGCAAAACCCTTTCCTATTTTCATATCAATTATCTGAACACCAATTCGCAAACCGATAACCCCAGGCAGTATTATGAAGAGGCTGATGTATTGATCACGGCTGCAGGTCAAAAAGTCCTGACTGCAGATATGCTCAAGCCGGGCGTAATTTTGATCAATGTCGGTCTGCGCAAAGAGGGCAGAAAGTTCAAAGGGGATTATGACGAAGCCGAGGTCAAATCTGTAGCCAGTTATTTTACTGAAACTCCAAATGGTATCGGCCCAATCGACGTCATCTATCTATTCAAAAATCTGATTGACGCTGCCGAGCTCCAGAAGTAAACTTCTCCTGATGAAAAAAATCTTCGTCATTACAGGCCAAACTGCCACCGGTAAAACCAAACTAGCTGTCAACTATGCTCGAAAATATGACGGGGAATTAATTATTGCCGACTCGCGGCAAGTTTATAAAGGTTTAGATATCATTACCGGCAAAGACAAAGACGAATTTGGCAAGATTCCGGCTCATCTATATGATGTGGTTAATCCTGATCAATATTTTTCTTCCTACGACTTCAAAATCCGCAGCGAAAAAATAATTAAAGATATTTTAAAAAGAAACAAAACACCAGTTATCGTTGGCGGAACTTATCTCTATATCTCCCATTTGCTTTATGGAATTGAGACAGAAAGGATTAAACCCGATTTCAAACTAAGAAAGAAACTCGCCAACAAAACCGTAAACGAACTCCAACGAATTCTTGGACAGATAGAATTAGCAAAACTTAATCAAAGCGATAGAAATAATCCCAGAAGATTAATCAGAAGAATTGAGATAGTAAGGAGTGAAGATACAAAATTTTTGCGACTTGCCGCGGACACCTCAAAGCCGAACGGCGTCACGGAGTTCAAAAATTTTCGTATCGAACTCTTTGCTTTGAGATTCAAGGAAAGAGAACAATTGATTGCTGCGATCCGCAAGAGAGTAGAGAAAAGGCTGTCACAAGGGGCTGTTAAAGAACTTAAACGCCTGCTCAAAAAGGGATATAAGTTGACCGATCCAGGTTTAAAAGCCACCGGCTGTAAACAAATTGTCGAATTCATAAAAGGGGAAATTTCGCAGGAAGAGTTGATTGAGACTTGGACAAAAGCAGAAGTCAATTATGCCAAAAGACAATCTACTTTTATGATCAAGGACAAAAATATCCACTGGCGAATCCTGTAGCAGATAATCCGTTGACGCCGGAAAATTTTTATGTTTTAATGTTTTTCCTTATGCTAACTACGTCAGATCTTGCCAAATTGAAAGCAGAGTTTGTAACTAAAAAGTATTTTAACGAAAGCATTGAAAAATTGACACAAATTCTTAGAGAAGAAATAATCGTATTTAAAGATCAGATTCTTGGTGAAATCGCCGCTTTACGAGAGGAAGCCACGATTACTGTAGGTTATCGTGGAATTTTAGAAGATCACGAAGTCAGGATCGAAAAATTAGAGAAGGAAAAAGATTCAAAGAGTAATTAGCTGCGTTTGAAGAGCTTCAGAAAGGCTTCCTTGGGGATTTCGACTTTGCTCACCATCTTCATTTTCTTTTTGCCGGCTTTTTGTTTCTCCAACAGTTTGTCTTTACGCGTTCTGTCTCCCCCATAAAGTTTGCCGGTAACGTTTTTACGGAAGGGAGAAATTTTTTCAGAGGCAACTATCTTACCTTTAAACTTGGCTTGGATGCGGACTTCATATTGTTGGCGGGGGATAACTTCACGTAATCTTTTAACCAGAATTCCGCCTTTTTCTTGCGCGCGTTCGGCAACCACAATTTCGGAGAACTCATCTACCTGATCACCATTCAAAAGAATCTGTAGTTCGTCGGCTTTGACTGAACGATATTCCAAAAATTCCCAATCCAGCGAGGCATAACCCGAACTAATGCTTTTCAAACGATCAAAGAAATCCGAAATCATCTCGCTCATCGGCATTTCATAAATCAGCGAAATTTGTTCGCCAGCTGGCGAATTATTATCCATGGTTAAAAATTTACCACGATAGTCCTCACACAAGCGCATTACGCTACCCATATATTCTTGGGGAGTAATAATCATCAGCTTGACGATCGGCTCTAGAAATTCATGATTCTGCTTCGTGTATTCGACTTTGGGCGGAGTGAGGACTAAATTCAGCTTGTATTCACGTTCCAAACGCTCACGGACAACATCGGCGTGCAGTAAGCCTAAAAATCCGACGCGAAAACCGGCGCCAAGGGCTTTGCTGTAAATAGGGGAAAACTCCAAAGAAGAATCATTAAGATAGAGTTTCTCCAGTCCTTTTTTTAAATTCAAATAATCCTCTGTATCTGTAGGAAACAGCGAAGCAAAAACCATCGACTTGATTTTTTTATAACCTGCCAGGGGAGTGACTAAAGAATTTTTAGCGGTAATCGTATCTCCGACTTGCACTTTATGAATGTCTTTGAGGTTAGTAACGACATAGCCTATTTCTCCAACAGACAGCCTTGCTTGCGGAATTAGATCGGGAGTGAAGATCCCGACTTCGCTAACGTCGAAGGAAACTTTTTGAGCAGCCAGCTGCAATTTTGCTCCTTTGCCGAGTTCTCTACCAAACATCCTGATAAAAGCGATCACTCCGCGATGCGGATCAAAATAGGAATCAAAAATGAGAGCCCTAACTTCATCGCCGGCATCAGTAGGTGGGGGAACTTTAGCTATTACTGCTTCCAGGAGCTCGCGTATACCCTGCCCTGTTTTAGCCGAAAGTTCAAATATTTCGTCAGCCTTTATCCCTAAAAATGCTTTCAATTCAGCTTTGGTTTTGGCGATTTGGGCATTAGCTAAATCAATTTTGTTAACCGCCGGAATAATGATCAGATTTTTTTCCAGGGCTTTATAAGCATTAGCGATCGTTTGTGCTTGAACGCCTTGGGTGGCGTCAACCAGAAGAATAACTCCTTCAACACACGCTAAAGTCCGATCGACTTCATAAGAAAAATCAACATGTCCGGGTGTATCGATTAAGTCAAGGATAAAATCCCGATAGTGCATTCTCACCGGTGCAAGTTTTATGGTTATCCCGCGCTCGCGCGAGATGGGATTGCGATCCAACAGCTGCTCTTGGTGTTTCCCCTTAACTGTTTCTGTTAACTCTAAAAAACGGTCGGCTAGAGTTGATTTGCCGTGGTCGACATGGGCGATAATTGCAAAATTTCGAAGTTTATCCATCCACTCATTATATCATAATCAATCTATATCAAAATATGTCATTGTATGGGGTTATAACGCTTTAGTTGATCTGGCACAGACCCCCAAGCATCCTTGACGAATATAAACTCCTGCCTCCATAGCAGATGCTCCAAAAAATTACTTTAGCTTAAAAACTCCTATTGCCAACGTTCTGTTTGGATTTTGCTCTGCATAAACCTTTTGTAGGTATTTTTTCACAAAAGCCTTGTATAATCTCATTTTTAAGGCAGGAGTTATTCCCCAACGAGTATTGATAACAACATAGGTTATTCCCTCTTTCCTCATTGCTCTACGAACTTGTTCAGCAGTGTTGAGGTTGGGATTAGTGAAATAGCCTGAAATTGTTGGGTCATCGAATTCAACTGGTACATTGTAATAATAAAGTCTATTATCAAACAATACTAAAACTCTATCTTTGTTTTTGTCTAGATGAGTATTAACGTAATTAATTGCACGATAGTTATCCTGAGCAAAAAGTGATGCTTTGTCAAAACTGTAGTTGAGATAAGAATAATTTAGTAATTTAGGCTGTTGGGTATAAAATTGCGTTCTTTGATAAAAGGCGGAATCTATTTGAGTAAAAAATACAAAGATAATTAAGACTGGTATCAAAATATAGAGAAAATTACCTTTTAATTTCTCCCATGAGTAAAATAAAGAGTAAGCAACTATTAAAACTAAAACAACTAAAACAGGCATATAGTATCTCATTAATGGACCGATTAAAAAAGTAATAATAATCAAAGAGAGGAATGAAAAAAGACTAATATATCTAATAAAGTTTTTAAATCTAAAAATAGAAAAGACAGAAATTATCAGCAATAAAGCGTAAGTCAAAATATCTGAAAGATTCGAGTAATCTACTGCACTATCGAGCCTGCGCGAAAAGTTGTAAATCAAACTTTTATAGAAGAGGTTCTCATTTTTGATGACATTAAGTAATGTTTCGACATTTCTAGAGTCGTAATTTAAACCTTTAAATAGATTGTTTAAGAAAGGATAAACTGGATTGTGAGCATAAATGTAATTTCGGGCAAACCAGTAAACTAAAGGCAAGAGAAAGATTATTAATACTACCGAATATTTTCTAATTTCATTTTTTGGAATTAAAAATATTTTTCTTATATCTCCCTTATTAATGAACAAATAATAAACTAGGGAAAAAATTAATGATCCTGAGATTATAAATCCCGAGAATTTAATCATTGGCAAATAAAATGTTAGAATCCCTAATATAACTAACCATGTTATTTTTCTGGATTGCATAAATTTAATGAAAGATATTGCAAGAAGTAAAACAAAAAAAGTTAGGCCAAAATCTATAAAGGGAGTCGTTGAAAGCTCTGTGTAAATAAAGGGACGAAAAATAAAAAGAAACCCAGCTAAGATTAAAACTTTTTTTTCAAATAAGTAATCTAGGCCATATAGCAGATAAATAATAATTGCAAAGAGAAAAGTAAAATTAAGAAGATTTCCAAATCTTGGGTCTTTAAAAATTTCCCCAAATCCATACAAGCTTTCTATACCAATGGGCCATGCGGTTTGAGAAAAATAGTAATAAAAATTAAGCGCGTGCTCTTTTAAATATAATTTAGGCAGGGTTAAATGATATGCTAGGGGATCCCAAGAGGTAGGAAACAAAAATAGTTTAGGGATTATTGGAAAGAAAATAAATATTAATGCAAGAAGAAGTAACCAGTCAAAATTATCTAATTTATATTTGAAGGACTTCTTGTCAATTTTTGATCCTTGTCTGCTAATTCCAACGTAAAGGAAAAGGACAATTGGAAGAAGATAAACAATCAACAAAATTGACTTATATAAAGCGTGGAAAATTCCTAAATAAATAAAAACATAAGAATAGACTATAGAGCCTAAACCAAAAGCAAAGAATAGGTCTTCAATCTTGTTAGAAAAATAAAGTCTAAAAAATTTTATAATCCAGTAACCACTGATTAGAACAGAAGATAAAAATATAAAGAAATAAATAAGCAGTAGTAAATTTCCCATATCGAAGTTCGACTCCTATTTTATACTATTTATAAGTGATCTGGTAATCTATTTATTAAATGTGTTTTTATTGTTTCGATAAGAAAAACCCATACATCAAAAATCATAACTATACTTATAGAGATTATTTTCAGTTCTGAATATCCACTAGGAATAACCAAAACGAAAATCAATGCAACTAATGTAAGGATAACCGCTAGTAAAACAATAGACAATTTTTGGATTGCATTGACTATCAAACTACCCTCTCCGTTTATGGCAAAATTTAACATTTTAGCAGCTAAATAGGAAAAAAATAGAGCGATAGCAAAAAGTACAAAGAAAAAAGAAGTGAAGAATGAGCCCCTGAGTGAAATTAATGCAACTAGTGCTAAAAACATGATTGGGATTGTCAAACTGTTAGGCTTTAATAAAATAATCGCTTTTAAATGTCGCCACCCATCTGCCCAAGGTAATAGATGAGATTTTCTTTTTCTTTTGTCCTTCCTAAAATGAATTGGAATTTCGGCATACTCCCCGTCGTTAAGAGCTGTTTTTATCAGAAGTTCACTAGCCCATTCCATTCCTGAATTCTTCATATTTAATTTTTTATAAAAAGATTTCTTTACCATCCTCATTCCAGAATTACAATCTGTCGTTTTTATACCGTAAATCATGCGTATTAAAGAAGTCAAAAGAGGAGTGCCTAAATACCTATTTAATAAAGGCATTGCTCCTCTTCGAATATTGCCTCGAAAGCGCGAACCTAAAACCAGATCTACATTAGAATCTAGAAATTTCGCAAATTTTGACAGTTGATTAAAATCATAACTTAAATCTGCGTCTGCAAAAAAAACATATTCTCCTTTTGCTGAAAGAATTCCCCAGTGTAAGACAGCTCCGTAACCTAAGATCGGAACATTAACCAATCGAGCTTTCTTTTGCATATTTATAACCTTGAGTGATCCATCAGCGCTTCCATTATCGGCAACGATAATTTCGAAGTCTTTTATATGGGTTTCCTTTGCAGCTTTATTTGCCTTTAGAATGGCACTCCCGATTGTATCTTTCTCATTTAAGCAAGGGATAATAATAGAAAGCTTCATTACTTGTCAAATAAAATGTATTGATATTATAGCACTTTAGACTACTTTCAAAAGCTAATTCAGTCATTGCCGGTAATGGTATAATTGCTCTACATGAAAGTTGTCATACTTTGTGGTGGCATCGGAACTAGATTGAAAGAGGAAACTGAGTTTCGCCCAAAACCGATGGTCTTCGTTGGCGGAAAACCTCTTCTTTGGCATATAATGAAGACTTATTCTCATTATGGCTTTAATGAATTCATTTTCGCTCTTGGTTATAAAGCAGACTATATCAAAAATTTTTTTCTTAATCAAAAAGTATTAACTTCTGATTTTACACTTGAAACGAAAACGCATCACACCAAGTTTTATTTAAAAAACAGGGAAGAAGTAGAGAATTTCAAAATAACTTTTGTTGATACCGGACTAGAAACTTTACCTGGAGAGAGAATTCTCAAATGCAAAAAATATATCCCTAAAAATGATAAATATTTTATGGTCACCTACGGTGATGGTGTGAGCGATTTGAATATCAAAAAACTTCTTGCTTTTCATAAGAAGCAAAAGACGATTGGCACAATCACTGGTGTTCATCCGCGATCAAAGTATGGTCTGGTTAAAATCGATAAAAAAAATTTCGTTAGAGATTTTGAGGAAAAACCTGTTCTATCTGACTGGGTCAATGGTGGATTCATGGTCTTCAAAACGAAATTTTTTGATTATCTCAAACCTAATGAAACCGAGCATCCAGCACTGCGTAGATTGGCTAATGAAGGTCAACTCTCCATTTATAGTCATGAAGGATTCTGGTTCGCTGTTGATACCTTTAAGGAATTAGAAGATTTAAATAAGATATGGAATGAAGAAAACAAACCCTGGAAAGTTTAGCGCTAATTATGAGTCTACGTAATAAAAGAGTTTTAGTCACCGGCGGAGCAGGTTTTATCGGCAGTCATTTGATAAATAAATTAATTAATCTCAAGGCTAAAGTTATTACTTTAGACATTAAAGTTAAACATAAATCTCTCTATGCGCTCAATAAATTAAAAAATAAATCCGTATTAGAAATAGTCGATATCAGAAACAAGCAGAAGGTTTCAAAACTATTAAAAAAGTATAAAGCAACATATATTTTTCATCTTGCTGCTCAAACTCTTGTCCCTGACGCATTTGTTTCACCACATGAAACATTTGAAACTAATGTCATGGGGACGGTTAACCTTCTTGAAGCAGCACGGGAGCAAAAAAACATTCAAGGAATTATTGTCGCCTCTTCGGATAAAGCCTACGGAAAGCTTAATAAGAAAAAATACGTCGAAAGTGATGCCTTGAAAGGCGATCATCCCTATGAAGCGTCGAAATCATCAACTGACATCATTGCTAATTCTTATTTTAAGACCTATGGGTTGCCTGTAATTGTAACTCGATTTGGGAATGTCTACGGAGAAGGGGATTTGAACTTCTCAAGGATTGTTCCGGGAATTATGCAGGTGCTGGTTAATAACAAAACGTTGGATTTAAGGAGTAACGGTAAACACGTCAGAGACTATATCTATGTAGAAGATGTAGTAAACGGCTACATTCTACTAGCTGAAAATATGCAAAAAATTAGCGGAGAAGCATTTAATTTTGGGTCAACAGAAACTTTATCAGTACTCGAACTAATTAGACTCTTAGAGAAAATTCTCAGATTAAGAATCAAATACAGAATTCTTGATAAAAAAGAGAATGAAATTCCATACCAATCTCTAGATTACTCTAAGATTAAAAAAATGTTAGGTTGGAAACCACAATCTACTTTCAAATCTACAGCCAGTCAAATCCTTGATTATTACAAGAATATCTTATGAAATGCCGATCTTGCTCTAACGTAATCAAGCCATTTTTTTCTTTGGGCAAAATGCCATTAGTCAATTCTTTCTTGACGAAAAAACAATTAATTAAAGAAAAAAAATATGATCTAACAGTGGCTTTCTGTGAGAAGTGTTATTTAGTTCAACTGGTTAAAATTGTCTCTCCAAATAAATTATTTTCAAACTATGTCTATTTTTCTTCTACTTCCAGTTTATTCTTAAAACATTGTGAGGAAACAGCTGTCTTTTTCAAACGCAAATTAGATTTAAATTCAAATAGTCTTGTTGTAGAAATTGCCAGCAATGATGGGGCGCAGCTTCTATATTTTAAAAAAGTAGGCGCTCGAATTCTCGGAATCGATCCAGCCAAAAATATCGCCGCGATCGCTAACAAAAAGGGGGTAAAGACACTCCCTGAATTTTTTAATCTGAAATTTGCCCAAAAGTTAAGATCGCAAGGAGTTATCGCGGATTTGATTTTCGGAGCAAATATTCTAGCTCATGTCCCTGAAATTGTTGACTTTGTAAAAGGAGTTAGTTTAATCTTGAAACCAAGAGGAACTGCTTCTTTCGAATTTCCTTATCTTAGAGGACTACTCGAGAATAAATTCGACACTATCTACCATGAACATGTTTTTTATTATTCGTTGCTTGCTCTTGAAAATCTTTTCAGCCAGGCCGGAATGGAAATTTATGATCTAGAAATTACCCCGATGCAAGGAGGATCCTTAAGAATCCTTGCCTCTCATCAAGGTAATTTCCCAATAAATCGCCGAGTAACCAATTTAAGAGAATACGAATTGAGAAATCGCTTCAATAAACTTACTACTTATAAAAAAATAAATAAAAATATAGTTAACTTGAAAAGACGTCTTTTAGGCAAACTTAATCAAATAAAAAAAAATAGAAAACATATCGCTGCATACAGCGCTCCAGCCAAAGGAAATATTCTCCTGAACTATTATGGCATCGCTGATAACTATTTAGACTTTATTGTAGATAAAGCTAAGGAAAAACAAGGATTATATACTCCAGGGACTCATATGTTGGTCTATTCTCCTGATAAAATATATGAGAATAGACCAGATTATCTCCTTGTCTTATGTTGGAATATTGCCGATGAGGTAATAAAGCAACAAGATAAATATAGAAAACTTGGCGGGAAGTTCATAATCCCAATACCAAAACTAAAAATCATTTAATTATGAAATATCAAAAAACGAAAATACCCGGATTAGTTATCGCTACTATAGAGCCCAAAAAAGATGAACGAGGTTTTTTTGCTCGAATATTTGATAAAGCTGAATTAATAAAAAAAAAGATTAGTTTTGATGTTGTACAAACAAATCTATCCTTAACAAGGGATAAAGGTACTATTCGAGGTCTTCATCATCAAAATAAACCCTTTGAAGAGGCTAAAATAGTTCAATGTATTCATGGCAAAATTTTTGATGTTGTCGTCGATTTAAGAAGAAATTCGAGAGCTTTTGGAATATGGGTGAACGTAGAGCTAAGCTCAAATAATAAAATAATGATCATTCCAAAAGGATGTGCGCACGGATTCCAAACATTAACTGACGATTGTGAAGTTATATATTACATGTCCGAATATTACTCCGCGAAACATGCAGATGGAATCAGATGGAACGATCCAAAATTAAAAATTAACTGGCCCTTACCACTTACTCATATATCAGAAAGAGATATGAACTGGCCTTTTCTTAAATAGATATGAAAAA
>CAZMIL010000013.1:0-20900 GCA_964566425.1 uncultured Gammaproteobacteria bacterium | reverse complement strand
TCCAGGTTACAAGAACTCAACTATTCTTGCTTGTAACGGATACTTCCTGTATACGATTCGTTGAAAATGCGCTTGACAAATTCATTGTAGGTATTTTATGATACTTGTAGATATGGCCAACTCATTAGGAGGTCTAGAAAATTCTCTCAACGACGTGCTCGTTAAAAAAGCTCCCTTTCAATTACCAAAAGGTGCCAAAGACGTTTTAGTCAGTCTCGCTCCATGGTTGGCTTTGATCGGTGGAATTTTGGGGATTTTGGGAGCTTTAGCCGTATTTGGGTTGGGAAGCATCTTCGGTCCTCTAGCCCTTTATGGAGGAGTTGCTTACGCTGGGACTTATTACACTACTTATCTTGTTTCGTCTGTCGTCTTGGGGGTTTCAGGATTAATCGATCTTTTAGCTTTTCCGGGGTTGCAGAAAAGAAGCATTAAGGGTTGGCGCTGGCTTTTCTACGGCGAACTTATCTGGGCAGTATCTGCGCTTGTCAAGTTTGACCTGGTTGGTTTAATTATTGGCAGCTTGATCGGCTTCTATCTTCTTTTTCAAGTCAGAGAGTACTACAAATAAGCTTCTTTAAACTGTTCAAAAATTGTTTCTTTTTTGCCTTC
Organism: uncultured Gammaproteobacteria bacterium; assembly: GCA_964566425.1. Classification (GTDB taxonomy): domain Bacteria; phylum Patescibacteriota; class Microgenomatia; order UBA1406; family GWC2-37-13; genus CAZMIL01. The sequence continues at coordinate 20,291 of CAZMIL010000013.1, read as the reverse complement.
TAATTGAACTTTTTTTAATTCCAATCGCCCATTTTCAAATTCCATTGCCGTAATCTTGAGGCGCTTTTTCTGTCCATTTATTCCAATCTCTGTCCACAAACCCGGCCAGGGATAAAGTCCTCGAAACCTATTAAATAATTCCTGTGGAAATTCTCTTTGTCTAATTTTTAACTGTTCAAAGGAAATGAACCCGTCATTTTTGGTCAACAACTTTGTATAAGTCGCCTTTTTCTCGTCCTGTATTTCTTTAGTCAATTGCCCCTCAATTAGGTCCAAAAGAGTTTCTTGAAACAGATCTAAACCAATATCTGCCAAACGGTTGGTTAATTTGTCTCTTTTTTCTTCAGGTAAAATCGGTATTTTCCCCTGAGCAAGAATTGAGCCGTGGTCTATTTTTTCATCCATCTGAACAATTGTCACTCCGGTTTCCTTATCACCGTTAATCAATGGACAAGCGACCGGTGAGGCACCACGATATTTCGGCAACAATGAAGGATGAATATTCCAAAAACCATACTTTGGATCCTTGAGAAGGCCTTCAGGAATAACTTCACCATAGGCAAAAAGTAAACATAAATCAAACTGCGACAATTTCAAGGCTTTTAACGATGTCTCTGTCGGAAGTTTATATTTTTGAGCAGCTAATTTAACCGCCGAGGGAGTCAAAATCTGTTTTCTCCCAATTTTTTTATCCGGTTGAGTCACTATTAATTTCACTTCTAGTGGTAGTTGCTTATCTTCAAGAATTTTTTCCAAAAGGCGAGCCGAAAAATCCGGTGTTCCAAAATAAGCCAGCAACAGCTTGTTCATGGCTCAATTATACTTTATACTAATCTTGTGATAGTCTTTATCGGCGCCGACCATCGCGGTTTTCAGCTCAAAGATAAGCTCGAAGAATATTTGCGGGAGAAAAACATCCGGACTGAAGATATGGGAAATTATCAATATGAACCCGGAGATGATTACCCTGATTATGCCAAAAAAGTTGCCCAAGCCGTACTTCAGGATCCGGAAAATCACCTAGGGATTGTCGTTTGCGGTTCTGGCGTCGGAGTGTGCATCATGTGCAATCGCCAGAAAGGAATTCGTTCTGCAGTGGGGACAAATGTTGAGCAGGTTAAACATATCCGCTCTCATGATCATATCAATGTTTTGGCAATCGCCGCAGATTTTGTAAATTTTGAGCAAGCGAAAGAGATGGTTGACGCATTTTTGGACACTGAACCTCTACAAGATGAAAAATATCTGCGCAGAATTAGAAAAATTGATAGCTTATCATGATCGAGCTCTACTTTGACGGCGCTTGTGAGCCGATCAATCCTGGAGGAACAGCCGCTTATGGGTGGTTGTTGAAACAAGACGGGAAAATTATTCAAAGCGGCTCGGGTATTGTTGGTTCCGGCAATGGTATGACCAATAACGTTGCCGAATATTATGGTTTAATCGAAGGAATTAAAGCCTTTCTGAAATTAAAAAAATCCGAAAAATTAATGGTTAAAGGCGACAGCAATCTAGTGATCAATATGGTCAAAAAACAATGGGGTTGGAATAAGAAAAAGACTGTCTGGAAGCCTCATGATAAAATGCCTCACCTCAAAGATTTGTTGACCCAAGCTCATCAATTGCTGGAAAAAGTCGACTTTGCAGCCCAATGGATACCACGCGAGGAAAATACGGAAGCCGACGCCCTCTCTAAGAATCACCTTCAATAATTGTCATTCTTGACTACAATCGGAGAATCTACAGATTTTAGCTTTTGCGCGGATAATAACTGCGTAATTGATACTTTCCTTCGTTATTTTTCTCAATCAATCCTTTCAGCTCCAATTGCGACAATTTTCTCAGCAATAAATTAATCGGCGTTTTTGTTTGTGCGACTAAATCGTCGCTGACATAAGGTTCTCTGCGTAAAAGTCGAATAATTGTTTGTTCCTCTTCGTCCAAATCTTCATTAATCTCTTTTTCTTTGCTCGGAGTCAATCTCATATTTATTTCTTGCAAAACATCTTCAATTGAAGTCACTAATTTTGCTCCATTTTTAAGTAAAATGTTCGGGGCTTGTGACATTTCCGAAGTAATAGGTGCCGGCGTCGCAAAAACATCCCTGCCTTGTTCCGCTGCAAGTTTGGCAGTAATTAGAGCTCCGGAATCTTCTGCTCCTTCTATCACTAAAACACCCGTTGATAAACCTGAAATTAGACGGTTTCTGGAAATGAAAAGACCTGGTAAAGAGTGCGTTCCGGGGGGAAATTCGGAAAAAACAATCCCACCTCCGGTAATTATTGTTTGATAAAGTCCGGCATTAACTGAAGGATAAATAATATCCACGCCGCAACCAAAAACTGCTACGGTTTTTGCCCCCCAATCGAGGGCCGTTTGATGAGCAACAGCATCTATCCCCATTGCCATTCCAGAAACGATGACAAAACCAGCATTCGCCAGCTCTGCCACCAATTTCCGGGTAATTTGTAGACCATATGAGGTCGGTTTTCTCGTCCCCACAACGCTAAAAAAGCAGTCTTGACTAAAATTAATACTGCTAATTTCTCCTTTAATATACAGACAGATCGGTGGATCGAAAATATTCTTTAATTGTGGTGGAAAACGTTCATCCTCACGAGTCAAAACCAAGATTTTCTTCTCATTTAATTCTTTTAATTTACTTTGAGAGTCGAATTGTCCTCTGAAGTCAATAAAACGGTTTGTCAAATTAATCTTAAGAATCTTATTAAGTTCTCTTCTAGTTGCATTATGGGCCTTTTCGACACTACCAAAGCGTTTTAATAGCAAGTCAAAAGTCGCCGGCCCAATTCCGGGGCAATAAGAAAAGGCTAAATAGTAATCTAAGTTTGAATTTTTCAACAGAAAATAATAAAAAACTTCTTTGAGATTGTCAGTCGTTTATCGACAACGGAAGTGAGATTCTGGAGCTTTAGAACTGGAGATTACGCGGTATTATCTGCCCCCAAAGAACAGCCAAGACTCCACCCAGTACAACGATTATAACTAGGAGAATTATCCAACCGATAACCGAAAGAGTAACCCATACAGATGGTAATTTAATACTTTTAGGAACAGACAAATTTTTATAGATTTCATAGATAAAAGCGATGATGAAGGGAGTAACGATGATTGAAATAATCGGCGATAAAGAACCCAAGAAAGAGTTCTTGCTAAAAGTAAATAAGAAGATGAAAAAATAAATTACCGCCCAGACCAGAACTATCCTGCCGACAATCCCCCAAAAATTTTGATCAACCATTTGTTTGCTCAACCATAGACTATCTAACCCCTTGGGTTGTTTTTGGTACAGATAAACTAGTCCAGTAAACGCCCCCCAGATACCCCACAGAAAGAAAATAGTCAGTAGACTCAAAACACCAAACGGCAATAAACCGAGAATAAATAAGCCACTTAAAACATTTACAATAATAAAACCTGGAACAATTGGGCGGGTTTTTACCAGACTTTCACTAACACTTATCTTTTGCTTATTAGTAATCACGCTTAAAATTGCCAGCTGAATCCATGAACCAAAATAAAGTAAGGCGGCGATAACAGCAATCGCCAAAATAGCCCCTAAAAATATTGTTAAAATCAGAAGATTGACAGTTTTAGATAAGAGGAAAAGGAACCCAGCGCTAAGAGCAATTACCACCGCTGCTGTAACAGTAATTAAAACCCCAATGATATAGACAAACAGGTAGCTTAAAAAACGCTCTTTGCTTTGTTTAAAGGCATTACTGACCAGAGTCTCTAGTTTCCAAACATTAGGAGTTGCCTTCGCCATGTTTGAAGCTTAGCCGAGGTTGTCACGCTTGTCAAGAGAATTTATGTACAATGAGACTATGGAGATCATTCCCTCAGTTCTAGTTTCAACTGCAGAAAATTTTCTGCAGCAAGCTGGAAAATTAATCCCTTTTTTTCAACGTTTTCAGATCGATATCGCCGATGGCAAATTTGTTCCCGAAAAAACAGTCACTTTAGAACAAATTAGAGACTCTCTTTCTCAATCCGGGTTTTCTGCGAACGTCACTCTTGATTTTGACCTCATGATCAACGAAACAACAAGTGCAATTACAATCATTGACGAATTGGCTAAAAACTACAAAAGTGGTTTTAACTTTATTCATAATTTACAAGCTTTTGTTCCGCATATAAATGTCGGAATTGCCATCGATCCCGCCATTTCCGTGGAGACTATAATCCAAGGTTTCGATCTCGATGCTCTGCCTGCAATTCAAATTATGTCCGTCGTTCCGGGAGCCCAAGGGCAAGCTTTCATCCCAGAAACGTTGAATAAAATTGAGCATTTGCGCAAAGCCGGTTATAGGCATAAAATTTTCCTCGATGGAGGTATCAACCCCAGCACTCTGCCAATGATTACTGAAAAGCAATTTCGGCCGGATGCCGTATGTGTGGGTAGTTATTTAAGTCGTGCCGACGATTTAGGAGCGCGGATTAAAACTTTAAGGCAAATATAACTTTAATAATTTGGGATTTTTGAACAGAGTTGTTAAGTCTTGCCAGTCAAATTTCCCGTCAAGATTGAAATCCAATGGCAATAAAACTTTAAAGCGAACTAGATTAATCTGTTTATGAAAAGTAATAAGACTCTGGCGCGGTAAATAATAAGGCGCAAGCAAAACTACTCTGTATCCCCCTCCCAGATAAATGTTGCGAATGGCTGTGATTGTTGCTTTTCCACCTTTAATCCTGAAGTTTCGCTTTCTGAAGACCAATTGTTGGTTTTGATCAAAGACCTGCAACTCAAATTTATCACCATTAGCCTTCCCGCCGGGAAAAGTACTCACCTCCAGGTTCAAACTCGGCAAGGGGAGAATATTAAAATTCCATGTTCCTGCATCAAGAATTTTTTTCTCTCCTTTATAGAGCGCAATTTTTGCACTGCCTTGTCCCTGAGTTTCTTTTGTTTTGAGAAAAAGTTCAGCGTCGCCCCATTCTCCAGGCTCAATTCCGTCGAGATCTGAAACAAAATAACTCTGTAAGTCATTACTCGTTAATTTCAGTGTATAACCGTCTTGAATGTCCCAAATCGCCTGTCCTTGATTATTGAGTTGGACAAAAAAATGATAATTGGAATCGACTAACAATTCTTTCGGGAGACTATTGATGATTATTGTTCCCTTTTGTTCTTGTTGTGGCTCTCCGACTATCTTGGATAGATTCTTCACGGCGTCAAATTGAGGATAAAAATCTTCACTGTCTGGCTTTTGCCAAGAAAATTTGAGAAAAGGTTGCTGTTGGTAATTGAAAATAAAAGGAGTGACTGCCCTCACTCGGCTGTCGGCCACCCAGAGAGCAAAAGCCGCAACATAATTTTGCCCGATTTGTTCCAGGGAAACGGCTTCATTTGACCAACCGGTTTCAGTAATAAATACCGGCAGATCCTTTGATACTCCCAGGCTTTTAAGATAATTTAATTCCCATTCATATCCACGAATTGTCCCTCGCCCGGAGTCATCCGGGCTACCGGCAAATCCAGGATTGGGATAAGAGTGTGAGACCCAACCATCAAGATAGTTAAAAAGGTCAGGTTTTGCTTGCAGCATTTGTTGAAGAAAAACCACTTCGTCTTCACTAGTAGCGCTCGAAACAGCAGAAGCATCAAATCCTGACAGCATAACAAAAAAGTCGGAGTTTTTGGTTTTTAATTGTTGAGCGAAGGCAGCGGCAACCTCAGCATAATCTTTAGCGTCAACTGTCCCTCCCCATTCGGCCGCATGATTCGGTTCATTAAACAAAACTATATAGCGATCTTTAACCGGCCAATTTAATCCGTTTAAAAAAGAGGCCCATCCGTCAGCGTCTACTTTCGCCGGTTTCTTCCAAACAGCACCTTGCGGGCTGGTTGCCAAACGAATAATCGGGATTAAGTGTTTTCTTCTTAATTGATTGAAAATTTCTTGCCATTTGCCAGAATTGCGGTCGTTATCTTGAATGACTAAAGTAATATATCCCCATTTCCCACCGGAAGAATTAATTAATTCGGCTGCTTTATTAATATCGCTTTCATTAGGAACAGCTAAATGAATCCCGAATTTATTATTAGGTAATAGAGTATCAAAAGCAAAAACTTTAAGTGGCAAAAATAAAAAAATTAACAAAAAAATAGGCAAATAACGGAACATAAAATAAGATTTATTTATATCTCCTGATCTTGACCCCGGCAGCTTTGAGTAGTTTAAGTCCTAGTTTATCACTGTGTTCTTTGCTATAAACAATTTCTGCTACACCCGCATTGATCAGCGCCTTTGCGCATTGTAAACAAGGGGCAATCGTCGAATATAAAATTGCTCCCTTGGCTGACATTCCATGGTAAGCTGCTTGCAAAACAGAATTTTGTTCGGCATGTAGACAAAGACAAAGTTCATAATCTACCCCTTCGCCAAGCTTCCCTTGTTCGCGGTGCAAACAGCGTTCACACCCTCCCTCATTGCAGTTTTTTACACCCATCGGGGTGCCATTGTAACCGGTAGCAATGATTCTTTTGTCTTTGACTAAAACCGCTCCAACTTCTTGGCGCAGGCAATTTGATCTCTCTTTGGCGACTTGCGCCATATTCATAAAATAATCGTCCCACGAAGGCCGAGAATATTTTTGGGCCCTAATCATGAAGCTATTATACAACTTGGTCTCTCTTTAAAAAGAGACAATGGATAAAATTTTCTACTTATCTGCTTTGATTTTTTCTCGGATGTTTACTTCCAACGGAAGTTCAGCTACGATTTTGAATGCTGTCTGTGGTTCTTTCTTTAGTTTAACTTTGAATATATAGATCCCAGACAAATTGACCACTAATCCATTTATTCTTAAACGAGTCCTATATCTTCTATATTTTTCGAGAATCTCAATCTTTTGAAGAATTTCTTTTTGTTTAATATTATCTGGACTATAAATCTCATAAAGTACTTCTCCATGAAGAACTTTAGTAGAATTCTCTCTCTGCCAAAGACTTACAACTTCATACTCGATTGGGATGTTAAATACCCCTGTAAACTTCTTCTGATCCTTAACTTCATAATTAACATCAAATTGCTCAAAAATATCAATAAGGCTTATATTGTTCGAGTCACTGTCTATAGTAGACTTTCTACAAAGAATAGACCATATATGTCTTATCATCTGTTAGTTAATAAATTTATAATAAATTTTCCTATGGTCGGGGTGGCGGGACTTGAACCCGCGACCTCACGCACCCCATGCGTGCGCGCTAAGCCAACTGCGCCACACCCCGATAAAACTCTACAATTGTAGCACAAAGCATCAACTTAACCATGTAAAATAGTAGGGTGTCATCCTTAACGGAGTGAAAGATCTAGTTGACGTTTCACTAGTTTCCTAGCTACGGTCGGAATGATTTTTGGTGACTTATGAACAAGCTTCCCCTAATCGAAAAAGGCTCGCAGTCCAATTTTAAATTCAACCGGAGGACAACTTCTGACGGATTTTTACCCTTGGCGATTTTTGTTTTCGCTATTGTCATTATTTTTGTTACTTTGACGTTACGTCTTTTTCAATTAACCATTGTCAAAGGTGATTATTATGCCAGATTAGCAGAAGAAAATAGAATTAGAGAGATTGTCATAGAGCCTCAAAGAGGCAAAATAATCGATCGCGGCGGCGTTACTTTGGTCGAAAACAAACCGGCAAATCCTAATCAAAGCGGCAATCGCTATTTCTCTCCCCGCATCTATACCAATCCTGAAGCAATTGCTCCCTTTGTCGGTTATAGACAACTGGCAGATCAACAGGATTTAGCCTCCGATTTATGTTTAAACAAAGCTCAACCCGGTGATAAAGTTGGGAAAAAAGGAATCGAAAAAATTTTTGATTGCGATTTACGAGGAAAGTTAGGTAAAAAATTGATTGAACTCGATGCCCGTGGTAAATATGTTAAAACTCTATCTATAGTCCAGCCGACAAACGGCAAAACATTGCAAATCTCACTTGATTTAAACCTACAAAAGAAGGCTCAAGAATTGCTTAAAGACAAAAAAGGCGTCATCGTCGCTGTTAAACCCAAAACAGGCGAAATTTTGGCCTTTTATTCCTCTCCTACATTTAACTCCCAGGATTTTGAAGATAACAATCAAGCCAAAATCAATGAATATCTGAAGAGTAAAGATCAACCACTATTTAATCGTATAACCGAAGGCGCTTATCCTCCGGGTTCTATCTTCAAACTATTTGTGGCGACCGGCGGCTTGGAAGACAAGACCATCGACGAAAAAACAGAATTTGAAGATAAAGGCACTATTCAGGCGGGGCCGACCACTTTTGGAAATTGGTATTTCTTAGAGTATGGAAAAACTGAAGGGCTATTAAACATAGTTAAAGCCATCAGACGTTCAACCGATACTTTTTTTTATCAACTAGGGGCAAAAATGGGGCCGGAAAGAATAAAATACTGGGCTTCACGCTTTGGTTTAGGTAGAAAAAGCAATCTGCCGATGAATCAAGCCGAAGGGACACTCCCCTCTCCCTATTGGAAAGAGGAAACCCTCAAAGAAAACTGGTATCTGGGGGATACTTACAACATGTCAATCGGCCAGGGATACATCCTTGTAACGCCCTTGCAAATCGTTCAGGCTACAGCCGCTTTTGCCAACAACGGCAAAATGTGCCAATTGCAACTCTTAAAAAACGCCAAAAGCAACTGCCTTGATCTCGGCGTCTCATCAAAAACCATGGCTTTGGTCAGAGAAGGAATGAAGGAAGCTTGTTCAACTGGCGGCACGGGCTGGCCTTTTTTCAATTACAGTTACCGCGCCAACCCAACCGCTTCCAATTCGGCAACAATCAATGTGCAAACTGCTTGTAAAACCGGAACTGCAGAGGACGCAGGCAAAAATGTCATCGCCCACGCCTGGATTACGGTTTTTGCTCCTTATGATAACCCCGAGATTGCCTTAACAGTCTTGATTGAACACGGAGGGCAGGGTTCGGACGTTGCGGGACCGGTTGCTAAACAAATTTTGCAGACATATTTTGAGGAAAAGAAATAGTTTCTAGATCTTTTTGTTCTGGAAAATCTTACGGATGATATCTTCGATTCTTTCTTCCTCGATTGTAATATCATCAAAAGAAAGCAAATGGCTTAGGCGCTCGACGGTAAAAGCTAATTTCTGTCGTGTGACATCTAAAGTCAGTCGTGGATAATCTAAAGTGTATTGATGCTGAATTTTCTTTAATTCTGTTTCATTGGGTTGTTTATTAAGTAAAAAAATAATTCGTTTATGCCCGGCATATTTCTTGGTGACGGCCGCCAGCTGGCCGTCATACAAAATTTTCCCTTCATTAATGATGATTACTCGCCGCGCCAGTTCCTTCACGTCTTCCATATAATGACTGGTGAGCAAAATTGTCGCTTTATAGCGAAGTTGGTATTCTTTAATAAAGTCGCGAATAGCTTTTTGGGCTACGACGTCAAGACCGATAGTCGGCTCATCCAAATATAGAACTCTCGGCTGGTGCAAAACAGAAGCGATCAACTCCATTTTCATCCGTTGACCCAAAGACAACGTTCTAACTTGCGAGGTTAACAGATCTTCGCATTGTAAAAGTTTGGTCAATTCTTTAAGTCGTGTGTCGAAATCTTGATCGCTGATTTCGTAAGTTGCTTTATTGACCAAAAAACTATCCATTGCCGGCAAATCCCAAAGCAATTGGCTCTTTTGACCCATGACGAAAGAAATCTGGCGCAGGAACTGATAGTTTTTTTGCCAGGGAGTGAAACCTAAGACCTCAACTTGACCAGAAGTAGGATATAAAATCCCCGAGAGAATCTTCATAGTGGTAGTTTTTCCCGCCCCGTTTGGTCCGATCAAGCCGACAAACTCACCTTCTTTGATGGTAAAATTGACGCGATTGAGAGCTTTTACCTGGTTAAATTGGCGATTAAATACATTAGTTAAAAAGCCTTTAAAACCTCTCTCTTTTTTGACAATTTTGTAAATTTTCGTTAAATTTTTTACCGAAACCATTCGAGAATTATATAATAGACTTCTATGAAAAAATATTGGGAAATCTTCAGGACGACTTTTGAAGAATATTTCACTTACCGTTTGGATTTTTTTATGTGGCGCTTCCGTGAAGTTTTGAGTTTGTTAATTCTCTATTTCTTCTGGACCGCAATTTATGATAAACGCAACCTTCTTTTCGGCTATTCACAGATTCAAATGGTCACTTACATTCTTGTCTCGACAGTTATCCAAAATTTTGTCATGGCTACTCGCACTCAAGAAGTTGCCGACGAGATCGAAAGCGGCCACGTAATCAACTTTATTCTCAAACCTTTTTCCTATTTTAAATATCTGGTCATGCGCGATGCCGCCGACAAGGCAATCAACGTCCTTTTCGGAGCAGTTGAGATTGCTCTGCTCATCTGGTTATTCAAACCAACGTTTATTTTCCAACAGAACCTAACGACTTTATTGGTTGTCCTAATTCTGGCTATTTTGGGCTCGTTCACCGGCTTTTTCATTAACTTGATCTTTTCTTTCTTGGCTTTTTGGACGACCGAAACCTGGGCTCCAAGTTTCATTTTCACTCTTCTGGTCAGCTTCTTAGCAGGAGGATATTTCCCTCTAGACATTTTACCTAAACCCATTTTTAACCTCCTTCTCTTGACTCCTTTTCCTTATCTTTACTATCTTCCGGCAAAGATCTACATTAGCGGCTTAAATGCATTTTCCTTAATTGGGATTGTCATTTGTGCTGTTTGGGTAGGAGTTTTTTACTTTTTAGCCAGATTAATGTGGAAAAAGGGACTTAAAAATTTCAGTTTCTTTGGACAATGAAATGAAAAGATTTTTCTATTCGCTAAAAATTTTCTGGGCTTACTCTCTGGTTTCGGTCAAAGAAAGCATTCAAGACCGGACCGGGATTTTATTGTTCGGTTTTGGCAAGGTCCTGCGTTTTATTATGCTTTTTTTCTTTATTTTTTTTATCGTCAAAGGAGTCGGCAGCCTCAAAGGCTACGCAGTCAACCAGGTTCTTTTCTTTTATCTGACTTACAACTTGATTGACGCAACCGGGCAGTTTCTCTTCCGTGAAGTCTACCGCTTCCGCTGGATGTTTACCAAAGGTGAAGTCGAAGGAATCCTGACAAAACCTTATCATCCTTTCTTGAGAATTTTGGTCGGCGGAGTTGATTTCATTGATCTACTCACTTTAATTCCCTATATTCTCTTGGCTGTTTATTATGCTCTTAAATTGCCGACATTAAGTGGGGTAAATATTTTCTTTTATTTTTTTCTGCTTGTGAATTCGATGCTTCTGGTGACTGCATTTCACATTATTTCGCTGGCGCTTGCCCTATTAACGACAAATGCCAGTCAAGCCATTTGGATTTACCGCGAACTCATCTCTTTTGGTCGTTTTCCAATCAATATTTATCAGGAGCCGATCCGCGGTATCCTCACTTTTGTTATTCCGATCGGGATAATTATGACCTTTCCGGCACAAGCTCTGTTGGGATTGCTCTCTCCGCAGTTTATTGTCATGGCTTTTTTCTTTTCGGCGGCTTTCTTGTGGTTAGCTTTTTATATCTGGGATCTTTCCTTAAAACAATTCCAAGGCTGGAGTGGGTAACAAAAGTATTTCTAGTATAATTAAACGACTGCCTGGATAGTTAAGTGGCAAAACAGGCCCTTGGTAAGGGTCAGGCCCGGGTTCGATTCCCGGTCCAGGCTCCATGAAAACTCCTAAAGATCTCACCGAAGAACAATACAAGATCACCCACCTTAAAGGAACCGAAGAACCATTTTCAGGTAAATATCTCAATAACAAAGAGAAAGGCGTTTATATGTGTATTGTCTGCGGACAGGAACTATTTTCTTCAACAACCAAATATGAGTCGGGTTCGGGCTGGCCGAGTTTTTATGATGTTATGAAACAGGGCACGATTAAACTCCAAGAGGATAATAGTCACGGAATGCTACGCACCGAAGTCCTCTGCGCAAATTGCGGGGCGCATCTCGGACACTTGTTTGACGACGGGCCGGCCGACAAGACCGGTTTGCGTTATTGTATCAATTCCGTGGCCCTCGATTTTAAGCTCGCAAAATGAAAAATAAACAAATTGCTATCTTTGGGGGAGGATGTTTCTGGTGCACAGAAGCAATTTTTAAAATGTTAAAAGGAGTTATTTCTGTCACTCCGGGTTATGCCGGCGGAACAATGGAGAACCCTTCTTATTATGATGTTTCTGAAGGAAACACCGGTCATGCAGAAGTCATCAGAATAGAATTTGATCCGGCAGCCATCCCTTACCAAGATCTCTTGGAAATTTTCTTTCACACCCATAATCCAACAACTCTTAACCGACAGGGCAATGATATCGGTCCCCAATATCGCTCGTTAATCCTCTACACAAACAGTCAACAGAAAAAAATTGCCGCAGCAACGCTTGAAAAAAAATCCGGAGAATTTAATGGTCCCATTGTTACTGAAATCAAACCTCTAGATAAGTTTTATCCGGCCGAAGATTACCATAAGAATTATTATGAAAAATATCCTTTTGAGCCCTATTGTCAGGTAGTAATTTCTCCAAAACTACAACACTTGCGAGAAAAATACTCTGCAAAACTTAAATAGATTGTGATTATTGAACAATCACAGTTCCTATTTGTGACGGTTCTAAATGATTATGGTATTTGTAACTCCCAGCTTTATCAAATTTTAGAGACATCGAAGCCCCATTTTGGACCTGTCCTAAGTTTAGTGGCGGATAAACCAAGTGTGTCGGATGCACGGCCGATTTAATATTCACAGCCGTTCCACTTTTGTTGGTCCAAGTGACGGTCTCACCAGCTTTGATGGTGACCGTTGCCGGCTCAAATCCGTTAGCTGTAACAGTCACGGCTGCTCCTTTGGCTATTGCTCCCGTTTCCGAGGGACTTGGCGAAGAAACTGTCGTTGGAGAGACCTGAATTGCTGTTTGAGGAGTCGGCGCCGGATTGACCCTTGAGCGCTGATTAAGATAATAAACTGCTCCGCCGATTATTACAACCAAAATGACAAGCCACAACAAAGTTTTGCTCATCTTTCTTCACCCCTTTCTCAATTCTTTGAATTTGTAGCAAATGTTTATTATAATACTTTCTTGATCAAATGAATATTGAAGTACTTTTATTAGCACTAGGAACTTTTCTTTCTACCCTAAGCGGTGGTTTTTTCTCGTTTAAAAATCAACGAAGACTTCACTATATTATGAGTTTTACCGCAGGAGTTTTAATCTCTGTTGTTTTTTTTGAAATCATCCCGGAAATCTTCTCTCTTTCTAGCAAAAAAGGGTTCAATTTAACCTCGGGTCTAATCGCAGTTGTCATAGGTTTTCTCACTATCCACCTTCTGGAAAAAATTGCCCTCATTCATTCCGGTCAAGAAGAAGCATATGCATCTCATAAACACCCCACAGTTGGTTTAATTAGCGCTTCTGGACTATCCTTTCACAGTTTTCTCGACGGCGTAGGAATCGGCCTCGGTTTTCAAGTCAGTCCCAATGTTGGATTGTTAATCGCAATTGCCGTCATTACTCATGACTTTTCCGATGGATTAAATACAGTAACCTTAATGTTGGCAAATAAAAATAATTTTAAGAAAACACTGGCGCTGTTGATTATAGATGCTCTGGCGCCGGTGGCAGGAGCTCTCTCGACTTATCTGTTTACTATCCCAGATAAAATTTTGCAACTTTATCTAGGCTTTTTCGCAGGGTTTCTGTTGTATTTGGGTGCCAGCGACTTGCTCCCAGAGGCGCACCGCAAAAACAGCTCTTATCTGATGCTGGGCTTGACAATCTTGGGAATTATCTTCATCTTCACAATTTCAAGAATAGTCTGAAACGTGGGGTGGCTGACGGGACTTGAACCCGCAACATTCAGCTCCACAAGCTGACGCTCTGCCAATTGAGCTACAGCCACCAATAAAGCTATTTTACCATTTTTCAGGCATAAAAAAACACCCGAGTCGCCCCGAGTGTTTTTTGAGAGCTTTAGTCGCCCCTTATATGGAAATGGGAAAGAGCTTTAAGTTTATTTTCAAAAAGTTAAAATAAAATAAGAAAACTGTAATAATTTGGTAAGAAGAGCAAAGGAGTATAATAAGAATTAAGAAAGGAGGTGTAAATGTGCTTGCCGCAATGATGCTTAGAAATCATTTGGGAGCAAGATCTATGATGTACGGATATGGATCTATGGGGAATTCCTTTCTGCCTCTGGCAGGAATTCTCTGGTTGATAACTTGGGCAGTTGTAATTTTGGTGCTAGTCGCTCTTTTCCGCTGGCTGTGGAAAAAAGGAGACAAAGTGAAATAAAATTCCCAAAAATGATAATTGAAAATTAAAAACTTCTGTGCTATTCTTTGTGGGCTATGCAAATAAAATATCTCGGTCATGCTTCATTTTTGCTTAAAACAAAGGATGCAAAAATCGTTACTGATCCTTTTGATCCAAAAGTAATCGGCTTCAAATTCCCTAAAACAGAAGCAGATATTGTGACGATTTCTCATTCTCATCCCGATCACAATAAACCCGACGTTGTATCTGGTGAACCGTTGATTATTGATTGGCCAGGCGAATATGAAAAAAGTGGGGTGAGAATTTTTGGCATCAAGAGTTTTCATGACAAACAGCAGGGCGCTGAGCGCGGCGAAAACATTCTCTACAAATTTGAGGCTGAAAATATCACCCTTCTCCATTGCGGTGATATGGGTGTGGTCCCCAACCAAGTGCTCTTGGATGAAATCGGCGATATCGATATCTTGATGCTGCCCGTCGGCGGTCATTATACTATTGATCCCGACGACGCCGTCGAAGTTATAAAAAAAATCGAACCTTCACTGGTCATCCCAATGCACTACAACAGTCCCGAACACGATCAGAAAATGTTTGATAAACTAGCAACTCTCACTGACTTTATGAAAAAATTTGGTGTTGAAAAACCGGAATTAGTTGATCAATTAACGATCAAAAAGGAAGAACTTGGGGAAGAAATGAGAATCATCCCCATGAAGCGCGCTGCTTAATTTTGGCAACTCTTATGGCTATTACTTCAGATGCACTAAAAGTACCGCCGCACGATGTGCAGGCCGAGAGATCGGTCTTAGGCGCTATTCTCATTGATCAAGCCGCAATCAACTTGGTCTATGAGTTTCTTAAACCCGAACACTTTTACGTTCCCGATCATCAAATAATCTATGATGCGATGTTCTCCTTGCTCGAAAGACAACAACCAATTGACGTCGTTACCCTACAAAACGCCCTGAAAAAAAGCGGCAATCTCAAAAAGATTGGTGGGGCTTCCTATCTCTCCGATCTCATCAATACAGTCCCCACTTCCGCCTATATCGAGCATTACGGCCGCATCGTCAAAGACAACTATACACGGCGGCGCCTGATCGATTTCTCTTCGCGTATGGTCGAAAAATCGTTTAATGGCACCGGAGATACTAAAAAGCTCCTTGATGAAGCTGAAAGAGAGGTTTTTCGGCTCTCTCAAGAACACATGCATCAGGACTTTACTGAGCTCAAAGAAGTTTTAGCCGAGAGTTTTGAGCGTTTGGAAGAGTTTATCAAAAAAGGTTCGGGCCTGCGTGGCGTGCCTACGGGCTTTACCGAACTTGATAAAAAACTCGCCGGTCTTCAAGACTCAAATCTGGTCATTTTAGCTGCCCGTCCCGGAATCGGCAAGACCACTCTCGCCCTAAACATGGCATTAAACATCGCTGTTAGGGAAAATATGTCTGTTGGTTTCTTCTCTTTGGAAATGAGCAAAGAAGAGTTGGTAGACCGCTTGTTAGTGGGTCAAGCAGACATAGATGCATGGCGCCTTAAGACAGGCCGACTCTCTGATTCTGATTATAAAAAGTTAACAGAGGCAATGGGCGAACTATCGGATGCTCCAATCTTTATTGATGACACGCCGGGGAGTTCTGTTTTGGAAATGCGGACAAAAGCACGAAAGTTAAAAGTCGAGAGGAATGTGAAATTGCTGATTGTAGATTATTTGCAGCTGGCTGATGCGGGTCGCAGGTTTGATTCGAGAGTAACCGAAGTCTCACTGATTTCCCAGAGCCTGAAAAATCTGGCGAGAGAGCTCAAAATTCCTGTTTTGGCCATCTCGCAGCTTTCAAGAGCTGTCGAGCAAAGAGGGACAAAAAAACCGCAATTGGCTGATTTAAGAGAATCTGGGGCTATAGAACAGGATGCGGACGTCGTTCTTTTCCTATACATGGATGAGGATTCCGAAGATATTGTCGATGCCAACAAGCGTCTGATTAAACTTTCCATTGCCAAACACAGAAACGGCCCCGTTGGCGAAATGGAGCTGATGTTTAGAGCCGATCGCGTCAAATTCTACGGCGTCGAAAAAGCCGAAAAATAGCACTCACCTGATTTTATCAAGCGTAAAATAATTCTTCCACTCCTGTACGTCGTCTAGTTTAGCTATGTGCAGAAGAGTGCTTCTTTCCTCTCCGAAAAGCCGTAAATAAAACTAATTCAATACTGTTTTTTCTCATTTTTGTTCTTGATCTTTTCTCACTTTTGCTTTGAAGTCTAGGTTTCATATTTTGCTATTTTAATCATCCCTTTGATCCCATCAATGCCGCAACTGTCAGAAAAATTGACAAATAAATCTTTTGGGGTTACTATTAGACTCGTATGACGACCAGGGATCAATCTTTTGGTTATCTTTTTAAAAAATTTAGGCTCAAATCTAGCATAAGTACCTTGGCAGAATTTGCAGATGAGCTCGCTCAAGAAGGATTAGTATTTGAAACTAGTCTCTTTTCCCATTGGCAAAAGGGCAACCGTGTCCCAAAAAACAGAAAGCTTTTAGTTAAGATCATTAAAATTTTTATTAGAAAAGGTGGTATTGTTTCAATAAAAGAGGCGAATATGTTTTTAGATTCGGCTGGACAAGGCTATCTGACGGAAGACGAAATCCAAGAAATAACCCACAGCACTGAAATTCCTCCTAAATTAAATCCGCCGAGAAAAATAGTTGATTTTTTACTTAATGCTACTAAGTCAAAAAGAATCCGGCGCTCTGGCTGGGTGAGAGAAAATATCGAAAACCCCGAAAGTGTAGCTGATCACTCATTCTTGTTAAGTGTTTTAGCCATGGTTCTTGGAGACCAGCTTGGCGTAGATAAGGAAAAACTGATTAAAATGGCGATCTTGCATGATTTTGGCGAGGTTGTGACGGGAGATATTGTTTGGTCAAGGGGTGAAAACCTGGATATTAGAAAGAGGGCCGAAAAAGAAATAAAGGAAAAGGGGGCTATTTTGCAGCTTTTCAAAATTATTGGCAAAGCCGATGAATATGTAAAAATCTTCAACGAAATGATTGAGCGATCCAGTCAGGAAACAAAAGTTTTCTGGCAATTAGACAAGCTCGAAATGGCTCTCCAAGCGTTAATTTATGAAAAGGAGCAGAAGAAAAATCTCGACGAATTCTTCATCAATGCTGACCTGCAGATACATTCAAAGCTCTTACGCAAAATTCTCCAAGAAATTCTCAAACAACGCCCTAAAATTTAAGCAAATATGTCTACCACTTTTTATTTTATTCGCCATGGTCAAACTGAACATAATGTCTTAGGCTTAATCCAAGGGCATTCTGATTCGGAATTAACCGAAGAAGGTAGGCAACAGGCTCATAAATTACAGGCTGTGTTCAAAAAGGTTAAATTAGCCGCTATCTATTCTTCAGATCTAAAGAGAGCTAAAAAAACGGCAGAGATTATTGCAAAACCTCACAAATTAAAAATAATCTATACTCACGCTCTTAAGGAAAGAAGTTATGGCAGTTTCGAAGGTAAACCGAGAGAATTATTAGATATTGACAAACAAAAAGAATTCACCTTGTACCTAATCGCTGTTGGTAAAATATAGTATGCGTTTTAAATCAAGAGTTCTAAAAAATGGAACTACACTAGCTACAATTACTAAACTTCCTACTAAAGCTGTAACGATTAGTGCGTTTATTAAGGCAGGATTTCGTTTTGACCCAATAGAAAAACCCGGTTTAGCTCATTTCACAGAACATATGGTTTTTAATGGGACAAAAAGCTTTCCAAGTGCCCTACAGGAATCTCTTGCGCTTGAAAAAATTGGAGGCTGGCATACGGCTTACACCTGGATTGAGCATCAAGAACATAAAGTTCATGTCCCAAAATCCCATTTCAAATTAGGAGCTAAACTACTCCTAGAAACTCTTGCAGAGCCCCGAATTAAAATATCCGATATAGAAAAAGAAAAAGGAGTAATCAGAGAAGAAATTCTAAAAAATCAATCGTCCCCTTCTCGCGCTATCTGGGACTATGTATGGTTACCTCTATTTTTCCAAAATACTAGGCTCGCTCGTCCTTATTCTGGCACACAAAAAGACATTAATAATATCGCTAAAAATGACGTCTCCATTTTTTTAGAAAAATATTTCCAGCCTCAAAACACTCAAGTTCTTGTAGCTGGTGATCTTGAACAAACATTTATTGAGCAGACGCTAGCTGAAATCTGCCAGAACTTCACGAGGAGTATAAAGAATCCCTATATAGGCCCAATTAATTTACAAAGAAAAAAGAAATTGCTGATTTATAATGATTCTTCATATCATCAATCTTCAATTATCATTGGAGCCGAAACAGTCCCTTATACTTCGGAGGTTAAATACACATTTAATATTATCAGAGAAATTATTGCTGGATATTTTGGTTCAAATCTCATCCAAAGGCTTAGAAATGAAGGCGGTCTAATCTATGACTGGCATACTTTTAGCGATACTCTTTCTGAAACTGGATATCTTATTTTCAACGCTTCAACCGCCCATGAAAATGTTGAAATGGTAATTAAAATTGTCCTAGAGGAGTTCCAGAGACTAGCTTCAGGGAATGTTAGAAACGAGGAAATAGAAATAGCTAGGAATCATCTTATCGGAAGTATTTTAGCTAATATAGAAACAGGCCAAGATTATATCGAATGGTATGGCTTACAGCTTTTATTCACGCCCCGGCGAGTTTATAGCGTTGAGAAAATGATAAAAAGATATCAAAAGATTACTATCAAAGAAATTAAAGAGGCTTTAGCCCAATACTTTGTGCGAGATAAACTCCTTATAGGAGTTCTTGGAAAAGCTGATGAGAAACGATTAGCTAAATTGGCCTAAGTACTCTAACTTTTCCTTACCTCTTTCTTACTTGACTTCTCCACTCTCTCCTGTATACTTTTAATATAATAGTTAGACTATAGGACAATGGCAGAGCGACCTTTTTCAGGCAAACCAGAACCAACAAGAGCTGTACGACCGGAGCAGACTCCTACTACACCTTTCCGTGAGGCACCTCCTCCTTTACCTTTGAAAGAAGTTCCTCCTCCCAAACGTCCCTCAAAGCTTAAAAAAGCAGGTGTAGTAGGCTTAACTGCAGCTCTCCTTGGGACAGGAGGACTCTTGGGCACAAAGGCTCTTGAGAATATACAGTCTCGAGAAACCCCCCATCCCTCAACTCCTCTCCCAACAGAGCACGTAAAACCAACCCCAACTAAAGAACCCCCCGCAAAACCACCTAAGATCAAAATAAAATCAACGGGGGAACTACTTTGGGGAAACAAAGATGCACATTTGGGGATATTAGGAGAACAAGTCAATCCTGGTAATACCTTTACATTAATCTCGGGAATTCTTACAAATGTTAGTCGTGAGAAATTGATAGTTAATGGTAAAAGGGATGAGGTCTATACAATAACTCTAGCTCTCGGTCGTGACAAAGCATTTAAATTCATTTTAGGTAGAGCTAATGATAACGTCTATCGCCAAGATATGGTTGCAGAATCTGTCCCATATGATACAAATGCCGTTACAGATATTGGTTATTCATCACATATAATACCCGCTGAAAAAGTTGCCGAATATCTCTCAAAACGCCTTGGCCATCAATATTTTATTCCCCTGCTTACATCTCTTACCAATCCTGCGCCTGATTGTGCATCTACTCTCTGTAATTATCTCTTTGATTTTATATCAAACAATAATAGAATCTCCGAAATAATTAGGAGCAAAACCCAATCTCCACAGGTAAATATAGTCGGAGCAGCGGATGAAATTTACATCCCCCTCGATGCTCGACTCAAAATTCCTATTGATCAAATCTCGTAGATACCTCTTGCATAATAAAATTCCTCTTCTGATATTGTTACTCGCAGTCTTTTTCATTACCTCTTTCTTACTTGACTTCTCCACTCTCTCCTGTATACTTTTAATATAATA
>CAZMIL010000012.1:0-21389 GCA_964566425.1 uncultured Gammaproteobacteria bacterium | reverse complement strand
GAATAAGCCAAAATCAGAAAAGCCACAAGCACTATACCAGAAATAATACTGATAATAACCGCGCTTTTCTTCATTGAGTTCAATTATAGCAATAAACGACCGAAAAAAATAAGCTTAGATCTAGCTGTAGTTTGTGAGAAATATAGGCGTGAAGCGGAGGCTAAAAGGAGAGTCTCAAGTTTTTCTTTTGCGGTAAACAAACTATCTATCTAGATTTAGATTTTTTGCTTAGCACATATTGCACAGAAGGGCTTATCGGTTTATCAGTACGATGAATACAACCTAGCCAGCAACAAGGCCGGCGCATCCCTTCCTTAAGTTCACTGACCGTTCTATTAATATGCTTCTTCCTTGTTTCATCTTTCTTGACGAAAGTAACCCAACATATCCATTCATTGCGCGCAAGGGGGGTAAGGCTTTCCCACACTGCAAGTGCTCTTGGGTCGGAAGTTAAGGCATCTCGTAAGTCCGCTGGGACTTTGTGTGCTTTGCCGCTGGAAATGGCTCTCTTAGTCATAGATTTATTTCAATAAATTTTTTATGGAGATACTCAATGCTTTTACGATTTTCGCTATCATCTGGATACGTTTTTTAACAGTTCTTTTCCTAACTGGCGGAGAGGGTGGGATTCGAACCCACGGTACCCTTACGAGCACACAGACTTTCCAGGTCTGCCGAATCGGCCACTCTCGCACCTCTCCTGAATTTTATTCTATTGTAGCATATAAAAATGAGAGATAATGTATTGTGCCATTTTCCTATTAAAAATACTATTTGTAATTAATTAATATTAAAAGATAAAACTTCTTTTTTGTTCAAAAGAATTGTTCAAAAGTAGAAGGTAAAAAAATGTGCCGCAGGAGGGAGTTGAACCCCCACGAGATTGCTCTCACAAGATCCTAAATCTTGCGCGTCTGCCAATTCCGCCACTGCGGCATTTATAACTTCCCCATTATAACACCTTGAGAACTCTTGTTTTTTTGATTTACGTCGTTTAAGATAAAAGCTATGGGCATAAAAGAAGCTGTTTTACGCTTTCTTGAATATTGCGAGCTGGATAAAAATCTTTCACTCAAAACTGTGCGAATGTATGGTTATTACCTGGAGTTTTTCCAAGACTGGTTGTTAAAAACTAAAGGTGCGGATGATTTTACTGTCGAAAAAATCAACGAGAACACGATTCGCGATTTTCGCCTCTATCTTTCCCACAATTACAAAAATCCATTTAAGGGCAATCTTAAGCGCCAAACCCAAAATTATTTCCTTGTTGCTTTGCGATCGTTTTTCCGCTATCTGTTGCGACAAAAAATGCCTGTTCTTTCCCCGGAGATGATTGAGCTGGGAAAACTTAGAGATAGAAATATCAAATTCTTGCAGCCTGAGCAATTGGAAATTTTGTTTAAGATTGTGGATACCAAAGACGAGAGTGGCTTAAGAGACAGAGCGATTCTGGAAGTTCTCTTCTCTACTGGTCTGCGGGTTTCCGAACTGGTGGGACTAAATCGCGAGCATGTAAATTTAAACACGGGTGAATTCGGAGTGATCGGGAAAGGTGGCAAGGCACGGGTAGTTTTTCTCTCTAGGCGAGCAAAAGAATGGTTAGTTAAGTATCTCAACCATCGCAAAGACCCTTACAAAGCGCTATTTGTTCGCTATTCCGGCCCAAAATTCAAAGATCTCGACGACGAGAAGATGCGCCTTTCTGCCCGTTCAGTTGAGCGCTTGATCGATAAATATCGCAAGCAAGCGGGCATTACCATCCGTATCGGCCCGCACGTCTTGCGCCACTCCTACGCTACAGATCTCTTAACGCACGGAGCAGATCTACGCTCTGTTCAGGAGATGCTCGGCCATAAAAATATTTCCACTACCCAAATTTATACCCATGTTACCAATATTCGCCTCAAGGAAATCCACGAGAAGTATCACTCGGGAAACAGATGAAATCATGCTTAATTTCATCAACAAGCATAAATATCAACTCTTGCTCTGGCTGTTCATTCTCGCCTACATTGCCTATTTTTCCTACTATACAGTTCTACGCTATCAGACGCTCTATGCCTCGTACTTTGACTTGGGGATTATGCACCAGACGGTGTTTAATACCTATCGCGCAATGACAACCGGAGACTGGTCTCGTTTTTTGGAGCTGACAGACCCCTTCGGGCAGGGCCAGATTAAACGCATGGCTATTCATAACGATATTTTGCTGGCGCCGCTGGCCCTTTTTTATTTTCTTTATTCCTCACCAGCCACTCTGCTGGTGATTCAGGCGATTGTTCTTGGTCTTGGTGCCTGGTTTGTCTTTAAAATCGCGCAACATGTACTGAAAAAACTAAAACAAGTTGAGTTAATTTCTCTGCTTTTTGCTGTTTCTTATCTTCTCTATCCTCCCTTGGAGCGAGCTAATATGTATGAATTTCATGCTGTAACTTTGGCAACAACTTTTTTACTGGCGATGTTTTATTTATGGCTGAAAAAAAGATATATCTGGAGTTTTATTTTTTTAGCGCTGAGTGCAATAAGCAAAGAGGAAATAGGCATGATGACGTTCTTTTTCGGCGGATTTATCCTTTGGAATCTATTGCGAGGTCATTTGACAGGAAAAAAAGAACTATTTTTTAGTTTATCTGTCATGATTATCAGTTTAGGTTGGTTTATTCTATCGATTTTTTATATCATCCCGACTTTCCGCGGCGGTATTCATTTTGCCTTGAGTTATTATTCGGATTTCGGCGACACGCCGGCTAAGGTTCTCTTTGGGGTGGTTACAAACCCACAAACTATTATTCGTTATGTTGCCGACCAAAGCGCAATTAACTACTTAGTTAGCCTGCTTGGGCCACTCGGTTTTTTGTCGTTCTTATCACCTTTGCGTTTGTTGATTGCGTTGCCGGAGCTGGCAATTAATCTGCTTTCCAACAACCCCTCTTTGCGCAACATTTATTTCCAATATAGCTCTGGGATCACTCCTTTTGTATTTATTTCTGCAATCTACGGTGCTGCCTTCTTAACAAACAAATTTAAATGGCAAAAAAACTACCTTGTAGGCATCATTTGTACCTGGTTGATTGTTTTTATACTATTTTTCGCCTATCGGGAAGGGCCTTTACCAGGCGCCAAAAAGCAGGAGATTCACCCTTTCCTTTACCCGCAGAAAGAACGGGCTGTGGCCGCGCGTTTAGCTTATTTCCTACGCAACGAATCGATAAAAGTTTCCACTACTGGTCATCTAGCGCCACTTTTTACTTCGCGGCGTTATTTCTACAACTTTTCTCAATTCTATTATCTGGCAGATTATGTTGTTATTCAGCCATATGAGGTATATAATTCGTTGGATAGAAAGAGCCTCATACCAGCCTATCGTCAGTTACAAAAAGATAAAAGGTTTAAGTTAGTCTATGATGAACAAAATTTTGAACTGTATAAAAAAATATGGTTTCGGTGATTATTCCTTTTCATAACGAAGAAAAAAACTTAAGCCTGTTGACGGTCGAACTGACTACGGTTTTGGAGGCAATGAACAAGCCTTATGAGATTGTTTTGGTTGATGACGGTTCAACAGACGGCAGCCGCAGAGAAGCCCAAGTTTTAAACAAAAAGAATCCACGTATCAAACTGGTAGTAGTTTGGCGTCGCTCCGGGAAAGGAAAAGCTCTGGCAGAGGGGATAAAAGCCGCGGAGGGGAAGATTCTGGTTTTTATGGATGCAGATCTGCAAGACGACCCCAAGGATTTACCAAAAATGTTGAATAAACTCACCTCGGGATATGACTTTGTCAACGGTATCCGCAAAAGAAGAAAAGATCGTGGTTTGATTCTACTCTATTCCGACTTAGCTAACAAATTAGTTCGTAGAGTTCTAAGATCACCATTCAGCGATATTAATTGTCCGCTCAAGGTAATGAAGCGAGAAGTTCTGAACGAAATTAAGTTTTATGGCAACAATTTCCGCTTCATGCCCTTAGCTGTTTATTATCAGGGTTATCGGGTTATGGAGATGCCGGTGAACAATAGAGAAAGGAAATACGGAGTCAGCAAATTTGGCTCTCGTAAGCTGTTTACGGGTTTACTTGATACTTTAAACGCCTATTTTCTATATCGTTTTTCAGAGAGGCCTTTGCATTTTTTCGGCAGGCTTGGAAGTATAATTTTTGCCGCCGGTTTCATAATTCTTCTCTACTTGACGATTGAGCGTCTCTTTTTTGGCGTTTTCCTTTACCGCAGAGTGAGTTTGTTTGCGGGAATGCTATTGGTGATTGTCGGCATTCAGATTATTATGACGGGAATTTTGGGCGAGTTGGTTGTTTATCTAAATAAAAAATATAAGACTTAAGAAGAAACTTTATTCTTGCGCTAGTCAATAGTTTATAATCTACATATGGCTAAAGTTTTGGTCACGGGCGCGGGCGGATACATCGGCTCAGTTGCTACTTATCTACTGCTACAACAAGGATACGAGGTGGTTGCTGTTGACAACTTTTCAACTGGTTACAGGGAGCCTCTGGAGCTGCTTCAACAAAAATTTGGCAAGGATAAACTGCAATGGTATGAGCTGGATTTGCAGAAAGATATTTCCTCTTTTTTTAAAGATCATAAGGCAATCGATGTTACTATTCATTATGCCGCCTCGTGTTTGGTTGACGAATCAATGAAGCAACCGGCCAAATATTTTCGCAATAATTTTTTGGCAACGTTGAATTTGCTTGAGGCGATGCTTACAAACGGCGTCAATAAATTGATTTTTTCCTCGACTGCGGCCGTTTACGGGGAAGCTCAGTATGTACCTATCGATGAAAAACATCCCCTACAGCCGATTAATGTCTACGGCGAATCAAAACTTATGGATGAAAGGCTCATTGGTTGGTTTGGAGATCTAAATGGCTTAAAACACGTTATTTTGCGCTATTTTAACGTTTGCGGCGCTTCGGACGATGGATTGATCGGTGATTCCAAAAAACCCTCGGTTTTACTGGTTCAGAACGCCGTGCGAGGAGCCTTAGGCTTAGAGTCGTTTAAACTTACCTCCCCGCAAGTGGACACTCCCGACCAAACGCCTATTCGTGACTACGTCAATGTGGTCGACCTCAATGAAGCCCATCTCCAAGCTATAGACTATTTAATGAAAGGTGGGAAAAGCGACAGTCTTAATCTAGGAACAGACACGGGTATCTCAGTTCACGAAATTATCACTCAAGTCCAGCAAACGACAGGTAAGCAATTCCAAGTGACAAAATCTACTCCTCGCGAGGGCGATCCGGCCCGATTGGTTGCATCGGTTTCCAAGGCGAAACAGGTTTTAGGCTGGGCGCCAAAGCGAACGCTTACAGATAGCATTAATTCATTGGTCTTATGGTACAAAAACCACCCTCACGGTTGGGAGAAATAAGCATTGATTTTATTTGACTAATTGACTCAAAAATCCGTTAATTATCGAGAGAACTAAGCCGAAGAGCAGAGCCCACCAAAAACTCTCTACTGAAAAGCCCGCGACGATGTTAGCGACAATCATCACGAGAATAGCATTGATGACTAAAAGGAAAAGACCTAAGGTGACGATAGTTATCGGGAGAGTAAAAAAAACCAGAATGGGCTTAATCAGAGTATTGATTATCCCCAGGACTACGGCGACGATCAAGGCAACAAAATAATTTTCGACATGAACTCCGGGGAGAATATATGCAGCGATGAAAACAGCCAGGCCGTTAATCAATAATTCGGCTAGCACATTCATACTTGACATCGTAGCATGGCCATTGTATAAAATCAAGGGATGACAGGCCAAAAGTCATCCGTTGCTTCCATAATTTTAGCTGCAGGTAAAGGGACGCGGATTAACTCTAAAGATATCAACAAGGTTGCTTACAATTTCTTATCCAAGCCGATGGTTATTTATGGAGTGAAAATATTTGAGAAGGTTTCGTCTCCAGTTATCGTAGTGGTCGGAGCTTTTGCTGAGAGCGTCAAAGAAGCTCTTAGAGATTTTCCCGAAATTGTTTTTGTTACACAAAAAGAACAGCTTGGAACAGGCCATGCGGTCAGATCCGCCCTCAAGAAACTAGAAGACCGTCCACCGAGGCTGGTCTTAATCGGGATGGGAGATCATATGATGTTTTACAAACAAAAAACTATTCAGAAATTAATAGACACACATCTTAAGGAAAAGGCTACAGTGACTTTTGTTACCACGCTTTATGATAAACCAGATGAATTGGCCTGGGGACGCGTGGAAAGAGACAAAAATAAAGTCGTTAGAGATATTGTCGAACAAAAAGACGCAACTGAAAAACAACGCAAAATTAAAGAAGTCAACGCAGCGTTATATTGTTTTAATTACCGATTTCTTAAAGAACATATTAGAGGAATTAAGAAGTCGCCGGTTACAGGCGAATATTATCTTACTGATATTATTTTGCGGGCTTTTAAACGCTACAAAAAAGTAATCGGAATGCGCGTCCGTTTTCGTGAGGTTGGAATCGGCGTCAATCGTGAGGATGAATTAGAAAAAAGCCAAAGTCTGTTTAGGCGCTTCTTTTGATATAATTTATCTGTTCTCTCTAAGCGGGATTAGTTAAGCGGCTTAACATTTGCTTTCCAAGCAAAGGAGAGGGGTTCGACTCCCCTATCCCGCTCATCGTTTCGTTATCCTGAATTAATTTCAGGACCTGATTTAAATCGGATTCTGAATCAAGTTCAGAATGACAAAAAAACTTCTAGTCTTATTTTCTTTAGCTTTTTTTCTTCGTTTTATTGCTCTCAATCAGTCGTTATGGCTGGATGAAGCAACAACCGCCCGTGTCATTCAACACTTCAATCTTTGGCAGATCGTTACCCAGTTTTCTCCACATGATTTTCACTCGCCGCTTTATTATCTTCTCCTTAAATTGTGGAGTGGATTGTTTGGTTATTCCGAAGTTGCGCTGCGATTACCGTCGGTACTGTTCTCGCTCGGCGCCGGCTGGTTTGTCTATTTATTGGGGAAAAAATTAATCAATCAAAAAGCCGGCTTATGGGCGGCCGCCCTTTTCTTATTTAATCCCTTGATTGTTTACTATTCGCAGGAGGCAAGGATGTATATGCTGGCGACTTTCCTCTTAACAGCAGCATTGTATTATTACTTTGTCATTCTCGGCTCGATTGAAAATCAGGTTCCCGCTCAAGTCGGGAATGACGTTGTTCCAAAGAGCGCTGTTGTTCTCTTTAACATTTTAATCTTTCTCTCGTTTCTGACTTTCTATGGTTCGGTCTTTTTAATTATCGCTCTATATGGGCACTTGTTGTATAAAAAACAATTTCGCAGTTTATTGTTACTGTTGCCGGGATTTGTTTTAGCCTTGCTGGTTGTTTTTCCTCTACTCTATCAGCAGTATCTTAATTCACGGGAGCAGCTTGCGCTTGTTGCCAACTGGAGGAACGTTTTGGGCACTGTGAACTTGAAAAACCTGCTGCTGATTCCCTTGAAATTCTCAATTGGGAGAATTAGTTGGGAACCAAAAAGCGTTTATTATACCGTTGCCGGTTTATGGGCTCTCTTTGTCTCCTGGTTTGTAGTTAAAAATTATAAGCAGGACCTTTTTTATTTACTACTCATCCCGTTGCTATGGGGGGTTGCTTTTTCTTTCTTTTCACCGCTGCTACAATACTTCAGGTTTCTTTACCTTTTACCAATAATGGCTCTACTTCTGGTCATGGGAGCAAAGCAGAACTGGCAAAGAATTGTTCTCCTCACCGGATTTGCGATTTTTTCACTCAATTATTTGATTACTCCGTCTTTGCATCGTGAGGACTGGAAAAGCTTAGTCCGCTCGCTTCCTACAAATCAGGTTTATATGATTCCGTCCTCTGCCGATCCCCTGCTCTATTACAATCCCCAAATTAAAGTTAACGACCTTCGCCAAATAAATAAAATAAGCCAAAAAGAAATAGTCGTTATTCCCTATACGGCTGATATCTACGCTGTGGATTATAAGCGACAATTAGCTACCAAAGGATTTTCTCAAGACAGGGCAAGGGCATTTAGAGGTTTGAGCTATGAAGTCTGGTTTAAAAAAAAGCCTTGATTATTCCTGACAAGTTCCTCAAGCGCTCGACAAAAATCTGCCAGCGATATTTTTTCCACTCTTCCCGACCCCAGTTTTTGTTGATAACGCGGATCCAATTACGAAAATCCAACCAGGCTTTGGTGACTTTGAATTGCGAAGAAGTTACTTGACCTTGGTGATAAACCCTACTTTGCTTATCAACACCAAAACGTAAAGCCTGTTTTTTAGCCCGCAAAAAAAGATCTATATCTTCAAGATAGGCAAAAAACCGTTCATCAAAGCCTCCAAGCTTGGCAAAAGCCCTAGCTTCAAAAACAAGAGCGGTTGCCGAAAGCCCATCAATTTTTTCACTACTTTTAAGGTCTGTGATTAATTTAGCTCTTCCATACGGTAAAATAACATAACCCGCATTTTCGATTATTGTCGCCGATTTCATTAAAACAGGAGAGCAAGCGGCCCATTTATTTTTTTTCATTTTGCCGATACATGACGTTACCCAGTCGCTGTTAAAATCTACATCATCGTTAAGGAAGAGCAAATAATCCGGCGAAAAGCGGCGCGCCTGCTTTGCCCCGTCGTTACAAGCTTTAGCAAAACCGAGATTGTTAACACTATTGTCAATAACAATCAACTGAGCGTGCGGATAAAATTTGGCCAGCAATCCGCGGACGTGCTTAAGTCCTTCAACGTTACTTAAGGTCGGAATGATGAAAACAAACTTAGGCTGGGAGTTTCTTATAGCCATAATATGAAGCAATCGCTTGAATGATAATCGGGGGAATTAGCGAGAGGCCAATGACGTAAGCCGGAGCAAAAGCACCCAATTTCGGAATCAATAAGTAATTGCCGATGGTCATCCCGAGGAAGAACAGAATATTGGAATACAAGACATAGATCGGTTTTTTAAAGGCGTAGAGAATGAAAAGCAACGGGAGATTGCCAAGAGTATAGAGAATATAAGGGACTGCAAGCTCTTTGGTGATGGCTGCCGTTAGCAAGAATTTGGTCGTAAAAAAGAGGTCAAAAAGTTGTTGCGGTGTGATCAACAATGCGGCAAACAAAACTACCGGCAGACTCAAATACAAAAGAGCGGTTTTGAAATAAGCGGCAGCTTCTCTCCTGTTTTTGATTCTGGAAAAATTGGGCGAAAGGATTTGAGTGACGCTGACGATGGTGGCGACGATGGAGAGAATAATTTTCTGCGATAGACCATAATAACCGACTTGGTTGCGCAACCCGAAGAAAGAGAGGAGGAAAAGATCCATCCGCAAGCCCAAATTGAAAAATTGAGTGGCGATAAAATAAGTCATCGTGTAGCCCATACGGAACTCTTCGCGTCTGACTTCAGACTTAATCAAAACGAAGATAAAATCCCTTTTTTCCCAAAAGAGGAGGAAAAAAAACAGCGCTGGACCAATGATCCCGAAAACGAAAATCACTGTTCCAACAGTAATTGTCTGAGTGAAAGCTAAGGCGAAGATGAGAATCGTTTTGAGAATGTTGGCAAGATTAAGGTACAAATTCATTTTGAAAACTTTTTTGGCAGCGAGTAGCATATTGCTGACGAAATTTTGCCAAATGAAAAAAAGAGCGGAAAAAATGGTCAGATAGAGTTCAGAGCGCGGGGCATAAGTTTTGAAGAAGACTTTATCTAACCAGGGAAAAGTTAATAACAAAACGGCAATCACACTCAAGGAGAGAATGGATTGGTAAGTAAACGTCGTTTTGATAAAGACATACAAGCGCCTAGTCCGCTTTTCTAGCAGCGGCGGAAGATATGAATAGATTGTGGCGGTAGTCCCAAAATCGAGAATATTGGCTAGGACATAGGCGATCCCCAGTAAGACGCTCAAAACACCATATTGGGATGGGTTGAGCAAACGAACAAGGATGAGGGCAAAAATGGCCGTGAAAACGATATTGAGCCAACTTCCCAGCGTGTTGATGATCACGTCAACACTCGTGGGGTGCTTGACGAAGTCAATAATTTTTTTCCTCATTAACTGATATTGTAGCAAAATCTGCTATAATGATTCCAGAGTATGGCTAAAACAGCGTTGATTACCGGTATATTGGGCCAAGATGGACCATATCTGGCCCAATTTCTTTTGGGAAAAGGCTACAAAGTCTACGGGATGATTAGGCGTTACGCCAATCCTAATTTTGAGAACATTGAGTATTTGGGTCTGGAGAATAAAATTGAGTTTGTTGAGGGTGATTTGACTGATGATGCCTCGTTGATCAACTTGATCAAAAATATTCGCCCGGATGAAGTTTATAATCTAGCCGCTCAATCATTTGTCGGCTCTTCCTGGGAGCAGGCAGAATTAACCACGGAGATTAATGCTTTAGGCGTTCTCAATCTGCTTGGTGCAATTAAACTCTTTTCTCCGACGACTAAGTTTTATCAGGCTTCAACCTCTGAGATGTTTGGTTTGGGCAGCACAAATGGTTACCAAGATGAGAATACTTCTTTTCACCCACGCAGCCCATACGCTATTTCTAAACTTTATGCTCATTGGATGACGATCAATTTCCGTGAATCTTTTGGGATATTTACCTGCAGCGGAATTCTTTTCAATCACGAATCTCCCCTAAGAGGGATTCAGTTTGTGACTAGAAAGATTAGCGATGGTGTAGCTAAGATCAAACTAGGCTTAACTAAGGAATTGCATCTAGGCAACCTAGAGCCAAAGCGCGATTGGGGTTTTGCCGGTGATTATGTAGAAGCAATTTATCTGATGTTACAACAAGACAAGCCGGATGATTTTGTAGTTGCAACAGGCGAAAGTCATTCGGTCAAAGAATTTGCTGAAGAGGCTTTTAAGGTTGCCGGTATCGGCGATTGGCAAAAATATGTTAAGAGTGATCCCCGCTTCAAGCGCCCGGCCGAAGTTCCCGATCTCAAAGGTAAAGCCGATAAAGCCAAAAAAATCCTCGGTTGGCAACCCAAAACCAGTTTCGACGAATTGGTCAAAATGATGGTTGATGCTGACATCAAGCGACTGACTATTAAAAACGGTATGAACGGTAAATAATCTTTCGTCTTCTTCCATGGGACACTATGTACAATTGAAGCTCTCTTCGCAGCAGAAAAAACTGGCCGGACAAGATTATGATCTGCGCATTAGCAATTTAGCACAGTTTATTTTGCGCAAATTACCTGTGCGCAATGGTCGGTTGATCGATATTGGCGCTGGAAACGGCCTCCTCCTGCGCTTTTTTAAACAAAAAAGTTTTGATGTCTCAGGGATGGAACTCTCCCCCGCTCTCTGTGAAGCGATGAAGAAAAACCCGACAATGAAAGGAATTAATGTTTTTCAGGGCGATATCTCCCAAAAAACCGGTCAGGAAGAATATGATGTTGTCCTTGCAAGCGACGTCATCGAGCATATCAAAGACGACAGAAAAGCTTTGAAAAATTTATTCTCTTTTCTCAAGCCCGGCGGTTATTTAATCATCAGCGTTCCCGCCCATTCTTCTCTTTTTGGCAAAAGAGATAAATTGTGGGGGCATTTCCGTAGATATGACAGAGATTATTTGCTAAAACAATTATCAATCTTTAGAGGAAAAATAATTTCAGTTAGTTATTGGAATTTCGTCGGCTATTTTGCTTATTTTTTTTACGAAAAAATTCTCGGTAAGCCGATTAAGGAAAATTTTCGCTACTCTTCTTCATCCTCCAGTAAAATTATTAGAGGCACCCTGGATTTTATTTTGCGCATCGAAACACTACTGGGTTATGTTCCCTGGGGACTAACGCTGGTTGCAGTTGTTAGGAAGAATAAATGAAGTTTTCGCTCTCTTTGGTGTTTTTCCATTGTTCAAGTGTGTGTCCGTTTTTATCTTTATCACTGATAATTGCTCCCTGTGAAACAATCTGCTCAAAATATTGTTTAAGCGTAGGTTCACAAGCGGACCAGTCAATATCAGATGCCAAAGGAGAGATACTGGCTTCAGAATTGGGACTCCACTCCGCATCGCAAAAGTACTCGATAATTGTTGGTTTTAAGTAAAGACTGCCATGGGCAAAGCCTTGAGGAATCCAGATCCATTCGTTATATTCAAGTTCGAGATCTGTACGCAAATCGTAACCGATAATTTTGCCAAAAGTAGGAGAACCTTTGCGGATATCTAAAATTAGATCAATCATTCGTCCTTCAACAACTCTCACCAATTTACTCATATACGGATTCCATTGAAAATGCAAGCCGCGAATAGTTTTTTCTTTTGAAGAGCTGACATTGGCTTGGACAAAAACAGCATCTTTAATAAATCTCATATCCGGATGACTATCAAAATCACTCCTGCGATAGATTTCTGCAAAATAACCTCTTTCATCTTTGAAGCGAGCAAAACGCACAATTTTTATTTCTGGGAAAGCTAACGTTTTAATCTCAAGAATTTTCATAGAATATTTAATTATACTTACTTTTTAACGAATGCCAAACTTTCCAATCACCTGGGACTTTTTCTTTAACTAAATTCCAAGGGAAATAATTAGAGGAACCATACAGACGAGAATAATGAGTTACTTTGACTTCTGAGAAACGTGCTCTCATCTCCTGGAGTCGTTTTATTAACTCAAGAAGTATAGAGCTATCATGTGCTCCAAAACGGATTTTCCTTACAAATGAACGTCGTATAAGACGAAAATCACATTCAAGATCTTGGATCGGTAATTGAAAAAATTTTTTGGTGTACCATTTATACACGGCTCCTCCTAAGACTTTTAAAAATGGATCGTATCTTTGGGTTCGATAACCATTAACTATGTCCGCTCCTGAAGAAATCTGCCTCTTGACGAGCTTGACTAACTCCTTGAGAGAGTATTGCAAATCACCATCAGTATAAAAAATCCACTCATTTTTAGCTTTTTTAAAACCATATTTGATTACTGCATACCTTTCCCAATTTTTTGTTTTGTCGATAACAACTAGTTGTGGGTATTTTTTTTTCATGGTTTTGACAACTTCAAACGTATTATCTTTTGAAGGACCACCATGGATAGCGATTACCTCTAGTTTATTTGTAACTTCTCTACCATAGCGATAAGCGTCATCGATTGCCGCCTGAACCGTGCCGGCATCGTTAAAAAAAGGGAAAAAAATAGTTAGACTCTTTAATTTCTTCATCTCAGGCAATGAAATGTCCTCGTGTATATAGTCCTGTTGCCAATATAAGTAAGGCAATACTGATGACAAAATAAATGATTTTGATTATTTTTGGTCTTTTGTTTAAAAAAAGAACTAAGGAAAGAAAAAAAGGATAAAGATGCAGACCGTACCGTGGCATTCCCTGAAAAGTTCCGGTAAAAGCCGGGATAGAGATTGAAGCCACGAAAAAAATCCAATATGAAAGGCGGATTTTTTTAAAGGAGAAAATCATCATCGTGACATAGAATAAGAAAAATGCTAATTCAGAAACGGCTACCCAATAAACGAAAAGATGCGGATCCACAGTAGAAAATATTTTTAAATACCGCCAGATTACCTGTAAAGGGATTACTAATCTATCTTGATTCCACAAGCTCATTGATGAAAAAAGAGCCAGAAAAGATCCGGCATGATATTGGATATAGACGAGATAAAAAATAAGCCCCAGAGGGACGAATAAAGAATAATAAATTTTACTGATAAAGATTTTTTTAATTGTAAATTTTTTTCTGATTTCAAAGATAATTTTTTTCCAGGACCAGCCCGCAGTACTAATATATTCAGCTAAAATAAATGGAAAAAGCGCCAATCCATTTAATCGCGCTAGAGTTGCAAAAAAACCCAAAAAGCTGCTTGCTAACCATTTTCTTTGCCTGGCAAAATATAATGAGGCGGAGGCTAAAACTAAAAAAAGTGAATCATTATAGACAGTAATGTAATAAAAAGATGTCGGAAAAGCGATGATGACCAACAATAACCAAAGGAAATATTTTTCAAAGCCGTCAAGCTGGAGAAGCTTATATATGAAATAGACTGCAAGCAAAAAAGAGACAGTTGAGATCAACTGGCCGGCAATAATATAAGCGCTGAGATTGGAAAAGGGCGTGGCGAAGATGTGAATCAACAGCGGGTAAAGAGGGAAAAACCCGTATTCGAGCGACTGGTAGCCTCGTTGCGCAATTTCCATGTATTGATAACCATCTAACCTACCCCAGATCCAAAAGAGATAAGGCATGTACCCATATTTTCCAGCAGTAAAGCGAACGATAAAAGGGATATAGAGAGTCCCCAGTGCAGCAAAAACAAATAACCACAGTCTCCAGATAATAATCATGAGAAGAGACGAGTAGAAGGTTTTTTTCTTAGTCATAATAGAAATCGTGTATAGATTTTACGATATATTTTATCTCTTTTTCGGTTAGATGTTCGCCAAAAGGCAGATCAAGAATTGTTTTTGTTAGATATTCAGCTTGCGGGTATTTAATTTGCTTATTCTGATAGCTCTTGTATGCTGGAAGTTTACTAACAAGATATGGGTAGTGAATAGATGTAGGAATTCCTAACCTGTTTAAATATTTTCGCAACTCATCGCGTTTTGGAACAGAAAGTACAAAGAGATGTGGAAATACTTCCCCATCATTTTGATTGACAATGTTGAGCTTAACATTTAATTTCATCTTGGAGAAATGTTTTAGATAAAGATTAAAGATTTGTCTAATCTTCTTTTTCTTATTTTTGAAATCTTTAAGGATCAAAAAAGTATATGCCGCATTGATTTCAGATAATCGGCTATGGAAACTGGCGAACTGACTAAAATATTCTTTATTTTCTCCATAGGCTAAAGCCTGTTTACAATATTGATAAACGTTTCTATCTTTGATCACCATGAATCCTCCATCGCCGACTGTAGCTAAATTTTTTGTCGGATAAAGTGAAAAACATCCAATATCGCCAAAATTGCCGCTAAGTTTTCCGGCAAGAGTTGACCCGAAAGATTGAGCGCAATCTTCAATCAAAAAAATCCCTTTTCCGTGCAAAATAGAGCCGATTTTTTTGCTATCCGCTACGTTTCCATAAAGATGAGTCACAATAACAGCTCTGGTGTTTTTATTTAAACTGTTTTTAATTTTTTCTGGGGAGATAAGAGCGTTTTGATTGACATCAATGGCTTTTGGTTTTACTCCACACAGCGCAACTGGAAAAAAAGTTGGATAGCTGTTTACTGGGAATAAAACTTCATCTTTTGGTTTGAGTTTTAATGCTTTCAGGGCGAGAACAAGCCCGTCATGTCCTGACGCGGTCAACAGAATATAGCGATGAGGAAAAATCGATTGCAGCTTTCTAACTAAAAGTTTTGAATATTTTCCGTTAAAAAGAGTTCCTGATCTTAGTATGTCTTTGCTCAATTTGGCAAACACAGCGGATCTTTCTTGAAGTGTGCTGGGCAGATTATTGAAAGAGACTCTCATAAGCGCTCATATTATAGCACTCCCAGTTTTTGCTATACTTCTTTTAGTGTGAGTAACAAACGTTTGTTTGCGGGGTTATTGATCCTTGAATTGATTGGCTTTTTGTTCTTAGCTTTCAAAAACCCTTTTTCAACAGGCTCAATAATTCCTAATCTTGAGCCATATCCGGACACTCTTTATTATGCTACTCCTGCTTGGAATTTTGTCCATGGACAAGGTTGGACGATGACTTTTTCAGGGCAGCAAGTTACCAATATCACTCCTCCCCTTTACTCTTTTTATCTCGTGCCCTTTTTTGCTCTCTGGCATGACGTGCGGATTTTTTTCTTTGCCAATCTAATCTTAATGTTGATATCAATTTGGTTATTTTTCCTCATTTGTAAAAAAATTTTCGGCAAAAATTTTTTTGGCTCAACGCTTACTGCTTTCCTAGGGTTTTTTTTGGTTACTAACTTCTATGTTTTTAATTTGCCGACACTTCTCTTGGCCGAGAACTTGACTTTTTTTCTAGCCATTTATGGTTTTTACCTTTTAGTTAACGAGAAGAGCAAATTCGCGCCGGTGATG
Organism: uncultured Gammaproteobacteria bacterium; assembly: GCA_964566425.1. GTDB lineage: Bacteria > Patescibacteriota > Microgenomatia > UBA1406 > GWC2-37-13 > CAZMIL01. The sequence goes on along the minus strand of CAZMIL010000012.1, from coordinate 5,376 downwards.
ATGACTTTAGTCGGCATATTTCTCCTGTTGGTTAAATTCTCCAATCTTCCATTAACTTTGACCTTCTACTTTCTTTACTGGCTTAAAAAAATTAAACAAAAAGGTGAGTTGATTCAATTCAGCCTTTCTGCAATTTCGGCTGGAGTAATATTTACCGTTTATTATTTCTTGCTTCAGCCAAAAGAAGGCGGACTGGCAGCAGTCGGCGGAGTTTTTTCTGCCAGTTATTTCAGAGATCATTTTCTTTTTTACCTCAAAACGCTGGCGGGGCAAGGCAATATTTTCTTGTGGTTTAGGGCCAATCTCGTTCCGTCGCTGATTGGAGCGTTAAGCATGCTGGGAATTATTCTAGGGATATATGAAAAAAAAACTCGGGTGATCACCTTCCAGATGGTTGTTCTAATTTTTGCCTTAATCATTTTCATGTCCTTCTTCTACGTTATTGATACTCGATATATTTTTGCCATCTATCCTGCTCTTTTAATTCTTTCCGGGATGAGCTTTGTTTTTCTTAATAAGAAATTTAAGCAGAAAATAGTTATCACTTTGATGGTTGTTATTGCCTTACTGATTCTTTTTTTCCCTGGTCAAGGTCAACAAGGCAATGAAGTTCAGGCGCTGACTCTAGTCAAGAGAGTGGTTGGTAACGTTAGGGGCAATGAAACGCCCTGGTATTACGTTGCCATTGGCGATTTTAATAGTTTTTTTGCTCAGCCCGAACATAAAAATGCTTATTTGGGGACTTTTCTTCCACCCTTTTTTGTCGATTTTTACAGCCGGGGAAATTTCCGATATCTTCCCTTATCAATTGAACAGGATTTTTTCTCGGCCAAAGGGGGGCTTTCCAAAGATTTAGAAATAAAGAGTATTTCAGGCCTGTATACGAAATTGCTCAAAAAAGGAAAGAAAGTTTACGTTTCCAACGTTTACGTTACTAACTTGCCTTCTTGGGTTAAAGAATTTGAACAGCGCAAGCGGGAATTCAAACTGAATCTAGTTCGTCAAGGCTGTTTTGACGCCTGTAATCTCTATCAGTTGGGGCTTAAGTAGCCTATTAATAGCACGTAAGTTGTGCTACAATTTGCTCGTTCATGGAGCAAACCTTTATCGTCATTCCTGCTTTTAACGAAGAAGCGATTATCGCAAAAGTTATTTACGATGTGAAAAAAGACGGTTTTAGGCAGATTATTGTTGTTGATGACGGCTCGTTGGATAGAACTTACGCTAAGGCAAAAAAACAAAAGGTAATCGTTCTGCACCACATTCTTAATCGTGGCAAAGGCGCCGCAGTAAAAACAGGTATAGAAGCGGCAAAAATGTTGGGCGCGACTCGTGTAGTTACCTTTGATGGGGATGGACAACACTTTCCCGGAGATATCAAAAAAATAATTCGCGAATTCGATAAGGGCTTTAGCGTGGTTTTGGGGACGCGCCGATTCACTAAGGTTCCTGTTTTAAAACGTTTGGCCAACTGGTTTGCCAACTTATCTACTTTTGTTATTTACGGGATGTGGGTTAAAGACAGCCAGTGCGGTTTGCGGGGCTTTTCCAAAAAAGCTCTTCAGTGTATTGATACTCAAAACGACCGCTATGAATATGACAGCGAAGTAGTCCGTGAGATCGGCAGGAATCATCTCAAGTTTAAAGAGTTGCCGATCAGAGTCAGTTATAGTAGATATTCGCAACAAAAAGCTTTTCGTCAAGGTTTTTACAATGGCTTAAAAACTTTATATCGAATGGTAATTTCATCTTAGCAATATGCAGAAAATAAATTTTGTGCAAATAATTTTGGTCTTGGTTTCGCTTTTTTTTATTCTTGATAGAATAGTTAAATTTGTTAAGAGGGAGAGATCACAATCATTATTCAAATTCTTCGCCACCATTATTATTTGGTCAACGATCTTAGTGATTTCTCTTTTTCCTGAACTCGCTTACACTATTTCTCGAACCTTAGGGATGGGAACGAACTTGAATACGTTGATTTTCGCAGGCTTTATTGTAGTATTTGCTATTATCTATAAGCTGCTGGGGATTATTGAGAGGCTGGAGCGGCACATCACCGAAATCATCAGAAAAGAAGCCCTGAAAGATATTATTAAGAAATAATCTATGACTGCTTTTAAACGACAAAAAATACTACTTACGGGCGGCGCCGGTTTTCTCGGCAGCAACGTCCACAAGCTACTCCTATCAAAAGGAGTTAAAGAAAAGAATATCCTCATTCCCCGACGAAGAACTGCAGATCTGCGTAAAATGAATAATTGTTTAAAGTGGTCCAAAGGCGTGGATATGGTTATTCACTTAGCCGGAGACGTCGGCGGAATTGGTTATAATCGGGATTTTCCCGGGAGTCTTTTCTATGACAATCTGCTGATGGGGATCAACATGATCGAAGCAGCTAGACAAAATAAGGTCAAAAAATTTGTCTGCGTAGGAACGATCTGCGCTTACCCTAAATTTACACCGGTTCCGTTTAAGGAAAAAGATCTGTGGACGGGTTACCCCGAAGAAACTAACGCAGCTTACGGTATTGCTAAAAAATCGCTGTTGGTTATGTTGCAAGCTTATAGACAACAATACAAGTTTAATGGGATTTATCTTTTGCCGGTTAATCTTTATGGTCCGGGTGATAATTTTGATCCGAGAAATTCCCATGTTATCGCAGCCTTAATCAAAAAAGTTTATGATGCAAAAAAGAATGGCGATAAGCAAATTATTGTCTGGGGTGACGGTTCACCTACTCGTGAGTTTTTTTATGTCGAGGATGCGGCCCGCGCAGTTGTCATGGCTGCTGAAAAATACAATAAATCCGATCCGGTAAACATCGGTTCTGGCTTCGAGATAAGCATAAAGCACTTGGCGAATCTGATAGTAAGATTGATGAGCTACAAAGGCAAAATAGTTTGGGATAAAACCAAACCCAACGGTCAACCAAGGCGGCGCCTGGATGTTTCTAAAGCTGCAAAAGAATTCGCTTTCAAGGCAAAAATAAAGTTCAACCAAGGTCTAACCAAAACTATAGATTGGTATGTAAAACATCCCCTCAAAAGTTGATTTTATGTCAAGCAAATTGCCCAAAATCTCGATCATTACCCCTTCATATAATCAAGGACAGTTTATCGAGCAAACGATTAAGAGCGTAATTGAACAGGATTATCCTAATCTTGAATATATTGTTATGGATGGCGGCTCGACCGATAATACTCTAACAATTCTGAAAAAATATTCAAACAAACTCAAGTGGTTTTCAGCCAAAGACAAAGGCCAAGCTGACGCGATTAATAAGGGAATGGAAATGGCGACAGGTGACATTTTGGCCTATATAAATTCCGATGACTATTATTTACCGGGGGCGTTTAAAAAAGTAGTCAGTTTTTTCAAACAAAACCCGGAATTTAAATGGGTAGTTGGAGATTACCTCATCGTTGATGAAAGAAACAAACAGATTCAGCAACCAATCATCGCTTATAAAAGATTTTGGCGCAGCCTCTTCCCGACGAGGAGTTTGTATGTGCTGAATTACATTCCCCAACCAAGTACTTTTTGGCGCAAGCAAATCCGAAGCGAAATCGGCAAGTTTAATCTTAATTTACATTATGTCATGGATTATGATTTTTGGTTGAGGATTATAAGCAAATATCCCCTTGGTCGAATCAGTGGCCCGCTTTCGGCCTTCCGCATTCACCGCCAATCCAAAGGTGGTGTAAACTATAGCCAGCAATTCGCCGAAGAATTGAAGGTAATGAAAAAATATACGAATAATAAACTATTAGTCGGGTTGCATGTAATCCACAATTGGTTAATTAACGGAGTTTATAGTTTAATTAAATAAATATGAAAAAAATTTCTGCTATCGTCCCGGTCTACAATGAAGATTCAAATATTGCCGTTATTGCAAAAGAAATAATTAAGTATATCGGCAAGAAATATGACTATGAAATCATTTTCATCGATGATGGTTCAACCGATAAGAGTTTAAGCATGATTGAAGCGTTAAGTAAAAGAAACTCAAAGATAAAATTTCTTTCCTTTTCACGTAACTTTGGTCACCAGGTCGCACTCAAGGCAGGAATTGACTATTCAAACAGTGACTGCGTGATTATGATTGATGCCGATCTTCAGCACCCACCGCAATATATTAAGCAGATGCTAGATAAATGGGAGCAAGGTTATGACGTAGTTAATTCCAAAAGAATCGGTAAACACAACATTCCTGCGCTTAAAAATTTGACTTCTAAACTATTTTACGCGTTAATAAATTCGCTTTCGGATGTCAATATTTTGCAGGGCGGGGCCGATTTCAGGTTGATTGATAAAAAAGTTGTCAAGGTGATTCAAAGCTTGAATGAATCGACATATTTCTTAAGAGGTTTGATTCCATGGAGCGGCTTCAAATCCACCGTGATCAGCTACGAGATCGGCAAAAGACATTCCGGAGAAACCAAATATTCTATTCGCAAAATGCTTGCGTTTGCCCTCGATGGCGTGACTTCTTTAAGCGTAAGACCGTTAAGGATTGCTACTTTTATTGGTTTCTTCTTTGCTTTCGTTTCCGGTTTATACGGGATTTATGCCATTGTCGTTAGGCTTTTGTACAATCAAGCTATTGTCGGTTGGGCTTCTTTGGTCGCCAGCGTTGTTTTCATGGGAGGGGTGCAACTGCTGATTCTGGGGATTATTGGCGAGTATTTAGGGAAACTATTTATTCAAGCCAAAAACAGGCCACTATACATTGTTAAAAGAGCAAATATCGACAAATGAAAATAGTCAAAGCTGGATTGGTTTTTTTGGCAGTGTTCCTCCTATCTTTTTTGGTTTTGAAACCCAATTTTTCTACCGGTGATTCACTTTCTGTCTTAACCAAAGCTTACCCAAGATCTGCTTGGAAAAATCTTTCAATCAAACAAATACTCAGAGGACAAAAAGTTTCTGCAGAATTTAAGGCCGATGCGAACAATTTAGGGATTGTTGCCGTGCGTTTCAATACTTTTGGCCGTGTTAACAGCGATAAACTCACCTTTCGATTAAGAGAAATCAATGCAAAAAATTGGTATTACAAAAATACTTATAAAGTAGATCAGTTCCAAAACGGCGAACTTTTCCTTTTTGGTTTCCAACCAATTTCCAATTCTGAAGGAAAAGAATATCTTTTTGAATTGGAGTCAATCAATGGTCAATCTGGAGATTCAGTTGCTTTGAGTTCGACAGAACCAACTTTTGTTACCCGATATCAATTCTCTAGAGCCGCTTTGCTTACCAATACTCCCGACTTAATCAAATTTATAAGCAAGAAAATCGCTTATATGATCAACCCTAATCAGTTTGGGAATCAAATATTATTTGCTTTAATCACGACCCTCTTTATTCTTCTTCTTT
>CAZMIL010000011.1:0-23130 GCA_964566425.1 uncultured Gammaproteobacteria bacterium | reverse complement strand
CATACTGGCCGACGAGCCAACCGGTAACCTCGACCCCAAAACGGCCTGGGAAATCATGAAAATCTTCAAGAAATTAGAAGGCGATAAAACAATTCTTTTTGCTACTCACAATATGGATATCGTCAACAGTCTGCAAAAAAGAGTCTTTATGATGAAAGACGGAGAGTTGGCCAAAGACGTCAAAAAGGGGAGGTATGAATTATGAAAGAGATTTGGACTTCAATTAGAAGAACGCCTTACCAGTCGCTGGCTTCTTTTTTGATTTTATTTTTTACTCTTTTTTTGAGTCTTTTCTTTTTTAATTTAACTTCTTTTTTCAATGGAATTCTCTCATATGTCGAAACACGCCCGCAAGTCACAGTTTATTTCCAAAACCAAACCAGTCAGAACGATATTTTTAAAATTCGCGATACCTTGATGTCATCGGGCAAAGTGCAATCGATTAAATACGTCTCCAAGCAAGACGCATTGAAGATTTACCGCGAGTTGAATAAAAATAATCCACTCCTGTTGGAGATGGTCACAGCCGACATTCTCCCCGCTTCTCTCGAAGTCTACGCTAAACAGCCAGAATTTCTGACTGATGTCGCAGCTTATCTCAACAAGCAGTCCGGTGTCGACGAAGTTGTTTTCCAAAAAGATATCGTCAATAAATTAATTTCTCTCACCAGTACGATGCGCCGTCTCTCCTTATTTATCATGGTTTTCTTATTGATTATCGCCTTTATCGTCTTGATGACGACAACTGCTTTTAAAATCGCTCTGAAGAAAGATGAGATAGAACTTTTGAGGCTGCTTGGCGCCTCAACGGGTTATATCCGCAAACCATTTCTGGTTGAAGGAATGTTCTTTGGGTTAACCAGTGGCACTCTGGCTTTTATCCTTTTCTATTTGATTTTCCTTTATTTCTACCCATTTCTAACTTCATATTTAGCAGGTATCCCCAGTCTCTCTTTCTATAATCTCGGCTCGTTCAATCTTTATGTTTGGCCGCCGAGTGCTTTTTTCATCCTGATTACCTATCTGGTGGTCGTCACTTTTGGAATGTTTATCGGCCTTATTGGTAATTATTTCTCAACTTCAAAATATATTGAATGACAGATGAAAATTGTCAAAAGACTAGCGCTGATTTTGCTTCTTTTTATTGCCCTTTCTGTTCTTTCGCATAAAACTTACTCTATTGAATGTACACAAGATGCAATCAATAGCAACTCTGGGAACGCAGATGTTTTAAATCAAATAAAAGAACAGTGCCAAAAGAGCCTTACGAACCTTCAGCAACAAGCAACTTCTCTATCATCGGAAATACAGCTCTTTGACACAAAGATATATTTGACAACTCTACAAATCCAAGATACTGAGAATAAAATTCAAAAAACCCAAGAAGAAATCAATACTCTGGGGGGAAGAATTGTTAATCTGAATACATCTCTAGATAACTTAACTAAAATTTTGTTGCAAAAAATAGTTGCAGCTTACAAAAGAAGAAACACTCCTGTCTTCGAAATTTTTCTTGACTCAAATACGGCCTCCACTCTGATGAATCAATTGACTTATATTAAAAGAACAGAGCGGAATGATCAAAGAGTTGCTTTCCAACTGCAACAAGCAAAAATTAATTACGAACAACAAAAAAAATTGCGTGAACAAAAGAAGATTGAACTCGATCAATTGACACAAACACTCGAAAGTCAAAAAATAGATTTAAAAAGTCAACAAGCGGCTAAACAAAGACTTCTCGTCGAAACACAAAATAGTGAAGCAGTATTCCAAAATCTTCTAGCTAAAGCCCAGGCGGAGTATGCCGCAATCCAAGGAATTTTTTCGGGTGCCGGAACAGAAACACGACTTCGAGACGTTTCTAAGGGAGATACGATTGCTTCTATTATCCCCGGTCCCTCATGTAATTCCAGCGGCGCACATGTGCATTTCACAGTCGAAATTGGCGGCTCAACTGTAAATCCCTTTAGTTATCTCAAACCTGTGAGCTACACGGATAATTCCGACGGCGATCCATGGACGCCTTCAGGTAGTTGGGATTGGCCTGTTAATCCGCCCATTCAGTTCAATCAGGGTTATGGCGTAACCTCATTCGTAAGAACTTATAATTGGTATCCTTTCCATAATGGGATTGATGTTTCCGGCACCTCATATGATGTCCGCGCGGTTGCAGACGGAACATTATATAGAGGAAGCTATACAGGAAATGGAGGATGCATTTTGCCGTATGCAAAAGTTGTGCATAAAGATGGAGGCATTTCAACCTTTTATCTCCATACAATAGCCCAATAAATAGTTCTCGTCGTTTATAAGCCATTGCTTCTTCTTCGATCTTGATTTATAACGCTTCTCTTTATGAAAAAATTTTTAATAATTCTATTGGGTTTGTTTGTCTGCGGCCGTGTTTCGGCCGCCCCAACCGTTTTGATCAACGAATTTTCAGTCGAGCCGACTCAGAGTATTGAGTTAATCAATAACAGTAATGACATCGTCGATATCTCTAATTGGTATCTCGACGATAACGGAGGAACAACTTATTTCACCATTCCTGCCAACTCCCTGCTCTACCCAAATTCTTGTCTTGTTTTTAATGGAGACTTCAACTTGAATAAATCGTCGGCCGACACTGTGCGCTTGTTTGACAACACGGCGCCGCCAATTCAGATTGGGGCGAACTTAATCGATTCCTTTACCTATTCTTCCAGTCCCGGGACAGGAATATCATATTTTCGAGCTCCTGATAAGAGTTCAACTTGGACAATCGGAGTCTCTTCTTTGGGGAGATTTAATCAGTCAGAAGAAAACTGTATCGTTATGCCGACTCCGACGCCAACATCTATCCCTACAATAACGCTCACGCCAACAATTACTCTCGAACCGACATTAACTTCGTCAGTTTCTTATGACAATATTTATCTTTCGGAAGTCATGGTTGCGCCTGAAAGCGGCTCAAAAGAATGGGTTGAAATTTATAACGCTAATGACACTACCGTTTGGCTAAATAACTGGTATATCGATGATATAGAGAACGCGGGAGCCACCCCCAAATCCTTCTCTCTGACTATCTTGGCAAAAAGTTATGCCACTTTTGATCTTTCGACCTCAATGTTCAATAACGATGGCGATCGTGTCCGTTTATTAGACACCCAAAAACAGCTTAAGGATAGTTTTGAATATTCATCCAGTACAACAGGAAAAAGCATAGGTCGTCTTTCTTTTGATGACGATTCACTATGTATTCAGGAGCCGACCAAAGGCCGTGAAAACGGAGGCTGCCTAGAAGCCAATTCTATCTCCTCCATAGAAACAGCCAAAGAACAAGCATCAATCTCACCTAAACCTACTCCGACTACCTCTTTTCTAGCCTCAAATTTTCTGCCCACACGCCCTACGAGTAGCGTGCCAAGCCCCACAAGTAGCGTCTTAGGCTCGCTTAACATAGCTCCGGTCTCCGCCCATTCTGAATCAAATCTTGCTCGTCCCCTTTCTTTTCTCTCGTTCGGTTATTCTCTTTTGACTCTAGCTTCGGTTTTACTTAAAATGAAATTTAATGGCTAAAAAACTTTTCTACTGGGTTCCTCCCTTGCTCTGGATGGCAATAATTTTTTATTTTTCCTCCTTTCCGCGGGTAATAGTTATTCGCAACTCTTTATATGCCTTTCTTTTTTATAAAACTCTCCATGTCATTGAATATGCAATCCTTTATTTCTTGCTTTTTCGAGCTTTCTATTCTCTTAGTAAAGAAAAATTATCACTGTCAGATAGGTTCATTTTCGCTGTGTTGATCGCCATTCTCTACTCTTTGAGTGACGAAATCCATCAAACTTTTGTTCCCAACCGTGAAGGACGTCTGCAAGATGTATTTATTGATACAGGTGGTATATTAATAATGTATATTTATATTAGGAATAATCTAGATAGACTCAAGAAGTATTTCTTATGAATAAATTAAAAGAATTAATCATTCACTTCTTTGTTCCTACTGAGAAAAACAATCTCCGCGCCAAAGCTTTACACCAGGATTTTCTGACTTTTTATCTCTTAATTGCTTTGGTTATGGTCTTTTTGGTCAAAGGTCGCTTTGGAACATTTAAAAATGTTTTGGGGTATGCTACAGATATCAATATTCCTACTCTTTATCAACGTCTCAATCAAGAAAGAATAAAAAATGGATTGCCGCCCCTAAACTACAGTGATAAACTAGCTCAAGCCGCATTCAACAAAGCCCAAAATATGTTTGCACAAAATTATTGGGCGCATTATGGGCCTGATGGGACGACTCCCTGGAATTTCATTCTCGCCGCCGGCTATCAATATCAATATGCAGGAGAAAACTTGGCCAAAAATTTCCTTTTTACCCAAAATGTTGTTGATGCTTGGATGGCTTCACCAACACACCGTGAAAATATTTTGCGCAAAGAATTTACCGATGAAGGTTTTGCCGTAGTCAATGGCGTTTTGAATGGCGAACAAACAACTTTGGTGGTGGAACTGCTTGGGAGTCCTACACCAACAGTTACTGCTCCAGCTTCCTCCGCAGCCCGGCAGCTGCCTTCATCAACAACGCAGGCGACGCGGGCGGCAACTGTGCTACCGAAGTTTGCCAATAATCAAACTCTCCTTCTCGCCCAACGACAAACTCAACCCAAAATCAATCTGTTCAATCTTTCGTTTAATACAACTTTTATCTTTCTCTCTTTATTGCTATTCGTCCTCGCCACAGATTTCTATTTTGCTTCTAGATTCAATATCATCCGCTTCCATAGCAAAAACCTCGCCCATTTCATTTTCTTATTTACGATTTTCCTCGGTCTATTGTTATTTTTGACTAAAGGAGTCATTTTGTAGACTTATGACTAGTAAGTTAAACAAATTAGTCCGTAGGGAATTGCGAGGATCTTTGTTAGATTATTTATTACTGCTCAGTGGCAGCGTAATTTTCCTTCTTTTTCTGCAGCTTTTTCAAGGTCAACGCTTAATGAGTTTCGCGGTAATTATTATTTTTGTCTTTTTATATGTCTTTTGGGGAGTTTTACATCACTCCAGCGATAAAAGCTTGAACGCAAAAAGCGTGATAGAATATATCTTGATTGGAATAACGATACTTTTGTTATTGATTGTTGTTTTTGCAATGTGAATATGAAAGGATTAGTTCTTGCCGGTGGTTTGGCAACAAGACTTCGTCCCTTGACTTGGGTTACTAATAAACATCTTCTCCCTGTTTACGACAGACCAATGATTTATTTTCCTCTTGCTTCGATGACTAAAGCCGGTATCAAAGAGGTCCTCATTTCCAGTTCCCCCGATCATGCCGGGCAATTTGCCAATCTGCTTAAAGGCGGTGAAGATTTCGGTTTACATCTACAATACACAGTTCAGGATGAGCCTAAAGGCATCGCTCACGTCATCAGTCTGGCTGAAGATTTTGCCGGTGGCGATAAATTATTGGTGCTGCTGGGTGATGGAATTTTCAATTATGATCTTAAACCTACTGTCGACCGTTTAGAGAGAAAAGATAAGGGGGCGGTCATTTTTGGCATGCGCATGCCGGGGATGGAACCAAAACAATATGGCGTAATCGAAATGGATAACCGTAAAAAAGTTATTTCGATCGAAGAAAAACCTGAAAAACCAAAATCTGATATTGTTCAAACCGGAATATATATGTACGACAACCGGGTTTTTGATTCCATTAGACAACAAAAGCCATCAGCCCGTGGAGAATATGAAGTAACCGACCTTAATAATTTTTACCTCAAAGAGGGAACTTTGGAGTGCGAACTTTTGGATTGGTGGATTGATGCCGGAACTTCTTATGATGAACTACTGCGGGCGAATAATCTGGTTGCCGAAAAAGTCCACAAGGGTGAGATTTGAATATTCGACTCGTTCTCTTATTCTACTAGGCTATTTATTCCTTTTTTATTACATACATGCGGTTGAGTTTACAAAACATCAGAAATAAGCTTTTCAAGAATAATCAACTTCTATGAAATGGGGAGGATAACTCAAGGTTGATTTTTATCCTCTTTTCCTTCACAATAGTTTAATGGATACAACACAGCTTCTACTGGCTACCGTGCTCATTGTTACCACTTTGTTTGTTATTGTTGTTGGCATCCAGCTTTTTTTTGTTTTGCGAGATTTGAGAGCAAGCATTAGAAGAGCTAATGCGATTATTGATGGATTTGAAAAAGTGGGAATTGGAATGGAGCACGGTTGGCAGGAAATTCTTGGTTTTTTCAGCGGCTTAAAAAGTTTTTTTAAAGTTTTAGACATTATTCATCATAAACAAAATGGACACCGCAAACAGACAAAAAGCCTCTAATCTTTGGTTTGGTTTCGCTTTGGGAATGACCGCCAGTAGTCTAATCGTCTATTTTTTGGGCACGCGCAAAGGTCGCGAACGCTTAAAAAAACTGATTGAATTTTCCGAAAAGACTAATCTCGATGAATATTTTGAAGGACTTGTCAATAGCTTTGATGACCACGTGAAAAAAGAAAAAAAAGAGATTAATTCGGGACTTGATAATTTAATTGATAAAATCCAATCTTTCTCTGCAAAACGGGGTTGACATTTTGTCTTAATTACTGTATTATATTTAAACATTTTTAAATAAATCCCCCGTATGGGGGAGTTTTGTTTGTAGCCTAAAAAATCCCCGATGCCTAAACGAGCCAACAAATTTAGTCAAACAAGAAACGTAGACCGTCAGCAAAAAGAACTATTATTAGGTAAAAAAGAACCTAAACTTGAAGAACTCGATTTAATCGAGGTCCAAAAAGACTCCTGGAATAATTTTTTGAAAGTCTCCTTAAAAGAAATCCTTGATGAATTTTTCCCGATCGATGATTATACGGGGAAAAAATTTACACTCTCTTTTGACGGTCTCTATTTTGGCGAGCCACGCTATCCTCTTAATCTGTGTCTAGCTAAAAAACTAACCTATGATGTCCCAGTTTATCTCAAACTAAGATTGCTCAACAAACGAACTAACAATGAAAAAAAACAGGACGTTTACTTCTTTAATTTGCCCAAAATGACCGATCGCGGAACTTTTATTATCAATGGAATTGAGCGAGTAGTCATTAATCAGCTCGTCCGCTCGCCTGGAGTTTACTTCACCGCCGAAATCGATAAAACAACTGGTTTGACATTGTATAATGCGGAGATTCGGCCATATATCGGCGCCTGGCTTGACGTCACCATCAATAAAAATAATCTGATCGAGATTAAAGTTAATAAAAAGAGAAAATTTTTAGCCAGTGTTTTGATTAAGACTTTTGATGGCGACTCCAAAAATGATATTTTGCAAGAATTTAGTGATCTCGATCCAGCGCTGGTTGATAAATTTATTCTTCCGACTCTCAATAAAGATCAAACTCAATCTAAGGACGAAGCGGTGCTGGAAATTTACCGTAAAGTGAAACCTGGTGAGCCGCTAATTTTGGAAAACGCCCATGATACAATCAATAACTTATTGTTCAATCCCCGCCGCTATTCTTTGGCTGATGTCGGTCGTTACAAAATCAATAAAAAATTAGGACTCGACTTGGAAATCAAAAAAGAAAATTATTTGCTGACCAAAAAAGATATTGTTCAAACCATCAAATATCTAGTTAATATCACCATCGATAAAGGTAGTTTCGACGATATTGATCACTTGGGGAATCGCCGTTTACGAACCGTCGGAGAATTGGTAGGAATGTATGGAATTCGAGTGGGTATGGTCCGTGCGGAACGGGAAATTAAAGAAAGGATGAGTTTGATTACCGGCGAAACCACGGTAACACCTACTCAAATCGTCAATTCTAAACCATTAACCGTGGCTTTGAATTCTTTCTTCAGAACCAGCCAACTCTCAACCATTGTCGACCAAACCAATCCCCTTTCCGAACTAGACAATTTGCGCAGAATTACGGTGGGCGGACCAGGAGGGATTGAAAAAGAAAGGGCTTCATTCTCAATTCGCGACATTTCTTCATCCCAGTACGGAAGAATCTGTCCAATTCGCTCTCCTGAAGGACCCAATATTGGTGTAGTTACATACATGGCTCTTTATAGTCGAGTCAATAAATATAATTTCTTGGAGACACCTTATAGACACGTTGAAAAAATCAAGAAAGGAAACCATACAGAAGTTAGGGTTGCAGACAAAATTACCTACTTGCAGGCTGATGATGAAGAACAGTACTATATTACTTCCGACACTGTTAGAATCAGCGATAAGGGCATCATTGAGGATAAATACGTCGTTGCCCGCTATCAAGGAGAAATTGTTGAAGTCGAAAGTGAAGAGATTGATTTTATTGATATTTCACCTCGGCAAGTGGTCGGAGTCTCAGCAGCGCTCATTCCTTTTTTGCAAAATAATGATGCCAGCCGTGCCTTGATGGGAACTCATATGCAATGTCAGGCCGTGCCACTGATCAGACCCTCTGCACCTGCTGTAGGTACTGGTTTGGAAAAGAAAGTTGCCTCTGCTCTTAGTCGAACTATTTTCGCGCCAGAGGACGGAACTGTCAATTATGTCGATGGAGAAAAAATTATCTTCACCGGGAAAAGTCGCAAAAAATATGAATATCACCTAGAGAGATTTATTAAAACCAATAAAGATGTCGTCTTTGATCAAAGACCAAGTGTCGAACCCAAACAAAAAATCAAAAGGGGCGAAATCCTCATTGACGGCCCGGCCACCGAAAACGGCAAGCTGGCTCTGGGACAAAATCTAGTCATTGCTTATACCTCACTCAATGGGTTGGGATATGAAGACGGTTTTGTAATTTCTGAACGTTTGGTCAAAGAAGATGTTTTAACTTCTGTCTCCAGCGAGGAATTTACTGCCGACTTGGTCGATACCAAACTCGGCCCGGAAGAACTCACCCGCGATATTCCCAATGTCCGTGAGGAGGTATTGCAAAACCTCGACCGTGAAGGGTTGATAATTGTCGGAACCGAAGTTCAAGGAGGAGATATTTTAGTTGGAAAAGTTGCTCCTAAAGGAGAAAAAGAACTCTCGGCCGAAGAGCGTTTATTGCGCGCTATTTTTGGTGAAAAAGCTAAAGATGTTAAAGATACTTCACTTAGGCTCCCCTATGGTAAAAAAGGTGTCGTCGTGGATATTCAAGCCATCGACTCCAAAAAAGACCCTAATGAATTGGAACCAAGCATTATCAAACGCATTTTAGTCACTACAGCCGAATTGCGCAAAATTTCGGTCGGCGACAAATTGGCCGGCAGACACGGAAACAAAGGCGTCATTTCCAAAATCCTCCCAGAATGGGATATGCCTTATCTCGAAGATGGCACTCCTGTGGATATCATCATCTCCCCATTATCCATTCTCTCCAGAATGAATTTAGGACAACTCTATGAAACTCTCATCGGTCTAATTACTACTCAAAATCATACAAAAATGTCCTTCCCAGTATTCGAAAAGATTCAGGAAGAATTTATTATCAATGAACTCAAAAAACACGATTTACCAGTTGATGGGAAAATGGCTCTTTACGATGGGCAAACCGGTAGACCGTTTGAGAAGAAAGCCCTGGTCGGCGTCGGTTATATTATGAAGCTTATTCATATGATTGAAGACAAATTCCATGCCCGTTCTGTCGGACCTTATTCGCTGGTTACCCAACAACCATTGGGTGGAAAATCACAGATGGGGGGACAAAGATTTGGTGAAATGGAGGTTTGGGCTCTCGAAGCGCACCGCGTCCCACACGTTCTGCAGGAAATGTTAACCATCAAGAGTGACGATTTGCGTGGGCGTGTCAAAGCTTTTGAATCGATTATTAAAGGTTTAGACATCCCCCAATCAAGCGTCCCAGAATCTTTTCACGTTTTGCTTAAAGAATTAAACTCATTAGGGTTATCAATTGATTACATTAAATAGCATGGAAGAAACAAACATTATCGATTTTAGCGGTTTGAAAATCAGATTGGCTTCGCCGGATGATATTTTATTGTGGTCAAAAGGTGAAGTGACTAAACCCGAAACCATCAATTACCGTACCCTGCGTCCAGAAAAAGATGGTTTGTTCGACGAACGAATTTTCGGTCCGACTAAAGATTACGAATGTTACTGTGGTAAATATAAAAGAATTCGTTACAAAGGAATCGTCTGCGATCGTTGTGGTGTCGAGGTGACTACTTCTGCTGTTCGCCGTGAAAGAATGGGTTATATTAAACTTGCCTCGCCTATCGCCCACATTTGGTATTTTAAAGGGCCATCCGCTCCTTTGAGCGTTCTGTTGGATTTACCATCACAATCCGTTGAAAGAGTTATCTATTATGCTCTTTACTTGATTAAAAACATCAATAATGACAAACAAAAAAAGACTCTAGATAATTTAGATGCAATCAAGAAAAAAGAAACTGATGAACTTGAAAAGGAGTTGGAGAAAGAAAAAGATGCTCTTAGACTCAACTTCGAGAAACAGGCTAAAGATCTGGGAAAGAAACTAACGAATAAAGAGCAAAAAGAGATCGCCTTGCAAGAATTAAAGCTCAAGGAAAAAGAACAATTCAAACAACTTTCTAACAAACATGCTGAAAAAAAAGCCCAAAAAATTGCCTTTTTTGACCGCATTTTGAAATTGGTTAAAACTCTTAAAATTCATGATCTACTGGAAGAGGATGATTACCTCTATTTAAAGGAAAATGATCTGGATGGTTTTATCGAGGTAGGCATGGGATCGGAGGCTGTCTATGAGATTCTGGCCGATCTCGACTTGAAAAAGCTTTATTCCGAAACGCTTAGCCTTTTGGCCGAAGTTAAAGGTGATCGGCGAAACAAGTTATTGAAGAAAATCCGCGTTATCGAATCATTCATGAAGAGTGGAACCTCGCCCGTATGGATGATTTTGAGCGTTTTACCAGTTATTCCGCCTGACTTGCGTCCGGTAGTTCAGCTACCAGGAGGAAAATTCGCTACTTCTGATCTTAACGACTTTTATCGCCGCGTCATCAACAGAAATAATCGTCTCAAACAACTACTCGACCTGGGCGCTCCAGAGATTATTTTACGCAACGAAAAAAGAATGTTACAGGAAGCGGTTGATTCTCTTTTGGACCTGCAAAAATCCCGTGGTCGGACGCGTTCCCAGGGAGCAGCCTCCAAAATCCAAAAATCCCTGTCTGATATTCTTAGAGGAAAACAAGGTCGCTTTAGACAAAATCTTCTCGGAAAAAGAGTAGATTATTCCGGCCGTTCAACAATTATCGTCGGCCCCGAATTGAGAATCGACCAATGCGGCATTCCTAAGGAGATGGCGATTGAACTTTTCAAACCTTACTTGTTAAGAGAAATCATTGTTCGCGGACTTGCACCCAATATCAAAAGTGCTAAGAACTTTTTAGAGCAAAAAGAACCCATTATCTACGATATTTTAGAAGAAGTGACGAGAGAACACCCTGTACTTTTGAACCGCGCACCAACTTTGCATAAATTGTCAGTCCTAGCTTTCTATCCCGTTTTAACTGATTCCCATGCCATCAAACTCCATCCGACTGTCTGTGCAGGATACAACGCCGACTTTGATGGTGATGCCATGGGTGTTTTCTTACCCCTCTCCAATAATTCAATCAATGAAGTTAAAGAACGAATGCTCCCTTACCATAATCTTTTGAAGCCGGCAGATGGTTCCCCTATTGTCCTCCCCAACAAAGAAATGGCCTTAGGAATTTTTTACCTTACTTCTTTAGACAACCAGTATAGAGATGTCGGCGAAGAAAATCTAAAGCTCTTTGCCGATGAAAACGAAGTTATCAGCCGTTATCAACTTGGTAAATTACAATTGCGAGAGCCCTTAATGGTTAAAATCGACACTAAAGTCCTGCGCACTTCTGCGGGAAGAATTATCTTCAACCAAGCCTTACCAGAAGAATTAAGATTTATAAATGAAGAGGTCAGGGCCGCCGACGTCAAAAATATTATCGTCGCCTCAATGAGATTGTTTAAAGAAAATGAAAAAGTCGGCGAGCTTATCGATCGTCTGAAAGAAATAGGCTTTTGGGGCGCTACGATTTCTGCCGGTCTATCTCTTTCTGTTTTTGATTGTCAAATTATTCCGGAAAAGGAACATATTGTTGATGAAACCGAAAAAGAAATTGAAAAAGTCAACAAAAGCTATTCTCAAGGATTGCTCACATTGGAAGAAAAAAGACGTTATTCCAACAAACTATGGATTGACACAACCGAAAAATTGGCTGATAAGACTTGGAATGCTTTGGATGAAGAAAATCCAGTCAAAATTATTATTAAATCCGGAGGCGCACGTGCATCACGCGAACAGCTAAAACAGCTTTCGGCAATTAAAGGCCTCGTTGTTGATCCTTTGGGAAAGATTATCGAAGTCCCGACAAAAACAAATTACCGAGAAGGTTTATCAATTTTTGAATATGTTATTTCCGCCCGGGGGGCCCGCAAAGGTTTGACCGATTCTGCTTTGAAAACCGCCGATGCCGGTTACTTGACCAGACGGCTTGTAGACGTGGCCCACGATGTGATTATAAAAGAAGAAGACTGTGGTGCCGGCGAAGGTTTATTAATCAGTCATGAAGACGAAAGGGGTAAAAAGTTCTTTGAGCGGATTAAGGGAAGAGTCGTCTTTGAGGATATTGTCGGCAATGATAAAAAAGTCGTCTTAGCTAAAAGTGAAATTATTGATGAGGATAATCTGCAAAAAATTAAGAATGCGCAAATCACCACTGTGACCGTTCGTTCTCCTCTCTACTGTAAAGCGAAATACGGCTTGTGTCAAAAATGTTACGGTTTGGATTTGGTTAATAATAAATTGGTTGAAATCGGAGTTCCGATCGGCGTAATTGCGGCTCAATCAATTGGAGAACCTGGTACGCAGCTAACTATGCGGGTAAGACATTTTGGAGGAATTGTTATTTCTGACGTCACTCAAGGTCTACCGCGCGTAGAAGAATTGTTTGAAGCTCGCACACCAAAAGTAGTTTCGCCAATCGTTGAAATCAATGGTAAAGCTTCTGTTAAAGAAGATATGGATAAAGAAATCTACACTGTTAAGATCACCTCAACCGACCAAGATAAAACTCAAGAACAAGAATTTATTATTCCGATGTCACAAAGTCTGAAAATTAAAGATGGCGACTTAGTCACCAGAGGAATGGCTCTTTCAGAAGGTAACTTGGATATTAACGACGTTTTGGCAATCAAGGGACTGCATAGTGCTCAAGTCTATCTCTTAAACGAGGTTCAAAATGTTTACGAATCTCAGGGAATTATGATCCACGATAAACACTTTGAGGTAATTATTAGAAAAATGGGTGAAAAAATAATCATCGAGGATGAAGGCGATACTTCCTTTATTAAAGACGAGGTTGTCTCCAAGATCCGCTTTGAGGAAGAGAATAAAAAGATCTTGGCTCAAGGTGGCAAGCCATCTGTTGGTAAAGTCTCAATTCTGGGAATCACTAAAGCCGCGATTTATACTGATTCGTGGCTATCATCTGCTTCCTTCGAACAAACAACCAGCGTTTTAAGCACTGCAGCGATCAAAGGACAGGTAGATTACTTGTTAGGGTTGAAGGAAAATGTTATAATTGGGAGATTAATCCCTGTCACCAAGGAGTTAATTGAACAATATTATGGTAAGTTCCTAAACAAATATGCCGACAGTCAATCAACTGATAAAAAGGAAGAGAAAAAAGAGGATTAAAAAATCCAGAGCTGTAGCTTTGAAGTCCAGTTTTAATGCCCTGCAACGTAAATACGTGGCGACAAATAGTCCAATGAAACGCGGAGTAGCTACTGTGGTTAGAACAATGACTCCCAAAAAACCTAATTCTGCTTTGCGCAAAGTCGCCAGAGTCAGACTTTCAAACAAAGTTGAAATTACGGCCTATATCCAAGGAATCGGCCACAATCTAGCCGAGCATTCGATAGTTTTAGTTCGTGGCGGAAGAGTTAAAGATCTACCTGGAGTTAAATACCACGTGGTTCGGGGAAAATATGATACTGCTGGAGTTGTCGATCGTAAAACTTCACGCTCCAAATACGGCACAAAATTGGAGAAAACTGCTACACCCTAAAAGTTATTGACTAAAAGAGCAATCTATATGCCGAGACGACCTTATAAAAAAATCAACGTCAAACAAGATCACGTTTTCAAAAGTTTGGAAACAACCAAATTGATTAATTACATCATGAGGGATGGAAAAAAATCTGTTGCAAAAAAAATCGTCTATGACGTTTTTACTCGTTTTGATAAAGAAAAAATAGATCCATTGAAAATTTTGCATCAGGCTATTACTAACGTCTCCCCAAATTTTGAGGTTAAACCGAGAAGATTAGGAGGAGCATCTTATCTTGTCCCTATAGAAGTACGCAGAGAACGTAAACTTTTTCTGGCTCTGAATTGGATTATTGAAGCAGCCAATTCCCTTTCTAACAAAGAATACAAACGTTTTGCCGACAAGTTATATACCGAACTACTTGAGGCTTCTAAAAATCAAGGAAATGCTGTCAATAAAAAGCTGCAAACCGAAAAGCTTGCCGAGGCAAATAAAGCATTTGCCCACCTAAAGTGGTAAACTCACCTCAACTATGGCCCAACAACGTATTATTACTAAAAATAGAAATGTCCCCTTAGAAAAAATCCGTAATGTGGGGATAATCGCTCATATTGATTCGGGAAAAACTACTACCACGGAGAGAATTCTTTTTTATACCGGAAGGTCTTATAAACTTGGGAATATTGACGAAGGAACAACCCAAATGGACTGGATGGAGCAGGAAAGAGAAAGAGGAATTACCATTGTCTCGGCCGCAACCACTACTTTTTGGAAAGAAATTCGCATCAATATTATCGATACCCCTGGACACGTTGATTTTACAGCCGAAGTTGAACGTTCGCTAAGAGTCCTTGATGGAGGAATCGTTGTTTTTGACGCCGAAGAAGGAGTGCAAAGCCAATCAGAAACAGTGTGGCGGCAAGCCGATAAATACAAAGTTCCCCGGATCTGTTTTATCAATAAAATGGATAAACTTGGGGCCGACTTTAACTCTACAGTTAATGAGATCCAAGACCGTCTGGGCGCAAATCCTGCTGTCATGACCATGCCGGTTGGAAAAGAACAAGATTTCAAAGGGGTGGTCGATCTTTTAGAAATGAAGGCTCTCATTTGGGATAAAGATCCTCAAGGAACTGAATATTCAGTCGTGGAAATTCCACCCAATCTTAAAGATGAGGCAGTTAGGGAACGAGCTAAGTTAGTTGAAAAAATTGCCGAGACCGAAGATGCTCTCTTGGATAAATATTTAAATGGTGAAGAAATCCCAGTAGAGGATCTAAAAAAAACCTTACGCAAGGCTACTATTGCTTACAAATTAGTGCCTGTTTATTGTGGGTCATCATTAAGAAACAAAGGTGTACAGCTGCTTTTGGATGCGGTCATCGACTATCTTCCTTCACCTGTTGATCTTAAACAGATCAAAGGGATTAACCCCAAAACACAAAAAGAAGAAATAAGAAGACTTACTTCTGATGAAAAATTCTCCGCTCTGGCTTTTAAAATCCAACTCGATCCTCATGTTGGGAAAATTACTTATGCCAGAATTTATTCGGGGGCTCTGCAATCCGGATCCTATGTTTACAATGTCAGTAAAAATAAACAAGAGCGTGTCAGTCGCTTATTGTTGATGCACGCCAACCAACGCGAGGAAATCGATAAAGCTTTTGCGGGGGAAATTGTCGTTTTAGTCGGGCCGAAAGAAACCGGTACCGGTGATACTTTGGCAGATCAAGCAAATCCGATTCTTCTTGAACAGATCGTTTTCCCCGAGCCAGTGATTTCTTTGGCTATTGAACCTAAAACCAAAGCCGACCAGGAAAAATTATCTTACGCTTTGCAACGCTTAGCCGAAGAGGATCCCACTTTTAAAGTCAAAATCAATCACGAAACCGGTCAGACAATCATGTCGGGAATGGGAGAATTACACTTAGAGATATTGGTTGATCGAATGAAAAGAGAGATGGGTTTAAATGCCAATGTTGGAAAACCTCAAGTTGCTTATAAAGAAACCATTACCAAACCTGCCGACGGCGAAGGGAAATATATCAAGCAAACCGGTGGCCACGGCCAGTATGGACACTGCTTGATTAAAGTTGAACCTTTAGCCCGCAACGAGGGTTTCAAATTCGTCAATAAAATTAAAGGAGGAACAATTCCTTCCGAGTTTATTCCCTCAGTTGAAAAAGGAGTAATCGAGGCGATGGAAAAAGGAGTGCTTCTTGGTTATCCGATAACCGATATGCAAGCGATTCTTTATGATGGGAGCTATCACGAAGTCGATTCTTCGGATATTGCTTTTAAGATTGCCGGTTCAATGGCTCTTCAAGATGCAACTAAGAAATCCGGATTAACGTTACTTGAACCAATTATGAAACTCGAGGTGACCGTTCCTGACGAATTCATGGGAACGGTAATCGGCGATATCTCCAGTAAGCGCGGAAAAATTTTAGGAACAGAAAAAAGAGGCAGAGCAACTATTATCAAAGCTTATACTCCTTTGGCCGAACTGTCCGGCTACGTGACAATCTTGCGTTCATTGACCGAAGGACGAGGAATTTCCTACATGGAACCTTCACACTATGAAGAAGTCCCACAAAATATCATCAAAGCGATGAGTGAAAAAAGTTAATATGAAATACCTCATCTTTTCCGATAGCCATCTCTCGGTTAAGTTTGATCGTAAAAAATTTAATTTTCTCACCAAAATTATTTCTTCGGCCGACAGAGTAATTATTAACGGAGATTTCTGGGAAGGTTATAACTGTACTTTCAATCAATTTATCAACTCACCTTGGAAACAACTTTTTCCTTTGCTCAAAAAAAAATATACTGTTTATGTCTACGGTAATCATGACAAGCGTGAATTCGCCGACAAGAACGTCAAACTTTTCTCTAGCTTGCAAACCAAAAAGTATAATCTGAAACTGGGAAACAAGACATTCTTTTTTGAGCACGGGGATAGACTAATGCCCCTGCTTGATTCCAAATTCAATCACTTTCCAAAACTATTGAATCAGTTTCTAGATATGATTGAAGGGAGTGTCTTGCGGTTATTCGGTAATTTACATCTTTATTATTTTTTTCATCCCCTTAATGAAAGAATCAAAGAAATGATTGCCGGACGATTTAAAACCAATGAATATTTTGTCTGTGGACACACCAATTTTGCCGAAATCGATCTCAAAAGACACTTTATTAACTCTGGATTTATTAAACATGGAATCGGCCGCTATTTAATTATCAATGAAAGAAAAATCTCTCTGCATGAAGAACGCTATTAACCCTTTTTCTTCTCCAGTTTTTCGACTTTGAGGAGTTTGAATAATAGATAAACCACAAGGGCTAGAATGACAAAATTCAAAAAATCTGCTAGGAAATTTCCCCAGAGAATTTTTGTTCCTCCGAGCCGGATGTACTGTCCGCTAAGTTCTTTCGTGAAACCGAGGCCGATTCCGAGCAACGGATTGATTATATTACTAACCAAAGATGAAACGAGTTTGGTCACAGCCCCTCCCAAAATGAAACCGACCGCAAAACTAACTACGCCCCTTTCACGAATGAACTCACTAAAACCTCTCATTACCTATAGGATAGCACGACAGGAGCAAAGACACAAATTTTTTGTGACTTGACGCAGTTTTTTTCTTATTAAAGGGCGTCTCGAAATCCAAAAAGTTTTGTGCTAAACTCCAATTTTGACTTATAGAATTTTGAGGATTGACAAGTGAACGATTGTTCACTAAACTTATCGGGTAAACGTTTGTTCACCTATATGCCCAATCGCCTTGCCCAATTAAAAAAATTCTACCGTAGATTCCACAGACTCCCCTCTTTTTCGGAAATGCTCGATTTATTTGGTTTGAGCTCTAAAAATGCTGTTTTTAAAACAGTCCAAAAATTCATCGAGGAAGGTTATATTCGTAAAGAAAATAATATTTATGCTCCGACTTCTAAGTTTTTTGCCTTACCTTTGTTGGGAATCGTCAAGGCGGGCTTCCCAATTATTGCCGATGAGGATAAAAATTATCTTACACTGGATGAGTTTCTGATCGAAAATCCCAACTCTTCTTTTTTGTTTAGAGTTAGTGGAGATTCGTTAAGCGGCATCGGGGTCTTTGACGGCGATATCGTGGTTATTGAAAGAAAAAAAGAAGCTTATCCAGGCGATATTGTCTTGGCGGAAATAGATCGCGAATGGACATTGAAAATTTTAAAACGCAATAAAGCCAACCGCATTCTTTATCTGGAAGCGGCCAATCCCAAATATCCCCCGCTTTATCCCTCAGAACAATTGCAAATATTTGGAGTTGTTAAAGCGCTCGTTAGAAAATTACAAAATTAAAGACACCATCTCGGCGAATCCTTGGGGGGTTCTACAACTATGTCTTTCCAGATCCGTTCCTGGCCCACAGCAATTCTTCATCTTGACGGAGATTCTTTTTTTGCCTCTGTAGCTCAAGCCATCAACCCAAAGTTTAAAGGAAAACCTTTAGTCACCGGCAATGAACGAGGAGTAGCAACCTCTGTTTCTTTGGAAGCTAAAAAACTGGGCGTGATTCGAACAACGCCTGTCTATCAGATTAAAAAACAATTTCCGCAAGTACTAATTGTCGATTCCGATTATGAACTTTATAATCTTTTTTCGCAAAAAATGCTGACTATTCTGCGCAAATATACTCCTAGCGTAGAAGAATACTCTATTGACGAGGCTTTTGCCGATGTGAAAGGTTTACGCCGACCATTGAACATGACTTATTACGAAATTGGTGGAGCGATAAAGAATGAGGTTGAATCGTCCTTAGGAATTAGCGTCTCTATAGGAATTTCTTTAACTAAATCTCTAGCCAAATTGGCCTCATCGTCCCATAAACCTTCGGGATTGACAGTTGTGTCCGGGAAAAATATAGAAGCTTTGCTTAAAAATACATCTGTTGGGGGGGTTTGGGGGATCGGTGAAAATACCTCTGCTTATTTGACTAAAAACGGAATAACCACGGCGCTTGATTTTGTTTCCTTAAATGAAGAAAAAATTATCTCCATGTTAAGTAAACCCTTTTTAGAAATTTGGCATGAGTTGCGTGGAGAGCAAATTTATGCCCTTAATCCTCATTCAAAAACAACTTATAAATCGATCACGCGCTCACGTACTTTTGTCAAAACGCAAGATGAGCATTTTTTATGGGCGCAAATCTTACATCATGTTGAAAACGCTTTTGAGGCGGCCCGCCGGCTGAATTACCATGTAGGGAGAATGACTATTTTCCTCAAAACTCAACATTTTCGTTATCAACAAATAGAGATCAGATTCAACCAACGTATTCAGTATCCTTTTAGCGCAAGACAACAACTCCGAAATGCTTTCAAAAAAATCTATCATAAGAATACTGTTTATCGCACCGCTGGCTGCACGATCTTTGATTTATCAGACGAAAGCTTTATTCAAACTTCTCTGTTTAACGAACAGGTCAAAGAAGACCAGGCAAGAAAAATTTACCCTTTGTTTGAACAGAAAAAAGTCCACTTCGGGACAATACTCTACGAAAGAACTAATATAATTAAAAAAAGAGGGGGAAGAAGAATCGGCTTGCCGGTTGTCACTCTCACTTGATCTTGCTTAAGGGGCAGTTTGCGTGATCGTGTTGCTTGGCGGGACAGTATTCCCGGCCATAATAGATTAATCTAAAAGTAAAATCCATCCATTCTTTTTTCGGTAAAACCTTCATCAAATCTTGCTCTATTTTATTCGGATCATCTTGATCGGTTAGACCCAAAAGTTTGGATAAACGCCGAACGTGAGTGTCAACAGCCACGCCTTCAATTTTGCCATAAATCAAATATAAAACGACGTTGGCTGTTTTTCTCGCCACGCCTGCCAGTTTTAACATCTCCTCCATGGTATCTGGCAATCTACCCTTATATTTTTCTAGAATGATCTTAGCATCGGCAATGATATTTTTTGCTTTATTACGGTAGAAACCGGTTGCCCTGATATCCTGTTCGAACTCTGTTTGTTTGGCGTCTGCATAATCATTGAGAGTCTTATATTTTTTAAATACCTCGGCGGTCACTTTATTAACCATTTTGTCTGTACATTGTGCAGACAAAATCACCGTCACCAATAATTCCCAGGGGGTGGAATATTTAAGCGCGATTTCTGCCCGCGGATAGAGTCTTTTTAATTCCGCGATAATTTTGGCCGCTTTTCGCTTTCTCTTGACTAAACTTTGCATAATCAAAATTATAGCCTTTTTCTTTAAAACTAAAGTACTCTTTTTCAGCCACCACGATATGGTCGATAATATCTATGCCTAACAATTTTCCAACTTTAATTAGTCTGGCAGTCAGTCGCAAATCCTCTACCGAAGGAGTGCTGATTCCGGAGGGATGATTATGCGCTAAAATGATTGAAGCTGCCATATTGTAAACAGCTGGTTCAAACACTTCACGAGGATGAACCAAACTGGCGTTGATTGTCCCTATGGAAATTGTTTCCTTTTTGATAATCTTATTACGAACATCAAGATAAAAGGCGACAAAATGCTCCTTGCGACTCATTCGAATATCTTTAAGCTCAAATAATATCTCTTCAGGCGAAAAAACCATAATTATGGCGTTGTCTTCAACAAGTCTTTTGCCTAATTCAAGACAAGCAAGGATTTGACAGGCTCTACTCGTCCCTATTCCTTCTAAATTCCTCAAATCTGCCAAAGTCAATTGTTGATTTTTTGCCAGTAAGTGAAGAATTTTGCCGGCTAGCTTGATCACCCCTCCCTGTTTTGTTCCCGAACGCAACACTAAAGCCAAAAGTTCAGCATTGGTTAATCTTTTGACTCCGTATTTGATTAATTTTTCTTGTGGTCGGTCAAGCGGCTGCAAATCTCTTATTTTCATCATCTTTAATTATTAGTTAATGAAAGAAGTTAGTCCACGGAGTATATGCTACAAATAGCGCAAGATGGACTATTATCTAGTAAAATATAGCCTGAAGGAGAGGTGCCGGAGCGGTTGAACGGGCTGGTCTCGAAAACCAGTGTGGTCGCAAGATCATCGTGGGTTCGAATCCCACCCTCTCCGCCAGTTAGGAAATGAAGACATTGGCTCGCCCGCTACTCGGGCTCGCCATCCGTTTTTTGCCGAAAATTCAAGCCGTTTTGAATTCAGTAAGGCCAAAAGCGGGCTTTTCTTTACGAAATCAAAATTTTTTGATATCATAAATTTGAAAGCGCAATCCATGATTTGATGATATCAAATTTTTGAAACTATGGTAAATGTACAGGATTTATACAATAAACTTTCATACTACACGCTGAACCATTCAGATTCTGCGTTCATTCATCAAAATATTGTCGATGCATATGCTGCCCAAGTTGCAAACGAAAAAACAAAGCCAATTGCGATTGTCTTTGCCCTTGTAGGATTATATCTTACCGTTGAGAAGAATTTTACCGGCAAACAGGTACAAGGAGCTCATATGCAATTGGCTAAACAACAAAAACAGTGGCCAATCATTGTTTTGCCGGAACGGAGAGGTGCAATAACAGTTTCCGAGGTAATAGTGAAGAAGCCGGGCCAAGAAAGAGACCAAATGATCGGTGAGTGGTGCGCTTCAGTTTGGAATGCTTACAAGACTGAGCAACAAAAAATAAGAAATTTAGTTAAAAAACAGTTAGATATTTGAAGTAATAATTTTTTATAAAAACTATGGCAACAATAGGCGGGAATATCAAAAAATACCGAAATAAACTCGGCATGACGCAAGACGACTTAGTGAGGAAGTCCGGTGTGAAGCACACCACCCTTACCAAAATCGAGGGCGATTTTGTGCAAAAGCCAAGCGTCCAAGTGGTCGCTAAAATTGCTAAAGCGTTAGAAGTATCAGTAGAAGATTTATTAAAATAATTGTAGATACCCCCGCCCTTCCAGGCGGGGATTTCCCGCTGGATTAAATAAACATGCTCTGCAATATCTGCGGCTCAAAAATAAATCCGGACCAAGAATTCTGCGGTAACTGCGACACAGTAACTACCGCAGAAGATTTACTGTCCACCGCTATGCTGGATGCTATAAAAATGAAGGACATCGATTTTCCAAAAAGTGATAACCCTGCTCAGAATTTAATAAATACCGAAATCAGGAAGGCGGGGTATAAACTTAGCAACGAAGATATATCTGGAGCCGAAGCTATTTATGAAAATATCGCTATCTCATATAATGTTCCGATGGCGTGGTTATATTTAGGTGAACTCAAATTACTTCAACTTGAAGATGGAACAGGAACAGTTAAACAGGCTCTGAATTGTTTTACGAAAGCATCCGAACTATTGCCCGGCGCAAAAACTCTCTATCAGGTAAAATATCTTTCTCTTTCAAGACAATTGATCGCCAAATTTTTAAATCTACATTCGGGAATAATTGTATCAGCAAAAAAAGAAAAAAGGGGCAGATTCTGGAGTGCTGCCATTGTAGGATTATCGATTGGTCTTGGTAATCAACGCAGTAAAAATGATAATAATGTATTTAGAGGAGCTGCTGGTGTTGCAGGTGCCCTGCATGGACTTAACAAAATGGGACAACATTCTCAAAATCTAAAAGATGTTGAGAGTGTAAAGCTATTTCTTGAAAATACAATTTCGCAATTAATTGCTGGGGTAAAAATGTTTTCCTCCGATTACGAACCAGCCTATAAATCCTTCTCTGAATATGTTGAAAGGATTGCTAGCAATAATAAATTTCTTAAACTTCAGCAACAGTGAACGATCAAGATTTTCCAGAAATTAAAACTGGCAATGGCGTTGACCGAGATTTAGCGGCCACCGCCAACGATAGAATTAAGAAGGCGGTTATTGAAATAAACTCACTTAAGAGCTCCATTACCAGTTTAGAGAAAACAATAGTAAATCTTGATGAGAAAAATGGAAAATTGCAAAACCGGATTTTTTGGCTAACTATTGTGGGCGTAGTTCTTGCTGCCACTCAAATCATTCCAGTTGTAGAAATTATTAGAAGTTGGCTAAGATAATTTAGTAGCCGCCAAAGAAAAACTTGAAATCGTCCTTTCCGCTCCGGTTCAAGGCGAGGCG
>CAZMIL010000010.1:0-25474 GCA_964566425.1 uncultured Gammaproteobacteria bacterium | reverse complement strand
GAGGCTGTCCTTAACCAGTACCTTGACCAAAAACAGCGGGAGAATTTTCTTGAGCAACTTTTTCAGGAAGCCGCAGAAGCAAGGAATGTGATCTTGGTTATTGATAATCTCGATCGCTATGTTTCGGCGGGGTCAGCAGATCATCTTGATTTAACTTTACCGATTGAAAAATATGCTAAAAGTTCTGCCTTACAAATTATCGGAGTCGCCGCAGCTTTTGCTTATGATAAATATGTTTTGCCGAATGCCGCGATTAATCAACTTTTTACTAAAATAGATATAGGGGAAGTTTCAGCAAAAGACAGTCTGCAAATTATTCTCGATCTAATCTTGATTTTTGAAAAACGCTATCATTTGACTATTCCTTATGAAACTGCTCAAACAATCATCGAAAAAAGCGAATTTTATTTGACTAATATTCCTTTCCCGGAAAAAGCCATTGAGCTACTAGATACTTCTTGTGCTTTCGTCGTTCAACAGAAGAAAAAATCTTTATTGCCTGATGATATTAATAATATCATCGCCCAACTGACACACTCTCCGACCAAATTAGATCAACAAACGCAAAAAACACTGATTAATTTTGAGCAAATTCTCTCACAAAGAATCATCGCACAAACCACTGCTATTAATCAACTCTCCGCCGCATTGCGTCGATCATTTTTACTTTTAGGCAAACGCAAAAAACCTCTAGCATCTTTTCTTTTCATGGGACCAACAGGAGTAGGGAAGACCGAAACCGCCAAAGCTTTGACCGAGATTTTCTTTCAACAACAAAAAGGATTGTTGCGCTTTGACATGTCATTATATCAATCCACAACTGATATTTCTAACTTGATCGGCTCGTCAGAAACTCAAAATCCTGGTCTGTTAACTCAGGCAATCCGCGATAACCCCTATAGCGTCTTATTGTTAGATGAAATTGAAAAGGCACATAAAGATCTGCTCAATATTTTTCTCACAATGCTTGATGAAGGTTATCTGACCGATGGTTTTGGCAAAAAAGTGGATTGTAAAAACCTGATGATCATTTGTACCTCCAACGCTGGCTCTGATTATATTTTTACGCAGGTTCAAAAAGCCGTCAAGATTTCTAGCGAACAAATTATTAATTATTTAGTCACTAAAACCATTTTCACACCCGAATTTCTTAATCGTTTTGATGGAGTAATCGTTTTTGAGCCGCTAAACGAAAGCGCTCTCTATACCCTGGCTCAGAGAATTGTTGCCCGCATCAATGACAATTACCAAAAACTTCACAAAATTAAGCTTGCGGTCCCAGATCAATATCTCAAAACGCTCGTCCAAAAAGGTACAAATCGAGAATTTGGTGCGCGGAACCTTGAGCGGATTATTTCCCAAGAAATTGAGGCTAAAGCGGCTAAAATTGTGCTTGAAGGCAAGATCAAAGCTGGGGAAACACTTGCTGTTGACAAGCTATAATGTATAATATAGATACAAGCTAATATGGACAAGAAATTGCTGGGGTTAATACTAGCTTTTTTCGTTACTTTTATTCTTTTTACTGCCGCAATTGTTTTTCAGCGACCATTAACTCAAGCTATTCGTGCCACCGAAGAAAATACTCCTTCAGGAAGTACTTCCTTGATTTTTGCCTGGCCACTGACCGAAAAAGCAGACGGAAATACACAAGTTGAGGTTGACGTTTTTGTTAGAAGCAAGTCTAACAAACCTGTCCCCAAAAAAACTGTTAATCTAACTTCTTCTCTGGGCAATGTTCAAGCACTCTCAAACGTTTCAGATACACAAGGAAAGGCTACCTTTATAATTACTTCTTCCACGTCGGGTATGGCTCAGCTTTCTGCAATTATAGATAATACTATCCCTCTACAAAAAACCGTAACCGTAAAATTTGAATAGAAGATAAGTTATAATCTATTCATGACAAAAATTTCAAAAGTAGTTATTCCTGCCGCCGGTTTTGGGACTCGTTTTCTCCCCCAAACAAAAGCGATGCCTAAAGAAATGCTGCCGATCGTTGATAAGCCTGTCATCCAATATGTTGTCGAGGAGGCGGTCAAATCTGGAATTAAAGACGTAATTATTGTTACGGGGTCAACCAAAAGAGCAATTGAAGATCATTTTGACGACCCTAATGAAGACTTAGTTAAAAACCTAATCCAAGGGCAAAAAGAACATCTTTTAGATGAGATTAAAAAAATTGCCGAGATGGCCAATTATATCTATATTCGTCAGAAAGGACCATATGGTAACGGTACGCCGGTTCTTTCGGCCGAGCCGGCTATAGACAATGAACCGTTTGCTGTTTTATGGGGCGATGAATTTATTTATGCTGAGCCTCCTCGTCTCGCACAAATGCTGGAGGTGCATCAAAAATTCGGCGGGATTGTTATTTCAGGAGTCAAGATCGAAAAAAAAGAAGATTTAAGCATGTATGGAATCGCCGACCTTGAGCTAGTCGAAGGTAATGTTTATAAAATAAAAGCCATTGTTGAAAAACCGCAACCGGATAAGGCTCCTTCCCAAATTGCTACTCATGGAGCATATATCCTGCCATCAGAAATTTTTGCGGCTTTGAAATCGCTCAAACCTGGGCAAGGCGGTGAAATCTGGCTCGTTGACGCAATCAATCTCCTCAAGCAACAAGGAACCCCTCTTTATGCTGTAGAAATCAAAAATGGTCGTTACTATGACACCGGAAATAAACTTGAATACATGAAAAGCGTCGTTGAGCTCGCACTCAAGCACCCTGATCTCAATAGTGAGTTCAAACAATTCCTCGCAGACTTAAAAATCGATTGACTCCACTTTCACTAAGTTGAAAAATACGCTTACAATTGTTAAAATTCCTTATGAATAAAACCCAACTCGAGCAAATTAGGCCTCTCTTTGAGGCGGGTTTGCATCTTGGTCATAAGAAAAACCGTCTTCATCCCAAAGCTAAAAAATTTGTTTATAAAATCGAAAATGGAGTTTCGATCATTGATCTAGCATTAACTGCTAAACAATTAGATGCAGCTAAAGCTTTTTTGCAAAAATCCACTGCAGATGGCAAAGTTCTATTAATCGTTTCTACCAAAAAAGTAGCTTCGCAATACGCTAAAGATTTGTGCAAAGCGTGCAATATCCCTTTTATCACTAATAAATGGCTTCCCGGTTTGCTGACCAATTTTGAGACTATAATTAAGAATGTCAAAAAACTACAAGAACTTAAAGAGCAGAAAGAAAGCGGAGAATGGGAAAAATTAGTCAAACATGAAAGATTAAAATTGAATAAACAAATTATCAAATTGGATAAGTTTTATGAAGGTCTACTAAATTTGAGCGCTAAACCCGATGTTCTCTTCGTCTTAGATATTAAGAAAGAAAAAAATGCAATTGCTGAAGCCAAAAAGACCGGTATCCCGATAATTGCAGTTACCGACACAAATTCTGATCCTTCACAAGTCGATTATCCGATCGTTGCCAATGATGACTCGCCTTTATCAGTCCAATTCTTGATTTCGGAAATCGTTTCGGCTTATAACACGCCCAAAACCAAAACAAAAAAATAGACTATGGTCGATTATAAAAACCTCAAATTACTCCGTGAACAGACGGGAGTTTCCTTTTCATTATGTAAAAAGGCTCTCGAAGAAAGCAAAAATGATTTAGCCAAGGCTAAAAAGAAATTACTCGAATGGGGATCCGGAAAGGTTAAAGAAAAAGAAAGCAGAGAAACCAAAGAAGGCGGAATTTTTAGCTATACTCATCATAACAATAAAATCAGCTCGTTGGTAGAATTACAATGTGAAACGGATTTTGTCGCTGTAAATAAACAATTTCAAGAACTGGGTAGAGAATTAGCGATGCAAGTAGCTTCTCTGCCAGCAAAAAATGTTGATGAACTGTTAAATCAAGAATATATTAGAGATGTAGAGAAGAAAATCAAAGATTTGCTTAAAGAAGCCGTTCTTAAATTTGGTGAAAGGATAAAAGTTGCCAGATTTACCAGATGGCAAGTCGGAGAATAAACTATGGATTCTTTATTGCAAAACTTTCAATACAACGCCAATAAAACGATCCAAACATTAAAAGATGAGTTGAAACTTATTCGTACTGGTCGAGCCAGCCCTGCTTTGATCGAAGATCTGTTGGTTGAGACTTATGGTGGACAGGCGAAATTGAAATTGTTGGAGTTGGCAACGATTACCACCGAGGGGCCTGCGAGTTTATTAATTGCTCCCTTTGATCTTTCGGTAATTATAGATATTGAAAAAGCCATTTTAAAATCCTCCCTAGGCTTATCGCCGGCGACTCAAGGTTCAAAAATTGTAATTAAAATTCCACCTCTGTCGGAAGAGCAACGTGAAAAAATAATCAAGTTAATCAGCCAAAAAATAGAAGAAAAAAAGAATATTATCCGCACGCACCGCGATGAAGTGAGAAGAAAAATCAAAAGCCAACTTGAGCAAAAAGCAATCACTGAAGATGAAAAATTTCGACAGGAAAAAGAAATAGACAATCTTACCCATCGCACCATAGAAGAGCTCCAGAAGGTTAAAGAGGCTAAGGAAACAGAAATCAGTCAAGTTTAAATCCAACTCATGATTGAAATTTTAGTT
Source organism: uncultured Gammaproteobacteria bacterium (assembly GCA_964566425.1). GTDB lineage: Bacteria > Patescibacteriota > Microgenomatia > UBA1406 > GWC2-37-13 > CAZMIL01. Next base: position 20,888 of record CAZMIL010000010.1, on the reverse strand, counting down.
TTTATCATCATTTTGGCCTTGCTTGTCCTGATTCATGAATTTGGACATTTTATAGCTGCTAAAAAAAGTGGGGTGAGAGTTGAGGAATTTGGCTTTGGTTTCCCACCTCGACTTTTCAGTGTTAAAAAAGGTGAAACGCTATACAGTGTCAACCTAATCCCCTTAGGTGGCTTCGTTAAAGTCTACGGCGAAGAGTATCACGAAACGGACAAAAAAATGTCCCCGGAATTAAAAAAGCGAGCCTTTGTTTATAAAAAACCTTGGCAAAAAAGTTTAATTATTATCGCCGGAATCATCGGCAATTTTCTCCTTGGTTGGGTATTGATCTCATATCTCTTTACTCAAGGAGTTCCCACCCCCACGAACACGGTCAATATCGAATCTGTTCAGCGTAATACACCGGCCGAACGCAGTGGTTTTCATGTCGGAGATACAATTACTAAAATAAAATTGAGAGGAAAAACTTATATTCTCAACTCTCCAGTTGATCTGCAAAAAATCAGTCAAAATGCAGCAGGACAAAACCTTGAAGCCACTGTAAAAAGAGATGGTAAAGAAATAATTTTATTCGTTACTCCCCGGAAAAATCCTCCCACTGGCGAAGGACCCTTAGGAATTTCAATCACTTCCTTTGTGACTAAAAAATATTTATGGTATCAAGCGCCATTTTTCGGCCTGGTGGAAGCAACCAAAATAACCCAGACGATTATCGTCGAATTGAGCAAAACAGTAGTCCAGTTAGTAAAATTAAAAAAACCCAATATTCAGGTTGCCGGCCCGATTGGAATAGCTAAATATACTGGTGAGGCGATTAAATTCGGTAACAATGCAGTTCTAGAATTAGTAGCTCTTTTGTCGCTCAATTTAGCCGTCATCAATATTCTTCCGTTTCCCGCTCTTGACGGCGGACGCCTGGTTTTTGTCATCTATGAATGGGCTACCAAACGCAGAGTCAATAAACAGGTCGAGCGCTATACAAATTTTGTTGGAATCCTGATCTTGCTCTCTCTAGCAGTTATCATTTCAATAAATGATATTATTAACTTATACAGATGAATAACAAACATGAACCTCAATACAGAATCATTACCATCTCCGGAAAATATGCTGTGGGAACAAGCACCTTAGCTGAAAATCTGCAAGAAGTTCTCGGTTGGAAATATGTCAACGTCGGCGCGATCCAGAGAAAATATGATCGTGAACATAGTATCAACGAAAATCAGCGTGGAGCCATGGCTCGATCGGACGATCACGAAAGACAAATAGACGAAATGACCAAGAAAATGCTCAAAGAAGAAAAAAACTTGATTTACGAGGCTTGGTTGGCCGGATTCATGGCTCAAGGAATCCCTGGCATACTCAAAGTGTTACTAATCTGCTCTGATGAGGCAGTTAGGATCGATCGTGTAGTCAATAGAGATAAAATCGCTGTTGATGAAGCTAAACAATATATTAAACAGCGAGAAGAAGAAAATGCAGTCAAGTGGAAAAAACTTTATGGAAATTACGATTTTTGGGACTCTAAATATTACGATTTAGTAATTGATACCTTCTCCTCAGGACAAATGGAGACTTTGGGACGAGTTCTTGACAAACTAAATTCCAAACAATAGTATGCATTATTCTCAACTTTTTGGTAAATCGACTAAAACTTGGCCTAAAAATGAAGTTGCAGTTAGCGCCAAACTTCTCCTCAAGGCTGGCTATATCGATAAATTGATGTCAGGCTCTTACACTTTACTTCCTCTAGGCCGACGCGTAGAAAGAAAGATCGAGCATATTATCCGCGAGGGGATGAATAAAACTGGGGCGCAAGAAGTGTTAATGCCTTTGTTGCACCCAAAAAATATTTGGAATGAAACAGGTCGTTGGGACAGCGCAAAAGAGGTAATGTATCAATTCGAGAAAGATGACAAAGAATATGCTTTATCTTTTACTCACGAAGAAATCGTTATGGACTTGATTCGTAAACACGCTACCAGCTATCGCGATTTGCCGATCAAACTCTATCACTTTTCAACAAAATTCAGACATGAACCCAGAGCAAAGTCGGGAATTTTACGGGGTAGAGAATTTTTAATGAAAGATCTGTATAGTGCACATCTTACCCAACAGGATATGCAAAAATATTATCAAGAAGTTGCCGAGGCTTACCGAGAAATTTTCAAAGTAATGGGGTTGGAAACAAAGATGGTTGAAGCTGGCGGAGGAGTATTTACAGATCAACGCACTCACGAATTTCAAGTTTTAGCTACGGAGGGCGAAGATACGATTTATTTTTGCGATAAATGTGACTTTGCTCAAAACAAAGAAGTCTTCAAAGGAAAAGAGGAAGAGAACTGCCCCAAATGTAAACGCGGAAAAATAAGCGCAGCCAAAACAATTGAAGTCGGCAATATTTTCCCTCTCGGCACCAAGTACGCCGAAAAAATGAACGTTTTGTTTAGCGACGAAAAAGGCAAGAGACAACCTTTATGGTTTGCCAGTTATGGCATCGGCATCACCCGCTGTCTGGGAACAATTGTTGAGATTTATCACGATGATAAAGGAATTATTTGGCCTGAATCTGTTGCGCCTTTCAAAGTACATTTAGTTGGTTTAAACATCGATAATAAACAAATTAAACAAAAAATCAAAGATACCTATCAACAGTTATTGAAGCAAGGGGTTGAAGTTTTAATGGACGATCGGGAGGATGTTTCGGCCGGCGAAAAACTTGCCGAAGCCGATCTCCTGGGAATTCCACACCGTTTGGTTGTCTCCAGTAAAACGGGTGATAGAATAGAATACAAGCAGCGAAGCGAGAAAACTGTCAAATTGCTCTCGCCGGAAGAAGTTTTTAAACAGCTATGACCTATGAAAATTATTGTCGCTCATGTCTCCGTTGACCTAGATGCAATAACCAGCGCGTGGCTAATTAAACGTTTCCGTCCAGGCTGGCAAGATGCGCAGCTGAAATTCGTTCCAGCCGGTAAAACTCTCGATAATAAGCCTGTTGACGAAAATTCCGATATTGCTCATGTCGATACCGGCTTGGGAATGTTTGATCATCATCAGATTGCCGATCGCAATTTGTGCGCTGCCAAGCGAGTTTTTGACTATCTACTTAAGCATAAAAATATCAAATCTCACGACGTTGATCCTTTGACGCGGATGGTCGAGTTTGTCATTCAAATCGATAATTTCAAAGAAGTTTTTTGGCCGGAACCTACCTCCGCTATCTACGATTTTACTTTACATCAAATTATTGAAGGACTAAAAGGCGTTATTAGTGATGATGAAGGACGCTGTGAATTTAGTTTCAAAATGCTTGATGCGGTGTTACAAATCTTCAGAAATAAAACGCGGGCTGAACAAGAGATTAAACAGGGTCTAATTTTTAAGTCACGCTGGGGGAAGAGTTTGGCGCTAGAAACCGGAAACGAAGAAGCTTTGAGATTAGCATTGTTGCAAGACTTCAAACTTGTGGTTAGAAAGGATCTAGAGCGCGGCAATTTGAGGATTAAAACCGAGCCGGGAGCCGGCCTCGATTTGACTCCTCTTTACACTCAACTCAAACAACTTGATCCCAAAGCAACGTGGTTTTTACACATTTCTAAAAATATGCTCCTCAATGGCTCATCTAAGAACCCCGAATCGGTTCCCTCCACTTTATCGTTGAAAAAAGTCGTTGAAATAATCACTAAAATCTAATAAAATTACCTCGTCCAAATCTCTTCTCTTTTAGAAATTTTAGCTGTAAGGAGGGTTGTAATCAAAATGGTGGTTATTACAAAGAAAAAAGGAGAATCAAAAGACGCTTTGTTCAGAAAATTCAGCAAAACTTTTGTCGAAGAAAATATCGTCGAGGAAGTGCGTAAAAAGCTTTTCTATAAAAAACCTTCCCTCGTCCGTAAGGAAAAAGAGAAAGAAAGATTGCAAAGAGGAAGGAGATAACATGATTAATGTTCTTGCCTCTTCACGATATAAAGTTGGGAAAAAAAATCTAAAAACTGCGGTTTTGAGACTGCTATTAGAACATGGTCTAAGTGATAACTATACGATCAACGTAGTTTTTGTCGGCAGAAATAAAATGAAAAATGTCAGCAGTAAATATAAGCAGGAAAATGTTGTTTTGCCTGTGTTAACCTTTTTATACGACGAGCCGGAAAGGCAAGGTAGATTCCTCGGCGAAATCCTCATCTGTTACCCGCAAGCGGTTCTCTTGGCCGCAGAACGCGGAAAAAAAGTGGACGATGTTATACTTAATCTGGTTGACCATGGGATCAGTAATTTAACTCAAAAAATTTGATCTAACTGTGTTTTATCTTAAATACCGACCGCATACAATCGTCGAGCTGGATAATACTAATGTCAAAGACGAATTGACTAAGCTTCTGCAGTCGGCTCGCTTACCGCACGCGTTTCTGTTTATCGGTCAGAAAGGGACTGGTAAGACTTCAACTGCGCGGATTCTTGCCAAAGCAGTCAACTGTAAACAAAATAGATTTGCAGGCAAAAGTGATAGTATCGAACCCTGCAATAAGTGCGCTAGCTGTACGGCCATCGATAATGACGCTTCTGTCGATGTTGTCGAGATGGATGCCGCCTCTAACCGAGGTATTGAAGAAATCAAAAGTTTAATCAGAGAATCAGCGTTTTTACCGATGGATAACAAATATCGTGTCTTTATTATCGACGAAGCGCACATGATCACTCACGATGCTTTTAATGCTCTACTAAAAACATTGGAAGAACCTCCACAATCGGTAATTTTTATTTTAGCTACGACTAATTTGGAAAAAATTCCCAAAACTATCCGTTCGCGATGTTTCGCTATCAATTTCGGAAGAGCTAAACGCAGCGACCTTTTGCATATGCTGAAGAGAATCTGTGAGGCCGAAAAAATTAAAACCGACGAGAATTTGCTCAAATTGATCGCCAAACATTCCGATCATTCGTTCCGTGACGCTACCAAAATGCTCGAAGAATTAAGTATTCAACATAAACTCAGTCTCGAAGAGGGTAAACAATTTTTGGGCATCCTCGCCAAGGATAATCTGCTGGAAATTATTGCTAAATATGATATTAAAAAAAGTCTACAATGGATTGAAGAATTTGCTCAAGCTGGCGGTGATTTTAAACATCTTAGTGAACAACTCCTGGATGAACTTCATAAATTGTTGTTGAAAAAAAATAAATTAGAAGTTGAGGATCAAGAGGTCGATGCAGATTTTTCTCTGAAAGAAATATCTATGCTGATTCGCTTAATTAACGAAGCCTACAACAATTTGAAAATTTCACCGATTGAATCGCTTCCACTTGAGATTGCCGTTGTAGATTTTTATAATAAGAGAGAAGTTAAAAATTAAATTTATAGATATGTTTAATCCGCTAAAGGGCTTAGGAGATTTAGGAAAATTGCAAAAAGTTCAAAAAGCCTTGCAAAACGAAGAAATGACAATTGAAAGAGATGGAATAAAAATTGTCATGCGTGGTGATCAACGAATTGTTTCAATAGAAATTGATGGGGTCTTAGAAATCAGAATCGCCGACGCTGTCAATGAAGCAGTTAAGCAAGCGCAAGAACACGCCGCCCAAAAACTTCTTGAGGTGTCTAAAGAAGAATAATATGGTCAAACTTTTCTCCGGCACAAACAGTCTCGAGCTCAGTCAGGCAGTCGCCAAACTCGCAGGATTAACGCTGGCTTCCGCAGAGGTAATCAGATTTAAAAATTCGGAAGTTAGGGTGAGAATAACCGAAGATGTCAAAGACCAAACTTGCGCGATCATCCAAACCACTTCTAATCCAACGGATACGAATATCATGGAACTGTTATTTTTTTGTGATGCTCTTAAACGCTCGGAGGCGAGGAAAGTAATCGCTATCATTCCTTATTTCGGCTATGCCAGACAAAATATCCAGCACCGAGAGGGAGAAGATGTTTCGGCTCATATAGTAATTAAGTTATTAGAATCGCTCGGATTTGACGAAGTTTGGATTTTTGACTTACACGATGAGGGAACGCAAGGCATTTTTTCTATTCCCCTGAAACCTTTATCGGCTTTATCGCTTTTAGCCGCAAGTGTAAAAAAATATTTAACCACCACCGATGACATTGAGATTGCTTCACCCGATCAGGGTGGAGTAGAGAGAGGACGAGCTTTTATCAAAGCTTTTTTTGGTAATGAACAACAAGAGTTGGTGATGATTGAAAAAAAAAGAGATCTAGAAAACATTCATAAAAGTAAAGCTGTAAGTATTTACGGTGATGTTAAAGATAAAACCGTTATTTTAGTCGATGACATTGTAACCCTAGGTGGAACTCTACTTAATGCAGCTCAAATGTGTTTGGATAATGGAGCAAAATGTATTGTCGCAGCGGTAATCCATCATGATTTTGCCGATGGCGTTTGGACAAGAATTCAAGACTCGAACATTGATAAATTTTTTACCACCGATACAATTACATTACCTGTTGAACAAAAATTCCCTAAACTCGAAGAGATCTCCATTGCACCGCTGTTAGCTGAAGAATTAAAAAAAGTTTAGAATTCATTTCTACCGTCCATCGATCTTTTTAGCGTCATATAATCGGCATACTCAAGATTGGCCCCACTGGGTAAACCATATGCTGGTCTGGTTATTTTAAACTTCTTGCCTTTTTTTTTCTGAACCTCTATTAGTTTATTTTTTAAATACATTGCGGTCGCTTCACCCTCAGTGTCAAAATTTGTTGCCAGAATTACTTCTTTAACCATTCCGTCTTCAATACGACTAATCAATTGTTTAATGAAAATGTCGTCAGGGCCGCTGTTATTTAAAGGATCAATTCTACCGTGAAGGATATGATATGTACCTTGGTAAATATTACCTGTTTCAAAAGATAACAAATCAATAACATCCTCGAGAACAACAATAGTTTGTTTATCCCGTTGTAAATCGCTGCAAATTTCACACAGCTCATCTTCGGTCAGATTCATACAAACAGCACAAAATTTAGTCTTACTTCTCAGATTATGAAGGTGTTCGGCGAATTCCTTGAGGTCATTTTCCGGTAGGCGTAAAAAATAAAAAGCCAGGCGATTAGCGGTTTTTTCACCGATTCCGGGCAACCTCTGGAGAAAAAAAGCAATCTGTTTCAAACGCGGCGGCAACCCAGCCATAAGTATTAATTATATCTCAATCGCATCTACGATAAGCAGCGGTTTTCGCCCGCGTTCCTGGAAGAAGAATTCTTCGAGGTTTTTGATAATTTCCTGCTTAAGATTGTTGATATTGATAATTCTGCCCCGGGGCTTCATTGTTCTAACAATCAGCTCTTCTGCTCTTCCTAACATCTCTTCTTCTTTTTTCTCATAGATAAAACCTCTGGAGATGATTTTCGGTCGCGTCAATAATTTTCCCTCTTTATCAACCGTTAAAACAACAATCAGCATTCCTTCTGCTGATAAAGTTTTTCTGTCTCTTAAAACAATATTTCCAACATCGCCAACACCATAAGCGTCAACATAAATTTGCTTCGTGTCGATAACTTCGCCCCGGCGCAAGCCGGTTTTGCCTAGCCAAACTGTTTCACCTTCGTCGAGTAAAAAAACAGTATCTTTAGAATAACCTAAATCCGAGACTAAACGTTGATACTGACGCTGATGACGGATCGTTCCACCAATAGGAATAAAATATCTGGGATTGGTGAAGCGAATCAAAAATTTCAAATCTTCCTGGCTGCCGTGGCCAGAGGCGTGCAGTTCTTCCTGAATGTCCGAATAAACCACATCCGCACCCAATAGAGATAATTCCTCAATCAAAGAATAAACTTCGCTTTCGTTTCCGGGAATAGGATCCGAAGAAAAGACGACTTTATCACCGGGTTTGATTTTGATGTATTTGTTTTGGTTATTCGCCAGTTTGGATAAGGCAGAATTAAATTGTCCTTGTGAACCGGCTACAATTAAACATACTTTATTCGGCGGGATTCTTGCTACCTGTTCTTCTTTGGCGAGTTGATCGTATTTTAGGGGAAGATAAGCGATCTGCGCAGCGAGTTGAGTGTTTTCACGCATCGACCTGCCTAAGAAAACTATTTTGCGATTAAACTTGGTGGCGGCCTCCACGCACTGTCGGATTCTAGAAATGTTGGAAGAAAATGTGGTTATAATAAATTTGCCTTTGGTTTTGCGCATCTCGTCTTCAAATGTTTGGCCGACGACTCCTTCGGAAAGAGTCAAACCTGGTGTTTCTGCTCCTAAACAATCTGATAGTAAACACAACACACCCTGCTCTTGTGCTAATTTGGTGATTTTGTAAAAATCCGGGTATTTACCGTAGGGCGGGGTGAGATCGAGTTTGAAATCCGTCCCATGATATAAGTTACCGACCGGCGTCTTAATAAAAATATGCAAAGTGTCGGGAATCGAATGCGAGATATTAATAAACTGTACTTTAAACTCACCAAATTTATATTCTTTGTCGTAATCAATCTCACTAATATTGACGCTGCCGCCTGTCTCTTTAAATTTGTTTTTGACAAAAGCGGCGGTTAATTTACCGGTGAAAACTGGCGGTTTACCCAAGTCCTGATAATGGTAGGGCAAAGCGGAGGTATGATCTTCATGTCCATGACTCAAAAGGACGGCACGAATTTTATCTCTTTTATCTTTCAAATAGCTGATATCGGGGATAACGAAATCCACGCCCAGAGTTTTATCTTGCGGGAAACCGATACCGCAATCTACAATCAGGATATCTTTCAAGACATCTCCTTGGTAGAGTTCGTAAAGGTACATGTTTTTAGTCACACCAACCACGCCCCCGAGAGGGACAAAACGCAGTTTATATCCACTATCCATATACTTTAGTATAGTGTATATAATCAAATTATGGCTAAGAAGAAAACTATTCTTACTGATTCTTTCGAACGGATTACGGAATTGGGGAAAACTTCTGCCAAAAAAACTGCTAAAGCTGTCAAAAATATTGTTCAGGATGTTGGTACTGCCAAAGGTCTGGAAAAACTGGTTACTGGTTATGAAAAAACTTTCAACGAAAAAAGCAATGATCAGAATCACACTCCTTTAGATGTAGATAAATTAAAGACTCATTACGAACAACAAGATAAGCAAAAAATGGAAGTTCTAAAAACTCATTTGTTTCGCTTGAGTAAACAAGAGGAACAAAAAATTAATGCTCAAAGAAAACAAGAGCGAGAACAAAAAAAACAGCAGGAATTTACCGAAGAAGAGGAAAAAAAGAAGAAAGAAGAAGAGATTAAAAAACGCCTCGCCGAAAGTTCAATTCCAAAAGGCAAAGAACGCAGAAGCATTTTCTCGCCGAAAAAGAAAGCTCAACAAGAGCATGCCGAAACCCGCCCAGCCGTAGGAAAGCAATAATGATATGATTGAAGATGCTTTTACTCTAGTGCGTTAATGATCTCCTTCTCAGAAAAACCAAGACTCTTTAATTGTCTAATATAGCTCGCAATTGTTGGCGGATGATAGATTTTTTTATTCTGTATAACGGTTATGAAAGGTCTCATTCCCTGGGGCGTTTTACGCGACTTAGGCATTATATATTTTTGATGACTGGTCGAATGCTGTTTTTGTGCGATAAATCCAAGTTTTCCTAACGCTTTGCATAATTCTTTAGAGCCAAATCGAAATGTCATGATAGAAAATATTTCTTGATGAAGGCAGGAGTAGATAGAACAGTTAATTTTTTAATCTTTTCTAAATCTTTATCTTTATTTTCGCTAAGAACATATTTGATGATTCTTTGATATTCTTGCGGCACGCTAAAAGTTTCATATATTAAATCGTTAAGCATCATCTCTAATTCGTCTTTGTTATTGGCTTCTGTAAAAACGTCATAATCAACCAATTCCGCATAAAACGCTCTTCCAGATTTATGCTCTAGAATCCGCACTTTTATTTGTGCAGGCATGTGTGGAAATTGTATCAGTTTCATAGGTATTGATATTAATTTCAGGGTAGTGAATTTTAGCAAAATTGTCAATATTTAACAAGTATCGAATAACGACTCGGGGGAGCCTGTTCGCTTTGTGTGGTCGGGGTGGGGGGAATTGAACCCCCTGCCTCACGGTCCCGAACCGTGCATTCTACCGATGAACTACACCCCGATTACGCTCCAATTATAACGCAGTAGGCAGGTAAAAATGATAGAATAATCCTAGTGAAGCTCTACAACACTTTGGGGAGGAAAATTGAGGATTTTGAGCCTTTGCATGGTCCGGGAGTCACTTTTTATTCCTGTGGGCCAACCGTCTACGATTATACTCATATCGGGCATATCCGCACCTATATCAACAATGATTCTCTGAAGAGGGCGCTGCTGTATCTTGGTTATTCCGTTAATCACGTGATGAACATCACCGATGTCGGGCATTTAACCGGGGATGACGATTCCGGAGAGGATAAATTGGAAAAAGGCGCAGAAAAAACTGGCAAGAGCGTCTGGGAAGTAGCTACTTTTTATACTGATTTTTTCATGAGCACAATGAAAGCGGTAAACGTGATGATGCCTAACTCTACGGTCAAAGCTACAGATCACATCAAAGAAATGATTAAATTAATCCAGCGTCTTGAAGAGAAAGGCTTCATTTACCAAACCGATGAAACGGTTTACTACGATACGTCGAAATTTAAGCACTATGGGGCGCTTTCGGGACAGAAACTAACAGACAAACTCCAACAAGCCCGCGGGGACGTCCATCTCGACCCACAGAAAAAAAATCCTACCGATTTTGCCGTTTGGTTTAGGCGCGTCGGCCGCTTTGCCAAGCACCAAATGCATTGGCCGTCTCCGTGGGGAGAGGGTTTCCCTGGTTGGCATATCGAATGTTCGACAATTAGCATGGAATATCTCAGTGAAACCATTGATATTCATAGTGGGGGAGTCGATCACATTCCAGTACATCATGAGAATGAAATTGCACAATCAGAGGGCGCAACCGGCAAAAAATTTGTTCGCTTTTGGTTTCATAACGAATTTCTCTTGGTTGATGGTCAAAAAATGAGCAAGTCATTGGGAAACATTTACACCATCGACGATGTCAAAGAGAAAAAAATCAATCCCTTGGCGTTACGTTTATTGTTTTTACAGACACACTACCGCCAACAGATGAATTTTACCTGGGAGGCGGCCCGCGCAGCCAACGAGGCTTACAATAAATTGCACGACCAAGTTTTGGCTCTCAGAAGTCAGTCACAACGTAGCGAATTATCAGAAGAAAAATTAACCAAAATCGACAATTATCGCGACCGCTTCAAGCAAGCACTAAGCAACGATTTACAAATGCCTCAAGCAGTCGCCGTAATGTGGGAAATGCTTAAATCTAACATTCCTTCTCCTGATAAATTAGACTTGCTGTTAGAATTCGATCAAGTTTTAGGCTTGAACCTGTCTGCGTTGAGGGAGGAAAAAATCCCCGATGAGATTAAACAATTAGCTGAAAAAAGAGAAAAAGCTCGCAGAGAAAATAATTTCGCCAAAGCCGATGAGCTACGCAAACTGATTAATTCTAAAGGTTATCTCCTAGAAGATATTAGCGAGGGTTTTCGACTGAAGAAAAAAACTTGAGTTTCTTTTTTAGCCAAAACTCATCTTGACGACAAAGTTTTTTAATGTCGGAAGAGTTTTTTAAAAGATAAGTGATTGCTTCTTCCAAAAAGATAGTGTTTTGCGATCCTTTGACTAAAACTAATGAATCCTCAGGCAAATTTTCTTTTAAGTATTGTCCTACTTCCTTAGAGGTCGTAAACCACTTTACTTCTTTTAAATATTTTTCCAGGCGCGGAAGGACGTATTTCTTGGTCAACGGCCCGATGCAATAGAGATAATCTACAACCCCCGGCATATGCTCGGCAACTTCTTTATGTTCGGCCTCAGCTCTCTCTCCTAACTCGCGCATATCACCAAACAGGAAAACAATTGGCCGTTTTTCTTCGGCTTTTAATTTTTCCAGTAAAGAGAGAAAGGCGATTACAGGACGCTTAGAGGCATTATAAGAAGAATCAATGATAATTGAGTCTCTGATCCCTTCCAGTAAGGAAGAACGACCTTCCGGAAGCGCATAATTTTCAACTAAAGATTTAGCGATTTGTTCCCGAGTCAAACCAACCGCCAGACCGACTAAAATGGCGGCTGCAAATGTCTCTTCGTAAACCTGCGGGAGAAGATAGCGTTTGAATTTTAATCTGATTTCTTGATCATTATCTTTTAATTTAAAAATGAAAGTTGAGCCATCGAGATGAATATCAAATCCCTGAAAGGAAATCGCGTTTTCATCGCGCACCCCAAAAGATAGAAATCGTTTTTCTTGTGTTGTCAATGAATTTTTATAAATATTGACGACATCGCTGACATAATTGTTATCGGCGTTATAGATGATTATTTTACATTTGTCATTAGCGGTAAAAATTTTGCCTTTTTCTTCTGCAATCCGCTTTAACAGCAAATCGGTTTTCTCTTCATCAGAAAGTTTGGCGTTTTCTAAGATATTAGGAATAGCTTTTTCAAACTGCATCGTATGGACGGAATGAACGTTAAGAAAAACGCTTATCTGCGGTTTAACGATGGTCAATAAATACTCCATATTTCTGGGCGGATTAGGTTCATCAACACCCATTTCCACAACTAAATATTTTGTTTTACCCAAATAACCAAGTCTAAAGGGAGCAATCAATAGCATCCGCAACCAATCCAACCATGAATTTGACGTAATACTCATCCCTAAAATTCCCAAGGGGATACCGATTTCGGAATTGCCTTTTTTGACCATTTTAGTAGGAAAATAGTCTTTTAATATCTGATAAACTGCGTTGTGAGTTGAAGTTTTTCCCACCGATCCGGTAATCCCGATAATCGTCTGCTGGTGGAAAAAAAGACCCCACTTGGCAAAAAAACGCAGATAGCGGATAACGAAGTTATAAACAGTTTCGCGCATGGGAATAATTATACTTGCAAAAAGAAGATTATGACATTATAATAAATTAGTTAAGATGAAAAAGATTGTTTTGTCAGTCCAAATTATCCTTATTAACCTTGCCACGTAGGCGGGGGGATAATTGATTGACAAGTCAATTAAAAGCTCCCGCCGAAAGGCGGGTTTTTTAGTTTATGGAAAAAGAGCAACGCGTGCCATTTGAAGAACAGATAAAAACAGTTTTACCTAAAGCTTTGAAAGAGATGCACGCAACAGGAATAATTAATGGAGCAAAGATTGATCATGTCAGAGCTGTTTTGCCACGTTACGCAAAACCTGATGTTCTGGAAAAAGTATTCGGAAAAAGTTTGCCCAAAAACAATGGTCATACTGTTTTGACTGATCAACAAATTCTATTTCTTTTTGTCCACCGTGAATTTGATAGACAATTACGTGATCCACAACGACGGAAAAAAGCTGAAAAAGTTATCAAAAAATTTAGCGAAGAATATGTCCAGTGAGTTTATTTTTCTGGTCTTTGTAATTGTTTTCTTCTTATTTTTTCTCAAAGTATAAGGTCACTGTGGAAGTGATAGTTTGGGTTCCGGGCTGAACTTCCGGAAACGCTGCTCCGCCTGTACCGCCAACCGCACTCATTGTTCGATAAATAGGTGGAATTATTTCCGGAGAGGTCTCGATAATGTTGGTTATTTTGCCTAAACGGATGCCGAGCGTGCTCGCCAATCTTGCTGCCTGTTCTTTGGCGTTGGCAATGGCTTTGTTTCTAGCTTGCTCACGATAAACACTCGGGTCATCAATAGTATAATTGATGCCTTGAACTTCGTTTGCCCCTGCGTCGGTGGCGGCCTGCAAAACTTGCGGCACAAGAGTTATATTTCTAACAGTAACGACGATTGTAGCATTTCCGGTATAGTCACTAAGTCCAGATTGCAAAGGTTTCGGTGGGTAATTGGGACTAAGCGAATAATTGGTAGTTTTAATATCAAACGTCTTAATTCCTAATTTTTTCATCGCTGTAATAAGTCTGTTGTTTACATTGTTAATCTGTTGTTGAGCTGACGCCACAGAGGATGTATTCTGTGCCGTGACTCCCAAGCTCACTTCTGCTTTATTAGGGATAGCGTCAACCTTCCCCTCACCGATGACCGAAAACTCTGCCGATTTATTGATATTAGTTACAGTTAAGGGATAAGAAATATCAAGAACTCTAATCAGCCAGAGAAAAAACAACAAAACAACACCGATCAGGATTGTGTTTTTAACTGTGGAATTGTTCATATTCAAATTATATACCTCTCAAGTTTCATTTACCAGTTTGAGAATTTCTCTAGGTTTATTGACCAAACCATCAGGTTTTAAACTCCGCAATGATTTTGTGTCGTTGAACCCCCAAGTTACCGAAATAATCGGCACTCCAATACTGTGACAAGCCTCAATATCTCTAACCTCGTCGCCCACGTAGATGACATCTTTCGCGGATAAAGAATGTTCTTGTAAAAATTTCTTAATCAGTTTCGATTTCTCAAAAATATTTGGTTCGCATTTAACATAATCAAAAGCAGGCAGATGCTTAAGTTTTATAAACTCGTTAATCGTCCCAGGAACGTTGGAGCTCAAAACCGCTAGCTGAAAATTGTTTTTTCTCAAATCACCAATCAATTTCTTGATTCCGGGAAAAATGGTGATCCGCTTAACCTCCTTATGAAGATCGCTTCTTACCGCTTTAACTATGCCGGGAATTTTCCATATCGGAAATTTAAAATGGGCAACTAATTGTAGAGGGTTCATTTCCCGCAGTTTTTTTAACTCTGTCTGCGAAATCGGATCATATCCGTCCGCGATTAAATGTTTATTGACAATTTCTAGAATCAGTTGGAGAGTATCGGCCAACGTCCCGTCAAAATCAAAAAGAATTACTTTTTTCATAGTTTACGTTGATAAATTCTAATTACCGGATGGTCAAAAACGGTCCAAGTCTCTTCTGCCTGTTCATCAGGAAATTCTAACAAAGTTCTGCCGGCAAAACTAAGTTTCGGGTAAGCCGTAAACTCCGTTACTAGTTTAAAACCCAACTGCCCAGAAAAAAGTTTGTCATAATAAATGTTAAGCAAAGGGTACTGTTTCCCCAAACGGTTCATAAAGATTCTCCGAGAAGGGACAAAAATATAATCCGCTTTTTTAATCTCTTCTGATAGTTCTTTTTGTAGCTTATAATCTTCGTCTAAATTGTAAAAATTAAAGGAAACGATTTTATATCCATCTGCCCGGAGAGGAATATCGACAACGTTACCGGTTTCGGAGAGAATAAAAGAATTGCTTGGGATATACCTGTAAATCCAGTCTGAAGCGGCTTGCCGGACATCCGGGTGAGTATAAATTGTCAGATATGCCAGGCCAGGAAGAATGGCTAAAAGGACTATCAACCACAAGACTGCTTTTATTCGTTTGAAAAAAACAACTAAAGCCAAAACCGCAATAATCAACATCAGCGGCATCACAGGGGTCATAAATCTCGTCCACTTAGCATAAAGGAAAGAAACCGGAAGAAAATAAATCAACCACGCGTAACGCAACCAATTGTATTGTTTATTAAAAGGAAGAAAGAATAATCCGGCGACAAATAAGAATAGAATTGGCCAACCGAATGTATAGGGGAAGATTTTACTGAATTGGAAAATTACCGGCAAGGTATTCTCAAACTGGCGAGTATAAAAAACTCGCTCTGTGCCGGCCGCCACCGCGCTCTCATAACGCATCGAGCCCAAAAAATCGTTAATCGCCAATAGATTATAAGGAGAAAAAATTATGCCAATAAGAGCAGTTAACAGTCCAAATTTAAACAGAGCTAACAGAGTCTTTTTGATTTCTCCTTTGACCAACCAAATTCTCCCCAATAACAGCAATATAGGTAGGGCGGTAAAAATTAGCGCGGTGACTTTGGTTGCAATCGCTAAACCAGAAATCAAACCTGAAAACAAAATGAGTCTATTTAGAGAAATTTTTTGATTGAGTAACTTCAAACCCAAATAAACTAATGCGCTGTAAAAAAACATTAATAGAGCTTCTGTTGTGCCGAAATGCGCAGCTTGAATGAGGATGGGTGAAAAAATAAATAACAACCCGCTAATAACTTTCAGCTCCCAACTCTGCTTACCACCGAGAAACAGCTCCACAATTTTCCACATCATCCAAACACCAGCGACCGAAGCCAAAGCCGAGATGAAACGTAACGCCAGTGTTGCTTCCAAAAAAGAAGGAGGAATTAAGAGATGACCGTTTAACAATTTAAACAAATATATTAAAAGGTAGGCTAGATAAAGCGGAAATTGACCGTAAGCAAAAAAGTTTGGATTAAAACATTCCCTCCAAATGGAAAAATTGCAATGCAGTTGTTCAACTGCGACAGCCATATTGCGTTCGTCGGGATGAAAAGGGTAGGGCAGACCCCAGTTCAAACCGACAAAACGAGTATATAAGAGTAAAAGAACAAGCAAAAACAACACTATGCGCTTGATTTTTTCCACGCTTAATATTATCATATGTTTTGCTTTATGAGCCGATACGAAATGGTTTTTCTTCTGCCAGACGAAGAAGAATTAAAAACACTCAAAGAATTGGTCAAATCAGCTTCAGGAAAAGTTCTTGAAGAAAAAAAATGGGGTAAAAAAACCTTGGCTTATCCTATTAAGAAAAGTAATACCGCTAATTTTTTTGAATGGAAATTGGAAATTGATGGAAAAGGACTATCAGACTTGAAGAAAAAACTTAATTTTAATGAGAAGATTTTACGTTACCTGTTATTGAAGGAGGAAAATTAAATTTATGGCGGCCAGATCTTTAAATAAAGTTATTCTTCTCGGAAATCTGACACGCGACCCGGAGTTGAAGTATACACCGGCCGGCGCCCCCGTCTGCACTTTCGGCATTGCTACCAACCGTTCCTGGACCACTGCTGAAGGCCAAACCAAAGAAGACACACAATATCACCGCATCGTCGCTTGGAACAAGTTGGCCGAACTGTGTAGTAAATTATTAACTAAAGGGAGAAAGGTTTATCTCGAAGGGAGATTAGCATACCGCTCTTTTACGGGTAAAGACGGCCAACAACGCAACATCACCGAAATCGTTCTCGATGATTTTATTGTTTTTTCAGACGGCAGAAGAGCAAGTAACGAAGAAGAGTTGGAAGGCCCAACTCCCGAGTCGGAAGAAGCCCCGACGCCCGAAGTCGAAGAAGAAAATAAAAAAATCTCCACTAAAAAAAGCAAAAAAGCTACTCCTGCAGACCAAGAGGAAACAGTTGACCCCGATGATATTCCTTTCTAAACATGAATAAATGTTTTTTTTGCCAGCATCACGTCAAGCCCTCTTTTAAAGATATTGAGAATTTGGAGAAATTTATTTCTCCTCGGAAAAAAATTCTTGGTCGTAATAAAACTAATGTCTGTGCGCGTCATCAACGCGAACTAACCAAGCAAATCAAGTACGCCCGATATCTTGGCCTTCTACCTTATATTTCTTACCAAAGCTCGAAGTGATATAATCAAAGAATGACTATCACTTTTCACGTTTCTACTGACGAGAAATTATTGATTAAAGCAGGACAAGAGGTTGATTTTCAGTCGCCTTTAAGCAAAAAAATTTACACTTCCGATAATAAAATACATTTAGCTCAAAAATTGCAAATTCCACCGGAAAATATTTTTATGCACCTAACTAAAGTCGTCGGTGATGAAATCAAAAAAGGTGAGATTCTAGCAAAAAGAAAAACTCTTTTGGCGCAGAAAATTTATCGCAGCGAGTACGGCGGCACAATTAAAGAAATTAACCACGAGGAGGGCTCAATTCTGATTAGTACCGCGGTGAAAAAAGAAGATGTGAAGTACGCTTATTTCAAAGGAAGAGTCGAGGAGGTAAAAAGAAATGAAGTCACGTTGAAAGTAGATAGAGCAAAAGTCTTCCATGCAAAAATGGCTTCCGAAGATTTCGGCGGGGAAGTATTGTTTGCCCAAAATGATGGTCTGGAAAGATTAACCGAAGATGAAGTCAAAAATAAAGTATTATTTACCAATTCCATTCACGCGTACATTAAGGTAAAATTTGAGGTTATGGGACTTTTGGGAGTGGTCACCAGTCAGGAAGTTGCAGTCGATTTCGGAATGCCGCATGCTATTTTAAAATCGGCAAGTGATTTAAACGAAATTAAAAATCTGGGTTCTCCTTACTGTCTCGCCTCTAAACAAAACAATTTGATTTACCTCTATCAATAAAATGAAAGGCAAAAAGAGCACTAACATTTTGATCCTTCTTAGCGCAGGAGTTTTTCTCTTCGGAATCGGTTTTAAATTAGGTCAATATATCGGCCCAAACAGCAATGTTAACAGCTCTTTATACAGGCTTGTTAATACTTCTAATCCAACAAACGCTCAAAATACTAAAAATGTCGATTTCTCACTTTTCTGGGATGTCTGGAATACATTACAAAATAAATTTGTTGATCGTAGCAAGCTCAATGGACAAAACATGTTCTATGGAGCGCTTAAGGGAATGACCAATTCCTTAGGCGACCCTTATACCTTTTTCCTTACTCCCAAAGAAAACCAACAATCAAAAGAGGATTTGGGCGGTAAATTCCAAGGTATCGGCGCGCAACTCGGACTCAAAAATAATCAAATCATCATTATTGCCCCGCTAAAGAACTCGCCGGCACAAAAAGCCGGAGTCAAAGCCGGGGATATAATTCTCAAAGTCGACGGCCAATCAACTCAAGGTTGGGCTTTACCCCAAGCAGTAGCTAAAATCAGAGGCGAAAAAGGAACGAAAGTCAAACTCACCCTCAACCGTAACGGAAAATCGTTTGATGTCACCATTACTCGTGAAGAAATCATTGTCGCTTCGATAGAATTTTCTAATGAAAAAAAACTCGCCTGCAAGTCCAACTGTCCTCAAGTGGCCTATATCAAAATCAATCAATTTGGTGAAAATACCAATGACGAATGGGATAAAGCCGTAGAACAAATCTCCTCAGAATGGAGCGAAGGAAAGATTAAAGGATTGGTCATTGATTTGCGTGACAATCCAGGTGGATTTCTAGAAAGTTCTGTTTATTTAGCGGAAGACTTTTTGCCATATGGAAAATTGGTCGTTAAACAAGAATCAACTACCGGGAAAAACAAAGACTATAATGTTTCTCGTCAGGGAAAACTCTTGAATATTCCCGTTGAGATTTTGATTAATAAAGGTTCTGCTTCGGCCTCGGAAATTTTTGCCGGCGCGCTTCATGATTACAAACGAGCACAATTAGTCGGGGAGAAGTCTTTCGGTAAAGGCTCTGTTCAAGAAGCTGTAGACCTCAAAGATGGCTCTGGCTTGCATGTGACAGTTGCCAAATGGATTTTGCCCGACGGAGTGTGGATTAACGGCAAAGGCGTTCAACCCGATATTAGCATCAACAATAAAATCGCTGGAGGAAACACACTGACTCGCGAAAACGATCAACAGCTTGAAAAAGCCGTTGACCAATTATTAAAATGATAACCTTTTATGAAACGCTTGCTGTATTTAATTGTTTTTTTGATAATTTTATTAGCCATTGGCCAAAAGTTTAATCTCTTCCCGCAAGGCACATTTAACTCTTCTCCCTTACCTCAAACTAGCGGTGAGAAAGAAAAAGTAGTCTATGAGGAATCTGTCATTACAGATGTCGTCCAAAAGTCTTTATCTTCTGTCGTTACTGTAGCCATCAATACAACTCAGCAAGGAGAAAGTTCAATTCAAATCAATCCTTTTAATCCTTTTGTGCCTTTTGAGGTCACACCTGCTCCGACGGAAAAAGTCCAAGAAAATATCGGCAGTGGCTTCATCATTTCCTCAGATGGTCTAATTATCACTAACCGCCACGTAGTCAGTGATTCATCCACAACCTACACAGTTATTACCAACGACAAAAAGAAATATAATGTTACTAATATCTATCGCGATCCGCTAAACGATATTGCTATTTTGAAAATTAGCGTTGGTGGTTTAACACCGTTGCCGCTTGGCGATTCTTCTAATCTTAAACTCGGTCAATTGGTTATCGCCATCGGCACCCCTTTGGGGCAATTCACCAATACCGTAACTAATGGGATTATTTCCGGGTTGGGTAGAGGAATTACTGCCGGATCGCCGCTTGAAGGGGCAGTGGAAAAGTTGGATAACGTCATTCAAACCAACGCCGCAATCAATCCCGGAAACTCAGGGGGACCTTTGCTTAACTCTACGGGACAGGTTATCGGCATCAATACAGCCTTGGCTCAAAGCGGACAAAATATCGGGTTTGCCATCCCGGTCAACGTGATTAAAGAAGTGATTGATAATTTTCGCAAAAACGGCTCGAGCTTTGAACGGCCTTACATTGGAATTCGTTATCAAATGATCGATCCTCAAACAGCTAAGTTGAACAGTGCTGTTGAAGGCGCCCAAGTGGTTGAAGTCGTGGCTAATTCTCCAGCCGATCGCGCCGGAATAAAACAAAGCGATATTATTACTACTTTTGATAATAAAAAAATCGACGGCAGCGATCAACAAGGCTTAACAAAATTGGTAGCCCAGAAGAAAATAGGCGACCGTATCGGCATAACAATCTGGCGCAGCGGACAAACCATCAATTTTACTCTTAATCTCGAAGCTTACAAGTAAGGAGCTTATTTCTGCTATAATTTGCTCATTATGGCTACTATTTCGCCCCAAACACTCAAGGGCTTTCGTGATTTTGCCCCAAAACAAGCACGAAAACGCCAATATGTGATTAGCCGGCTACGTTCGGTGTTTGAATCCTATGGCTTTGAACCTCTAGAGACGCCCGCCCTTGAATATCAAGAAATTCTCATGGGTAAATACGGCCAGGAAGGTGACAAATTGATGTACCAATTTACAGATAAAGGACAAAGAAGAGTATCCATGCGC
>CAZMIL010000009.1:19213-28272 GCA_964566425.1 uncultured Gammaproteobacteria bacterium | reverse complement strand
GGCATTAGTCATATAGTGAATAGCCGTCATGAAGCCTAGTCCAGCAGTTGTCAAGACGAAATTGAAGGTGTTTAAAGCCAGTTTTCTGTTCAAGAAGACAACTAATAGAATGGACAGGGTTAAAAGAACAAAGGGAATGTCAAAAACGTGCCCATGAAGATCTGCCACAACATAAGAGTAAGAAGGAAATTCATGGATGGTAAAAGGGATAAAACGGGTTGCATTGGGGTACCAATACGCAGCCGGATTATATCCGGAGAAAATTTTCCAGAATGGGATGGGGCTATCATTGGGATAGCCCTTGGTGAAAAGATAAATAGTATGTAGATTCCCTCCCAGATTGACAATATAACTTCCAAGCAAGCCAAAAAAACCTGCCAAATAGACGCTGGCTTTTTTGAACAAATAGATAAGATTGGTAACTAAAGAGAAGACTAAAGTGACTCCTTGGGCAAAGATGGTAGCGAGAATGAGATTGTAGCCGATGGCAGTTTTGATTCCGGATAAACGAATTAAGACAGCTCCGGTGAGATGGCCAAAGTAATAATAGTTAATCGGATAACCTGCAGGACGAGTAGGATCGCCAGAATACCACATATCCAAAGCCGGAAAATAGCGCGAGCGCAAGATGGAATTGATAAACCCGAGGTCCATAAATTTCTCCAAACTTTGGAGTGAAGGTTCTTGTCCGCGCATATAAACCAGAAAGAGAAATGCGATCAAAAAAAGGAATTCTTCGAAGAGAATTAGAGCTAAACGTCTTCGTTTGTCATCCCTGCGGGAACGGGGACCTGCTGATTCTTGATCAGGTCGAGAATGACGTTTTATAATCCAGATTGAAACAATAACCGCCACAGCAAGTAAAAGCAATAATGAAGTCTGTGTAAACGGCAGAAGCTTGATCGTTCCTAATGAATACATACTGTAACTCAAGAGGAGGATGCCGACTGTTTTGGCAAAAACATAACCGTGATCAAAAAACGAAGCAAAGATTTTTCTGACTAGAGGGAAAAAAATAATTCCTAGGGCTAATAAAACTGAATACCACTGTAAACTTATCAAAATCCAGCTCATATCCATAGATTATAGCTGTTTTTGTTATAATTTAGACGCCTTGTCATCCTGAACTTGATTCAAGACACAATTTAAATCAGATTCCGAAATAAGTTCGGAATGACGAAGTTTAATGATGGATAAAACTTTCAAACCAGCCGAATTTGAAGAAGCAATTTATGTTTTTTGGGAAAAAAATAACTTGTTTGCGGCAAGCATCGATCGAAAAAAGCAGCCATTCTCGATTATTCTTCCTCCACCTAATGCTAATGGAGCTTTGCACTTAGGCCATGCAATGTTTGTTTTTGAAGATGCGCTAATTAGATATTACAAATTGCGCGGTTCTAGCACGTTATGGTTGCCGGGAATAGATCATGCAGGGATAGAAACACAATTCGTTTATGAAAAAGAACTCGCTAAAAAAGGCAAGAGCAGATTTGATTTTAGTAGAGAAGAATTATATAAAATGATTTGGGATTTTACGCAAGCCAATAAACCTAACATAGTCAGCCAGCTCAAAAAATTGGGTTTTGCTCTTGATTGGTCAAAAGAAAAATTCACCCTTGACGAAGATATCATTCAAATTGTCTATAAAACTTTTAAACAGTTGTATGATGAAGGATTGGTTTATCGCGCGAAACGTCTGGTTAATTATTGTACCCATTGCGGCACTTCTTTCTCCGATTTAGAAGTAACGTATAAAGAACAGAAAGACCCATTATATTATCTCAAATATGGGCCGTTTGTTTTGGCAACGACCCGACCGGAAACTAAATTTGGCGATACAGCAGTAGCGGTTAATCCCAAAGATAAACGCTACAGGGAGTGGGTAGGCAAAGAGATTGAAGTAGAGGGCCTGCTCGGGAAATTTAAGATGAAGGTCATTGCTGACAAATCTGTCGATCCCGAATTTGGCACAGGAGTGGTCAAAGTCACACCGGCTCACGATTTTACCGATTTTGACACAGGCCAGCGTCATGATTTAGAAATGAAACAAGTTATCGATTTTGATGGCAAGTTGAATGAACTCGCTGGGCCGTATAAGGGAATGAGAATCAATGCCGCCCGCAAAAAAATATTAGCCGATTTACAAGCTAAAAGTTTGATCGTCAAGATAGATCACGACTACGTTCATCGTATCGCTGTCTGCTATCGATGCGGCACAGTCATCGAGCCCCTACCGATTGAGCAATGGTATATCAAAATCAAACCACTCGCCGATCAGGCTTTAAAATTAATTACAAAAGAAGAAATTAAAATTTATCCGACAAAATTTACCAAAATCTTAACCCAAATTCTTAATAATTATATTGATTGGAATATTTCGCGCCAGATTGTCTGGGGGATCAGAATTCCGGCCTGGCAGTGTGCCGACTGCAAAAAGTGGAATATCACCGAGGGCAAAAAGCCGAGCAAATGCGATAAATGCGCCAAAACAGAATTAATCCGAGACAAAGATACATTTGATACCTGGTTTTCTTCGGCCCAATGGCCTTTTGCCACTCTGCAGACCGTAGGCAAGGATTATTATGATTATTTCTATCCGACAACAGTCATGGAAACCGGCTATGATATTCTGCGGGCCTGGGTAGCCAGAATGATTATGATTGGCTATTTCATTACCAAGCAAGTCCCTTTTCACAAGATATATCTTCATGGTTTGGTTCGCGATAAACATGGTCAGAAAATGAGCAAAAGTAAAGGCAATGTTATTAATCCTCTGGAGAAAATCAAACAATTCGGGGCGGACGCGTGGCGCGCTTCGCTCATTTTCGGCATTGCAGACGGCGCAGATGTTTCACTATCTGATGAACGCATTGTCGGGATGAGAAATTTCACCAATAAAATTTGGAACATCGGCCGCTTTATTTGGATCAACCAGGAAGACAAACGTCATCCTGAACAATCAACTGTCATCCTGAGCGAAGTAAAGAATCCAGTGAAACGTAAATTAGATTCTTCTGCGCCTTTGGCTGATCAGAATGACAGACTCATCGAATTGGATAAGGAATTTGCCGAAGTTAAAAAGACTTATATTAAGCAGATGGAGCATTACCACTTCTCAAAAGCCCTGGAGACGGCCCACGAGTTTTTATGGCACCGCTTTGCCGATTTTTACCTCGAAGAGTTGAAAAACGAGCTGAGAAATGGTAAGATGGAAGTCTTGGAGAGGCTGAAGGCCGTTTATCTGGAAGCGCTGAAATTACTTCATCCTTTCATGCCGTTTGTCACAGAAGCCGTTTGGCGGAAGTTTAATGGAGAGGAAAGTTCAATCATGGTTCAAAAATTATGAAACGCACTTATCAACCCAAAAAGAAGAAGAGAAAAAGAAAGCACGGGTTTTTAGCTCGGAACAAAACTCGTGGAGGAAAGAAAGTTCTGGCGCGAAGAAGAAATAAAGGGAGGAAAAGGATTGCAGTTTAAATATGCTCAAAGCAACACTTTTTAATAAAATCTTCACTTTTCCTATCCTGACTTTATTGATTGCTGTTTATAAGCTTTTTCTATCGTTGAAGATTCCGGGCGCCTTCGGCTTTGCGATTATCGCGCTGACCGCGTTAATCAGACTTATTCTTCAGCCTTTCTTTCATCAACAGATGACTACTGCTAAAAAAATGCAAGAGCTGAAACCGCATCTGGATAGACTAAATGAGAAACATAAAGGCGATAAGGTTCGTTTGCAACAGGAACAGCTTAAACTCTATCAAGAAGCCGGGATCAATCCAGCCTCGGGCTGTCTTTTTTTGATCATCCAAATCCCGATTTTCATCGCTCTCTATAGAGCTTTGTACTCACCTTTTGCTGTCGGCGGCCTCGCAAAAGCCGTTAAAGAAATTAATCAAGTCTTACTCATATCCTCGCTTAAGGTGAGCACGATTGACTTCTGGTTTTTAGGTTTTAATTTGGCCGAATCTCCGCAAAAATCAGGATTATGGTTTTATTATCTAATTCCTTTGTTGACGGCATTCCTGCAATATTATCAGGTGCAAGTCGCTACTCCCGCTACCCCTAAAGAAGATAAAAGCATAGTTAAAAAAGAAGGCGACAATCAGGCCGATTTCCAGAAAGTTATGAACACGCAGATGAAATTTATTTTCCCGTTATTGATAGGTTGGTTTTCTTTTACCCTTCCGGTAGGCCTATCTCTTTATTGGAATATTTTCTCGATTTTCAGTATAATTCAATACCGAAATTTGACCAAAAATGGATAAAGTTAAGCTTATTAAAACAGAGACAGAAGAACTACTAAGTAAAATAATCGACAAGCCGGAAGTGGAAGTGACCGAAGACGAGAATGTCTATCATGTCACGATCAAGTCCGAAGAAGAAGCGCCTGTGGTTATCGGCCGTCACGGCGAGACGATCAAGGCTATTCAAAAAATTCTCGAAGTGATTCTTTACAAAAAAGTTGGCGAATCTGTCGAGATTCTGGTTAATGTCAATGATTATCGCGAAAAACAAAAAGAGCGGCTCGAGGAGCTGGCTGACCGCTTTGCCCAGAAAACTAAAGATTCTCGCAGCGCTTCCTATATCCGTGGTCTTTCCTCCTATGAACGCAAGCTGGTTCATGAATATGTCACGACGAATTATCCTGATTTAGCTTCATACTCAACTGGCGAGGGAAGGGACCGCCGCCTGGTAATCGACCTTAAGGAGAACGCCCCGGCGTCAACTGAAGATGAGGGTTGACACGATAATTATCCTGTAGTATACTCGCCTAAACTTTCCTAAACTGACAATATTTATTCTTAAACTCAAAATATCTTAAGATGAATATTCTTCACTTTTACTCTTTACAATAACATACACTGTTATTTATTGGCCATTTTTGGTAACTTTATTATAAGTTAGACAAAAACTATGGCAGACGGCTCAAACAGAGAGATACCACCACCGCCAAGACCGGATCAAGTCGGGGGACAGAATGTCCCAGAGCCGCCTCCCGGTCGTCCAGATCAAGAAGTTCCTACACCGCCCCTTCCTGATCTGGAGAGAGACGTAGAGGAACTGAAAGAAGAGATGCGAGAAGAGAGGGAAAGACAGATAGAGAGGGAACAGGCAATAGCTACAGCAGTGAGTGAAGGTAAAAAAAGTTTTGCTGACTTGAATATTCAATTTCTTGAAGTTTTTTTTGATGCAGATGATGAAAGAACTTTTCGTTCGCTCCAATCTGTAGATGAATTTGCCAAGTTTACACAAGAAATGCAAGAGAAAGTCAAACAAGAATATAGAGAGACTCATAATGGTCAAGATCCTGCTGAAGAAGAATTAAATAGATTAACAAGCTCTCGTGTTGAACAAGAAATAGTAGTGAGATTTAGTAAGTTGACCCGAAGAGTCGATCAAGAGAGAGCATCTGAATTTTTTGAAGAAATAGTTCAGGAAGGGTTTTTCAGTTCGATTCAACTCATTAAAAAGCAATTGATGGATAAAGTTCTCCTTCTTACAGAGGAGGCTGAAAAAAGAAGTAGTTATGAGGAGAGTGATGAGAGAGCTCTACCTGAAATTTTGCGCGAGATGAAATTTTTTAAGCGCACAAGCAATAAGGTCTTAGGTGAGAAAGAGATAGAAATAGACGAAAATAACAAGAAGACGATCTCAGTTGAGAAAATAATTCCTACATCTAAAGATGAGGCGATTTCAGCAGCGGGATTTTTACATGCTCTTTACACACAGATTGACAACGAATATACAGTCCGTGCATTTATGCACAATGTCCGAGCAATTTTTTTTCGAGGAAAAGGAGAACAGGGTTTTTGGGCACAATTACAGAATTATGCCACGCGTTTAGGAACGACCGATATTGATCGTCTAGGCACATTACCAGATAACGATCTTTTCATGTCTGCCTTCCAACTCTACAGTAAGTATGTTGAAGAGAGATTTGCTCTATACGACTGGGTTCATCAACCCAATATGTTTATCAATAATCTGCAAAGTACAACCTCCGAAATTGAGGATATGGTTTTCGAAGATCTTGAAAAATTGTTTCCGGATGCAGCAAAAGACCCTTGGAGAGTACGGAGAGCGTTGAACTTTGGCGTGGGACTTTCTAAGGGCGTCTTTATGACAGAGGTTGAAGCCGCAGCATGGGCAGATCCAAATGTAAGAACGGATAGAAATGGTGAGGCGACATTCGTTAGTTATTATACAAACGATAATGCAGCAATTATGGCCTTAAATCCATTACACCATTTTTTGCGTTGGCAACAAGAAAGCATGTTCAAGGGTCCGCTTCTCTTTATGCCGGTATCTGGATATAGAAGAAGGATGCTTCGTTTATGGGACCACGCAAAATTATGGGAAAGAATGAAAGGATTCAAAAATAGTTGGTTAAAAGGAAAATCTGCCTTTAACGATATAAAAACAAATAGTCAAGAAAAGACATTTTTTGAGCTTCTAACTAATATAGGAAATATAGGAAGTCCTCTTACACGCTCTGGCTGGCGTTTAGGAAAGGCTTTTGAAGGCTGGATGGACTATGAATCAACGACAGAAGAGAAGGGCATTAATTTAAAAGTCATAGATTCCTGGAAGGCTGTTGAAAATATCGGTTATGAAGTTCTTCTTAATTTTGTTCAAAATAGAATAACTTCCGATTTCTTGGCAAACAATAATTCTCAACGTGAGGCTTTCTTCAAATATTTAAATGAGAGATATATAAATGGAGATATCGATTCCGAAACTGGGAAATTCAAGGCAAGAAAAGATCTGAAGATAGAAGTAAAAGAAACGAGAAATCAACTCGAGAAGGAATTTAAAGATGATCCTTTCAAAAAAAACGTGCAGGTTAAAGATGAAGATATTTATGAGAGGCTTCTCTACAAAGCGCTTACTGGCGTGATTCGTAACAGACTTCCTTCGAAATTTGTGCGTATCGAACGAGATAGATTATCAGATGGCGGGATTAGGTTATGGGAAGAAATTAGGAAAGATCTTAAGTCTTGGGAAGAGTCTCCCCAAGATAAAGAAGGGATTCCTCAACAATCACAGGCAAAAGATCAAAGGAAAGTTGAAAAAGTATGGAGCCCAGAGAAAATGGATAAAGCGATGCGCAACCTGATGCTTGTAGAGCTTAGTTTAAGACAAGAAACTTCTGCGCGTATGGTTAAATATCTTGAGGAGTTAACGGTGAGCGATAAAGATAAAAGTTTAAAAGATTTTGACGGTTCTGGTTACAAAGTAACACCTGAGAATATAAACAGAATTTTAGTCAACGAAATGAAACTATCTCAAGAGGAAGCAGAAGATGCCAAGAAACTTTTTGAAAAAATTAACGGGAAAATACTTAATAATGACTTCATAAATCAATTTGCTAGCAAAATACAAAATAAAGAATTTCCCTTTGCGTTGGCCGCCGAGGAATTAGATACAAAGTTTTTAGCTTTCAGAGCTGCAGGGGAATCAGTATTAGCTCGCAATATGGGAGATAATGCTAACTTAGAACAGCACGTGACGGATAAACTTCAGGGTTTTCTTGACACTCTACATGCAGTTTCCCTTGATCCTCAACACGATATTTCAAAAATTGTAGATAACTTGCAAGAGATGAAGTCAACATTTGAAGCTTTACATGGGAATCTGGTCGCATTTGAAAAAATGCACGATTTTGCCGGTTTGACGATTGCTTACTTTAAAAAGGATACTGCTGCCAAAAACTGGGTTGGGAGATTAACACGATTCGGAAGATATAATTCCATTGCGGCGGAAGTAGCTGGAACTTTTCGTGGGGTGTGGGAATGGGAAGCCGGCGAAATAGACAACTTTGTTGTTGAGCTTGAACGAAGACGAATTGTCCCTAAAGGCTTACACGAGTTAAGTATTAAGAATATGCCAGAAGTTGAGCGCAGAAAAAAATTTTTTGGCATCCCAATGGGGTACAAAATAACATATGATCCCAAGTTTGAAGAATTGACGGGAAAGAAGATGCGTAAAGATTTTGGCGGTTCGAAATGGGATATAGCTTCAGAGATTTTAAATAAATATATCCCACTGGTTATGCTATTTATTTTAGTTCAAGCTATACTGCGTGCAGGTAAAGAGGAACTTGGGGGGAAAGGTTAAATTTAAATAAAAAGTTGATTTAGTATATAATCTAACTTAGAGATGATAAAAAAGTTTATTATATCTTTCTTTATTTTTCTTCTGGGTTTTGTTCTTGTTAAAAATATCTTCGCAGTTGTTTCAACTCAAGGAGGAGGAGGCAATTTAAGTAATCCGATTGAGGATATTCTTAAAAAAATTCCGGGGGAAAAACCTCCAATTGTCGGCGTTACTTGCGGACAGGCAGTAGAATCTCCTACAGACCAGGTAACCGACGTAAATCTTTGTTGCGTAGCGCCTAAGCAATTCGATGCTGAAAAAAACGCCATCAATGTTCTTAGTAACTTTATGTGCTTACCTACTATTGCCTCCGTCCCTACAAGAATCGTGGGGGGAGTGTTGGGGGCCATTAACCCACTTAACAAAATAAAAGGCTTTGGTGAATTGTTTTCGGGGAAAATACTTGATGGATTAGGTGACATTACTGGTCTAAAATCAATATTTGGTTTAAAAAATGCTACTGATCCCCTATGTATTGGCGACATTGCTAGCGGGTTAGCTAATAGAATAACACAGCAAAAAAGCTTCATCACTTTTCAAAAAAATATAAGTTCTGCGGGTATTAATCCTTGTCAGGAAGGTGCAATCCCTTCAGTAAATAAATCAACCAAGGCGTGTATATGTCGTCAACAGACAACTCTTAGCTTATCAATACTTTGCGCAAATTACGTATCGGATCCAAATCAGTCGAAAGCCTGTCAGGCTTGTGCTTTAAAAAATGGTATCTATTCAGGAGTTGGTTGTATTGGGACTAATGCTTCTGGTTTTGTTGCCACACTTATGACATTTGGGATAGGCTTAGCTGGAATTTCTGCCTTTTTATGTATAATTTATTCAGCGTTTCTATTGCAGACTTCTAGAGGTAATCCAGAGAGAGTCAAGAAGGCAAGAGAATATCTCAC
>CAZMIL010000009.1:0-19113 GCA_964566425.1 uncultured Gammaproteobacteria bacterium | reverse complement strand
GCTGTATTTCTTCCCGGAATTGCATGTAATAAAAGAATAATTGGAGCAAAAATTATATAAAGAACGATTCGAATGTAGGTCGTTAACAACAGGAAGAAGATCCGGAAGAAAATATAAAGACCGGACAAGATAATGATAAGGATAGAGAAGATGAATCCGATAGTGCTACTGATATAAGGGGCCAGATTAGCAGCAATCGCAATTTCAATTAAGAGTGCGATTAAACCTCCGCCCCATCCTCCAAAAGCGAATTTAGCATCGACAATGTCTTTTATGACTGGAATTTGCTCAATAAGTTTGAAGACTCCTACAAGAAGAATTGTTTTTAGAGACACACTTAGAAATGTGGGGAGAATAGAAAAAATAGCGTCGCCAATTTTATACACGCCATCGCCAAAAAAAATACTTCCAAAAATAGTTGTAGCGTTACCGGCAATCAGACTATTTTGTTTTGCTCCGTCGGCAACAATTCCGCCACCAGGAACAACTGCATTCCCAATTGTTGTAACGCCTAGAGCCATAAGTACATACATGATATCAATTAAAAAACCAGCAATTGCAAAAGAGAAAGTAATCAACAATAAAGAAATTACAATTCGAGGGAGAGCGTTTTCCATAGTAATAACCACTTGAGGGTTAATCTTGACTCTAAACATGATCATGAAGCCGATTGTGATTATGACTAAAACAAGAACCAAGAAAGCTATATCTCTAAACTTAGACCATATAAAACTTAGCGGTTTAATTGCAGAAAATCCAATTCCTTCAGCTGCATACGATTTAGGAATAAATCCGATATTTTGAAGACCTGAAGACGCCCAATATATACCTGATGCAGGGGGAGCACTATACATTAATGCTATTCCTCTAGTTAATGTTCCAAAAAAACTTCCCTGAAAATTCTTATCTCCATCGGCGGGATTATTTGTACAGGCCTCGCCGATCAATCCACAAAGAGCACCTCTATAAAGCTTAACTAATTTTTGTCCATCTTTTGTTGAGTTTAAACTTCGATCATCTATTTTCTTATAAATTTGCGCTCGATAATCTTTAAGTGGATCAGTTTTCTGCTGAGAATTATTTCTTGTAAAAAATATAGAAAAAAGACTGATGACTACCGCGTAGATTGCAAAAATAAAAAAAATCTTTTTAGCTACGTTTGAAACTTTTCTCAAAAAGTCAGGCATTGATTTCATTATAAATAAATTAGCAAATAATTATCAATTGTTAACTGCTTGGTCCTCCGGCACATTGCGGAACAAGATCTGATGGTACCTGATTAGGAATAATCTGAACATGTATGTCTCCAGGTGAAGCTTCACTTAAAGCAAAGACTATCCCCAAAGCTTTTCCAGCAGAAGAATTAGCCCATGAATAAAGAGTCTTAGCTACGGGATCACTTGTAGAATATGTAGGGCCAAAAAAATCTATTGCCCCACACCAAGAATGGATAGACCACATGTTTGGATTCGATCCAGTTCCTCGTTGGGGGCGGCAATTGCAGGTACCTGCGTAATTCAAACTTGGCCAACGGTTCAAGATGTAGGTTTTTAATTGCGTTGTTTTGGCAATGTTGGTAGAGACATTCCCATATTGAGCTAACCACGAACTTCCACTACTACCCGGTGTTCCAGTTCCACTAGGACCTCCGTTATTTGTATTTCCAGAAGGACCGGGAGCATTAGATTGATTGATTTTAAGCTCATCACTGAAATTTAAATTGAAAAGAGATCCTATGATGTTTCCAAGGGATTGAACTTCTTTATCAATTTCTTGTTTTGTCTTTTGTTGAATCGCTGATTGTTTTTGTTTGGTTTGATTAGTGTTTTTGTTCTGTTGAGACTGATTATTGTTTTGTTGATTTTGCTGCTGTTCTTGGCTAGTGGTGGAAAGGTCTTCTTGTTCAGCTAAACCCGCTATGAGATCATTTTGCTCATTTTGAGTTAATGTATTGATGGAGTCGGTTCCAACAACAAACAGACCTTGATTGTTTTGATAAAGATCGAGAGCATTGTTGTCTTGAAGAAATTGATTAAGTTTATTATCGGCATTGCTAGTTTTTTTTGAGACAATAAATTGATTGAGTCCCGATGAATATATCATATCAAAATCAGAGGAGCTATATGGCAACTTAGCTATAAGATTGTTAAAGGCAGTTGCTTGATCAGAGGGGAGGTTATTAGAGATACCAGTTGTTATTTCTGCTATTGCGCTTTGTTTTTGATCTTGAGTAAGAGTGGGAAGATTTACCGATTGATTGTCGCTTAAATTTCCACTAGATTCGAAGATGCCAGTTGGGATGAGCGTAGGATTTTGTTGTGAGGATTGATTTTTGCTGACTAAACTGTTAACAAAAATAGTAACGGCTACGAGGATAACTAAAATTACCCCGGCGATAATGATTAAAACTTTAGTATTTGGTAATTGCATACCCTAATGATTATTATAATAGTCCCAGACGCCTTGACAATAGCTCAAATTTGCACAGCCTCCGCTAGAAGTTAAATGTCCCGTGTTATAGTAGGAAGCAGCCCTGAAAACTTCTTCTTGAGTGAGATTAAAAGGGTCTTTGGCTCCGGATTGACCTTTAAGTTTTATTGCCGCCCCAAAAACAGCATCTCGAATATTTTCAACATTGGCCTTATGCTTTACCAGTTCTGTTATTCTAGCGGCGTATCCGGCCCATGTTCCTTGCGAAAATTGCATAGGACCATAAGCAAAACCATTGGTATAACAATAATCACCTGGCACTAAAGTGGGATGGTTAATGATCTGGTTTTGCGACCAATGGAGGACGGTTGCACATTCGCGAGACATAATTGCTGCTAAAAGCTTAGGGGCAATTTTGACGGTATTTCCTGCTTCCAAGAAAATATTCATAAGAGCTTGAGAAATCTGATTATCTGTAAAAGTCCCGTTACCGGTTGTTGTAATTTCACCTCCACCTGTATTTCCAGAAGGACCGGGAGCATTAGATTGATTGATTTTAAGCTCATCACTAAAATTTAAATTGAAAAGAGAACCGATTATCGCGCCCAGAGATTGCACCTCTTTTTCTATTTCCTGTTTTGTCTTTTGTTTGGTAACTGATTGTTTTGTAGTTACCTTAGACGATGGAGAAAGCATTGGTGTGAGGCTGGGGAGTTGCTGCTGTTGGAACTCTTCTCCGACATTTTCAAAATTTTGTTCGGCTTGCTGGATCGCTTGATCCGGAGTTTGATTATTTTGGGTGGTTACAAAAAGATCTGGAAATTGTTGATAGACGTCGAGAAAATTATTATCCTGGAGATATTTTTGCAGCGCAGCGTCAGTCTGTGGAGTTTTTTTCTGGACAAAAAACTGTCCTAGCAGGTTTGAGTAGCCGATGGCGAAATCGTTGGTGGAAATAGGCAATTTTGGCGTAAATTGATCAAGTCTGTTGGTTTGGTCGAGGGAGAGAACGTTATTATTTATTTCGTTAACTTTTTGTTCAAGTTGTTGTTTTTCCTGTTCGCTGAGAGTAGGGGTGGGGTTGCCGCCAAATGCGCCTCCGCCGGTTTCGTTTAAAATCCCGGTAGGGATGAGTGTGGGCTGCTGTGACGCTTGATTTTTGCTAAATAAACTTCCAACTAAAACCGTGACAATAATCAGAACGACAAGGATCACTCCCGCCGCAATAATGAGTTTGTTGACAGCTGAATTCATGCTTGGGCAGACTCCTTGACTTTTGACTCTTTTTTCGTCAAAATAAAAGGGTATGTCTTTCTTTGATTTTATAAGTAAAAAAGGCTTCGCGTCAAGCTGACATTATGACAAATTACACCCCACTCAATCTCAAAAAATATAAAAAGGGGAAAGAAAAAGGCGGGGAGAGAACAAACACAGTCTTGATCGTTATTGCTATCCTTACGGCAGTCGTCTTAGCCTTTATTCTGATATTGTTAATTAAACAAAAAATAACTAGCCAGCCGCAGCAGACTCAACAAACCGAAGATAACGCGGTTCCTTCGCCACCCCCACAGAATTTATTCGGCAGTGAAGAAGCATCTCCTTCCCCTAGTGGTGTAGAGTTGCCGTTAGCCAGTCCTTCGCCCAGCCTGTCTCCGACACAGGAACTATCTCCAACATCCTCGCTTTCGCCGTCGCCATCTGTCAGCGCGGCGCCATAATGGATAATATTTGGCTTCAACTGTTATTTTTTCTCGTTCAAGTCTTTTTTATCTACTTTTTCACAAAAGCCATACTGCGAAGAATTTTTATTTACTTGAGTTCCGGCTTCAAAAACAAAAAAGTAGTTTATTGGTTAGTTTCACTGATCTATTTTCCGGGAACCTTTCTACATGAGACAGCTCATTTGACCGTGGCAACGCTGCTTCTCTTAAGAATTAAAGAAATCCAACTCTGGCCTCAAATTACCGCCGAGAATACTCTCAAACTAGGCCATGTGCTTTATGAAAAGAGGGGAGCAGTGAAAGGAATTTTAGTTGGAATCGCACCATTTTTAATGGGAATAATTTTTTTCTGGGCCTTGGTTTACTTTAAACTTTTTCCCAATCAGAGAATGGGAATGAATATTTTATTCGGTTATCTGATTTTTACCGTTTCCTCGACGATGTTTTCTTCAAAGCAAGACTTAGTCGATATACTTTATCTCGTCCCTTTGGCTATAATAGGAGTAGGTGCAATATATGTGTTTGATTTCAGCACAGTTTCGGCCCAACTATTACAAACAATTAACAATTATCTCTTGATCCCACTGATTTTAAATTTTTGCCTATGGATCTTCACTATCTGGCTCAACAAATAAACATCAACGGGCAAAGCATCAAGGGGCCTTTAGTAGGGATTAATAACTTAGGAGATTTGATCAACAAAGTAGTTAATGTCTTTCTGATTCCTCTTGCCGGCATAATTTTATTTATCGTTTTATTATGGGGAGGGATTGGTTTTATCCTTTCGCGAGGAAATCCAGAGAAAGTAAAGTCGGCAAGAGCAAAGATTACTACTGGTTTAATTGGATTTCTTCTTCTCATTCTTGCTTTCTTTATAGTGAGACTCGTTTCTTTCATTTTTGGCCTTGGAGCAGGATTATTCTAACTTGACCCAGTGTGCTTTCTACGCTATAATCAGGATTACAGTCATGGCGAATCACCAACTCATTTGGTTTATTAGCAATTAGAGAGATGTTTTTAGTCCCGCTTGTGAGCGGGATTTTTTTAACCCGATTAAATCGGTTTTTTTTAATCTTTACTTATGATTGGGATGAAAAAAAGACCAGTCATTATCTCGGTCGGCGGCAGTTTGATTGTGCCAAACGGCGGAATTAACGTTGAATTTTTGACCAAACTGAATCATTTTGTTAGAGAATACGTTAAAAAAGGAGAAAGATTCTTTTTGGTTGCAGGCGGAGGCGCAACAGCCCGAGGTTATATTGATGCTGGAAGTGCGGTGATTGGGAATCTTACCGAAGAGGACCTTGACTGGTTGGGAATTCATTCTACGCGTTTAAATGCGCATCTCTTGCGTACAGTCTTCATGGATATCGCTCATCCTCGGACAGTTGAAAATTACAGCCGGCGCCTGATTAATTGGCGCGAGCCGGTGGTCATTGGAGCCGGTTGGAAACCGGGCTGGTCTACAGATTATGATGCGGTTATTTTAGCCCGAGATTATAAAGCTCGTCTAATCATTAACCTCTCCGATATTGATTGGGTTTATGACAAAGACCCGAATAAATATAGTCATGCTAAGCCGATCAAGAGAATGACCTGGACGCAGCTGCAAGATTTGATCGGAACAAAATGGATGCCTGGTTTTAAAGCTCCTTTTGATCCGATGGCCGTAAAACTAGCTAACCAAATCGGGATTACCGCAGTGATCACTAATGGAAATGATTTTGACAATCTGGAAAAAATTA
This sequence comes from uncultured Gammaproteobacteria bacterium, assembly GCA_964566425.1. Classification (GTDB taxonomy): domain Bacteria; phylum Patescibacteriota; class Microgenomatia; order UBA1406; family GWC2-37-13; genus CAZMIL01. The sequence continues at coordinate 13,217 of CAZMIL010000009.1, read as the reverse complement.
TGGAAGGCGATGTGTTTAAGGGGACTGTGGTTATGCCGTTTAAGCTTGACGCCAGTTTTTATGATCGACAATATTATTTGGGTAAAAAAGGCGGATTGCGCTACGGTTATGCTGAATCTTTACGAGGGAAAATAGTCTACACTTTAGCAAATTTATACCGAGCTTTAATCATTAAATTGTTTATTAAACCACAGACCTGTCTGGACGTTGGTTGCGGGACAGGTTATCTGGTTAAATGGCTGCGTTTCTTCGGGATAGACGCTTATGGAGTCGAGATTTCTCAAGACGCTTTGAATTTAGCCAAACCTTCGATTAAACCTTTTCTTAAAAAAGGTGACATTCTCGATTTGCCCTATAAGGACGGAGAGTTTGATCTGGTTTTGACGTATGACGTTCTTGAACATCTTGAGCGCTCAAAAATCCCCCAGGCGATTAAAGAAACAGTGCGAGTTTCAAAAAAATGGATTCTGCACAAAATTTATACGAATGAAAATAGTTGGTTGATTATTTTTCATGGGATAGACTTTGCGCACCTTTCGGTTTTTCCGACCAAATATTGGGAACAGCTTTTTCGTGGGCTGAAAGAAGTGCGTTTGGTCAGAGGGAATTTCCTTAAATTGCCTGCTTTTTTTGAGTCTGTTTTTCTCCTCAAGAAGAGTTAAAACGACAACGTCGTCTGAACTTGATTCAGGAATTGACTTAAACCGTGTAGAATATACTCTATGCTTTTGAGGCAGCTGACGGTTGATAATTTTCGAAATTTCACAAAGAACTCTTTTAATTTTAGTCCGCTTTTAACCGTAATCATTGGAGTAAATGCTCAAGGGAAAACCAATCTGCTGGAAGGAATTTTTTTTATCATCAATGGAACTGGTTTTCGTGAGACGCGGGAAATAGAACTAATCAATTTTTCAGAACTAAAAAGCGCTACTTTAGAAGGAACTTTTGTTGAGAAACAATTAACCTATCGTTTTAAAATTTTACTGACGGTAAAAGATGACTCTTTGCAAAAATCTTTTTTAGTCAACGGCAGTAAAAAAAGACATGGGCAATATTTGCAAGATCAAATTCGTTGCGTGTTGTTTACTCCGCAGCAGATTGAGATTTTGACTGGGTCGCCGCAGAAAAGGCGCGATTATTTCGACAAATTTATTTCTTTGTTCGATTTGGATTACAAAAGGAAACTGGATAACTTTATGAGCGGCCTGCGCAGAAGGAACAAGGTGCTTGAACACCATTCTGATAGAAACAGATTAAAAGAAGAAATTAAGTTTTGGGACGATTATTTAATCGACAACGGCAGTTATTTAACAACCAAACGGCGTGAGTATACCGATTTTCTCAATCAACATCCTAAAATTGACGCAAAAGCTTTTAAAATTAAACATTTGAGTAACGAATTTACTCAGCAAAAAGCGGAGAAATATTTCGATTCGGAAGCGCCCGCCAGGCGAACTCTCTTTGGTCCACAAAAAGACGATTTCCAGATTTTTATCAATGAAAAAGATGTTCATCGTTTCGGCTCGCGGAGCGAGCAGCGGTTGACGATTCTCTGGTTAAAAATTAACGAAATTGCTTACTATGAACAAATGGCTAAGAAAAAACCAATCCTTTTATTTGACGATATTTTTTCAGAGCTCGATTCGAAAAACAAGCAACTGGTTTTATCCTTAATTGAACATTATCAAGCTATCGCGACGACTACCGATAAAGAGATTCTGGATTTAGCCAAAGTAGAGCACGAAGTAATTAAATTATGAAATCAAACGAGATCTATCAAACAGTGCAGTTGATTTGAGACTTTAAAATTTGCTACACTTTGTAGTATGAAAACACGGACGCTGGGTAAACTGGAACAACAGGTAATGGAAATTGTTTGGGAAAATAAAAATTGGTCTGTCCGTGATGTTTTAATTAAACTACAACAGAAGAGATTCATCGCTTACACTACTGTTTCAACTATTCTGCAAAGACTATTTGCAAAAGGTCTACTGGAAAGAAAACCCAATAGAAATGGCTATTTATATTCGGCAAAAATTTCCAAGGAAAAATATATCAAAAACCTGACTCACACTTTTGTCGACATGCTTTTAAAATCATTTGGAGAAATTGCCGTCAGTTCGTTTGCTCAAGGGATAGAATCCTTACCTCGAGAAAGAAAAAAATATCTTTTAAAGATCTTATCGGAACATGAAAAGTGACATTTATCATTTAGCTGGAGTCTGTATTTCTTCTCTTAAGATTTTTCAACCTCTTTTAACTTTATTGATTGGTTTACTGTTGGGAATAATCGTAATCCGGGTTATTTTTATTTTGTTAAAAACTTTTTTTTATCAAAGAAATTTTGCCATCGCAGATACTCCAGACAATATTAATAGGTTAGCTAAGAAGATCGGCCTTATAAATAAATTAAAAATCGTTTCAGATCCAAAACCCCTCGCATTTTGCTTAGGCATAATGAGCGAGAAAATTTATATTTCAACAGGTTTAATAAAAACAATGAAAAAAAACGAGCTTCAGGCCATCCTTTTGCATGAGAAATATCATCTAATTAACCATGATAATCTGTCAATAATTTTCTTAAAATTCATCAAACATTTTTTTGTTTTTTTTCCTTTCATCGCCGAATTAACCAATAATTTGATCATAAAGAAAGAAGTGAAAGCAGACAATTACAGTATAAGTTTGTTGGGTGAAACAAAATCTATAATCTCTGCTTTTAAAAAATTGTTAGCCAATAGAATCGCTAGTCCGGTTCTTCAATATCTACCAGCCTTTGCGGGTAGTAATGAAATAGAAATTCGTATCAAGATATTATTGGGTAAAAAATATAAAACTAATTTTTTTAAAACAAAAAGTTTTATTATCAACATTTTTGCCCTGATTCTTTTCGGGTCAGTTATTCTCTTCCCCTGGCAAAAAACGCAGGCTATACAAACAGAGAAGAAACCAGCAGTCTGCCTTAAAGGACTCAGTTGTAGCGATAATTGCTGACCTATTTTCTACTTGACATTGGTTTATAACTACTACATAATGTAGTAATATAGGCAAAAATATGAAAAAAAATTATTCCTGGTCTTTTATTCTCAAGGTTGGATTGAAAAAAACTTTTACTGATAAACTTTCCTGGCTAGTGACAGTAATGATCGCTCTTGTTGTTTTATCCGTTTATTATTTACTTCTTATACAAAAAACCACATGGGATGCATTTTTGCAATCAAATACGACATTTTATATCTGGGGGCAAGTAATATTGAGTGTAATTAATGCGTTATTAATAGGCGTCGCTATCTTAACAGCATTAACGACGGTTTTGGAGAGAAAAAAAGTTTCTAAGGGAAGTTTTTTTCAAACCTTAGGTTCGCTAGTTTTTTCCGCTGCGGCTACAGGCTGTTCCGTTTGTACTGCGTTTCTTTTGCCGCTACTTGGTATTGCCGCCACTTTGACAGCCTTGCCGTTTGGCGGTTTGGAAATAAAATTTTTATCCATTCTGATACTTATCTACGCTATTTATGAAAACGCAAAAATCAATAGTGGTATTTGTCCTATTTATAATGACCCCTTGATAACAACCAAAAAAAATCGCTTTGAAGTGCATTTGAATAAAAAGACTCTGTCTCGTTTTAAACCTTTTGTAGCTCTTTTTGTATTTATCATAATTGTTTATTCTTTGCCAAAACTCCCATCATCGTGGCGCTTGAGCATCCAAAAAAAAGGAGTATCGCTTCAAAAGGCAACAATCGCATCCAAGCAAGCTTCCGACCTATTTTCTCAGATAAATCCCCCTCAAGGTTACGAGATTAACGCCACATTTGGTGACATCGGACCAAAGATGGTTCAAATGGGGGTGATTAATTTAGATAAATTTAAGCAGGTCTACCAGCAGTCGGGAAGTCCTCTGACTCAAGAACAAATAGATATCTTAACCAAAGGTTCTAATCAAAAACTAAAAATTTCTCCGGAGAATTCATATTTTCTTCTTAATCTTTTCTGGGCTTTTGGCTTGGCCAATAAGAGCGTAATTCTGACAAAAGGAGACATTGTTAAATACGGAGAAGGACAGGTCGGTAATTTTGCTTCAACCGGCGGATGGAGTGATATGACCAAAAGCGGCAATGCCATGGATTATTATTCAAAAGCAACTCTGGCAGCGATGACGCCGGCTCAAGAGAAATTAGTCAATGATGTAGCCTCGAACATCTACAGACCTTGTTGCGGAAATTCTACTGCTTTTCCCGATTGCAATCATGGTATGGCGCTTCTTGGGATCCTTGAATTAATGGCATCTCAAGGTGCGACCGAGCAACAAATGTATCAAGCGGCAAAATATATCAATTCTTTCTGGTTCCCGGCCAATGCTTATGATGCTGCTTTATATTTTAAAAATAAAGAAGGAGTAGATTTCAAAAATGTAGATTCAAAAAAGTTCCTTAGTAAAGATGTTTTTTCGGCGTACGGTGCGCAGGCTGTTAAGAATTGGTTGATAGCAAGGGGACTTGAGCAGCCACCACCCAAACAAGGAGGCGGCTGCGGAGTTTAACGATGAAAATAAAAATATCATTAAACACGTTTATTTTTGCCCTGTTGCTTATCCTCGTAGTCGTAGTATTATTGAAAGTTAAATTATCATCGCCAAATACAAGAGGCGCTCAAGGAATATCCTCCGCTGCTGCTTCAACGACACAAACGAAATTGAGAGAAATAAATGTGATTACCAAGCGATACAGTTTTTCTCCCAGCCCCATCAGACTCAAGCTCAATGAGCCGGTTCGTTTTCGCATAACTTCCCAAGATGTAAGTCATGGATTTTCCGTGCCGGAACTGGGGATTGATGAAACAATCACCCCTGGTAAAGAAACCGTTTTTGAGTTTACACCAACAAAAAAGGGAACATTCACACTTTTATGTTCAGTAATTTGTGGCCCTGGTCACTCGGGGATGAGAGGACAAATTATAGTTAATTAGGTATGAAAAAACAAAGTTTTAATCTTCAAAGTAATTCTACGATGATTCTTGTCGCTTCTCTAATTATTCTTTCTTTTTTCATAGGTTACCTTTTTTTCAAAGTCCAGTCTCTTGAGAAAGGGTCAAATACTCAAACAGCAACGTCCCAAGGAAATTCTGCTCAACCTCAAGCTCCCTCACAACCTGTCAACATAAAGGACGTTAAGCTTGAAGGACACCCCTATATTGGTAATAAAGATGCTCCTGTCACAATGGCTTACTGGCTTGATTATCAATGCCCATTTTGTAAAAGATTCGAGACAGATACTCTCCCGATTTTGGTTGATAAATATATTAAAGCTGGAAAGTTACGGATAGTTTTTAAGGATTATCAATTTTTAGGACCAGATTCACAAACCGCAGGCATGGCCGCAAAAGCAATTTGGGAACTTTATCCTGATAAGTATTTTGCTTGGCATCAAGCAATGTATAAAGCACAGGATGAGGAGAATGGGGGAGCATTTGGCAGTAAAGGCTCAATAATTGCTTTGGTTAGAACTATTAGCGGTATAGACGCTGACCGTATATCTGCCCTTATGGACCAGAAAAAAGACCAATATCTTAAAGAGCTTGAGGAGGATCAAAAAGAGGGAACGAAATTTGGGGTCAATGGAACACCCGGGTTTGTGATAGGTACACAATCCGTAAGTGGAGCTCAACCATCGAGTATCTTTACCCAAATTATTGACAATGAGTTGAGCAAAGCGGGAAAATAAACGCTTCATGAAGGACATTATAAAATCTCTCAAACAGGTATATAAAAATCCCCTCTTTATTTTCTTGTCGTTCTTGACCTCTTTTTTTGTTTTGGTTATTTCGATCTGGCTTCCGAACCTCCACCTTGTGCAGAATACAATAACCAGCTCCACTTATACCTTTACCCAAAAGATAAATTTTTTTATTGCTTCTCTTGGCGCGCTTGATACTAACTTTACTTTTCTTTCAAAAGAATTGACGATAACAATTGCAATTATTTTTGGGATAAACCTTTCATTTGCTGTTTATTACTTTAGAAACAGGATTTCTTTGCAAAAGCAGGTTGGGACAAGTCTCGGCGGAGTGCTGTTCGGATTTTTGGGCGTCGGATGCGCTTCCTGCGGTTCTGTCATTCTGGCATCATTTGTGGGAATGGGAACAACTGCTGGCTTGTTAAGTCCGCTTCCTTTTAAAGGACAGGAATTTGCAATCTTAGGGTTAATTTTACTTCTATCATCAACAATCTTTATGGCAAAAAAATTACAAGATCCCTTAGTTTGTAAACCCCAAAAATTCATATGAGAAAAAAGACAATGGTGGAAATTGTTGAACATAAAAAATAATATGGATGACAAAAAGTTTTTAATTGGAATAGGGATCGTATCGGTAGTCTTATTAATAGGAGGATATTTTCTGGCAACAAGACAAGAGGATCGTTTAAGTAAACCTCTTTTGGGCGATGCAGTTTCCGTTTCAGAATATCATGTTCCGGTTGGGACTAAAATAAAATATAACTCTAATCCACCTGCTGGAGGAAATCATTATGGGGAATCAACAGTCCATGCAGGTTTTTACGATAAACCGATAGATGATGGATATATTGTTCATAGTCTAGAGCATGGGGCAGCCATACTTTGGTACGATCCTAAGTTGCTAAACTCTTCACAATTTAACGATTTGAAAGCGATTTTTAGCCAGCAGTCAGGCAAAGCAATTATGATGCCAAGAAGTAGTATGGATGTTCCTGTGGCGTTATCATCTTGGGGAAGAGTCTTAAAGCTCAAAACTATTGATAAGAAGCAGATAAGTGCGTTTTTTGAAACTAATCTTGATCGAAGCCCAGAACAAGCCCCAATATAAGGAGAGAAATAGATCTTGACAAACCCTCCCCTATAGGGTAGGATATAGATGTATGCAAGAACAGGCAAAGAAAGAAGTCCTTAGGAGGCTCAAAACAGCAAGCGGTCATCTTAACTACGTAATTCGCATGGTTGAGGAGGAAAGATACTGTCCCGACATTCTTCAACAGTCAATAGCTGTTCAATCTGCTTTAAGAGTCGTCGACAAGATTCTGCTTAAAGGTCATCTTGAAGAGCATGTTTCAAAGGCGATGGGTGGGGATAATAAGGATAAATCAATTCAGGAAGTTGTTGAGGTTTTTGAAAAAGCAAGGAGGTGAAAAAAATGAAGCATAACCCTAGTGCGACGGCAAACTCATTGGCTGTTATAGGAGCTGCAGCCTATGTTATATGTTGGGCTTGGGTCTCTTTTTCAAGAGATACTTTTATGAGTTTTTTCGGCCAATGGGCTCATGGAATAGATCTTGCAGCCTTACCGTTTAAACAGCCTGATTTTGGAAGCGCATTTTTCGGATTGATCACCTTTACAATCGCTTCTTGGCTTGTAGGCTGGTTTTTTGCCACAGTTTACAACTCATTTTCTAAGTAAGGATGAAAAAGGAAATTAAGAGAGGTATCTTAGCCTTTTTTTCACTTTTGTTGTTTTATTTTTTGGTAATGGGAATTTTATCCCGAAGTCTTGAGGCGACAATAATTCAGTTTGAAGAGCTTTGGTATTGGATTATTGCCCTGGCTGCCGGATTTGGAGTTCAGTTTGGGCTTTATACACATCTTAAAGAAATTTTAAAAATTAGAAATCAAGCCAGGAGACCGGCAGCAGTTGCAACGACATCCGCCGGAGCCTCATCAGTCAGCATGGTTGCCTGCTGCGCCCATCACTTGACAGAAGTTTTGGCGATAATGGGGTTGTCGGGGGCGGCCGTTTTTTTGACGAGATACCAAATTCAGCTTATCATATCGGGTCTTTTAATTAATTTTTTTGGAATTTTGTATATGTTAAGAGTTATAAAACAGATCAAAAGTTAATCTCAATCTATGTCGAGTAAAAATAAAATATTTTTTATCATTATTCTTGCCATAATAGTGCTTTTTGTTCTTTTTAACTGGCGAAAAAATGCCAATAACAGTGTTAGCTCTTCATCAATCCCAAAGACTACAAATTCACAGAAAACAAAACTACAGACAAAGTTAAATGAGCAAGCAAACGTTTCAGTCTCTGTAACGCCAAAAGTTTTGGAGTCTGGAAAGGCACCGCAATTTGACGTCCAATTTAATACACATTCTGTAAATTTATCTTTTAATCTATCTTCAATAGCTTTTTTAAGAGATGATAAAGGTATTATCTACAAAGTTTCAAACTGGCAAGGTAGTCAACCCGGCGGTCACCACAGATCTGGAACTTTGATTTTTATAGAGCCTTTGGGAAAGACGAAATTCGTTGAGCTGGTTTTTAAGGACATTGCAGGCGTGAGCGAAAGAGTTTTCCGGTGGGATATAAATTAAAATTATATGAGATTGTTATTGCAGGCCTTTACTGAAACAGGGATTAGATATGACAATGACAAAAACAAACTAATGATTTAGATTTATAGGTTCATAAATATGTCAATTTTTTCTTTAGCAGATACTATAGGGGATATAAAACGATTCCGCACGATTATAGGTCTCGTTTGGGAGGAAGGGTTTGCATTTCTTTTGGAAAGGGCCCGTTTGAAATGGGGGGTGCCGATTGAGTGTCGAATACGCTGTTTTTTGAAAATGTGTGCTGGGATGTGGCAACCTGAGCCGGGAAACGAATACTCGGTTCGTCTTAGAAGGCTTCTTACCAAGCTTGGGCCATCTTTTGTCAAGCTCGGACAAGTGCTTTCGCTTCGACCAGATTTACTTCCGCAGGAGTTAACGTCTGAACTTTCCAAACTTACCAACCAAGTTCCACCATTTTCTTTTGCCGAAGTGGAACAAATTATCGAGAAAGATTTAGGTAAACCCATCGAGAAAGTATATAAACAGTTTGATAAAGAACCGCTTGCTGCCGCTTCATTGGCGCAAGTCCACAAAGCAGTTCTTTTTAACGGAACCAGTGTTGCAGTCAAGGTACAGCGGCCCGGAATTAGAGATATTATTCAAAAGGATATTCACATAATGGCTTTTTTTGCCCGGATTATTGAAGAACGAATCCCAGAATGGAAAGTTGTTCGTCCCACACTTTTAGTCAAGGAGTTTGCGGAAACCATAGGCCGCGAACTTGATTTTACAATTGAGGCAGTCCATGCCAAACGTTTTGAAACAATGTATAAAGATGATAAAACAGTAAAAGTTGCACAAGTGTATAAAGAATATTCATCGAAAAATATTCTCACGATGGAACTTATTGAAGGAATTCCGCTTAATGATGAAAAAGCGATCAAGCTCGCCCAAATTGATAAGAAAATATTGGCTCAAAATGGCGTCAATGCGCTTCTTCGCCAAGTTTTCGTTGAAGGATTTTTTCACGCCGATCCTCACCCGGGAAATTATTTTGCTCTTCCTGGCAGTGTTTTTGCGTTCGTTGACTACGGCATGGCTGGGAGATTGATGCCAAAAGATAGGCTTGAGCTGGCATCGTTTTTTATTAGTTTTTTAAATGAAGATTCTGAATCTGCAATCTTGCATCTTTTACACATTGTTGATTCAAGCAAAGCCACAAATCTTGCTTCGTTTGAACACGATATAGACGATATACTTCATGAATGGTATGGTTCAAAGCTTAAAGATGTTAGCCTCGCCCAGACTTTCTTTAGAATTATGGAGAGCGGAAGAAGAAATGGAGTCTATTTCCCCTCGAGTTTTGCATATTTAGGCAAATCCCTTTTAACAACTGAATCAATGGGTCATGCACTGGATCCAGAATTTGATTTCGTAAGTCAAATGAGACCGTATATTCAAAAAATCATTAAGGAAGAGCTTAATCCTCTAAAGACCAAAACAAAGATGCTTGACCAGAGCCTTGACTATATTAGCTATGTAAAAACTTTTCCTGAAATGACCATGCGTCTTCTGGAAAAACTGGGTAGTGGCGAGATAGGAGTCAAAATCAACCCACAAGAACTGGCAGATCTTGAAAAAAAGATAAGCTCAAGTGGCTTTAGACGCCTTGTTATGACCATTGTTATAATGATTCTTATTGCTCTTGGTGTAACTTATTTGATTCAATATAGCGCTTTAAATCTTCAGCTTTCGTTTGGAACATTTGGTGCGGGGCTGTTGATAGTTTTACTTGTTTGGCTATGGAGAAAATGACCTATGGATAAGACTTTTGCCTATTTAATTACTAGTTTACTGCTGCTGGTTATTTGGGTGATCTTTTATTATCTTAGACCAGAATCTCGGAGGAAAATGTTTTATTTAAGTCTTCTGACAGCGCCATTGGGTTTGACAGAACCCCTATTTGTTCCTTCGTATTGGCTACCATTTACTCTCTTTGATCTTGCCAGAAAGACTGGGTTTGATTTTGAAAGTCTTCTTTTTTCTTTTGCCGTTGGTGGGATAGCGACAGTTTTATACGAAACTTTTTTAAGAACAAAAAGAAAAAAAGTAGGCTCGCAAGAACAGTTTCAACGAAAACACCGTTTCCACCGCTTGGCACTCTTATCGCCATTTCTTTCCTTTGCTATTGCGTACTTCTTTATGCCAATAAATCCGATTTATTCAGCCATTCTTGCCATGTCTGTGGGAGCTCTTGCCTGCTGGCTTTGCCGTCCTGATCTTCTTAAATCAATGATTATTGGTAGTCTATTGTTCTTTGCTATCTACTTTATAGTCTTTTTAATCGGTTTTGTCTGGGTTTTTCCCGGATATGTCAAGGAAGTTTGGAACTTGCCTGCGATTTCAGGAATTTTGGTAGTGGGAGTGCCGATAGAAGAACTTTTGTTTGCGGCGAGCTTGGGAGCGATGTGGAGTAGTGTTTACGAACATTTTTCTTGGTACCGATTCATAGAATCTTAATGGATTTTTGATATTATATATGATACACATTTTAAGATATAAGAATTAAAATAAAAAAAATATGAAACAGACGATGTATATTTGTCCAATGCATCCCGAAGTACAATCGAATAAACCCGGACGATGCCCGAAATGTGGCATGGCTCTCGAGCCCCGCGAGATGGAGATGAATAAAGGGGATATATCACAAAAGGAACGTGCTCACGGTCAGCACGTGATGAAACCTGTTTCGGAAATGTCCTTCTGGGAAAAATTCAGAATGAGCATGACCATGAGCATGGGCATGGAGCACGGCGGATTGGCAGGGCGGGAAATGGCTAAACTTATGGAAGAGGATATCAGAAATAAATTCTTTTTCTCATTGATTTTATCGATTCCAATAATAGCATACTCGCCACTTGGAAGAAGCCTATTAAAAATCCGTCTACCCGAGTTTATTCCGGTTCCATGGTTGCTCTTTATCCTGACAACGCCAGTATTTATCTACTCTGGGTGGATTTTTCTTTATTCAACCTACAAAGCACTTCAAGCAAAAATTCTTAATATGGCCGTGCTGATTGCAGTGGGAATTACAGCAGCTTATGGTTTTAGCGTACTTCTTACTTTTTTGGGAAGCAGCGACTCATACTATGAAGCTGCAGCTCTTCTTATAACCTTTGTTCTTTTTGGACATTGGATGGAAATGAAGGCAAGACGTGGAACAACCGATGCCTTGCAAGCTCTTTTTAACCTTGTTCCTCCGCAAGCAAGGGTATTGAAAAACGGAAAAGAGCGAATAATACCAACATCGCAAGTAAAATTGGGGGACATTTTACTTTTAAAGCCAGGAGACAAAGTCCCGGTTGATGGAGAGATTATTGAAGGAGATACCGCAATTGATGAATCTCTTGTTACTGGTGAATCAATCCCTGTTGAGAAGAAAAAGGGAAACCCAGTTATCGGAGGATCAATAAACCAATCAGGGTCGGTAAAATTTAAAGCAACTAAGGTAGGAGAAGATACCGCACTTGCTCAGATTGTTAAGATGGTTGAGACAGCTCAGAATTCAAAAGCGCCTGGTCAAAAAATTGCCGACCGCTTCGCATCATATCTTGTTGTAGTTGCAGTCGGCGGAGGCTTAACCACTTTTGGAGTTTGGTATCTATTTTTGGGAAAGCCGCTTCTTTTTGCTTTGACTTTTGCCATCTCGACCGTTGTAATTGCCTGTCCTGACGCTTTGGGTTTAGCAACGCCAACTGCAGTTTCCGTTGGCACAGGACTTGGGGCAAAACACAATATTCTTATTAAAGACGCTCCAACTTTGGAGCAGACTTCCAAAATCCAGGCAATTGTACTTGATAAGACAGGGACTTTAACGGAAGGAAAACCTAAAATTACGGATGTAATTTCGACAAAAGGTTTTAGTCAGGATGAAGTCCTTAGGCTTGATGCGGCAGTGGAAGCGAAATCAGGCCACCCTTTGAGCAAAGCCGTTTTAGAAGAAGCGGCAACAAGAAAAATAAAAGTGACAGATAAGGTTGAAAAGTTTAGGAATATTGCTGGATTCGGAGTTGAGGCAGTTGCTGAGGGAAAAAAAGTTCTCGTTGGGACCACGAAACTGATGGAAGAGCGAAATATAGATATTTCTCCTCTTCAAAAAGACATCGATCGTTTACTATCTGAAGGAAAAACGATAATGATCCTTTCGGTTGATGGAAAAATTGCAGGAGTTGCGGCCGCCCAAGATCCGGTCAAAGAAAACGCCAAAAAAGCAGTTTCTCGAATGAAAGAGCTGGGACTTGAAGTCGCGATGATTACCGGCGATAACAAAAAAACAGCCGAAACTATCGGTAATACTCTTGGGATAGATAGGATTTTTTCAGAAGTTTTACCTGGGGATAAAGCAAAATATGTAAAAAAACTTCAAGATGAAGATAAATTTGTGGCTATGGTTGGTGACGGCGTTAATGATGCTCCAGCTCTAGCCCAAGCCGATATCGGGATAGCAATTGGAGCTGGAACCGATGTTGCGATTGAAACTGCTAAGGTGGTTTTAATGAAATCAGATCCTGCGGATATTTTGCGGGCAATCAGACTTTCAAAAGCAACTGTCTTAAAGATGAAGCAAAATCTCTTTTGGGCTTCAATTTATAATCTTTTAGCAATTCCTATAGCCGCTGGAGTCTTATACCCAGGGTTTAAGATTTTCCTTCGCCCCGAAATATCTGCCCTACTTATGAGCGTTTCTTCAATTATTGTTGCCACAAACGCAGTGCTTTTAAAAAGAGCTGAGAAGAGTTTATTATCTATTTAATTACATTTTGGGGGTTTAGGGTTTGGTGGGCGCGCTAATATATTTTGCGGTGTCTGTTTGAAAATATCCGAACGGAACTGACTGGGCTCGGCGGGCGGAAT
>CAZMIL010000008.1:0-29632 GCA_964566425.1 uncultured Gammaproteobacteria bacterium | reverse complement strand
TCAACAGTTGCAAGAAAAACAGGTTGAACTGCCAAAAAATCAAGTAGGATGGGTTGGAGAGATCTTTGTCCCCAAGAGCGCCCAATGATGATAGGTTGACATCTATAGCCTCCCCTGAATACTTTTATTATAATGTTTAGACTACTGGAGACTGCTTAGGTGTATTAATCTCTGGAGATTTGGCTGCGCTTATATTTTTGAATTCTGTGTTGGATTTCGGGGAAATCTTGTAGCTTATAATCCGCAAGAAAGTGTTTGGCGGCTTGCTTGCTTTTTTCGATCGTTTGTAAATCGGTGAGTGAAGCAATTTTTAAATCTAGATAACCATGTTGGCGAGAGCCGTAAATTTCGCCAGGACCACGCCTGTGAAAATCGTACTCTGCGATTTTTAAGCCGCTACCATTTTTTGCTAGAAAATTAAGCCGTCCAAGAAGACGTTTATCTTCTTTTTCAGTATACAGTAGACAATAAGATTGTTTCTCGCCCCGCCCCACTCTCCCGCGAAGTTGGTGTAGTTGAGCCAGTCCATAACGCTCGGCCGCTTCAATAATCATGATGGTAGCATTAGGGACGTCTATCCCGACTTCTACTACAGGCGTTGCCACGAGGATATCAATCTTCTTAGCTTTAAAATTTTTCATAATTTTATCCTTTTCGTCCGATTTTATTTTTCCATGCAACAAACCCAGTTTTATATTCGAAAAAATTTTGGTCGCCAAATATTCATATTCTTTAGTTGCTGCTTTGACTGATAGCATTGTCTCCGCAGTTGATTCTTCAATCAAAGGACAGATAACAAAGGCTTGATCACCCTCTTTAATCTTTTGACGGATCCATTGATAACCATCAAGTCGTTTATACTTGGGGACAAGCCATGTTTTGATTGGAATTCTTCCCACAGGCATCTCTTCAATGTTAGAGATATCCAGTTCGCCATAAAGAGTCAAAGCGACCGTCCGCGGAATCGGCGTCGCAGTCATCGTCAATAAATGAGGATTTATTCCTTTTTCTTTGAGCATTGCCCGTTGTTGGACGCCGAATCTGTGCTGTTCATCAATCACGACTAAACCAACATTTTTGAGGATCAATTTCTGATTGAGCAAGGCATGAGTGCCCAGAAGGAGATTGTAGTCTTCGGTATTTTTAATTTTGTTTGTGCCAGTTTGCAGTCCTACTTTGAGCGGAGAGTTTTTAAACAACATCCGTAAAGTTTGATGGTGTTGTTGAGCTAGAATTTCAGTTGGAGCCATAAATAAGGTCTTGGAGCCATTAAGATAGGTGATGTAGGCAGCGAGGGCTGCGACCACGGTTTTGCCGGAACCAACATCACCGTAGAGTAGACGGTTCATCGGCCGTGCTGAAGATAAATCGTTAATGACAGCCTTCAGTGCTTTTTGCTGATCACGGGTTAATTTAAAAGACAGATCTTGAATGAAGGAATTAATAACTTTCTGTTTGATCAGAAATTTATGTCCTACTTTTTCTTTTTCCCAATCTTGTCGTGTCAGTTGCGAAGAGAGATTAATGATAAATAATTCGTCAAAAGATAAACGCTCGCGGGCGCGAGCGATTACCTCTGAAGATTCAGGAAAATGAATATTGCGGTAAGCATAAATTTCATCGGCCAGGGAATAGTTTTTCAGTAGTTCCTGGGGCAAGAATTCCGGCAAGTGGTTTTGTAAAACAAAATAAATTTTTTCACGCAAAGTTCTAGATGATAATCCCTTTTTCTCTGGATAAATTGGAATAATTCTGCCAGTATGGATGGTAGTTTGGTTAGCTTCGAGCAGAATCTCATATTCTTTAGGCTCGAGAACGAGTTGATGACCGTGAATTTTAACTGCGCCGGAAACGGCCAGCCAGGAAGTCCGTTTAAAAATATTGATGAGATAAGGTTGGTTAAACCAGGTTATATTTATTTCTCCACTTTCGTCTTGGAGTTTGATTTTCTGCAGGGTTAATCGACTTCGCGTGTATTCATTTTTTGCTTCTTTGACTTGACCTTTGAGCGTAACTGTTTCTCCTGGCTGTAGACGATTTATTTTGGAGACAAGAGAAAAATTTTCGTAACGGAAAGGAAAATAATTCAGGAGATCCTCAAAGGTGTTAATATCCAAAGATTTCAAACGTCGGAGAGTGAGAATGCTTGTTCCGCGCAAGGCCTCAATCGCTGTTTTGAGCATGCCAAATTATAAAGTAATTGTCGATTAACGGAGAAAGTAAAAAGCCACTGATGAAAAAACTAAAATCAATGAAGAAATAACGATAAGAATTTTAAAAATATTTTCGAGTGTAAAAAAACGTTTTTTGGACATAAGGTCATTATACAATTTTTGCTATAATTATTGGATGGAAGTGATAAGTCGGCCAACGCGCCAGCAGCGACTACGAAAATCTTTTCGCCGTCTTCGTTTAACTCAAAAAGTTCTCGTGATTATTTTAGGTCTTTTCGCCGCCAGTCTGATTTTTTCTTTTATCCTTATTGCTTGGTATGCGCGTGACTTGCCAGCGCCGGGCAAGCTTTCGCAAGTAGTTGGTTCTTCAAGCGTTTTCTATGATCGTGATGGAAAAGTTCTCTTCGATATGTATAAAGATAAAAACAGAGTCCCCGTTTCCCTTGTCGACATCCCCAAATATGTACAGGAGGCAACGATCTCAATCGAAGATAAGGACTTTTACCGCCATAGCGGGATTTCACCGACAGGCATCATTAGGTCAATTATAAATATTCTTCTACATCGCGAGATCGAAGGAGGAGGCTCAACCATTACTCAACAATTAATTAAAAATATTTTGCTTACTCCACAGCAAACTGCCTCACGTAAATTAAAGGAAATTATTCTGGCTGTTTTAGTTGAAAAGAAATATACTAAAAATCAGATTCTGGAAATGTATTTGAATGAGGCACCATACGGAGGAAGTTTCTGGGGAATCGGCTCGGCCGCCCGCGGCTATTTTAACAAACAGCCTAAAAATCTTAACCTATTAGAATCGGCAATTTTGGCGGGCTTGCCGCAGCGGCCCAACTTTTATTCTCCTTTTTTAGGCCAAAAGGACACCTGGAAAGGAAGGACTGAAGATGTTTTGAGACGGATGCGCGAGGATGGATATATTACTCGAGACCAGGAGTTACAAACAGACAAGCAAGTTGAAACTTATAAATTTTCTGCTCCTAACATCAGTATTGATGCTCCCCACTTTGTATTTTATGTCCGCGACCAGATTGAGAGAGAATTCGGCCCAAAAATTCTTGACCAAGGGATTAGAGTTAAAACCACTCTTTCTCTTGATACCCAAAGGCAGGCTCAGCAAATAGTTAGCGACGAGATTAAAAAATTAAAATCAATCAATGTCGGAAACGGAGCGTCAGTTGTGCTGGATACAAAAACCGGGCAGATTTTGGCTATGGTTGGCTCCTATGATTTTAATGATCCAAAATACGGGAACTTCAATGCTGCAACTGGTTTGCGCCAGCCAGGTTCTGCTTTAAAGCCGATAACTTATGGTTTGGGCCTGGAGAGAGGATATACCGCTGCGACGCCGATTATGGATTTGCAGACCGAGTTTCCCGACCAAGGAGGCAAGACATATTCACCAGTAAATTATGATGGCAAATTCCGGGGGCCGGTTCAGGTGCGTTTTGCACTCGGCAACTCAATTAATGTACCGGCGGTGAAGATGTTGGCGATGGTTGGAATTAAAGATTTTCTGACCAGAGCCGATGCAATGGGTTTGCGCACTCTTGCTCCAACCCAAGATAATCTTAATCGTTTTGGCTTAGCCTTGACCCTCGGCGGTGGTGAAGTAAGGTTGCTAGATTTGACTTCAGCTTATTCTGTTTTCGGCCGGGGTGGCACCCAAATCGATCCGCAATCAATACTTGAAATTACCGATGCTAACGGAAAGGTTTTATATAAACCACCGACAGAAACTCCCAAACGCGTTTTTAGCCCTGAAGTCTCCTTTATTATTTCTCACATTCTCTCGGATAATGTAGCCAGAACTCTGGAGTTCGGTCCCAATTCTTATTTGCGTGTTCCGGGTAAGACAGTAGCGGTAAAAACTGGAACAACCAACGATAAACGCGATAACTGGACTATTGGTTACACCAATGAGATTACAGTAGGTGTTTGGGTGGGTAACAATGATAATTCACCAATGAATCAACAGGTTGCCTCCGGAATTACCGGTGCCTCCCCCATTTGGTATAACCTTATGTCAACGCTATTAAAGAAAAAATATAAAGATGGGATTATGGATAAACCATCGAACGTAAAAGCCTTGACAGTCGATGCCTTTTTGGGTGGTTTGCCCAAGGACGGTTACCCAACACGTTCCGAATATTTTATTGACGGAACCGAGCCAAAAGACGTCTCTCCTTTCTACAAAAAACTAAAAATTTCCAAAGCCAACGGTAAGCTAGCCAACGACATAGAAATTAAAAATGGTAATTTTGATGAGAAGGACATGATCTGTATTAGTGAAAATGATCCAGTTTCAACCGATGGCAAAAATCGTTGGCAAGAATCAATAAATACTTGGGATAATGCCCAGACTGATCCCAAATACCGTTGTCCCACAGAAACTTCCGACGCTTCAGTTGACGATGTGATTGTTTCGATCAAACAACCCGGGGATCGTTCTCAAACTTCAAACAATGTTGAAGTCAAGGCGCACATGACCACCACTAGCGCAATAAAACGTATAGAAGTCAAAGTTAATGGGAATACGGTTAAGTCAATTGATGGAGATAATCGAGATATTGACGAAACAATTAACCTATCGGATGGCACGTATCAAATTCAAGTTGTGGCCACGAACGACAAAGATAAACAGGGGTCAGCTACCATAAATATTGGAGTTAACAAGCCTTGGGATGCCAATCCTACTCCTACACCTACGCCTTTACTTACTCCTTGACGTGATTTTAATGATTTTTTCGAGCTCGGCCAGGGCTTCTTTTTCGGTTAGATTACGATTATTTGAAGAAAAATAAAGACGCATAGTTTTTTTCGCCTTAAAAACATTAATTAATTCAATTTTCTGGAGATACTTGGATGCGGCCCTCGCATTGCGGACAAAGTCCACATAAACTTTAATTGCCAAAGTCAAATCTAATTTAATCACAGCATATGGATTAAGCGGCCGGTAGCGCGAAATCAAGCGCGAATATTCTAAGAGAGCGAGAAGATCAAAACTGGCCAGAAAAACGGCAGATTTTAGCCCGATCCTATATTGAAATTCGGCGGAAAGTTTACCCACGGAGCCTATAACCTCTCCATTAAGACTATAGTCAACAAATTCCTGTTTTGAAAAAAGGTGGGCTTTGGCCTGGGTTGTCTCATAATTATCTATATGTAATTCTGCTAGAAGTGCCTCGGCGATTCCTTTAATATCTAGAAAAGAACTGTTAGTTATTATCCCAAGCTTATAAATTTCTTTAGGCAAATCGTGAGCTTGTGGGTAATAAACTTTGGCGACTTCGAAAAGCTTCAAATTGTTTTTTTTGCCCTGATTATCTTTAACATTTTTGACTAACGAAGGAATGAGCGATGTGCGCATATATGTCAACTCCTCTGAAATCGGGTTGGTTAGTTTGAGATGATTCTTCAAATTTAAGTTCATATTCGTAAGCATTTCTTCAGATACTATCGAGTAGTTCAAAACTTCATTAAGACCGAGATGTTTTAAGAAATATTTTATTTGTTGCTGTAAACCAAATAGTTTATCCATTTCGGCGGAATGTTTGACTTGGGCAGACGGGGGGAGATTTACAGGCAAGCGTTGATAACCATAAATCCGTGCCACTTCTTCGATGAGATCTTCTTTGATCGAAATATCGTCCTTGCGCCAGGAAGGAACGCTGATCATAAAATTATTAACAGTCGTTTTAATGCCAAAACCGAGATTGGTTAGTATTTTAACGACTTGTTTATGATCAAATTCAACGCCGATTCGTGACTCGATGTCAGTAAGTGAAAGGTTTATGCCTATGGGTCTATAAGGATGTGGATAGAGATCATAAAGTTGTGAGGCTATTTTTGCTCCGGCGTATTTTTCTAACAGTTCAACGCCGTAAACTAAGGTTGGTTCAACTCTGGCTTCATCAGGACCTTTTTCAAAATAGGTTGCGGCGACTGTCCGTTGGCCGGTTAGCATAGAAGTTTTTCTAATTTCTTGTTTATTGTAAGTCTGAACAAAAAGAACAATCTTGGTTGTTTTATCGCTAACAGAAGAATTTAAACCGCCCATGATTCCGCACAAATCGATCAACTGTTTATTTCCATCTTCAATAATAATATCTCCACCGGGAAGAGTAAGAGTTTTTCCGTCTAAGGTGGTTATTTTTTCACCACGCTTGCTCTCGCGCAAAATCATCGTTTGCTTGCCAATTTTGTCATAATCAAAGACGTGTGTTGGTTGCCCCAAGGAAAGCATCAAGTAATTTGAAATATCTATCACATTGTTGATAGATTTAATTCCGCAGAGTTGTAAACGGTGGCGAATTAGTCGCGGAGCAGGTTCAATGAGCGCATTACTTAAGACAACAGCGGTGAAACGCGGACAGAGTTTGGAGTTTCTAATCTGAACGTGCAGGGTCATTCTCGACCCCGATTGAGAATCGTGCTTTGAATCAAGTTCAGGATGGCGCTTAAAAGAATATAATTGTAGAGGATTAAACTTCAATTTTGCTTGTTTACCAAACTCTGGTAAGATCGCTTGCGCTTCTTGAGCTATGCCAAAAACCGAGGCCGCATCGACGCGGTTGGAAGTGATTTCAATATCTAAAACATGGTCATCGCCGATTTTCTCTACTCGCTCGACAGACGGTCCCGCCAAAGACAAATATTTTTGCAGTTCATACGGATCGGCATCTGTTTCTAGATACTCTAACAGCCAGTCATAGGTAATTTTGATATTCATAGTTAAAATTGATCTAAGAACCTGATATCGTTACCATACATGATGCGTAAATCATCAAGTTTCAAACCTTCTTTCATCATAAATGTTCTCTCTACTCCCCAACCGAAAGCAAAACCCGTATATTTTTCTGGATCAATTCCTCCGGCGGTCAAAACGAAAGGGTGAACCATGCCGGCTCCTCCTAACTCCAACCAACCAGATTTACAGACTCGACATTTCTCTCCATTGATTTTTCCCGTACCGAAACACAGTCCACAGCTAATATCAACTTCAAAAGAAGGTTCGGTAAATTGGAAGTGGAATGGTCGTAAACGAATTTCACGGTCTTTGCCAAAAAACTCCTTGGCAAAATAATCAAGGGTTCCCTTGAGATGAGTGATATTTATTCCCTGATCGACACATAAACCTTCAAATTGATGAAACATCGGAGTATGGGTAGTATCCCAATTCGGGCGATAGCATTTGGCTAAATTGATCATCCGTATCGGTGGTTTTTTTAGCCGGCGCATTTCTCTATTTTGACCAGAAGAAGTATGCGGAGTAAGCAACATTCGACCGAGTTTAGGATCAGTCGGCGCATCTATAAAAAAAGTTTCGAAATCATCACGCGCAGGGTGACCCACAGGCATGTTCAAAGACCCAAAAGAGTAATATTCCCATTCAATTTCCGGATAAGAGACCCTAATAAAACCTAGTTTGGCAAAAATATTGACAATCTCCTCAATCGCCAAAGTGACCGGATGTAAGCTGCCTTGTGGGTATTTTTTTCCTGGTAAAGTGACATCAATCTCAACCTTATCCTCAGCAGATTTAGCTAAAGAAACGGCTTTTTTCTCCAGAGCGTTAGCGGCTTCTTGTTTGAGCGCATTAATTTTTTGACCGAATTTTTTTTTATCTTTATCAGCAACTCTGTTTAATTGTTTGAGTAATGCATTGATGATTCCGCTGCGTCCCAGATACTTGATTCGCAATTGCTCAAGTTGCGGTAAAGAAGTAAGACTTGTCAGTTCGTGTTTGAATTGTTGGGAAGCTTGCTGGATTTTATCCATACGCTAATAATACCACCTTAAGCAGCTTTTTTTTTCGTCACCTGTTGAACGATTTGTTTAAAAATTTCAGGATATTCGGCCGCCAGTTGAGCCAAAATTTTTCTATCCAACTGAATATTTTTTTGTTTTAATTGTTGAATAAACACACTGTAGGTTAATCCATAGTTACGAACAGCCGCATTCAGCCTAATAATCCAGAGGCGCCGAAAGTCGCGTTTTTTTCTTTTACGTCCTGCAAAGGCGTATTCGCCGGCATGCAGCGCAGCTTCTTTAGCTTTTTTATACTGTTTGCTCCGGCTCTGCCAATAGCCCTTAGCCAGCCGCTTAACTTTTTTATGTCGGCGATGGGTAGTTATTCCTCCTTTGACTCTAACCATATTATTCTTTACCTAACATTTGTCTAATTTTTTTGCCGTGAGCTCCCTTAGTCTGCTTGAGTTGTTTTAAACGTCGCACTCTTCTGCGGCCTTTTTTTGAGCGCAAGTGGCGCAGATAATGCGACCGGTGCAAGACTTTCCTTTTTCGAGTGACTTTAAAGCGCTTGGCAGCGGCTTTTCTCGTGCGGTGCTTTCTTTTCATATTATTTTTTATGGGCAACTACGGCGCGAATTACACGTCCTTCAACTCTGGGTTCCTTGGAGATGTTTACTTCTCCCAACATCTTTATAAACTTCCTGACATGGTCAAGAGCCATCTCTTTTTTAGCCATTTCTCTGCCTTTGAGCGTCAGATTGAGACGAACTTGATTACCATCTGCTAAAAACTCTTTACTTTTGTCTACCAGACGTTGTAAATCTGCTGCGGCGATGAACAAAGAAAATTTAATATCTTTAACCGTACTTTTTCTAACACCTTTTTTAGCCTCTTTTTCCTTTTTTTGTTCCTGATAAAGGAATTTCTTAAAATTGATTACTTTAGCGACCGGCGGATTGGAATGAGGTGCAATCAGAATCAAATCAAGTTCACTTGCTTGGGCTTCCTCTAAAGCTTGTTGTCGCGACAGCAATCCAATCTGTTTTCCTTCGCTGTCGATGACGCGAAGTTGCGGCGCAGTGATCTGCTGGTTGATCGTATAAAATTTCCGCCCCTTGCGATTCCTATTGAAATTTCTCAATTTTGACTTGCAAACTGGTTAAAAATTTAAATAGATCAACTTGACCCAAATCTTTCCCTTCGCGAGTTCTGATAGAAATCATTTTCTCGCTTTCTTTATCCCCTATTATAATCATATATGGGATTTTTTGCAAGGTAGCCTCGCGAATTTTATTACCTAAAGTTTTATTATCAGTGTTTAATTCCGCTCTGATATTTTTTCCCAGCAGATGTTTATAGACTTTTTCAGCCACCCCGTTGTTTTTATCTGAAACCGTTAACACTATCACTTGAATCGGAGATAACCATAGAGGAAATGCGCCTTGATAGTGCTCGACCAAAATACCGATGAAGCGTTCAAGAGAACCCAAAATGCCTCGATGAACCATTACTGGGCGTTTTTTGGAACCCCCGGCATCAATATATTCAAGCTTCATTCTTTCTGGAATGAAGAAATCAAGCTGAATAGTGGCGAGCTGCCAATCGCGATTCTGCGAATCCTTAATGTGAATATCAATTTTTGGGCCGTAAAAAGCGCCGTCTTTGGCTTTAATCCCATATTTGACTTTTGCCTCTTTGAGCGCGGCTTCGAGATCTTTTTCTGCTTCTTTCCACAACTTTGGATCACCCATGGCTTTATCCGGTCTGGTGGCTAAATAAAAGGAAGTTGGAAAACCGAGTTTTTTATAAAGTTCTACAGTATAAAGCAAAAGCTCTCGAATTTCTTTTAAGATTTGATCAGGGCGGACAAAGTGGTGCGCATCGTCAATTACAAACTGACGAACACGGAAAAGTCCCCCCAAAACTCCGGACAGCTCATTGCGGTGTAGAGTCCCAAATTCGGCGAGTCTTAAAGGAAGATCTTGATAACTTCTGATTTTTGCAGAATAAATTAAGGTAGATTCTGGACAATTCATCGGTTTGAGGGAATATGATTCTTTCTCAACTCGCAGGTTGAACATATTCTCTTTGTAGAATTCCCAATGGCCGGACTGTTTGAACAGTTTACTCTTGACCAATACAGGAGTAGAGATTTCTTCATAGCCCTGGGAGAGAACGGACCGCCGCAAAAATTCGATTAAAGTTAAATAGATTTTGTAACCCTTATAGTGCCAGAAAGCTGCTCCCGGAGCATATTCATTGAAAGAAAAAAGGTCGAGGTCCTTGCCGAGTTGACGGTGGTCTTTGAGATCTTTACTCATGAGCATTAATTATACACCAGCTTGAGGGTGGTTAGCGAGCCTTTTGTGCCTTTTATCCATTTCTTCATCCATTTTAGCTTGTTCGTTTTGCAGAGCTTTTGCTAGATTGTTGCGAATCTTGACCAACATAGGATCAGTAAATATTCTTAGGTCTCTAATAACAACTTCATGCTGAAGAGCCTTGGTAAGTTGCTTCCAATTGCTGATTTCTCTACTGCTTATAATACTCAAATATTTTTCTTCTCCCAAAATTAGTTCTAGCCTACGCTTTTTAGGATCCAATAAGTTGCTGCCGAGCTCAACCAGAGTCTCTGCGGCTGGAAAAACTAAGGGTGCTGTTTTAATGATGAAGGGATTTAGCAGTTCTGATAAACGCTCTTGTCTAAAATTAGTTAATTTTTTCGCATAGCTTTGAAGATGTACAGAAGACATATTCAAAAGTTCGTCCACAGCTATAATAGTCCTACCGAGTCTTTTCCGCTCTTCTTCGCGTTGCATAATCAGATCAGGCAAAAGTTGTAGGCCATATTTTACAAAGATGGCTCTATTTTTCGTCTCTCTTCTTTTTCCCTCGCGGGCA
The DNA here is from genome assembly GCA_964566425.1 of uncultured Gammaproteobacteria bacterium. Taxonomy (GTDB): domain Bacteria; phylum Patescibacteriota; class Microgenomatia; order UBA1406; family GWC2-37-13; genus CAZMIL01. The sequence goes on along the minus strand of CAZMIL010000008.1, from coordinate 18,785 downwards.
GCACAAGCGACTAACACTTTCATTGCCTCGGGATTGATACGGTCCAAACTGTCACGGCCAATCCCTCTGGTTAAATATTCACGCATTTTTTTTCTTCGTGGGTCCTTACTAGCAAAATAATTTGTCTCCTCTAGAATCTTAACGACTTCGCTATGTTTTTGTTGCCTTTCTTGCTCAGAGATTGGAAGATTGCTCCACCAGTCGATTAACAGTTCGGCCATATCCAAAACTGCACGGTCTTGATTAGTGACTCTGCCTCCGCTTAATTCAAATTCATCGACAATGTGAAAAACTTGAGCAATTGCTGTAGGCAGATCCATTCGCCCGCTAGGCCCGAATTTAACCTCAACAGATTTTTGATCAACCTCTTTCTCTAGGCCTCTGGATTTATTAATTTCAATCAGTCCGGTGGAGGGATTAAACACAGCATGTGAATGGTTATCGAAAAGATAGACTTTACCGATAACCCCCCCCGCTTCCTTCACCTTGTGGAGTTTTTGCTTATACTCTGCTTGTTGGATTTGTTGGGAAGGAGAAAGTCCCTTTTCACGTTCAGACATATCTAAATTATATCAGACTATGGGTTATAAATTGAAGCAAAATTAACTTTTAGGAGGACGAGAAGGCAAAGATGCATATCTCGCGAGCATAGAAGCAATAGGTTCCCCTTTTAAAATCCATTCAAGAGTGGGCGCTTCGACAGGAGCTTTATTTGCAAAATCGGGAGCAGAAATCTTAAAAGGAATGGTAGCAGATTTTTTAAGAACAATAGGCGCGGTTGCAAGAAAGTTATCTTTTGCTAAATACCAGATACTATTATCATAATATAGATTGGATCGATCGTCGCTGGTCTGCTGGTTTCCCATATTTTGCCACTCGACATTATCGAAAGCATCTGCTCCGTGAATTTCAAAAATAGTATCTCTAAGTTTGCGCAAAGTTTTTCTGGTGATTTCTGCTTCACGAACTATTTCTTCTTCGGAAGCAGTTCTATATTTTTCTTTAGCGATTTTGACGGCAACTATGGAATTTTCGTAAGCTTTTTGCACTTCGGGCGGAATTGAAGCAGAAGGAGCCTGCGCATCACCAAACTCTGTCATAGTTCCCATTATAAAGGATATTTAATCTGAAAACGTGCTAAAATATAGATTGCCTTAAGGACTCGTAGCTCAGTTGGCTAGAGCGTCACATTGACATTGTGAAGGTCACAGGTTCAAGTCCTGTCGGGTCCACAAAAGCGGGCGTAGCTCAATTTGGTTAGAGCGCCTCCCTGTCACGGAGGAGGTTGCGGGTTCGAGTCCCGTCGCTCGCGCTTTTATCCTTGACAATGCTCTTCCAGATAATATAATTCTTCTATGTCTGAAAGACCTAATTTTTTTGCTCCTTATGTTGTTTCTCACGAGGAAGGAATTGGAAGCGTAGAGATCGGTGTAAAGACAGATAACCAAACTATTCCCACAAAATTTGTATGGAATGAACAGTTACTCCGTCGTCTTCAAGTTGGGCTTGCTATTATAAGAGCTCATAGACTTGCTTCACGACTAAATAAAGCAAAGCCTATTGATGCAAAATAACTTCCCACACAAGTTCACGAGACGGCGCAATTGCACTATTGACTTCCTTTTCCTCCTTAATTTAAAATGGAATTAAATGCAGAATTATACTCCGCTCAATTTAAAATCATCAGCTAATCAAGGTCTATTTAAAGGCAGACTAAATAGAGCTAACTATCTGCTCGGGTCATTTATCATTATTGCTTTCATAGTGTTTTTCTTTTTGATAGGGTTAAGAATGGCTCTTAATCAAATATCCGGCAATGTTGTGGCTCCTTATATCCTGTTAACAACGTTTTTTCTATTTGCAGCTATTTTTTATGGATATTCTTTTAATATCAGAAGAGCGCATGATCTTAATTGGAGCGGTTGGAGTATACTTTTGACTCTTCTTCCCATATTTGGTTTTATTTTTCTCTTTGTTCTTTCCTTGAAAAAAGGAACTAATGGAAGTAATCGTTACGGAAATGTGAACTCAAAATTGGATTTTCAACTCCTTTTTTTGGGAAGATAATGTACTCCTTCAATGCTTGCGCTTGACTTTTAAATGCTTTCCTTTACCATAGAGAAATGGGAGAAAAAGAAAAACCACCATTCCCTTATGTTAAGGAAAATGAGGATTATCAACCTCTTAAACAACCAAGCATTTCGCAAGAGACGAAAGAAGAATTAGAAAATCCTCAACTCGATGAGATGATCCGACTCGGCGACTGAATTTTTAGAGATAGAGTCTTCGTTTATACTTACTATTGGATAAAGAAAAAATAGCTATAATTTCTGTTTAGATTACCGCAAATAGAAATCTCTTTTAATCTGTGCTATACTACAGGCTGTAATGTCAAAAAAGCAGGTAAAAAAAACTGTTCCTCGTAAAAACAAAAAAACCTTGCATCGGAAAAAGAAACCAGCCGTGAAGATAAAAAGGATAAATTTACTTGATCCTTTATTGTTGGGAATATTTTTTCTCTTCTTAGCTATTTTTCTCAAAACACAACTTTCTAATCCTCTTCCTTTGAGTGCGGAGCAAGTTCTTAAGCGCTATGATAAACAAGTTGATTTCTCCAAATTACCCACAGAAATTGCGATTCCGAAATTAAATTTAGCCCTTCCTGTTACTCATTCGCTGATAGTTAATGGAAAATGGGGAGTAAGTCCTGATGGAGCCTCACATTTGCTGACATCCGCTATGCCCGGTCAGTCAGGAAACATTATTATTTACGGGCATAATAAACCCGGAGAGTTCAAAGATTTGGTTAAAATCGGGATCGGAGACATCATGAAAGTTAAAAATGCCAAGGGTATAAACTTTTTATATAGGGTTGTAGGAAAAAATGTTGTCTGGCCAAATCAGATTAGTTTTCTCTACCCGACGCAAACAGAAACTTTGACGGTCTATACCTGTACTGGTTTATTTGATTCACAACGCTTGGTAATTCAGGCAAAACCGTTGACAATAAAATCTTTATCCAACAGCGAACTATAAGACTTTTATATAGTATCTATTCTTTTCATTCTGCTTGACAACAGTTTTAGATTGTGATAAACTCCCACCTGCGACTTTAAAAAATACTATGTCGATAATATGTTAAGGGCAAAAAAATATATAGTCTATATTTCTGCTTTTTCTCTGTTTCTGCTGACACTTTTCTTTAATCAACAGGTCCTTGCTCTTGATATTCCCGATATTCCAACAATTCCGCAATGGAAACCCGCTGAAGTAAATATTGAAATCCCGACGATCCCTCCCCTACCAACTATACCGCCAATGCCGACTTTAGGCTGGCACTGTGATTGTACGCCTACTCCTGGTCAACCTACACCCACTCCCTCAAATCAGCCAACTCCAACACCTACAGCTCCACCCGGTGGTGGAGGCGGCAACGGAGGCGGCAGCACCTCCTCTGGCGGCGGCGCAAGTTCTTCTTCAGGTGGAGGCGGCCAGGTTCTAGGAGCTACAACTTATGCCCCCACAGGGACCTTCTCTGAATCTTTAACATATTTATCATTAATTCTAGGCTTGTTACTCATAGCTAAGTCGATAACAGCTAGCTATGGAAAAAAACTATTCTCCTTATTCCAATAATCTCTTTCTTCAATTGCAGCGAATAAACATTCGGACAACTTCTTACTTACCCCAATTCAATTTTTCTATAGGTTTGTTGTTAGAAATTAACAAATTTTTATGGAAAGGAGGTGAAAAACATGTTCAGAAATATTAAAGTAGCAGCAGTTTCAGCAGCAGCTTTACTGCTTGCAGCAGTCCCTGCTTTTGCTTATGGAAGCGGCAATTTTGCCGTCGTCAAAGGCAATGATGTAAGCGTGGGAGCAAACACTGGTGGAAACACTCAAACTCAGCTTGGTTTTTGGTCACGTTCACAGCGTCAAACCATAAACACAGGCGATGCAACCGCTGGTGGAAATCAAGCACTGGTGGTTAACTCCAATGCTTGTGGTTGTCAAGGTAGCAGTAAAAACTTTGCCGTTGTTAAAAACAACGATGTTACCGTGGTAGCAGATACTGGTGAAAACACCCAAACTCAAGTTGGTGGGAAGCGCCAAAATCAAACCATAAACACAGGTAATGCAACCGCTGGTGGAAATCAATGGGTTGTGGTTAACTCCAAAGGGAGTCTTTAACCTTTAACTCAAAAAGCCGTTCGAACGGCTCTTAAAGGGTGGTTTAGGGGAGGCAAACTTGAAAGATCAGTTTTCCTCCCCACGCCCAAAGAAATTTAGAAAATAAAATGAAAAAAAAGAATCAACAGAAATTTTTCACAATTTTAGTCAGCACCATCATGGTGCTAAATACATTATTGTTCCCGTTGTCTTTACATGCTCAAGATGTGACAGAAACGCCGACCCCTACTCAGACAATTGTTCAACAGGATAATCAAACCTCTACTCCAGCACCTACTCCAACGCCTGAAGGAACAGCGATAACGACCGGGGATGCCGGCTCAAGCGCCTCATCTGATAATAATGTCAATATCAATCAAACTCCGATCGATGGCACAGTTCAAGGCGGAAGCTGCGGAGCGAATGTTTCGGTAGGTTGTCCAATAGATGCGACTAATGAAGCGATCGTTCAGCAGGATACATCGGCCCAATCCAATTCTGGCAATAATACAGCTACAACTGAAGCTTCGAGTGTCATTAATACCGGAGATGCGGGGGCGGCCGCCACCTCGGCCAATACCATCAATGAAAATGTAGTAGTTGCCACAGGTGAGGCCTCGTCCACGCCAGAAGCCACCTCTGAATCCGATCTCAATCGAAATCAAATCACTATCAACAACGATGGAACATTGACCAACCAGACAACTGCTAACGGTACTAGCGGCGAAAATCAAAATAGCGCAAGCCAAACAAGCATCGATACTGGAAGCGCTTTGGCTCTAGCCAATCAATTCAATTTACTCAATGGTAACGTCATCGGGTCGAACTTTGAATTTATCGTCATCAATATTGCCGGTCAATATCTCGGGGATATAGATATTAACGCGCTTTGGTTAGCACTTACTGAAGCTCTAAATTCTTCTAAAACGGACTCGGTTGAAAATAACAATCTCCAGACAGATGTAAATTTAGCTAATAAAGCGGAAGTCAACGTTCAATCCCAAGCAGTAGCCGTCAGCGGAAGCAACACTTCCCAAGGTGAACAAACCGCAATCAATACCGGAAATTCCTTAGCTATTTCCAACATTTTAAACATTATCAATCTCAATGTTATCGGTTCGACCTTTTTGCTGCCGGTGATTAATATTTTTGGGACACTAAATGGAAACATTATTTTACCTTCACAAGAGAGATTTTTGAACAATTCCAATCATGCCGGCGGCGGTGAAGTCGATATTACCAATTTAGTTAGACTTAACACGCAAATCGACAGCAACGCCGATTCCGGGACTAACACTCAACAAGGCAGTGATTTAAACCTACAAACAGGTGATGCGTATGCCGAAGGGACGAGCACGAATTATTTAAATACCAATATTCTTGGTTCCAATTGGTATCGGGTTTTAATTAACAATTTCGGCCTTTGGCTCGACAACCCAAACGGGACGACCGATAAAACTTTGGTCCAAGGCCCGCAAGACGATCAGAATAATAACGATCGGAGCGGAAGCAAGATTACCATTTTTAATTTTGCTGACGTAACAGCTTTGGCTCAAGCTTTTGCCCTGAGCGGTAGAAATCAGACTAAAAGTGATTCCTCGATTATCAACACAGGTTGGGCCGGCTCATTAGCCAATATTTTTAACTTGATCAATACTAACGTTATTGGTTCAAACTTTGTTATGCCGTTGATTACCGTGTTTAACACATGGCAGGGAGATATCCAGTATGCCTATCCTGATCTGGCCGTGTCTATCAATGCCAATGAGAACACTGCTCACAAAGGTGATACAGTTACCTACACAGTTGCTTATAAGAATCAAGGGAATGACTTAGCTAAAAATTCCAGCCTGCAAGTTTTGCTGCCCGAAGGAGAAAGTTACAACAACGCAAAAATTTTGAATCTTTCCTTGGGAAATATATCACCGGGAGCCGCCGGCAGTTTTTCTTTCCAAACAGCCTTAAATCAGCCTAATTCTTCCACGACCGAATTTACAACTCTAGCCCAGGTTACCTCTAGCGACACGGAATCGGACACTTCTAATAATTCAAGTTCGACCACGGTTACGCTGGCTGATCCGAATAATTCCGCGCAAGTCAGCAATGCACTTCCTGTTCTTGAGGTTAATTCTTCAACTAATATCGGGGAATATGTTTATCCGGGAGATATTGTTACATTTACGGTTATTGTTAAAAATACCGGCGAAGGTACCTCACGCAGCACTCTGCTCCATCAAGGGATTTTCAGACCCGATGGCCAGCAAGTGGCTTACAATGAATTCAGACTGGCGGACATTAATCCCGGCGACAGTAGAAAATTAACCTTTGGTTTGACAATACCCGCGCAAGCCCCTGCCGGCGACTATACCAGTGTGATTTATTCTGAAGCCAAGGCCGATAACGGCGAAAGTGTCACCTCCAACAATTCTAGCAATTCGATTATGATTAAGGGTAAATTCCTTAATTTTGCAGGCAGCGTTCAGGCCGCAGAAGGCAAAGTCAAAGGTTCATTTATCAGAAACGCCAACGTTATGGCCTCGAATCAAACTTACAGTCTTAATTATTGGCTAGACGCCTTGGTGCTCGTTTTGATCGCAGGTTGGCTGTTGGAGATGAATAAGGAAAGAGTTCAACTGTTTCTGGCTATGCGTCATGAAGAAAAAGAACCTGCCGACGACGCCGACAGTCTTCCTTTTTATTTTTTCTAGACCTCTAAGTTTTATCTGCAAAATATCGCAAGGGTTATGAGATGTAAAGAACCTATACAAGAGTATGGATTTTTACTTTCAAATAGCTTCCTTTTAGGCAGAATCGAGGCTAAATAGCTATAGGTTAATTACTTGAGAGGACTTGACAATCCTATAGTTTTGTACTATACTAGGAGTTAGATCCTAAGGTTTATTCGCGTCAGCGAAATAAGCTTTAGGATCTTTTTTATTGGAGAAAAAATATGAAAAAACTAGCAGTCATTTTGTTTCTTTTATTCAAGGTCGGGCTTGTCTTTGGAGCCGAAAGTGTTGCGGGAACCTCAGCTAAACTGAGTGTGCCTGTCGGCGTGCCTCCGATGAATCGTATTTCTTACCAAAGTACGGTCTATGAAACTGCCAAACAAAAAAAGGCAGTTGAGCGCGTTTTGGACCTATACCGATCACCAATGAAACAGTCTCTGGACACCTTCTTCGAGACCTGTAAAGCTAATAATCTTGACTGTTATTTGCTGCCGGCAATTGCCGGACTTGAATCGGGTTTTGGTAACTATGTCTTGCCTGATTCTTATAATCCTTTTGGTTGGGGTGGTGGAAAGATTAGATTTACCAACTGGGACCAGGCTATTTGGACCGTGGGTAATGGTTTACGTACCAACTATATTGGCCGCGGAGCTCAATCTATTGAGCAAATAGGTAGCCTGTATGCGGAAAGCCCTACTTGGGCTAGTCGTGTCCGTAGATATATGACTGAATTTCAAGCTCAAGAGGACAGTGGGGCTTTGGGAGCTGCAAATTTGACCCCGCAACTCTAAGACATTTTTCAGGTATAATAGTACATGGAATTCACTCATAAGCTGATAAAACTGCCGAGAAATACTTATCAAATAGACGTGGTTCTGCCCTGGAAGACTATTAAACAGGCTTATGATGTGTCTTTTGAACAAGCTTTGTTACAAGTAGACGTCGAGGGTTATCGTAAAGGTAAGGCTCCCCGCACCATGGCCGAAAAAAAGATTAACAAAGACGCCGTCTATCAGAAAGCTATTGAAGGCTTACTGCCAAAAATTTACGCAGAATTAATCAAAAAAGAAAATTTACAACCTTTAGTCTCTCCTAAGATTGAACTCACATCGGCTAAGGAAAACACCGATTGGCAGCTCAAATTTACGATTGCTGTTAAACCAGAGGTCAAGCTAGGAGATTATAAAAAGCTCATTAATGAGCTCAAAACTACACACAAAAAAGCTGATATTTGGGTTCCAGGAAAAGATAAGGAAAAAGATCAACGCCACGAGGAAGAAGACAAACAGAGACTCTTGAACGAAATTTTTAGCACACTTTTGAAAGAAGCACAAGTTGACATTTCCGAGTTAATCCTTGAAGAAGAGCTTAACGCCCGCTTAGCGCGACTGCTTGACGAAATCGCTAAAATCGGCTTAACCGTGGAAGCATATCTTAAGTCCAAGAATCTGACAATGGCGGTGCTTAAGGCTCAACTTAGCCGTGAAATCGAAGAAACCCACAAGCTAGAATTTATTCTCAATGAAATAGCCGATAAAGAAAAAATTGAGGTTGATTCCAAGGAGCTGGATAAGCTGTTTGCTGGGATTACAGATCAAGCTGAACGCCAAGCCGCCGTGCAAAATAGTTATCTCTACGCTAGCCTGCTGCGTAAGCAGAAGACTCTTGATTTCCTCTCCAACCTGTAGTAAGATGAAGCCATGTCAAACAAGCTAAATCAAAACAAAAAACAGCAAAAAGTACAAAAAAATCCTCTCGAATCTCTATTGGAGCCGGTTTTCGGTAATTATACCGAGGAGGGATATCAAGAATTTGACCAGCGAGTTACACAAGTTCAAAGCGAAAAGATAAGTCGTCGCAGAGAAAGCGTCTTCAATTTTCGTGAACATTATGAAAAAGAAAGTGTTCAACACGAAATTCAACAACTTCAACAAGCTATTCGTCAAGAAATTGAAGCAATAAAAAAAAGCGGAACTGATTTGTCACACGAAGTCAGACAAATTGACAAGCTCACGGTTGAAGATATGCCAAACAAGGTTGGAGTTTATCACGTGCGTTTTTTGGAAGTAATGCTTTCTCTATTGAGAAGTGTCCGCGAGAAAATTGGTGATTCCAAAACTTGGTTGCAGGCGATGATTTCCCGTAAACAAAAAAGAGGCTCGTTGTTTGCTGTGCGTTCAAAGAAAATGGGAACGCAATATTCACTTTCACAGGAACTGCAATCTGCACGTTCAGTGCAATAAGTCGTCTATTCTAAACTCTTCATGAAGTTATTGACCGCTTTAGCCCAACTACCGTTAGAGGAAGGAGTATATTTTTCCATAATCTTGGTGGCTGTAGTTAGACCCTTATTAATATATTCCTCACGGATCCCTTTGGCTACTGTTTCGATTGCTTCATCATAGGTTGCAAAGCGAGTGACAGTGTTGCCGTAAATTCCCCATCCCCAGCAATTATTCGAATCTTTAGGAATATTTTTACAAAGTGTGGATTCCTGCATGGCAATTGCCGGTAGCAAACGATAGTCAAATTGATACTTATCTGAAGTTTGTACAATCAGATCGGCATAATCATAGAGTGGCGAGTTGTGATTGCGGAAAAATTGTTTAAGGTTGGCAACACGACTATCAGCCAGCTCGGCCGAAACAGAGGCGGAATACGCACCTAACGCATTACTTGAGTTTCCGACATTGGCGATTTCATCCAATATTCGAACTGCTTGATTTGTTCGATTAACTTTTTCAATATATTTAAAAGTGATAAACAAATTGAGAAAAATCAATACAGCAAATGAAGAAAGCCAGATCAAAGTTTTTTTCCTCATAATTTTCATTATAAAAGACTCAAAGATTAACGCAAGTGGTAGAGATATGTGTTGAACGGCCGACCTTTCAGCATTCTGAAACAATATTTATCCCAACCGTCGATTTTAAATCCGTGCGAGATAAGTAGAGCTTTTTTTTTAGTTTCTTGTTGCAGTTTAGGTTTAAGTTTAATCAACAGTTGCGGCATCAAGAACATAAAAATAATATCGTAATTTTTGAGATCTGTTTTGAAAATATTAGCTACTCTAAACTCGACAGCGGTTACTTTAGTCAAACGCGCTTTGATTTTAGCCCAAGCGATGATCATAGGATTAATATCTATTCCTACTGCTTTAAGTTTATACTCTTTAGCTGCTGCAATCACTACTCGTCCATCACCACAACCCAGATCGAGAAAACGAGTTTTTTTAGTCAAAGGAATTTCTTGCAGAATATTAACAATGAGTTTCTTTTTGCTCGGCACGTACGGCGCGCCCATGACTGAGGAATAGATGAGAAAGAGCATGTAGAAAGCGGCGGTAATAACAAAAATGAATTCAACAATTATTAATAACCAGTAAAGCAAGAGAGGGATCATAAACTGTAATTATAGTATAATTATTTGTGAGCGCCTGTAGCTTAATGGATAGAGCGTGTGGCTTCGGACCACAAGGTTGGGGGTTCGACTCCCTCCAGGCGCGCTTTCCATTATTTTTTCTTCTGGAAGAATTGCAGATAAAGGACAGGTAGAATCCCTACGGTATTAAGAAGGAAGATGGCGACAAACCAACCTTTTTGGTGATTTTTACTTGCTTTCCACAGACCGATTGATTTCCACACTCCATCCCAGACGATTAGCAACAGAAGAATCCAAAAAAGGCGTGGATCTTTTAGGTTATTGAAATTAGGCATAATTTATTCTAGCATAAGGCAATGATATAATGTAAACTCGAAATGGGCCCGTAGCTCAACTGGTAGAGCGACTCCCTCTTAAGGAGCAGGTTGAGAGTTCGAGTCTCTCCGGGCTCACTGATTTTGTACTGGACGAACTCTTGACAAACTATTGTGGATGTTTTATCTTGATTAAAGATGCAAAGAAATCTACTCTCATTTTTTTCTCTTGTTATAATTATCCTCGATGGAAAAGGAAAAGCCAATAAGAGATCCTCTTCCAGGCGTTTCGCCCCTCGCACGTAATTTTCTCCTCGATTGTTTGCGTCATGATGCCTTTTCCTTAAATCATGTCAGTGAAAGTAAATCTTCGCTTTCGCTTAGACGACGAAATTTGCTTGCCATTTATTTTGGCTCGGAAGCATCGACATATGAATTAGCTGTTATCTATAGAGTTAGCAGAAACAGGATAACCCAATTGCTTAAGGAAGAACTAATGCGTTCTTGGAGAAATTTGCCGGAAGAAGCCAGAGTAAAATATGATTTACAAGAAATTTTGAAACTAAAACCCGCGCATACCCCCCGCGCGCGGGAACAGTTAAGTAAAGCAATGAGAGGACGACCATCTCCTTTGCGGGGAAGAAAATTATCTCCTGAAGTCAAAGAGAAACTTAGCCAACAGTCTTTGGAATTGTGGAAAGATCCTATTTTCAGACAAAAAACACTTAAAGCTCAAAAAGAATATCGCAAACAAAAAGATGGGTCAATATCGCATAAGAAGCCCAAGAAAATACACAAACCGGCGAAGGAAAAAACTAAAGTAGAAAAAAACAAAAAAACTGATACGCAAAAAAAGAATATTCAGAATGGAGAAATTTCACTTCCAGAGAGTACTTTGCGGAGTGTCGTCAGAGGTTTCCTTGACAATAAACTTAAAAAAAATAAATCGGCTACTATAGATGACGTTAGCGCCTATTTGCAGCATTTGGGAATAAACCATAATATCCAAGAATTATCTCGTTTCTTTAGAGATAAAACTGGACGCTAATACTGAAATCAAGCGAAAGGGCTGCGTTAGTTTTATTTACTTTCCACAAATTTTACAATAGTTTTTGTGGGTGAACAGTGTATAAAGAGCGGCTAAACCTACCAAAACGTTAAACACTGTTACGGCACCGGCGATTGAGCCAAGAACGCCTGTGACTACGTCATAATTAAATAATCCCACTAAGCCTAAATTGATGCCTGCAACCCACAAAAAAGTATATGAAATGAGATGCAACGCCTTCATATTCCTCTTCTCACCTCCTTTCTATTCATCATCTTGAGTCTATTATAGTCTTTTTTTACAACTGTCAAGGATATGATTTACTATATACAAAACGGCTTGACAATTAATAAACAATGGGTATGATATTGCTTGTAGTTTATAAACTACAGAAAGGAGGTGATAAAAAAAGTGAAAAAAATTATTTTAGCCATCTCGTTTGTCTTGCTGTTGGTTATTGCTCTGTTTGCTTCCAAAAAAGTTCTTGCTCTCGAAAAATTCTTTAAATTCGGCCCACGAAATGACTTTTGGAACAGAAACATTTTTAACCCTGATAATGAATTATCAAAAGCGAAATGTAATGCAAAAGGTGATCCAATGGTTGACGTCACCATGAAGGTGCTTAACGATGTTGACTCTGGTCTTGGAGATAATGCCTATTTTCCGGGTAATGGAAATTTTTGGAATGTTGAGAGCTTTACCAAACGCGTAAGGTTTTGGCAGACAGGAGAGAATACTTATTGTGCGGTTGTTACTTTTTACAACGGACGTTTTAACGCTTTTTACAAGCAGACAGGCCCTGGTGGAACTGGCTTGATTGGTTCTGGTGTTGAAGGAGAGATGAGTGGAGGATATCGCACCACATTCACGGGGACTCTTTTATCCACCCCACTGTGGGCGACAAATGGGAATGTTGGTACTTTTGATTATAACTGTGATCTTCTTCAGAATTGTTCTGGTTCTGTTGATTGGACAACAAAATATTTCTCTACTACCACAGGTTTTGAAAACTATTCTTGGTGGGGTTGGCAGTACAAGGCAGGAAGTCACGGAACGTGGATTAATTCATCAGACGCTAATACAGGGAATATCCTATAAACTAGAAGTTTTTAGACGATTTCCTCTTTTTTGGTCCGGATGAACCGGATCCACTCTTCTATTACCTCAAAAACCAGCTTGAATGGAGCTTCAATAACGAAATCAAAGATAAAAGTAAAGAAATTAAGTTTGGCAATACCACTACTCAACCACTTCCCTGCAGAAAGGATTGGTAAAAAGAAAAAGTCGATAAACGGTCTGATAAAACTCTCTCCTTCTCTAAGCTGATATTCCTTGGCAATTTGTCTGATGCGATAGGCGAAGAAACTGACGATGCTGATAAAAAAGAGGAAAATGATTTCACTAACGAGGTTGAAATGCAAAAGCATCAGAAAATAATTCAGAATATCAAAAGTGATAAGAAAAGTCAGAGCATAAACAATGGTGAAAGCAAAGATCAACAGCCGACGGCGCGGCTTAGTTTTTTTAGTTATAAAAGAAATAGTTGTTTCAAATGATTTATCTGCATCAATAATATTCACCAAGCGGTCAAATAACTTTCTGGTATTTTCTTCGCCGGGGATTTTAGTCATCCAGATGATCACAAACATCAAAACAGGTGGAAATAAAGAATTAATAGCCAGGGAAAAATAGCTAACTTCACGGTAGAAATACAGCGATAAAGGATATTCCAAAATTAGAGCGAACAACATTTTGGTAATAAAAATATAGATGATTGCTTTGATTGCCAGACTATTCAGCCGAGAGCGGGTTTGAGCGTATTTAATTCGCGCAATTTGCTCAACTTCTGTCCCTAGTTTATGTCTATCGATCAAAATCGTTTCAGCCTGCGAGCCATCTTTCTTGAAAATCTCAAATAGAATATTGAAAGGCGGAGTTTGATTATTGACAAAAGCTCTTAAACGATTGGAGTAGGGATTGGCAATCAATTCATCAACCTTAGTAAAAATTTGTGGTAATTCTTTAAGCACTGTAGGAAGCTTTTCAGAACTTACCTCAAAAATAGATTCATGATAAAGAGTAAATAAGCGATAACGCAAATACGGATTGTCACTTTTGGCAAACCACTTTTCTAAAGTAACATAAAAATAAGCATTTTTTTCGTCCTCCGGAACGTTCTCAATCTTAACTTTATCTTTTAAAACTTGGTAAATAAAAAAAGTGAAGGTAGTGTTGCGTTTAGCTTCTTCAGGAGAAAGTATCTCTTCAATCGTACAGGTCAGCAAATCAAATAAAAACTGGCCGTCCCGCGGGCTGTTTAGTTGCCTACGAATAGTTATATAACGATCTAAGAGTTTTTGTACAGCCGCAATATCGTGCTCACCCAAAGATTCATTGGGGAAATAGCGGGCCCAGAGGAGTTCGCGTAACAAGTCTTCGCCTTCGCCGGCCGCTTCTGGGTTGAGAGTTAAACGGCGTTTGAGAATCCTTTCTATTACGGCGCGGCGAATAAGATGGCTCTCACGATATTCAACCGCGTTTCTCAACTTCTCATAGGCAATCGCGAAGAAAGAAACAGTCTGTGAAACAGAGATGCGACTTGTTTCATCGGGTATGACTTTAGGCCTGATGGCTTTAAAATTTTCGACCAGAGCCCGTGTGAAATGAGAGAGTCTTATCGGTGATTGTGCTGTTGTAGCGGCCTCGTCCATACGGTGCTAATATTATACCAGTTTACCTTTATCATTTTCGCCTTGCCTATGTCATTTTTAACTTGATCGAGAATCTACAGATTCTTGCTTCCGTTGGGGTGACTAATCGCTATTTTCTCTTCAAACCTGCTCTATTTAAGCTTTCAAGAAGTTCATCGAGCCTCTGCTTCATTAGAGGTTCTGAATTTGCCTCTAAATTCAACCTCAGAAGCGGCTCGGTATTCGAGGTGCGCATATTGAATCGCCAATCGGGAAAGTTCACTGCAAGGCCGTCTAGATGCGAAATTTGACCCTGTTTATACTCGCTTTCGATCTGAGAGAGGAATTTTTTAGCTTCAAGTCCTGCGGGGAGGACAAAATTGTATTCTCCGGATTCAAACGCGCTGTGAAACTCCTCAAGCAACTCAGAAATAGGCTTGTCAGACTGCCCCATGGCTTCCAACACATAAAGGATGACACGCACAGAACTTTCGGCCCCCCCGGTCTCTCGGAAGTAGAAGTGACCTGACGATTCGCCGGCAAAAGCTGCTTCCTCACTGTTTAGCTGAGCCGTAATCAAAGCATGTCCGACTCTACTCAGTAGGAATTTTCCTCCGTATTTTTTACATGTGGCTTTGACGTTCATTATGTCGCGGATATCAGCTAAAATTTTCTCCCCGGGATGCTTAGTCAAGATTGCTTTAGCAATTAAAGAAGTGATCATCGTCGCAGAGACAACTCTTCCCTTTTCGTCAATAAAAAATACTCTATCGCCATCTCCGTCAGGCGCAATTCCTAAGTCCGCTTTGTCGGCAATAACTTTGGTCTGCAAATCCTTGAGGGTAGAAAATTGTAAAGGATCGGGTTGGTGCGCTGGAAAATTCCCATCGAGTTGGAAATTCATTTTTATCAACTCGCAAGGGAGTTTTTTAAACAATTTATCAAGATAAAGTATTGCCATGGCGTTGCCGGGATCAGCAACAACTTTGAATTTTTTGATCTGCTGTGGATTGACCGACTTTAAAGCCGCTTCAACTTCTTTATCGACAGCATCGGAGAATTCGACAATCATTCCTTGATGATTTCCTACATCAGTATTTCCTGCCAAGGATAATTCTCTGACCTGATCCATACCGGTATTCTGACCGATTTTGATCAACGTTTTCCCTACTCTTTTGACAAACTTTAAACCGTTGTATTCCTTGGGATTGTGTGAGGCGCTGACCTGAATTCCTGCGTCATACTGGCCGTCAAGAACCGCGAAGTAAAAAGTAGGAGTGGAAACCAGTCCGACATCGACGATTGAGGCTCCCTGACGGGCTAAAATCTCTTTGGCCTTGGCAAAAAGCGAAGGTGAAGAAAGCCGCATGTCGCGGCCCAAAACGACACTTAATTTGGATTTTTTAAGGTCTTGTCTAAAAAAGTCATAAATAGCAGCGACGATCGTCTGAATATTGTTTTCATTAAGCTCTCTTGGGTAAACTCCGCGAATATCATAAGCTTTAAAAAGAGAAGAATCAATAGACATAGGTTTTTATTATCGAACCTTCCTCTTTAAAAGTCAATCTCAATAGATTTAACAAAAAAGTTTACTAACAACGGTATTCAAAAAAGTACATAATCAAAAATGGAACTCACAAATAATGAAGCGATCTAATAGTAGACTAAGCGAGAGTTCGTGGACAAAGATTAATAAATAATAAATTTTTGCTGGCGTGTTCTGGAAGCGACTATTTTGTAAGAGGATTTAGCTTGTTAAGATAGTCTAAACCCTATAATTTTCTTAGCAGATAATCGAAAGGCCTGCTAACACAAGTCCAATTTAACTTTGGGGCGTAAGAACAATCTAAATTGCCATATAGAAATTTTAAAAAACGTTTATTCTTCACTCTATAGATACTATATTTAACCCGCAAAAACACTCTTTGGGTGCTAAGTGGAGCTCTATAGTTATTTAGATTGCTGTGACAATTTATTTTTTTATTTTTTTCGCTTAAGATTATGACCTATAGAGTCGATTTAAAAAACTATTCCTTGATTGTCGAATATAGTCTACAAATAATAACAGGCCAATATCTCCAGAGATTGTTGCAAATCGTAAGCATTCTTACCGGTTTTTAAGGAAATGTCCAAGGAAATTAGTCGCTCATAGAAAGATATTAGTCTTTCCGGCTGCCAAGAGTTGGTTTGTTGTTGCAGTTTATGAAGTTGCCAAGATTGAAGGGTGGGGATTTTAGCTTTAGAATTTACTAACAACAGATTTCTAATGTGTCGACGCAACATGACATAGACGAACATTGCGTTTTGCGGGCTGCATACAGCGCGCAGGAGAAAAATAAAAGTTTGCAAGTTGGATGGATAACACGCGTCGAGAAGTTTGAAGATACTCGCGCTCGGCTTAAATTCTTTGACTTTACCCAAAGCCGAAATTTTTAACTCTCTTTGACTGACCCCGTCTTCCCAGTCGAGCAAGACTATTTGTTTATTTTTTCCTATGGCTGTTAACACCTCAAATGGTTTGTTTCCTTTTTTTCGTGAAACAACTTTATTTAGATTTTCGGCTAAAAAAATTTGGCGTTGGCCAAAAAGATTGAGAATATCTGCCGAAGATAATAAAATTGTCTGTAGTTCGGAAGAATAAATTTTCTTGAGATCATTTCCTTGTTCTTTGTAAGCGGCTTGCAATTGCAAGAAATAATTCCGGGAGGAAACATTGTCTTCACCACAAATTATGATCAGCATTCCTCAATTTTACCCCAAAAAATGTTATATTGTTTTTATGCTGGATGTGATCTCTATAGGGACGATAAGTATTGATCTTTCCTTTCGCGGTAAATCTTTGACGTTGGATAACGAGCGTTTTCAATTAGCCATTGGCGGCAAATACGTGGTTGACGAACTTTACGAGAGTATCGGTGGTGGCGGAGCCAATGTAGCTATTGGTCTGCGTCAATATGGATTGGGGGTTGCTATTCTCGGTTTGATTGGTGAAAACTCTTTTAAAGAGGTTATTCTTGAGCGGCTGCACCAAGCTAGCATTCATACCCACCTCTGTCAGTTTAAGCAAGATTATCTAAACATTTCCAGTATTTTGCTCACTCCTTCGGGTGAGCGTTCGATTATCCATTATGAGCCGCCACATGCGGAATTGTTTGCCGGAATAAAGGATTGGCGACATCTTGTTGAGGCAAAAGCTATCTATTTAGGTAACTTGCCTGACATACCTCTTGAACAAAGGACAGAACTTTTATCATATGCAAAGCAAAACGATCTATTGACTTTTCTTAACTTGGGAGTCAAAGACGTGAGGAAGGACCAAAATGAACTTTTGCCTTTATTGACTGCGGCTGATGTTATAATTGTCAACGGGCACGAATTTGCCGATTTGGTTAAACAGGATTATACAGTTTTAGATTTTACTGGGAATGTTGCTGCTGGACAAGCCGTTTTTCGTGATAAAATTCTGATTGTTACCGACGGCGAAAAAGGCAGTTACGGTTATGTTAAAGATAAGGTTTACTACCAACAAACGATAAAGCCCGCGAAGATTTTGGATACGACAGGCGCTGGAGACGGTTACACTGCCGGTTTTATCGCTCGATATTTGCAATCGCTGGATGTGACAAAAGCGATGCAGCAGGGAGCTGAACACGCCGCCAAGGTTTTGGGTAAAATAGGAACAAATTGAGTTGTTAATCTTATGTTGCTGGTTCCTTGGCGTGAATATAAAAATAGAGATTGGTTTATCTTCTGTGTTGTCTTAGTTGTTTATGTTCTTGCAGGTAAATTTGGCCTGCAGTATGCTCTACTTAATAAGAGCGCGACTGCTGTCTGGCCGCCTACGGGAATTGCCTTGGCTACTTTGATTGTTTTTGGGTATCGTTTTTGGCCGGCAATTTTTTTTGGAGCTTTTTTGACCAATATTACGAATGCTGGTTCATTTTTAACTGTTTTAGCTATTTCTGCCGGCAATACGCTTGAAGGTTTAATAACCGTCTATTTGATCAATCGTTATGCTAGCGGTAGAGAAGTTCTCAATCATCCACGGACAATTTTTTTCTATACTATCATCGTAGCCTTTGCCACGATGATTAGTCCGTTCATCGGCGTGACGAGTTTGACCTTAGAGCATTTGGTTGCTGTTGCTACTTATTGGCAAGTCTGGCTGATCTGGTGGTTGGGTGACATCGGTGGAGCTCTCATTTTTGCTCCTTTACTGATCACCTGGAGTCGCCGCGGACGTCGCTTTGTTTATCAACCGTATTTCTATCGAGTAATCGAGGTAGCGCTTGTTTTTTCTGCGTTAGTAGTTTTGACCTTAACAGTTTTTGGGCAATCAGTAGCGTTGCGTGAAAACAGTTACCCTCTCGAGTTTTTTGGGTTTCCTCTCCTTACGTGGTTTGCTTTTCGGTTGGGAAGGAGAGCTACAACTCTGGCTACGGCTTTCATTGCCC
>CAZMIL010000007.1:0-33958 GCA_964566425.1 uncultured Gammaproteobacteria bacterium | reverse complement strand
CATGCGTTATATTTTGAAGAACCAACCTGATCTTTTCCCGATTAAACCTAGTACAGTAGTCGGTCGACAAGTCTGCTGGGACACGGGAACTGTAGTCTCTACGCAAATAGCTCAAGGTCAACCAACGCCTCAATCACCCACCTCACAACCAGCAGGTTGTTCGACACGTTTTGAATATTTCATCAAAGGGACAGAAAATATCCAGAACTTGAAGACAATTCGCGGACCCGTCTGGGTAACTAAAGATAGTGACAAGTATGTCCAAAACCCCACTCCTGGCGATCCCAATATCGAACAGAGGGATAAAACTCTGGTTTCTGATGGTATGTCGACTTTTTGTATAGATTGTGCCGGTGACGCAATTATCAATCCTACACCTACTCCAACTCCCTAAATTTATGTTAGCTGTAGTTCAAAGAGTTAAGCAAAGCAAAATTCTGATTGCTGATGAAACCTATTCTGAAATCGACCAAGGTTATGTTATTCTTTTGGGAATCTTTGCCAAAGACAAAGATAATGATGTAAAAAAGCTCGTCGAAAAGATTATTTGCTTACGAATTATGGCTGACGAACAGGGAAAGATGAACAAATCCATTTTAGAGATAGGTGGCGAACTTTTAGTAGTTTCGCAATTTACTCTAGTAGCAACTTTAAGGGGAGGAAGAAGACCTTCTTTTGTCAAGGCAATGAAACCTGAAGAGGCAATCAAACTTTATGAACTGTTCATTAAACAATTAAAGGAGAAAGGAGTTAAAGTCAAAAGCGGCAAATTCGGAGCAAAAATGGAAGTACAAATCTTTAATGATGGTCCTGTAACTATCATCGTCGATTCATCAAATCTATAGTTATTTATTCTTACATCTCTCTTTTAACTGCTGATTAATCAATTCATAAATCTTACTGTCTGGATTATACTCTTGATGATGTGTGACAATATCCAAAAAGCGGGAATAATTTTCTTCATTTAAAAATCTACGACTATCCGCTCCGATATCACCTAGCGCTGTTTCCGCCAACAGCTTGTATAATTTGTCGGTATCTTCACTTCCAGTGGAATCTCCATCTAAACCGAAGCTAATCAAAAAGCTCTTATACTCAATAGCCGAAGAAACTTCTATATCACTCAATCTAAGATAATCTAAGTCTATGCAACTAAGTAGTAGAACTCGTGTATGATCACTATCTACTTCTCCTAATAAAGAATGTTCAGAGCCATTCCTGCAAATACTATATTCTATCATGGTGCCAACGGGAGGAATCGAACCTCCTACCAATCGCTTATGAAACGACTGCTCTGCCGGTGAGCTACGTTGGCTGTGCTATAATTATACTAAACCCGCATGGAAAAAATTGAGCTCTCGATCATCATTATTTCCTATAATACAAAGAAAATCATTCAAAATTGCCTCGATTCCTGCCTCAAATCACTCACCAAAGCTCCTTTCTCTTACGAATTCGTTGTGGTCGATAACGGCTCGACAGACGGCTCGCCTTCCCTGCTTAAAACTTATGCTCAGAAAATTGGAAGTAACTTCAAGCTTGTACTCAAAAAGCAAAATCTTGGTTTCGGCAAAGGGAATAATTTAGCTGTCAGCCACGCCCGAGGATCATACCTTTTATTCTTGAATTCAGATATAGTTGTTCTTAACAACGCCATCGCTAATTTGTTTGCTTTCTATAAACAACATGAGAATAAATATCATTTTTTGGGGGGTAAGTTACTGAACAAAGATCTAACAGAGCAGTCTTCGGCCTCTCGTTTTTTTACCTTGCCTGTGGTTTTTATCGCTCTTTTTCTCAAGGGAGATTATTGGGGATTAACACGCTTTTCACCTACTCGCCTTAGGCAAGTCGATTGGCTATCCGGCGCCTGTATTTTGACTAAAAAAAGTTATTTTAATAAACTCGGCGGATTTGATGAGAGTATTTTTATGTATATGGAAGAAGTCGATCTCCTCTACCGAGCTCGACAACGAAATTATCTAACTTATTTTTATCCTTGGGCGCAATTTATCCATCTCGGCTCCGCCTCATCACCAGGTAGAACTTTTCCGATTGTCCAGGTTTATCGTGGCTTTCTTTATTTCTATCAAAAACACCGTTCCAGAATGGCCCTTTCTTGCCTCAAATTTATGCTAAAATTAAAAGCATTGGTAGCGATTCTTGTCGGCAGAATAACTCAAAACCAATATCTAATAGAAACTTATGAACAAGCTTATCAGCTGGTTAAAGTGGGTCGATAACAACCTCATTCATATCCTATTTGCGATTTTTATTTTCTTAATTCCACTGTACCCAAAATTGCCTCTCAGCCGTATCGAATATACTTACATTCATATCAGAGTTGAGGATCTATTTATGGCTATCTTTTATGCAGCAACTCTTATTCAATGGATACGCAGAAAATTTCATCTTAAGACTCAATTTTTGCTACTTTTTTTGTTTTTTTGGGCAGCTGATTTTGCCTCGTATTACATTGGTTTTTATGTCCAACATACTATCAGAATAAACCAATTAGGTTTCCTGAATGCTTTGCGACGAATTGAATATATGGCTGTTTTCTTTATCGCAACTTCACTGATCGATTCCAAAAAGCGTTTTTTTTATTACTTCAATCTTTTCCTTGTTTCTGTATTATTGGTTGGACTTTATGGGCTGGGCCAAAGATTTCTAGGCTGGCC
The DNA here is from genome assembly GCA_964566425.1 of uncultured Gammaproteobacteria bacterium. Classification (GTDB taxonomy): domain Bacteria; phylum Patescibacteriota; class Microgenomatia; order UBA1406; family GWC2-37-13; genus CAZMIL01. Next base: position 31,277 of record CAZMIL010000007.1, on the reverse strand, counting down.
AGCTGTTCAAACAATGAATCCAGCTTACGCTTCAGGAATAATCCTCTATCTAACGCCGGAAGCAAGAATCTCTTCAACTTTCGGTGGACATTTTGATTTGGCGATGTTCAGTATTTTTTTCATCCCTTTAATCTTAGGATATTTTCTACTCAATAATAAAAAGAGATATTTCGGTTTGTTTACACTGATTCTGATTATTCTTTTATATACCGCAGCTCGCAGTTCGTTTGCCGCTTATGTCGTTACTATAACCCTCTTCCTTTTGTTAAATCGAAAATGGTCAATATGGTTCTCGGTGTTAGCTTTAACTGTAGTTCTTTTTTATGTTACGGGGGACCTGTCCAAAAGATTTCTGCAGACTTTTCAAGTCAAACAAGTTTTTGTTAATGAACAAACTGGAAATCTGATTATTAATCAGCAAATAAATTCCCAGAATTTGCCAGCAGGAGGATTTGTGATCCCAGGATTAAAAACGAAGGAAAAACTAAGCGCCTCCGAACAAGCCCGGTTAGAACAGCAGGCGCTGCTAATCGCCAAACAACAAGTAGAAAAAGAGGCTTCACAATCTGGTCAAGCTCTAACTCAAGCGGAGTTGGCAAAAAGAAGTCAACAGATTGCCACTTATCTTAACCCCGAGCAAAAGATACTCTGTGATATTTCCTGTGCCACACGTTTTCAGATAGAATGGCCCCGAGCAGTTGCAGCTTTCTCTTATAATCCGTTATTTGGAACTGGCCCCTCTTCTGTCACTGAAGCAACAGATAACGACTTTCTGCGCTGGTTAGCCGAGTTCGGATTGGTGGGAACTCTTGCTTTTTTGGTTATTTTGTTCTCGACCGTACGCTATCTATGGAAAGGAGTAAAAAAATTGGCCCGAGGTGAAAAATATCTTGTTTACGGTTTTATTTTTGGCCTTCTAGCTTTGTTGATCAATGCAACCTACATTGATGTTTTTGAATCTTCCAAAGTAGCCTATGTCTTTTGGTCTGTAGCCGGAATGTTTATCGGTCTGGTCAGAATCGCATATGAAAGCAAACGCGAATAAATTTTCGGTCAGAGATTTAGTTATTCTGACTCTCATTCTAATTTTTGCCTTTACTTTTCGTTTATATAAAATAGATATTCCCTTAGCTGATCTATATTCTTCGCGGCAGGCCGAAACTGCAGCGGTTACCAGAAACTTTGTTAACAAAAAATTCAATCTTTTAATACCTGTCTCTGATAATCTTTCACCTTTACAATCTGGAAAAGAAAGCTTCCAAGGCCTGGATCTATCTGAATTTTCGCTCTATAGTGGAACTGTCGCTTTTTTCGCAAAATACTTGCCGTTTATCTCTTTGGAGATCTATGGGAGATTGACAACGGCCTTTTTTTCTTTGATTTTAATCGCAATAATTTACTTATTATTGCTCAAAGAAAATGGAAGAGTTGCTGCCGCTTCCGGGGCTTTGGTTTATTCCTTTTTTCCTTATTTTGTTTTCTTTTCACGTTTGATTCTCCCATATACTATGGCTTTGACCTACACTTTCCTCGGACTGATTTTTGTCTACTATTTCTCTCAGGGAAAAAACAGCTTAAAAAACGCTTTTTTTCTAATCTTAGCGATTCTGTTTACTGCCAGTGGATTACTAATCAGCTCATACATGCTCCTCTATCTCTTACCAACAATTTATTTGTTTTGGAGAAAATACCGTTGGGAAATCCTTAAACAGACGCCCTTCTATCTTTTTTTTGTTCTCAGCCTTCTTCCGCTTGCTCTGTGGATAAACTACGTACGCCACTTTCCGGAAGGTATTCAGGCCGGTATTAAACTTTTCAGCAATTTCCGCACTTTTTGGCACGTGATTTTTTTTGATCGGCTCAACAATTTAATTCTTGGCGGATACTTAACATTCTTCTTTATTTTAGGAGTGCTTGCAAAAAGTAAAAGACAGTTGTTCCTAAGCCTTTTGCTGACAGCGTTAGTTTTTATTCTTTTTTTTCAAAATCTAAATCTACAGGGTGCTTACTATCAAACTTTAATTCTTCCCGTGATCGCTATCTTTGTTGGTTTGGGGACGGATTTCATCTTCAAAAACAGTGGAAATTTTCGCAACCCGGTTTTGGTGATTTTTGTTTCTGCCTTTCTGTTTATTCTCTCTTTTTTCATTTCTTATCGTGAAGTTAGAAATTGGTATGCTTATCCAAAAGATCTTGTTAGTATCGCAAATATTATTCAAGACTTGACCAATCAGAATGATAAAATAATTACTGAAACTAATGGCGATATGACCTTACTTTATTTGGCTAATCGACGCGGCTCGCCAGTTATCTATAAAGATCTTGAACAACTCAAACAAGAAGGATATTCTTATTTAGCAACTATGAATCAACAGCAAATCAATAAGCTTAAGGCAAACGGACAATCTCAACTTGTTTTCTCTAATGAGAAATTTGCCTTATTTAAACTATGAAAATATTAATGGTCACGCCTTATCTCCCTTACCCTCCTGCCTCGGGCGGACAGATCAGAACGCTTAATCTCCTTAAATATTTAAGTAGAGATAACGAAATTATCCTGGTTTCCTTGTATAAGAATAAACAACAAAAAAAGTACCTCAAATACTTAAAACCTTTTTGTCAGCAAATTTATCTTTGCAAGCGACCCGAGAAACCCTGGCGCATAGATATTGTTCTCAAGGCAATTTTCTCTCGTAAACCATTTCTAATCGTTCGCAACTTTTCTATAGAAGCTAAAGATACAATCCAAAAACTCTTGAAAGAACAAAAATTTGACGTCATCCATTTGGAAACCTTTTATGTAATGCCACACCTACCAAAAACGAATATTCCAACATTATTGGTTGAACAGACTATTGAGTATGAAGTCTACCAGCATTTTGTGGAAACACTGCCAGTCCTTATCCGCCCTTTCTTTTATATAGATATCTTAAAACTTAAATATTGGGAACGCCATTATTGGAAAAAGGCCTCACTGGTTGCAACAGTTTCAATCAGTGATGAAGAAAAAATTAACAAGATCGAACCCAAAATTTTTCCGGTAATTATCCCCAACGGAGCAGGCGATGATATGCTTGTCGATAAATTGCCATCAAAATTACTATATAGGCCTATCCTTCTTTTTGTAGGCAATTTTTTTTGGTTACAGAATGAAGAGGCGGCTAATTTTCTAATCAAAGAAATTTTCCCCAAACTAAAAAGAGTTCTCAAAAATTTCCAATTGATTATTGCCGGCCAAGAAGCAAAAAGAATTAATCACCATCATGACCGCCAATTACAGATCATCGATATCGCTCCCAGTAATAGTAAAACAATTAAAAAACTTTATCATCAGGCGACATTGTTTGTGGCGCCTATATATGGTCCGGGCGGAACACGCCTAAAAATTCTTGCCTCCATGGCCTCAGGCTTACCGGTAATCGGCACAAAAATAGGTTTTGAAGGACTTAGTGTGGAAGATAATATTCATGTTTTGGTAGCTGACGATAGCGATTCATTTGTTAAAGAGATCGTTCATATTTTAAACAACGAAAATCTTTATAAAAAACTACAAGCAAATTCTTTTATTAAAGTAAAAGAAATATATAGCTGGGATAAAATAGCTCAGCGTTTAATCAACATTTACAAAACAATCCAGAAGCAAAAATGAAAATTGGTCTAGATATTTCTCAAAGTGTTTATAAAGGAACCGGCGTCGGCAGATTCACAAACGGTCTTGTTCAAGCTATCTGTAATTATGAGCAAAAAAATGACTGGGTCTTTCTCTTTTCTTCATTCAGACAGAACTTAGATCCTGCGTTGGAAAAAATAATCAATACTCGGAAATGGCCAATAATTAAAATTAAGATTCCACCTAAAGGCCTTTCTGCACTCTGGAATGATCTTCATATTCTGAATATCGAAACCTTGGTTGGCAAACTCGATTGGTTTATCAGTTCTGATTGGACTGAACCTCCATCTAAATGTAAACGCGCTACTGTCATTCATGACTTAGTTTATCTCCGTTACCCACAAACAGTTGATCCTCTAATTCTTAAAACGCAAACAAAAAGGCTAAAGTGGGTCGCTAAAGAATCCGCTCTTATCTTTGCCGATTCGCAAGCCACTAAAGACGATTTGATTAAATTACTTAAAATCTCTGAGCAAAAAATAATTGTCAATTATCCTGGTTTGGAAATTACAAAGCCAGCGAAAAAAATAACTGCTAAGAAACCCTTCATTCTTACCGTTGGAAAAATAGAACCAAGAAAGAATTTAGGCAGTTTAATTGAAGCTTTTAACAAAATCGGCTCTCCAGATGTCGAATTATTGATCGTCGGTCCAGGAGGCTGGGATAAGAGTGTTAAGCCAAGAAACAATATTAAATTCACCGGTTATGTTAGTGATCAAGAACTGGCTAACCTCTATACCTCATGTCTTTTTTTCGTTTATCCATCAATTTGGGAAGGTTTTGGTTATCCTGTTTTGGAAGCAATGTCTCATGGAGCACCGGTTGCAACTTCCGACAATTCCTCACTCAAAGAGATAAGTAAGGATTCCGCTTTGCTTTTCGACCCCTTGAAAGTAGATTCTATTGCCAATGCTCTGCAACAGTTATTGAACGATCAGAAATTGCGTCAAAGTCTTGCGCAAAAAGGAAAACTTCGAGCCAAAGATTTCACTTGGAAAACATACTACGCTAAAATGATAAATAGTTTAAACCTATGATTGTCGGAGTAGACGGCAATGAAGCCAATGTCAAACAAAAAGTCGGTGTTTCAGTTTATGCTGCTAATCTCCTTGCTTACTGGAGTAAAAAAGCCAACTCCAACTTACGCTTCAAGATTTTTTTAAAGGAAAAGCCACAATCTAACTTACCCCCGCCTCATGAGTTTTTCAATTATGAGACAGTCGCTGGCGATAAATTATGGTCGCAAATTTTTTTGCCGGCCAGACTTAATTTAAAAAAAGATATTGACGTCTTTTTCTCTCCCGCCCATTATTCTCCACGTTTAAGTCCCGTTCCTGTTGTCGTTACCATCCATGACCTTTCTTATTTTTACTATCCCGGAGAATTTCTAAAAAAAGATTTATATAAACTTGAGAATTGGACTAAATATAGTGTTCAGAAAGCAAAAAGGGTTATCGCTGTTTCTCAAAATACAAAAAAGGACCTGCTTAAGTTTTATAGACTTCCTGTTAATAAGGTTGAAGTCATTTATAATGGCTATGAGAAACAAAAGACTAAAACCGCAGAACAACTCAAAAATTTTGATCTACCCAAAGCTTATTTTCTTTACGTTGGCACTTTGCAGCCCCGCAAGAACGTCTCAACGCTAATCCGCGCCTTCAGAAAATTTAAACAAACTTATCCTCTATTTAAGTTAATTATTGTCGGCCGTAAAGGATGGTTATATCAGCAAATTTTCTCTTTAGTAACCAATCTAAATCTGGAAGAAGAAATTATTTTTACCGATTATGTAACTGATGCTGAATTGGTCAAGCTTTATCAAAACGCTTTTTGTTTTGTTCTCCCCTCACTATATGAAGGTTTTGGCATCCCTATTCTGGAAGCAATGGCTTATGCCTGTCCAGTGATTAGTTCAAACGTATCGAGTCTTCCCGAAATTGGCGGCCAAGCCTGTTTATATTTCAACCCGCACAGCGAAAAAGAACTACTCACCAAAATGAAGATCTTAGCTAATAATCAAGTCTTACGTCAACAGCTAATAAAAAAAGGTAAAGAACAAATTAAAAATTTTTCGTGGCAAAAGTGCGCTGAGGAAACTTTAAAGGTTATTCAATCAACCCTATGAATGTAAAATTAATCGCAGACAATTTTGACCAGCAACACTGGAATTCACTTGCTGTTCATCCCTTACAAAGTTGGGAGTGGGGCGAAGCAAGAAAAGAAATGGGTCTTGAAGTCATAAGACTGGGGGAATTTGTTGGCAGAAAATTAACCAATGTTTTTCAACTAACTGTCCATAAAATACCCTACACAGATTGGAGCACGGGCTACCTCCCTCGTTCTCCTTTTCCTTCTAAACAGACTCTTGATTTTCTGGGAGACTACAGTCAAAAACATAATATCATCAGTGTAAAACTTGAACCTTATACTAATAAGGAGTTAAAAATTACAAGCAGATTCCCACTCATCAAATCCAAGAGTCCTATTTTTCCGGAATGGACTCAAATAATCGATCTTAAACAAAACGAAGAACAGTTACTCAAGAAAATGAAACCCAAAACTCGTTACAATCTACGTCTGGCCCAAAAAAAGGGAGTGAGCGTTAAAGAGCAGTCAGATGAACAAGGATTTGAAATCTTTCTGCGACTCTATTTTGCCACCACCAAGCGGCAAAATTACTATGGCCATGATATCAATTACCATCGAGCAATTTGGTCACATCTCAAGCTAAAAATCGCTCACCTTTTAATTGCCTCTTATCAAGATATCCCCCTTGCTGCTTATGAGCTTTTTCACTTTAAAAACGGCCTTTACTATGTTTATGGGGGATCATCCGAGCAGCACCGTAATGTGATGGCTGCACAACTGATTATGTGGGAAAGTATTAAATTCGGTCAAAAGGTGGGAGCAAAATATTTGGACATGTGGGGTTCACTGGAGCCCAGTTATAGCCCTAAACATCCTTGGGCTGGTTTTACGCGCTTTAAGGAAGGTTATGGCGGAAAGTTTGTTAAACTCGTAGGAAGCTATGATCTTGTGGTTAACGAAATCGCCTATAAAATTTTTGCTCTTGGATATAATTTACGCAACAATTATCTGATTTGGAGGGGAAAATTCCGTTAAGCTTAGTTGAGGTTTTTTGCTTTCACGGCAAATTGTTTGCTAAACAAAGGAATAGTCACTTTTTCTTTTGGGAAAGCCAAAGCTTCTCTTAAAACTTCGTCCATGTGGGTGACAAAAACAAAATGTAAATCATTGAGCACACTCTTAGGAATATCCTCTAAATCTTTTTTATTTTCTTTCGGCAGAATAACCGTTTTAATTTGTGCTCTGTGCGCGGCGATAACCTTCTCCTTTATTCCGCCTATTTCAAGCACGCGCCCCCGCAGAGTAATTTCTCCCGTCATGGCTGCATCTCTTCGCACAGGAATCTTGGTCAGAGCCGAAACCATAGCCGTGGTAATTGCATCTCCCGCTGACGGTCCATCTTTAGGAACAGCTCCTTCCGGAACATGGACATGAATATCAATCTTATTAAAGAAATCTTTATTTAGACCAAACATTTCCCAACGCGAACGAATATAGGAAAGGGCAGCCCGACAAGACTCTTTCATTACATCCCCCAAATGGCCGGTCAGCGTTAAATTTCCTTTCCCCGGCATAATTGCAACTTCGATAAAAAGGATGTCTCCACCAGCCTGAGTCCATGCCAGACCTGTAACAATCCCTACTGTATTCTTTTCCTCAAGCATCTGTGATTGATATTTATAGGGGCCAAGGTACTTCTGCAGATCTGAAGTGCCAATAGTTTTTTTTATTGTTCTCTGCTCTACTATTTCTCTGGCAACCTTCCTGCAAATTGCGGCAATCTGTCTTTCGAGCTCACGTACTCCTGCCTCTCTTGTATGTCTGCGAATAATAGTCTTCAATCCTTCCTCGGTAATTGTCACTTCATCTTTAGTCAAGCTATGGGCTTGTATCTGTTTAGGAATAAGATATTGTTTGGCTATATTGAATTTTTCATCTTCAGTATAACCGGGAAAATGAATAACCTCTAAGCGATCCAGTAACGCCTCGGGGATCGTGTCTAAGATATTAGCGGTAGTAATGAAAAAAACGTCTGAGAGATCAAATGGAACCTCCAGATAGTGATCTGAAAATGAATGATTTTGCTCAGGGTCGAGAGCTTCTAAAAGGGCTGCCGAAGGATCTCCACGATAATCTCTGCCTATCTTATCAATCTCATCAAGCATAAAAACCGGATTCTTTGTTCCAGATTGTTTTATTCCCTGAATGATTCTTCCTGGTAGGGCTCCAACATAAGTTCTACGATGACCTCTGATCTCAGCTTCATCTCTTATTCCACCCAATGATACTTTAATAAATTCTCTACCTAGAGCACGCGCTATAGACCGCCCCAAAGATGTTTTTCCCACTCCTGGAGGCCCCACAAAACATAAAATAGTAGGTTGACGTTCTTTTTTATGGGGTTTTTCGTCTGCCTCTTTAGTTGTTTTTGTTTTCTGATCTTTCTCTTCTTTGCGTTTTTTGAGTTCAATCACAGCCAGGTATTCTAAGATACGCTCCTTAATTTTTTTTAAACCGTAATGATCGTTATCTAAGACTCCTTCAGCTTTTTTAATATCAATGTTATTTGCGGACGCAATAGTCCAAGGCAAATCAACAAGCCAATCTAAGTAAGTCTTAATATAAGAAGATTCGGGATTGAATTGCGACATCTGTACCAATCGTTTCAATTCTTTAATTGCTTTTTCCTCGACTTCTTTAGGCATTTTAGCTTTCCTAATCTTCTCTTTATATTCGTTAATTTCTTTATCTTCACCGGATTTTCCTCCCAATTCTTCTTCAATTGTCTTCATCTTCTCACGCAAAAAAGTTTCTTTGATCCCCTTTTCGAATTTTTGATGTGTTTTGGTAGAGATATTTTGTTCAATCTCAAGAATTCTAATTTCGCGGTTGATATATTCCACTTCTTTAGCTAAACGTATCTTGAGGTTAACTTCTTCAAGTAGACCCTGTCGCTCATGTTCACGCAAATCAAGAACCATTGCTACCTGGTAGGAAAAATCTTGGGGAGAAGTCACGTTGAGGATATTCATTAGAAACATAAAATCAATGGTTTTCCCCAGATTAATAGCTTTTTTAATCTGCGCGGAGATATATTTAATACTGGCTTGTGTCTCTTCGTCATCGATAATTACGTCTCTGACGCTTTGTGCTTCAGCCTCATAATATGGCTCTTCGCGCGTAATTTCCTTAATAACTACTTTTTGTTCTCCTTTAACCAAAGCGTTAATTTCTCCTTTTTCGCCGTTGACTACATTCTTAATCACGGCCAGCATCCCGATATTGTAAAGATCGCTCTTTTTAGGATCGTCTAAAGAAGGGTTTTTTTGCATAACTAAAACGATTTTTTTGTCAGACTTTAGTGCTTCATTAATAGCTAAAACGCTCTTCTGCCGTCCGAAGACCAGGACATTCTCAGTATTGGGGAAAACAATGCCTTCGCGCACAGCTACCAGGGGGTGTTTGGATTGTTCTGACGGGTCGATTATAAATACCATATCTGTTAGCAGTATAACTTATTATCTGCTAAGTGTCAAGCTCAGATTAGTTTAGACTGTTGCAACAATTAATCGTAACAGCATGGGTCTTTGTAACCGCAATTTTGACAAGTTGAATCTCTCCCACCAGGCATGCCTTGTAAAGTCAACAATTGACAACAAGGACAAATTCTCTCGTTATTATGTAAAACTATACTTACTGGGCTTTTCTTTTTCAAAAGAAGTATTTCAGACTCTCTTTTTTTACCTCTAAGCATAAGTCTACTCTCTTTTCATTTAGAAAACAAGCATCAAAGACACCAGGATTACGGTGCTCACAACCATGAATAAGACGCCCGTATTGCTTCCTGCTACCGGTGGTGTATTTGTGGGTGTTGGGGAAACTGAGATAGTCGGCGTGGGTGTTGAAGTAGGAAGGGCACTGCCTACAACGATTTCTGTGGGTGTGGGTGTGATGCTTACAGTTGGTGTGGGTGTAGCGGTGACTCCTGGCGGACTTGTGGGCGTTGCAGTAGGCGTAGATGAAGGTTCACTTGTTGGGATTGGTGTGGGAGTAAAAGTTGGCGTGGGCGTTTCCGTTGGTGCTTCCGTAGGTGTTGGTGTCTCAACTATAGACGGCATAGGTGTTTCTGTAGGGACTACTGTGGGTGTAGGCGTATTTGGAGCTACGCAAGTGTTGACGGCTGATGAGCTTGGTCCCTGGCCGCAAGAATTGACAGCTGCTACGCTACATTTATAAGTATGACTAACTATAGGTGTAAAGGAAATATTTGTGTCTTGAGTTGTGCCCGTAATAACTGTCGTCCCGGTTGTTTGATCAAAAACCGTATATTTATAGGAAACTCCTGAGCCAGCCGAATCCCAACTACAAGTCGCACCATTAGCCGGACAGATAGGCGTTTGCAAAGTTTGAGCGCGTTCTTGAATATTCAGCGGTTGAGGTTGCAGTGTTAACCATAAACCTGCAGCAACACCTATCAGCAAGAGAATCAAAACAATTACTAAGATTACCGTTTCTCTTTTTTGGTGTCTAGGCTGTAAATTGGTTGGCGGTAAAACTGGATTCATAGCTATCTTTGATTACACAACGGGCAACTAATCCTCACATTTTGAACTTGGGACGGAACCGGACAACTGGTTGGCGGAGTTATTCTTGGTGTGGGCGTTCTGGTTGGTGTAGGAATAGGAGTGAATGTCGGCGTAGGAATAAGACAATCGTTATTATTAGAGCATGAATTGCTCTGGCTCCCTCCCGCGACTAAAACACATTGTTGGTTACGACAAGCTTTGTGCGTACATTGAGGCGCGGGATTGTTTCCCGCTTGAGAACATTGATTCTGGCCTGGGCCGTTTACTTTCGTACAAGCCATTCCCACACACGCGTTATGCGTTTGCTGAACTTGGCACATAGAAGCGGTTTTATTTCCCCCGGAGTGAAAGGAAAAGTTACAAGGTGGACCAACGTCAATCTGCCAAACACCACAGAAGTTTGGTGGAGCAAAACCTTTGAGATAGCCGTTACCATTTGAACCGGATACAACCTTATCCCAAATACTAGGATCGGGATTGGAACTGGTCAATTTATGAATCTCCGCATAATAAGCAGTGTTCTTGGACGGATTAGTGCTTTTTTGACAACCAACCTGCAAGGCATCACTCCACTTGGAAGGATAACACTTATATAAGGCCACATAACATTTTGTTGGGATTTTGGTGTAACTATTATTGTCTGTCCAGCCATATGCATTACATTGCCCGGAGGGACCACATGTTGAAAAAACATCGGAAGCCGCGCGCGGAGTAAAACCCGTAGGTTTACCCAGAAGATACATCCCAATGCCAATTCCAACTACTAAAATAAGAACAAAGGAAACCAATGCAAAATTTGTCCTCTGTTTTCCTGGTTGGGGATCTGGCAAGGACGTGCTTTTATTGTTCATTGGCTATAAAATCATTGTAACAAGTTCCACCTCTCTGTCAACAGTCGAAATTTTTTTATGAAAAAAGGCGAAAGAAGAACTAACTAGATTTCAAAAGAGCTTAAGAGATGAAAAATTCATTACTTATGAAAACTCAAACGCGGTTGACGATCAAGCTGAGCAAAATCTTTAATAAATAAATTGTGCTGGGCTCTTATCGCAGCTGCTACACCAATCATAGCAGCATTATCAGTACATAAATATTTTTGAGGAGGGAAAATTACTTCTCCGTTTATTTTTTTCATTAAAAATCTTAAGCGTTGCCGCAAGTATTGATTAGCGCTTACGCCTCCTCCGACAACAATTTTCCGCACCCCTGTTTGCTGAATAGCCTTCGCCAATTTGAGCAAAAGACTGTCAATAACAGCTTCTTGAAAAGAACTAACCAAATATTTAAGTTGTTTGCTAATTTCTTCGGGCGGCATTTTTTTTAAATGATAATAAAAAGCAGTCTTCAAACCTGAAAAAGAAAAATTTAAGTCGTCAGATTTACTCATTGGACGGGGGAATTTATAAATATCACGGTTATTTACTTGTCCCGAGATTCTATCAATAACTGGGCCGCCTGGATAGCCCAAATTCAACAGTTTGGCGGCTTTATCCAAAGCTTCTCCAGCAGCATCATCAACCGTTTCTCCTAAGAGTTTAAATTCCAAGTCGCCAGTCCACAATACCAGCTCTGTATGGCCACCCGATATTAAAAGAGCCAGCATCGGGAATTTCAAATCGCGTTGTGGTTTTCCTTGACTGTTTTGAGCAAGATTAGCGTAGATATGCCCTTCCATATGATTAACTGCAATCAACTTTTTATCGTGTCTGCTCGCCAGCTCTTTAGCTTTGTCGATCCCTACTTCCAAAGCAATAGCTAAACCGGGGCCGTAAGTTACGGCTATCACATCTAAATCCTTAAAATCAATTCTCGCCTTCTTAACTGCTGTTGCAATCACCGGATCAATTCTTTCCTGATGGGCTTTTTTTGCCAGCGAAGGAACAACTCCTCCCCATTTGCGGTGCAGCAAAATCTGTGAATAGATTGAATTTCCTAAAACTCTTTGTCCATCTACAACTGCCGCGGCCGTTTCGTCACAAGATGTCTCAATAGCTAAAATTTTCATCAAGATAATTTGCTGACTTTTATTCTGCGTTTAGTTTCAGTAAGATAATCCATTTTGACATAAATGATTTTCCCCTTTCTACGTAAAAGATCGAGTAAAGGTTGTGCTTTCTCGCCCCACTCGAAACAAGCTACGCTGTGAGCCTGCAAATATTTTTCCAGACCTAAATAGGCAAATTCTTCTTCATCATTGAGATTGTATAAATCTACATGGATCAGTTTTTTCATATCTTGCTTTTGCACATCATAATCGTAATAAACAACAAAAGTCGGAGAGATTATATTGTTTATTCCTAACGCTTCGCCGACTCCCTTGACAAAAACTGTCTTCCCGACGCCCAAATCTCCATGGAGGATAAAAATTAAAGCTCTCGTCTTGGGATTTTCTTTTAACAACTGTTGAGCTATTTTTTTTGTTTCGCCTGGCGAACTACTAAGATAAGTTTTCGTATCGGTTAGATTAACATCGCCTTTACGAATAACCCTAATCGTTGATGTTGTTAAATCGACGATTGTTGAAGGCTTGTTTTTCGGTAGTTTTCCCCCATCGATGATTAAATCAATAAGTTGCTTTTTTTTGTCAGAGAGTTGTTTGAGTAGAGTCCCGACTGAATGCTGCGGCGATTTTCCTGATAAATTTGCAGAGGTAGCAGTGATTGGTTTACCAAATTTCTTGACTAATAGATTGATTGGCTGATAGTCGGGAATTCTCACTCCCAGGGCGTCTTTTTCCGATTCCAATAATCGCGAAACTCTATGCTTGGATTTCAAAACTGCGGTAAATGGTCCTGGGAAAAGTATATTTAAAATTCTTCTCTGCTGCGGACTGATTTTTACCAATTTATTAATCTCTTGTTCTGTTGTAAATACAGAGATCGGTTTTCCAGTTGGCCTATTTTTGAAAGAGATTAGTTTTTTTACTGCTTGTTCGTTAGTTGCATCAACCAGCAATCCATAGACCGTATCAGAAGGAAAAATAACCAATCCTCCCTCATCGAGCGTTTTTAGGGCGTTGTCTGACTTCTCTAAACTAATTATCATCATAGCCGTAGCAATTTTACCAGAAATCTGCTAAAATAAAGGCTATGGCAGCCACGAAAAATAACGGCACTTCGCGGAATCAACAGCTCAAAAAACTGACAAATTTCAAATTCAATGTCAACTTGCAAACACTGTTTATCATTCTTTTTGCGTTTTTTTTTGTTTATTTCATCTATCGTTCCTTCTCCAGCGCGGTTAAGCAAGTTATCCCTGAAAAATCGCTAACCACCATCATTAAAGATATCAAGGACAAAAAAATTTCTGAGGTCGAAATTATAGATAATCGCATTATCGTTAACTATAAAAACAAGCAAATAGCTACTGCTTTTAAAGAAACCAATCAGGATTTCATCTCCACTTTGAAAAATTCCGGGGTAAATCCTAATTCTGTAAATATCTCCATTAAGGATACACAGGGTTCAGCCGGACTAATTAATTTTTTGGGGAATCTGATTCCTACAATTTTACTTGTGGCTTTTTTTATTTTCCTTTTCCGACAGGCCAGGGGAGCTCAAGATTCGGTTTTTTCATTTGGCAAAGCGCGAACTAAACAATTCACTAAAGATATGCCGAGAATTTCATTTAACGATGTAGCTGGAGTTAATGAAGCAAAAAATGAGCTTGAAGAAGTGGTTGACTTTTTGAAGCATCCAGATAAATATAAAAAATTAGGGGCAAGAACGCCAAAAGGAGTTATTTTGATTGGGCCGTCTGGCTGCGGAAAGACTCTATTGGCTAAAGCTGTGGCTGGAGAAGCTGGTGTTCCGTTTTTTTCGATAGCCGGCTCTGAATTTATGGAGATGTTAGTCGGGATTGGAGCAGCTCGCGTCAGAAGCCTGTTTGACACGGCTAAAAAAAGCGCTCCAGCGATCATTTTTATTGATGAAGTCGATGCTATTGGTCGAGCTCGTTCAGTAGGGATTATGCCCTCCCATGATGAGCGGGAACAGACTTTAAATCAAATTCTGGTCGAAATGGACGGTTTTGCCCCAACGGAAAGAGTTGTAGTCATTGCTGCAACTAATCGTGGAGATTTGTTGGATCCGGCATTGCTGCGCCCTGGCCGTTTCGATCGCAGAATTTTGGTCGATTACCCCGATCTTGAAGGCAGAAAAGCCATTCTCAAAATTCATGCTCGCGGTAAACCTTTCCAAAATAACGTCAGTTGGGACCGCGTTGCCAAAAGAACAGTTGGTTTTTCAGGCGCAGATTTGGAGAATATGCTCAATGAGGCAGCCATCGACGCTGCGCGCCAGGGAAAAACAAAAATTTCAGACGACGACATCGAGGAAGCTGCTACTAAAGTCAAACTTGGTCCGGAAAAGAAAAGATTGCAATCTGATATGGATCGCAAGCTAACTGCCTATCACGAAGCCGGCCATGCCATCGTCTCCCATTTTATGTCTCATACCGATCCCGTTCACAGAATTTCCATTGTCTCAAGAGGAATGGCCTTGGGTTATACTCTTATTCCGCCAGAAAAAGATAAACTTCATGAAACTAAAACTCATCTTTTGGAGCGAATTTCGGTGATGATGGGTGGACGGGCAGCTGAGGAAATTGTTTTTAATGAGATCACTACCGGAGCCGCCAACGATTTCGACCAGGCAACGCAGGTTGCCAAAGCTATGGTTGAAGAATTTGGTATGAGTAATCTGGGACCGATAAATTTTGGCCCGAGCATGGACGTTACCGAAATGGGTAGGAATTTTTGGCGCGAAAATCCTATCTCTCAAGAAATGATGGGTAAAATCGATGAAGAAATTAAAAAAATTATTACTCAAAGTTATGATCTTGCTGCACAGACTCTCAAAGATAAACGCAAATTTCTCGATAAAGTTGCTGCCGAACTAATCGCTAAAGAAAGCCTCGATCAAGATGAATTCGAAAAAATTGTCGGATCTAAACCCAAGGCTGTATGAACACCGTCTTACTTATAGACGGTAATGCAATCATGCATCGGGCCTATCATGCCCTCCCTCCTTTTAAAACCAGACAAGGCATCCCAACCAATGCTGTTTATGGATTCTTCACTATGCTTTATAAAACGATCCAAGATTTTAATCCGCAATATGTAACTGTTTGTTTTGACACGCCTAAACCGACTTTCAGAAAAAAATTATTTAAAAAATATCAAATCCATCGGCCAAAAATGGAAGACGATTTAAGTCAGCAGTTCCCAATGATTAAAGAATTATTGACTAAAGCCGGCATTTATCATGAAGAAAAAGCCGGGTATGAAGCCGATGACGTCATCGGGACGATTACAAAATCGCTGCCAAAGGATCAATATAAGATTCTTATTCTCACCGGTGATAAAGATCTCATGCAGTTGATCGACGCTAATGTTTATACACTCACTCCTCAAATTGGTTTCAGCAAGGCTAAGATCTTTGACCGTAAAGAAGTTGTTGCTAAATTCGGCATTCAACCTGAACAAATCCCCGATTACAAAGCTTTGGCCGGAGATCCTTCGGACAATTATCCAGGAGCTAAAGGTATCGGTCCTAAAACCGCCTCCCAGCTCATTCAACAATTTCATTCTGTAGAAAATCTGCTTAAACATCTCAAAGAGTTGTCGGAGAAACAACAAGCGATCTTCAAAAAATATAGGCAAGATATACTTTTATCAAAAAAACTGGCGCAAATTGTAACTAATGTCAAGATTAAATTCCAACCCGCCACGGCCCGCTTTACTGCTTTCAAACCAGAACTGAAGAATTCTCTGCTTAAAATGGAAATGTACTCTCTAGCCAACAGATTCTTCGGAGAAAGAAACGCAGGTAGTGAAAAAATTAAGAAGGTAAAAAAGGAAAGAAACAACACTTCTCAAATCGGCCTTTTTTAAGAGTGCTACAATTTATCTATGCAAGTAGCTATTGTTTACGATTGGTTAGACAAGTGGGGAGGCGTGGAAAGAGTCTTATTAACATTAGACAAAATGTTCCCCCGCGCTGTTTGGCATACCTCTTATTTTGACCGGCGGGCCGCTTCCTGGGCAAAGTATCTCAAAGTTAGATCTTCATTCATTCAAGATTTGCCAAAGTTTATCAAAACAAATCGAATTTTATCTTTACCCTTTTACCCGTATGCTTTTGAAAGTTTTAATTTTTCAAAGTACGATCTAGTCATCTCTGTTTCATCTTCATTTGCTAAAGGAGTTATAACCAAACCTGGAACTTTACATCTATGCTATTTATTAACTCCTACGCGCTACTTCTGGTTTGATACTGATATTTATTTGAACAGTCCCATTAGAAAGTTGGGTAAAAGTCGTCTTGAGAAATATCAACTGTGGGATTTTGTCGCCGCTCAACGGCCAGATAAAATCTTTTCTCTTTCCAAGACTGTCCATGCGCGAGTTAAAAAAATTTACCAGCGTGAAAGCGAAATATTGTATCCTCCCTTTGATCTTGAATATTGGAAAAAAATAAAGCCTTCGGAACAGCTCAAAAAGGAAAAATATTTTCTAGTGGTTTCCCGACTCGAACCCTATAAAAGAATCGATCTGGTTGTCCGAGTTTTTAATCATCTCAATCTACCCTTAATCGTCGTCGGTAAGGGGAGCGAGCAAGACAAACTTAAACAGCAAGCTAACAGAAATACCGCTTTTATCTCTGATCTTACTGATGCAGAGTTGGCTCGGCTCTATGTCAATGCTGAGGCGTTAATTATGCCCCAGGAGGAAGAATTTGGCTATGTTTCTTTAGAAGCGCAATTTTTCGGTTGTCCAGTAATTGCCTATCAAAAAGGTGGAGCCACTGAAACGGTGATTAAAAATAAAACCGGTTTATTTTTTGCAGAACAGAGCGAAAAAGCCCTTTTGGACGCAGTTGCAAGATTCAAGCAGATAGAATACAATTTAAGAAAAAGTACGCGAGAGCAAGGTAAAAAGAATAGTGAGAGATTCGCTTTAAGCATATTTGAGGCTAAATTTAGCCAAGTTCTTGCAGAGAATTTGCCTTAATCTATGAAAGTAATTTTGTTTGCTGGTGGCGTCGGGACCAGACTTTGGCCCCTTTCGCGAAAAAAAACCCCTAAGCAATTTGGAAAAATCATTGGTGAAGAATCAATGCTACAACTTGCTGTAAGTAAGCTTTTCCCTTTTTTTGATTGGAAAGATATTTATATTTCAACTAGCAAGCACTATGCAGAAATCGTTCGCAAACAGCTTCCTAAATTATCAAAGGAAAATCTGCTTCTGGAACCGGAAATGAGAGACGTCGGGCCAGCTGTAGGTTTGGTTGTCGCTCAACTCGTCAAACAAAAACCGAACGAACCACTGGCTCTTCTCTGGGGGAGCGACCACTTGGTCAAGAAGGCTAAATTATTCCAGGAAGCTCTTATGGCCGCGCAAAAAATCATCGCTAAAAATCCAAATTCCATCACCTTCATTGGTCAAAAACCCCGTTTTGCCAATCAAAATCTGGGTTATATCGAATTCGGCAAGGAATGTCAAAAAATTGACAACTTGCCTATTTATGAATTTAAGGGTTTTCGTTATCGCCCACATCTATCCACAGCCGAGCACTGGGTCAAAGACGGAAAACATGCTTGGAATCTGGGTTACTTCGTAACTACAGCTAAATTCCTTTGGTCATCTTTTGAACATTTCGCTCCTGACCTTTTTAAACAGCTCCAGGAAATCAGTAAAGCTTATGGGACAAAAAACTACGATAAAACCTTAAACAATATTTATCCTCAAATCGAAAAAATTTCATTTGATAATGCTATCCTTGAACAGATTCATCCTGATGATGCTTGTGTTATTTCTGTTGATATTGGCTGGAGTGATGTGGGAGCATGGGAAGGATTGAAAGAGGCACTTGAGGAGAGTAAAGAAGCAAATGTTGTCAACGGCAATGTCCTTTTAGAAAGTTCTTCGGATAATCTTGTCTATAATTATGATAATAAAAAATTGCTTGTTGGGATTGATCTCGATGATTTATTAATTGTTAATTCGGACGATGTAATCCTTATCTGTAAAAAAACTTCTGTTCCAAAAATTAAAACTCTCGTTGAAAGTTTTAAGGGAACTGCGTACGAAAAATTGACATGAGTAGTTCCCTCAATCCATTTGTAGGTTTCATTTATCAAAAGAGTATAAAAAGAAGTTTAGATATTATTTTAGCTCTTATTCTCTTGCTTCTTTTTTCTCCGATTTGCCTTATTGCCACAATTGCGATAAAATTAAATTCTAAAGGATCTATTTTTGCGGACGTGCCGGAGCGCATTGGCCAAAACATGAAACGGTTCAAAATGTATAAATTCCGTTCAATGATCACCAATGCGCACACTTTATTAAGGACAGATCCACGTTTTCGTGCGCTCTATGAAGAGTATCGAAAAGGAAGCTATAAACTAAAAAGGGATCCGAGGATAACGGCTGTTGGGAAATTTATCAGAAAACATTCGATAGATGAAATCCCACAATTTCTCAATGTTCTTAAAGGCGATATGAGCGTTGTCGGACCACGAGCTTATTACCCAGACGAATTAGAAGAACAACAAGCAAAATATAAACATACACAGGCGCTTGTTAAAAAAGTATTATCAGTTAAACCTGGGATTACTGGTTTATGGCAAGTTTCGGGCAGATCAGAAATAAATTTTGATAAACGGATTGTCTTGGACGCAAAATACGTAGATAGCTTATCTTTATGGAACGACTTAAAAATAATTGGCAAAACCCCCTTAATAATGATTACTGGCAAGGGGGCAATTTAGTTATGAGGAAAAAAAAGTGGACTTGGAATACATTCTTTAGTAAAAAACGCAACCGGGTTTGGACCGGTATCATCATTTTTGTCTTTCTATTCGGCTATTTTTTTGTTTATCGCCCTATCACCAGGATTAATGTTCAAGCACGAGAAGTTTCTGCTTCGGCAAAAGCTCTAAAATATGCTTTCTCTCAAAATGATATTGATCTTGTCAAAAAACAGCTTGATGATTTGAATAAAAAGTATCAAGAATTGGAAAATACATCTAAAGGAATCTATTGGGCAGCTTTTATTCCCTATGTTGGCGATTATAAAAATGGTGTTGAAGCCGGAGATTACATTCTTAAAGCAACAAATGATGCCATAGCGGCAATAACTCCTTATGCCGATTTAATTGGTTTTAAGAAAGGGGGGTCATCTTTTGCTGAAAAATCGGCTGAAGACAGACTACAAACGGCTATTCTCACCCTTGATAAAGTCTTGACAAAAATCGATGTCATCTCGGCCAATATCGAACAAGCCAAGATAAGGATCGACAAAATTGATCCCAATCATTATCCTGAAAAAATTGGCAAAACTGTTGTTAAAAGTAATCTCGCCAATTTTAAACAACAATTTGACGCTGTGGCTTCCCTATTGGTTGATGCCAAACCTCTGCTTAAAAATATTCCTGCTATTTTCGGTAAAGATAAAGAAAAAACTTATCTGCTTCTTTTCCAAAATGATAAGGAACTTCGTGCCACTGGAGGTTTTCTCACCTCCTACGCTGTTTTTAAAGTCAAAGATGGTAAGTTAAGTGTCCAAAATTCTGAAGACATCTATACGCTTGATAATTCTATTTCTTCACATCCCGTTGCCCGACCAGAAATTTTGGCTTATCATAAAAACGTCTATCAATTTTATATTCGCGACAGTAATCTTTCGCCCGATTTTGTCAAATCAGTTGAACTATTCAATTCACTATACAAAAACAGTTCACAAAAAGTTAGCTATGATGGTATTTTCGCTTTGGATTCAAAAGTATTGATTGACATGTTGACCATTTATGGAGATACAGAAGTCGATGGAGTAAGGTTTTCCGCTAACAAAGACCCGCGCTGCGATTGCGCACAAGTTCTTTATACTTTATTTGATATTGTCGATCGACCTGTCAATTATGTTAAAGAAAATCGTAAAGGAATTCTTGGAGATCTAATGTTTGCATTATTGAACAAGGCGCTGGGCTTTTCGCCATCAAAATACTATGGAAAGCTGACACAAACAATGTACCAAGATTTGCAAATGAAACATATCCTTTTGTATTTTACTGATCCTCAGCTTGAAGCATCGGCAGAAAAGATTGACTTTGCGGGGCGAATAAATAACTTTAATGGTGATTATCTACACATCAATAATGTTAATTTTGCCGGGGCTAAATCCAATTTATTTGTTTCTACAGTCGTTGATTCCAAGACCACAACTAAATCCTCGGGTACACAACGAGAAATCGCAATAACCTATACTAACCCTTATCCACCCTCCGATTGTAATCTAGAAAGGGGAGGGTTATGTCTCAATGCTCAATTGAGAAATTGGTTGCGTGTTTACGTCCCCCAGGGGTCTAAATTGGTTAAATTCGAAGGTTCGGAAACTCCGGTTAAAACTTATAACGACCTGGGAAAAACAGTTTTTGAGGGTTTTTTGAGAGTTAATCCTCAAGGTCTGGCTAAAGTCAATATTATCTATACTTTACCAACCTCTTTATCTACTTCTCCCTATAAATTAATGGTTCAAAAACAGCCGGGTGTTGATAACCAAACATTGAAAGTCGAGATCGACGGCAAAAAGCTTTATGATAATTTGTTTGATACTGATAAAACCTTTGACGCGAGCCAATAATTCTTTTTATGCCCAGAACGGCTAAAAGTGAAGCAATTGTTTTAAATAAAAGGAATCTGCCTACGCAAGATCTCATTATTACTCTTTTCACTCAAGAAAACGGAAAGCAAAAAATTCTCGTTAAAGGAGTAAAAAAAATATCCAGTAAACGGCTCCCCCACCTACAAACAGGAAATATTGTTAAAATAGTGATCTACGACTCTCAGAGGAAACTCTATCTCCAGGAAACTACTCTTATTTCTGGATTCTCAACGATTAAAAATAATCCCAAAAGATTAAGTTTTCTTTTCTTCTATTTCCATGTTCTTGACCGAATACTCCCAGAAAATCAACAGGAATTGGACGTTTACAAAGGCACTAAACACTTTCTCATCGATTTAGCTAAATCAACACCCACTCTTTCTCTACTAGAAAAACATCTCAATATTCTGTTAAAAAGACTAGGTTATCTAGATAAGAATTTGGACTTAGAAGAATTACATTACTTGCTTGAAGAGTTAATGAATGAAAAGATTCCACTGATTATTATATAATGGCTACTATGGATGAGATTGTCGCTCTAGCTAAACGTAGAGGCTTTATTTATCCTTCTTCGGAGATTTATGGCGGAATCGGCGGATTTTGGGATTTTGGACCGCTCGGCGTTGAACTTAAAAGAAACATCAAGAATGAATGGTGGAAAGCTATGGTCCAACTCCGCGATGACGTGGTTGGGATTGAAGCAGCAATCATCATGAGCCCTGAAGTATGGAAGGCTTCAGGTCACGTCGAAGCTTTCACCGACCCTCTCGTTGAATGCAAAATCTGTCATCAACGCTTTCGCGCCGATAAAACTGATGAAATGGGTGAGCATGAACGAAATAAACACCCCAAAGCCAAGGTAACCTGGACTGAGCCTAAAAACTTCAATCTACTAATGGAGGTTTTTCTCGGAACAACCGATAAATTCCGATCATATTTACGGGGAGAAATCACCCAAGGGGCGTTCGTTAATTTTCAAAATATTATTGATTCAACACGGGTCAAAATTCCTTTTGGAATGGCCCAAATAGGTAAAGCTTTCAGAAATGAAATCACGCCTGGTAATTTTATTTATCGAAGTCGGGAATTTGAACAGATGGAATTGGAGTTTTTTATCAAACCTGAGGAAAAAGAAGGACGGAAATGGTTTGAGTATTGGAAGAACCAACGGTTTCAATGGTATGTCTCTTTAGGTATGAACAAACAAAAGTTACGTTTTAGAACCCATAGCGAGAACGAGAGAGCTCACTATGCTCGTTTTGCTGAAGATATAGAATATGAAGCCCCCTTCGGTTGGTCGGAATTTGAAGGAATCCATCACCGAGGTGACTGGGATCTTTCTCGACACAAATTGAGCTATAAAGATTCTGACTCTAATCAAGAATACACTCCTTGGGTAATAGAAACTTCGGGGGGGGTCGATCGCTCCACCCTTTTCTTCCTTTTGGATGCTTATTCCAAACAAAATGACCGTATAATTCTCAAATTGCATCCCAAATTAGCTCCCTATAAAGTTGCCGTTTTCCCGCTGGTTGCAAACAAGGAAGATCTAATTAATAAAGCACGACAAATTTATACTCTACTTAAACAAAGTTTTAGAACCGCTTGGGACGATCGAGGCAATATTGGAAAACGCTATGCGTCTCAAGATGAAGCAGGAACTCCCTTTTGCATTACAATTGACTATGAAACTTTAGATAGAGATTCGGTTACTATTCGAGATCGAGATAGTGCCAAACAGGAAAGAATACCTATAGAAAAAATCCCCGCTTATTTGCAGAAAAACCTATTATAAATTATAATGATCTTTTATAAGTTAACACACCATGCAAAAAATATTAAGCAATAAGAAGATAGTTATCGCGAGTATCGTTATCATCTTAGTTTTAATCAGTGGAGGGATCTATCTTGTCAACAGACAAAATGCAAAGACACAGTCTCAAACTGACAGTTCAATCCAAAATGATACGGCTATTCCGACTGTTGATCCATCAGTTAAAGTAAGTCTGGAGGCCTTACCTGGCAAAAAGGAGGTTCGTTTATCGGTCGAGAATATGCCCAAAGGGACAAAAACCTTGGAATATGAACTCTCTTATGAAGCTCGCAATCAAGGACCACAAGGCGTAATTACTCAGCCGATCGATGTGAGCGGACAGACATCATATGAAAAAACAATTACCCTAGGAACATGTTCCTCAGGTACTTGTGTCTATCATGATGTAATCAGTAATATCAGTCTTTCGTTGAAATTCACGGGTTCATACGGACAACGTATCTTTGAGAAAGAATTTCCGCTCTAATTTTAAGCCTATTTGTAAGGAGGTGCACGAGAATCAATAGTTATGCCTATTATCAAATCCGCTAGAAAGAAATTGAAACAAGATCGAAACAGAACTAAAATAAATGCACGATATCTTTTAGCTTATAAGAAAGCGCTCAAGCAACTTAAAAAAGAGAAGAGTGCTAAGGCACTAAAACAAATCAATCTACAAATAGATAAGGCTCTCAAGAAGAAGATTTTTCGTAAAAATAAGGCAAGTCGTCTAAAAACTCAAGCCGCAAAATTAGTTCGTAGCTTTTCTAAGAAAAAACAAGTAAAATCAAATTAATGAGGTACGACATTAATTTAATTGGCGAAAGGGAAAGAGATCTTTTTGAAGGGGTAGTCTATTTTTTTCTCACTTATCTACGCTATATTCTAGTTATAACTCAACTCGTAGTTATTGCAGTTTTGTTTTATCGCTTTAGTATCGACCAGAATATTATCGATCTGCAAGAATCAGTTAATCAAAAAAAAGAGATTGTTAAAACAGTCAGTCCGTTGCTTACTGAGGTTAAGAAGGTCGATAATCAAATCACTCAAATCAAAAAAGTCATTGGTCAACAAACTTCAGAACAACGTCTTTTTGACTATGTTTTATCGCAATTTCCTGCTTCGGCAACTCTTAATCAACTACTGTTCGACAGTGATAAATTAACGCTTATTGGAGCGTCGACAACACCTAGAGATGTTCAACTGTTTTATAGTAGACTTAAAAGTGACGGAAAATTCGCAGCTGTAAACATCTCGACGATCAAGAAAACCGAAACTGGCTATTTGTTCACTCTAGAATTAGGCGGATTTAAAGACTAATATGGATAAACCACGTGCAGTCATAAATCTTTTAAATAAATTGCGTTCAAAAAAAGGAAAAGATTATACCTATATCACTGTTTTTTTCTTAATTTTTTCCATTTTTATAATTTTTGCAATTAGGCCTTCTCTAACTACGGCAATCTCATTACGACAACAATATAATGATCTTCAAAGGTTAAATGACCAATACGAACAGGTCGTATCAAACATTGTAGTCAATCAAGCGACCCTGGAAAACGCACGCGACCAACTTTATTTAATCAATGATGCAATGCCGGATAGCCCTACGATCAATAAATTAATCAGCGATATTGAAAAAGCCGGCAGTGACAACTCTATCAATTTCTCAGATATAACTATTGGCGAAGTCAATTTAGTACAAACTGCCGGTCAAAGGACTCAACAGATTGTAATCAACGTTAACGCTACTACTACTTTTGACAATTTAATGAACTTCATTAAGGATCTGTCAAAACAGCGGAGATTAAAATACGTCAAACAACTGTCTATTGCCAGAGAAGTCGAGGAATCATCGCAAAGTTCGCAGTTAAAAGTTTTAATGGAGATCGACGGCTACTATTTATAAAATGAACCGTAAGGAAATTTTAGTTTTAGCTATCACCATCTTTCTAACTGTTATTGCCTGGGTTGTTTCTGATGTTCTCCATGCTCGAGATCTTGAGCATTCTAAGTTCAATATTTCCATCCCCCCCACAAAACAATACAGCATTGATCAGAGCGTTTTAGATATTTTAAATTCTCGAGTAAAGTAAATGGCTTATAGCGATTTATTTACCAGCCAGCGCGAAATCAAAATCCCAACCGTTATTTCTTTTCTCGCCGTTGCGGTGGTTATCTTTTTTATTGCCACATTTTTTCTGAAAATTCCTAATTATTCACGGGCTTCAAAGAAAGAGATTGTTCGTCAAGAGATTGTTAATCTTTATCCCAATCAAGCAACAATTTTTTGGCAAACCGATCAATCAAGAAGCGGTTGGATAATTTATGGGATCAATCAGCGCCAGTTAGATCAAATAGCCAAAGATGAAAAAGATGGTGCACAAGCGCAAAAAAAATATCTTTACCACTATGCTATCCTCAAAAACCTCCAAGAAAATAGCC
Source organism: uncultured Gammaproteobacteria bacterium (assembly GCA_964566425.1). Taxonomy (GTDB): domain Bacteria; phylum Patescibacteriota; class Microgenomatia; order UBA1406; family GWC2-37-13; genus CAZMIL01. The sequence goes on along the minus strand of CAZMIL010000007.1, from coordinate 6,011 downwards.
AATATTTTTATAAATATGTTGTCGATAATAAACTCATTGAAGAGGATAACGGACAACCTTTTACATTTAAAACAGTCAGTAGCAAAATTAATATCAATAACCTTCAACCAATATATGGAAAAATTTTCGATCAAAAAAATCAACCGCTAGAAAATGCAATAGTTTTTCTTGCGATTGATAAAGCTTATTCTCTGGCTGCGCTTTCAAAAAGCTCTGGCGAGTGGCTTATCCCGCTTAACTATATTATTGATAAAAAAACTTTACAAACCAAAACTCTTTCGCAAAACGAAGATCTACAATTGAAAATAATTGATGAGTCCGGAAAAATATCACGTATCAATGCCAAATTAAACTCTCTCAATCCGCTTAGTAAACCTATAATCATCGGCAAAGATTACGATCTCACCAAACAAAATAATAACGTATTATCTGCAATAACAAGTCGAACTCAAGTTTCCTCACCAGTCGACATTATTTTTCCTAAAGAAAATGCGATCATCTCGGCTGGAAAACCTTTAATTAAGGGAAAAGCTCTTCCCAATCGTAATTTAACCGTTAAAATCACTGAGGGTAATTCCGCAACCTATATTCAAGCAAAGTCCAACAATAACGGAATTTGGCAAGTTAGTTTAGAACAAGAATTGACGGCTGGGCCGCATCAAGTTATTTTACAAACAACAGATACCAACAATAAAAACATAACTATTGTTAGAAACTTTACGATTGCCAAAAGTGGAGAACAAGTTTTAGGAGAGGCAACCAGCTCGGCTACCCCCACCAACACACCAACGCCTACTCTTTCAATTTCAGTTACACCGACACCACCGCAATCTGTAACTCCAACTCTACCGGTGGCCGGCAGTGACTATACTTATATCGGACTCTCTAGTGCCGTACTAGTTTTGTTCGGTTTGGGTCTGCTCATATTATTTTAATTACATGAATTTTTTTGTCCGTTAAAAAGACAGTTAACATAATTGTAGATCCTGTTCGAATCATTGTTGACCGGAATCAGGATATAACTTCCATAAACCCTAACATCAGGCGTGCTAAAAAATTCTCTAGGCAAAGCATAACTAGCTTGCTGGAAATTTCCTCCAAAAACGATCTGTTTGAAGATAATTGCCGCCTGCTGATTAGTAATATCTCTCTGAATAATCGGGTTTATATAGCGATATAAATCTTGTATTTTTGCGATGTTAAAAGATTTAAGTATGGCCGTAATTTTAGTTTTAACAGCGATCAGAACTTTTTGCTCTCGTTGGGTTCTGGCAAAATCACTACCCTCCACCCCGATTGCATTTCTCGAGCGGACGAAAATAAGAGCATTTATGCCGTTCATGTGCGTCATTCCCTTATCAAAACGAATCGTCTCGTATCGACAAGAAAACTCCGGATCATTGCCGCCGCAATTATCGTTTTCTTTGCCTTCAATTGGATATTTCTTATCAGTAAAAGAACGCTCGACATTAACATCTATACCGCCGAGATAATCGATCAGTTCTTTAAACCCCTGAAAATTGATCACGGCTGCATATTGAATTGGTTGGCCGATAATTGCGGAAGCTTCCGCTTTGGCTAATTTTAATCCTCCTCCTTTCTCTTTTGCTTCACCATAGGCATAGGCAGAATTGATTTTATCTTGTAAGGTCGAACTCCAAATATCGCGGGGAATTCCCAGAGTCACCAGGCGATTCCGGCCAAAATCATAATTGGCAACAAGAATAGAATCTGAAAGGGTAGGTCCATCATGATTCCCGCCGGCAATTCCCAAAATCAAAATATTGGTTTGGTTATTTACTTTCCTAATCGAATCCCACGAGAGCAGAGTTTTGAGTGGTGAAATTTTAAAAGTTTGAGAAAGCAAGAGATAATAGGGTCTGAGAATAATTAAAAGAACAACCAGTAGTCCCAAAATAATCAGTGCAGATTTTGCTTTCATACTGCAGCGATAATTCGCAAGAATTGCTCCGGATTTAAAGAGGCTCCACCAACCAGCAAGCCGTCTATTTGCTCTGTCTGCAAATAATCACTAAGATTTGCATCATTGACACTCCCCCCATAGAGAAATTTAGAATCTCCTAGTGAAAGGGTCTGTTTGAACTCTAAAACTTTATTCAATGGCTGATTATTTCCCGTCCCAATAGCCCCCACCGGTTCATAGGCTACCATCTCAACCCCGCTTATCAATACATCTTCATTGCCGCGCAAGCAAAGGATAGTTTTTAGCTCGTATATGTGAGCCAATTCAACCTTCTTTGCAATTGTTTGATTTGTTTCCGCAAAATATTGCCTACGTTCACTATGACCTAAAATTACATACTCAACTAGGCCTTGTAGCGCTTTTGCTGTTACTTCACCTGTATAGTCTCCTTCATTAAATTGAGAAAGGTCCTGGGCCGCAAGCGAGATATTTTTCACTCCTCTCATTAAATTTTTAACTAGAGAAAGATGAGAGAAAGATGGCGCGATAATTATTTGCAAATTCTCCTTTGCTTGATATTTCTGACTAAAAATATTCCACCACTGCCCTGTTTCTTCCACACTTTTATGAGCTTTCCAGTTAGCAACTAGATATTTCATTTATAATTAGATTATAAGCTATGCGCTCGTCTATCTTCAATGGTTTAAATCCACAACAGGAAGAGGCGGTGGGGCAAGTCCACGGACCGTCTATTATTCTGGCTGGAGCCGGCTCGGGGAAAACCCGCGTCTTAATCTATAAAGTTCTAAATTTGATCATCAATCAACACCTCTCAGCCTCCTCAATTGTAATGATCACTTTCACCAATAAAGCGGCTAATGAAATGCGTGAAAGGATAGCCAATCAACTCCCCAGGAGTGAAAGACTAGGATTTATTGGCACTTTTCATTCCTTCTGTGCCCGCCTTTTACGTATTAATGGTGAAAAAATAGGTCTTGACCAAAATTTCAACATTTTTGATGAGAGTGATCAATTGCAAATAATCAGAAGCATTCTTAAGAACAATAATCTCGGAAAATTCACACCATCTTACTATTTAAACAGAATTTCCGCTTGTAAAAATCAAATGATCGGACCTGATAAATTTTTGGAAATTTTTTCCGATTATGCCGCTCCAGAGACTTCTCTAGTTTATAAACAATACCAGGAAGAACTCAAGGAAAATAAAGCTCTTGACTTCGACGATTTACTGATCAAAGCAATAGAGCTGTTGACCTTTGATCATCAAGTCAAAGAAAAATATCAAAACCGCTATCGTTACTTTTTGGTTGATGAATTTCAAGACACAAATATTGCGCAATATCAATTGACTAAATTGCTTGCAGAAAAAGATAAAAATTTAACTGTGGTAGGGGATTTTGCTCAAAGTATTTATTCTTGGCGAGGCGCCGATATCGGTAATTTACAAAAATTGCAGAAAGACTTCCCTCAGACTAAAACTTTCCATCTCGAAACTAACTATCGCTCGACACAAAATATCTTAGATTTTGCTTTTTCAATTATCACTAAAAATACTACCCATCCCGTTCTCCATTTAACAACCAACAAAGGCGTGGGCGACGAAATTATTTCTTTAGAAGTCGAAAATGAACAGGAAGAAGCTTTATTTGTTACTGGAGAAATACAAAAATTAAACGTGAACCATAAGCTTTCACAAATAGCCGTGCTCTATCGAACTAATGCCCAATCAAGAATTATGGAGGAAGCTTTGCTTCACTATGGCATTCCTTACGTGCTGATTGGGGGCACAAGATTTTATGAGCGCAAAGAAATCAAAGATGTCCTCGCTTATTTAAGATTGTTAATTAATCCGCATGAAAGAGTGGCTAAAGAACGCTTGCAGAAGTTAGGGAAAATTCGTTGGAATAAATTCAAAGAGATTTATGAGAAACTGAGTGAGGAAAAGGATCAGACCACAACTGAAGAGTTGATCGAAAAGATATTTCAAACCACCGGTTATTTATCTTTATATGATCCTAAAGACGAAGAGGATTATAGTCGTTTGGAAAATATTCGCGAGTTAAAATCGGTAGCTATTCGCTTTCCCAAACTAATTGACTTTTTAGAACAAATTGCTTTAGTAGAATCCGAATATTTTGAAGATGAAAAGAAGTATGGTAAAAAAGATGGTGTAAGCTTAATGACCTTGCACCAAGCGAAAGGTTTGGAGTTTGACTGTATCTTTATTATCGGGGTTGAAGAGGGGATACTGCCCCATTCCCGCTCATCCAACGACCACTTCCAACTAGAAGAAGAAAGAAGATTGTTCTATGTAGGAATAACTCGAGCTCGAGAACGATTATATATTACAAATGCACGAAAGCGGTTTATTTTTGGCCGCAGAAATTACGCCATGAAATCGCGGTTCTTACTAGATGAAGATTTTGTTCAATTCGAGCAATAACACTTTTACTTTTTGGGAGATTATGCAAATAGAATACCGCTCAGCTCAGAATAGTTACTTATTAACGGTAAATACTATTTTTAGCCTTATAACCTCCTTAAAAAGAGTCTCACCATATCTCTTACATAGGTAAGAGTTTAGGATCTCTATGAACAAAAGCTCAAAGTTTTGCTACTTCAGACAATAACTCCTGGTTTCGAATCGCCATCTGATCATCATCCTTCACAAATCGGACAATACCTTTTTTATCGATCAAGATATATGTATGACCGGGAAGTTGCCCACGATGCATAGAAGAATTTAGACTTAAAACCCCATAAAGATTAGAAACTACTTTGTTGGTATCCAGTAATACTGTATTCCCTGCCAGTTCCGGCATTTTTGCTATTGCTTGCTTCCAGTCGTCTTTTGAATCGACTGTAATATTAAGGATAACGGTATTTTTAGCCGCGAAAACCTTACTGTCTTTGCCAAAAGCAACAATCTGGTTCCAGCAGGCCGGATAACACATCAAGCCCTCATTAAAAAATAGAAGCACATTCTGGCCTCTGAAATCCTTTAAACTGACCTGCTTACCTCCATAACTCGGTAAAGTGAAATCAGGTGCGCTCTTACCAATTAGGTTATCAAAAATACTCGAATCTGCTGGGTTTGGTGCATGCATTGAATCATTTGATGATGATGCTGCGGCTGCGGATGCTTGCTCTGTTCCTTGGCTTCCCGTACCTGTTTTTGCGACCACTACGACAATAACTAATACTATTGCAGCTATGACTGACAGTACAAAAACTTTTTCTTTTGAGTTCATGCGTCATTCACCTCCTTATTATTCTTCATAGTAACTAATTGCTTGATTGAAATAATGATAATTATAGTAAAAATTCCTACAAAAATCATTGCCCAAATTGGTTCCGGCAAAACTCTGGTATATTGTCCAATCCGCTTGATTATATCTGCCATAAAGAGATTGATTTTGAGTTGATATGAATTTCGCATAGCCAGCTTATTGGTAAAACCAAGATAAATAACGACAATTCCTAAAACGAGGAATATAAGCCCCGAAAAAAGATTTGCAATCGTATTAGTGATTTTAAACTTAAATATTTTGAAAGTTATCGGCTTTCTAAAAGCAAGAAACTTTTGGGTAAAGTTGGCCTTATCCAAAAATGCCGCTAAGATGAATAGAGGTGTTACCATTCCCAAAACATAGGTCAACGTGTAAATAGCACCTAAAATATAAGATCCTGGCAAGGCGGAAAGTGCCAGAACTCCTGCAAGTACCGGAGCACAACAGGTAGTCGCAATTGCAGAAAAAACTCCTAGGCCAAAGACAGAAAATACATCGTATTTTTTAAGTTCAGGATGAGCCAATACAGGTAAAGGAAATTTGTAACCCACGGTTAAAACTATACCCAACAATAGGAGAAAAATTCCTCCGCCAATAAATATGGCATTATGAAATTGAAGAAAGGATTGAGTTAAAATCGTAAATCCCAGACCAATGGGAACAAAGACTGCTAGAAGACCTAAAAAATAAATAAAGGTCATAATAAATACCTTGCTTTTTTCCTTGAAAATAGAGGCAAAATATGTTGGAAGAAGCACTGTTATACAACAAGGAGC
>CAZMIL010000006.1:0-38481 GCA_964566425.1 uncultured Gammaproteobacteria bacterium | reverse complement strand
TTAAAAGTTTGCGTGACTTATTGCTTTATCGTTAATGCTCAAACTTTTGAGATATTTTTGAGTGAATTTTGAGTTACTGATGAATTTCCAGCCGGAGGTTTTAAGCTTATTTCCCAGAGTCATTTTATAGAGAGAGCCCTGTGGAACCATAGCAAAAATGAAATTATTTTTAGCGGAGGAAAAAAAATAACTGCCATCAGTAACATAAAAAAAATAATCATATTTTCTGAGAATCAAAAATTTCTTTAGCAAATGAAACTGTTGTTTAAAAATATTCGGCACAAAATTTATTAAGTAGTCAAAAGAAAGATTGAATTTAACTCTGAATTCATGTTGAAGATTTTTATCCCAAAAGATATCCAGAGAATAATTTTTTTCTTCTAGTACTTTTAAAATTGAAAGAATATGTTTCTCACCGCCGCCAAGAGTATTGAGATAGGGATTATAGAGTGCGGCTTTCTTTCTTTTCATATAGATAGAGATAGGTTATAGTCTTGGAAAAAGCCTGGTATACAGCTTCAATTATACCAATTGCACCATCCATAAATCCAGCATGGACCACCAGACGTCGCCATAACTCACCCAAATATTTTCTGATGAAGGTTGCGGTGGTGACAGCCATTTTAGCTTTAAAAAGAAGTTCAGATTCGACGTCTTCAAAAATTACTGTTTTGTTGACCATAGTTTGAAAATCGCCATGGAAGTAGTGTATCAGCGGTTGAGTCAACCTGCCTTTTTTACCTGCAACTTGAGGAGTAGAATGAATTGTTCTTGGCCAGGTTTTAAAAGCCGATTTTTTGATCAGCCGAATTTGATAATCTGGCCACCAACCCCCATATCTTAGCCATTTCTGTCCACCGAAAATATTTTTACGAGGGATTTCAAAATGAGTAACATCGTCATCCCGGATTTGTTTCAGGATCTGCTTAATTTCAGCTGTCAACCCTTTATTAATTCGCTCATCTGCATCCAAAATTAGCACCCACTCTGCATTGGCGACCTGTAGGGAATGATCTCGTGTAGGCTCGACATAAGGAGTGAAGGGAAGAGTTAAAACTATTGCTCCAGCCTTTTTGGCCAGAGAGGCAGTTCGGTCTTCACTTTCAATATCAATAAGATAAATTTTTTCTGTCAATAATTTTGCAGATTCGATTACATCTCGAACATTTTTTTCTTCATTGTGCGCGGCGATAACTATTGCCAAAGAAAGCTGTTTCTGCATAAAACTATTTTATAATTATTTTCTTCTAACCTCCGCCGGAATTTTTAAGCCGATGGCGTCATTGATTTTAATATCTCCAGGGTGCCGGGGATTTCTAATTTCGACTAAAGGCAATTTATTATCGTCGCCTTTATTGATTTGATAATAGTCGATTAGATAAACAAAACCGGAATTTAAACCTAAGGGGGTATCAAAAGTAATTTTTACTTCTCTGTCAGACTTGAGCAAAGTCTTTAACTCTTTTATGGTTTTATCTTTGTAATACAACCTTAAAGGATTCGTTTTCATTTCCAGAGCCAGGCGTTGCCAATTAAACGCCAAAATTAACAGAAGAAACGGAAGTAGCAACCACTTTTGGCGTAATGACAAGAAAAAGTCAACCAGAACAATGCAGATAAAAGGATAAAGAAAAACAAAATAATATTCGGATGGTCTTTTGGCATAAAGGGAAAAGAGCAGAGGAACGAATAGCCACAGCCCAATAAAGGACCAATAAAAAGACTTGCTGAATTTTTGTTTGTGCTTATAGAGATATATAGCAAGAAAGAAGATAATAAGATAGAAAATAAACATTAGTGTTTGTGATCTTTGGTTGATTAGGGGGAGCAAAAAATTAGTAAAGACTTCACGCCAGACATTAGGATCATAAGGTCTATTGTCTGAAGACGTAGTAAAAAAAGCGATAAATAATTTGGAGTTCAGCCAATTGTGCCGCAGATCAAAAAGAGCTAAGGGAAGAAAAGTGATTATAAAAGCACCAAGAAGTGAAGCAATCTTGGCAAGAGTCAGTTTGATAGTTCTTCGATTACTGATAAAGAAAAAAACGCTAAAAAGAATCAGGAAGGCAAATTGGGAATGGATATTGGAAAATAATCCCAGTAAAAGTCCTAATAGGATATAGTTAGCGAGCTTATTTTTTTGGATAAAAATTTTATATAGCGCCAACCAGATCAGAACTACGCCAAGAGGAATGAGAATCGGCCACCAAGGAATCGTATCATAGGCTACTAAAATAGAGATAATTGACCACAGAATAAGAAACGTGAGCGCTTGTAATTTCCCGAACAATTTACCAATAATGAGAAACGCACTACCAAAGAAAAGCAAATTATAAATAACAATAAAATATATTAGAGCGGAAGGATGTAGATTGGTTAAAAGATAAAAAGGAATTAGCAGATAAGTAAAATATGGACCTAAAAAAAAGCCACTATCGTTAGTTGCCCGCGGACCAAGAAGAGTTAGTTTATGATTAATAACGATCTGTTTGATTTGGGTAGAGAATTGTTCTTGGTCCCAATCAAAAATAATTCGCTGACTTAAGTTATAAAGTCTTAAGGTCAGAAAGACGATTGCAACAAGAATAAAACCAATCCACAACAAACGGGAAGTTTTGTCTTTCACTGAAAGTATATTATACTACAGTAAGAGAGTCCTATGGTTTTCGCCTATGCTTTTTTTTCACTGTTAATGGCGGTTTATTCTTACGTTTTGATCGATCTTAATCTCACTTTATTTAACAGTCCTTTATGGGAGAATTTTCGCAGTTTTGTTATCCGGTTGGGGTATTATCAACGCGATCTCTCTGCTCTGATTTATGTTGCTTTTATTCTGATCTTTTTTGTTCTGCATTTTTATACCGTTAAAAAATATAAGCGAATCAATATTGGCTTATTGAGTTTAACTATCGGAATAATCTTCCTTTTTTCATATCCTTTCCTTTCACATGATTTTTTTAACTATATGTTTGATGCCAAAATTTTAACAGTTTACCATCAAAATCCATATCTAAAAGTTGCTTTAGATTTTCCGGATGATACCTGGTTGAGATTTATGCAGTGGGTACATAGACCTTATCCTTATGGGCCGACTTTTTTGCCAATCACTTTGATTCCTTCTTTTCTTGCCGCCGGGAAATTGGTGTTTAATTTTTTTCTTTTCAAAGCGACGTGGATTTTATTTTATTTGGCAACCGTCTATTGCTTAGAAAAAATGAATAAGAAATGGGCGGTAATTTTTGCTACACATCCTTTAGTGATCATTGAAGGATTGATTAATTCGCACAACGATTTTATTGCATTGAGTCTAGTCTTAATCGGTTATTATTTTTTAGTTAAGAAAAAAGCAATTTGGGGAAGGATTATACTTTTGATTTCAGGCGGGATAAAATATATTACTGCCCCTTTTATTTTTCTTTCCTTAAAAGGAAAAAGCAAAATAAATCTGATTATCTTCGGGTTGTTAGCTTTGACTCTTGTTTACCTTTCTTTTTGGCAAGAAATTCAACCCTGGTATTTCTTAGCGCTTCTGGGATTTCTTCCCGTCTACGAGGAACTTATTGATCGCTTGACTATTTTTTTTGCAGGCTTACTTTTTTCCTACTATCCATATGTTGCTTATGGTGAATGGTCACGGGCAGCGAACATTACCCTAAAGCACCTAATCATTTTGACATTCTTTATTGGTTGCTTATTATATAATGTATGGCATGGTCGCCTCGCTAAGAAGGTTTTTTCAAGCAAGAGGGATTAGCGGCAGGGAAATCGTTTTCTTCATCATTATTGCTTTGCTATTTTTCGCTAACAGAGTATATGTGGCTTATCCGGATGAATTTGTAAACTTATTGGGGGGGCAGTACATCCTTCGCGGCTTGCTACCTTATCGTGATTTTTTTGATCATCATCTTCCTTTTGCGTGGTATTTTTCTGCATTAATCATGATTTTTACCGGGAAGTCGTTTGTGGCCTTTCGCAGTGTCTGGGCTCTGCTGCAATTCTTTAGTTTGCTTTTTTTGGGTTTGTGGATAAAAAAACGCAATCGGCATCTCTACCCCTATTTCTTAGTTTTTTTTGCACTTTTTCCCTTGGCGGCTCTTTATTTCTGGTTCCATCTCTATTTAGGGGATAGTCTGGCAGTGCTTTTTTTTAGTCTGGCCTTCTGGATTATTTTGGTTGAATCTTTGGAGAATCGTATTGATTTTAAAGCTTTGATTGTTTCCTCACTGTTGATTGCGGCTATGGTTTTTTCTTCTTTGACTTTTATCTACCTGGCTTTAGTTCTCTATCTTTGGCAGCTGTATCTTTTGCGTTTCAGATTAAACAAACAAACATTGATTTTTTGTTTAATCAGTGCTGCTCCATATGTATTTTATTTGCTTTTCCTCTTAGTTACCGGGACTTTCAAGGATTTCTATTTTGCCAACTTTTCGTACAATACTCAACTTTATATCGATATTCCCAACTATACACGCGGAAGATTTTTTAATCCCTTGAAATTTGGCTTAACGTTGATTTTTAACTTCTATACCCATTATTTGACCTTATTGACGAAGACCAAATACTTCGACCTCTATTTGCCAATTAATGTTTTAGCCGGAATTTCAACCTTTGTTTTATTTCTTTTATTGTGGAGAAAAAACTGGGTCTTGGGGCTGCTATTTTTTTTCGTTTTATCATTTTCAGCCCCCAGAAGTACGGTTGAGGTCTATAGTGAAACTGATTATCAATCTGCGGTTTTTTTGGGTTTGGGGTTGATTTCTTCGCTGTTGGTGCTGTATCTATTGAAAAAAATAGATTCTGAAGATAATGTGGTTTCCGATCTAATGAAGTTAGCGCGAGCGATTATTGCGATCTTTTTGTTGTTTACAATAGTCTTTCTCGCCGCAAATTTTTATAATAAACACTATTTGATTTATACCCAGAAGCTTCCTTCAATTAATGATCAAGGTTATTCAGCACAATTTGTTGACGGGTTAGTCAACAAAGATGATTATTATTGGATAGGACCATATGAACCAGATCAGCTTTTTTATGTTCGCCAGGGCGTTCTTCCCGGAAAATATATTTCACTTTTACCACAATTTAAAGAAAACGATTATACGAGAAATACATTCCTTCAACAGTTCATCGATCATCCGCCGAAATTAATTATTTATAGACAGAGTGCCTCTATTTTTATGACACCAGCATTGAAATTTGGCGACTTTTTCCTTAACTGGATGAGCGATAAATATACCTCTATCGAAAATATTCCTGGAATAGAAGTTTTGCGAAGTCCTTCTTCGTTCAATTTGCAGACTGACCTTTATTTACGTAACTCCGACAGGGAAGAACTGTTAGCAAAACTACAACAGCAAGGTTTTATCGTATTAACCAGGAAATAAGAAAATTCTTCGCCAAGTGAAATTTAGTTTTCCAAGGGGCATATTTTAGACCAAAAACTAATCTGTTTTTTTCTTGATATTTTTGGTGCAGCAGGGAGCCTGATCCGCCGGTGGATTGCGAAACTTTATGCCAGATGACGATTGATGGGTCGAAGATTAAATCTACTCCTTTACCTTTTGCCCGTTCACACCAGTCGGCATCTTCATAATAAAGAAAATATTTCTCATTCAGTAAACCGACTGTTTCGATAACAGATTTATCAAAAACCATAAGGCAACCGGTAATGAAATTAGTTTTCTGCATCTGGTTAAATTGTCCTTTATCGACCTCGTCAACCCCGTGGTGTTTACTTAAAGCGTGCCTCCAGTCAACAAAACCGCCGGCATACCAGACTACTTTCCCCAAATCTTCTTGTTTATAGCGGTTTTTGTGATATTCGTAACCCGGGGCGTAATAAATTTTTCCGCCGATAAGTGAATGTGTAAAATTGCTTAAGGAACGTTTAATTTTGGTTACAAAATCAGAGTCAAAAAAAGTATCGTTATTGATTATGCAGAAGGCATTATAATCGTCAGCCAACGCGTGATTGAGAGCTAAATTTATTCCTCTGGCAAAGCCTTTATTTTCTGCAGAAATGATAGTGATATTTTTGAGCCTTAATGGTAAAGGCTGCTTCTTATCAGATTGATCGGTAAGATAAAGATGAAAATCCTGATCTTCTTGTTTCTGCCAACTGTTTAAAAAGTCTTTAAGCACTGCGTAATTATTATAGGTGACAGCAATGCAGGCCAATTTGAGCGGTTGCTTATTCTTTAGCATAAAAAGATTTAATCTCGGTAAACAGATTAAGCTTGAAAATAATCAATAAGCTAATAAAGTAGATTGAGGCACCAACTGCAATTTCAAGTAAGAGATTGATTTTGGTCGGGACGAAAAATTTTTCCAACTCAAAAACCACAAAGCCCATGATAGCAGTTGCTAGCAGCGATTTATAGAGCGGAGCAAAAATTCGGAATTTAAGCAAGTTTCTGGCGTAGAATAAGACAATGACAAAGGAAGTAGAAACTAAGATATGAGTATACGGGAAACCATAATAACCAAAAGATTTAGTTAAAGTCGGCGTTAAGATCCAAGTCAAGATAGTAAAAAAAAGCATAAAACTAAAAGCGATTTTCACCTTCCCTAGGGCATTAAACAGATTCATAAAAGGGGCAGAAAAAGAAACAATCAAGGAGGAAGCAATAAAAATATAGAAAAGCGGCAAGGCTGGCAGCCATTTAGTATAGTTGGGAATGATATAGATTAATGGTGACATGACCAAAGCAATGCCGACGGCAACCGGGGCAAGAAGCAAGGTTTGATAATAAAGAATTTTTTCAGCAAGCATTTTTACTCGCTCTTTTTGTTCTTGGAAACGGGCAATCAAGGGGAAAATAATTCTACTCAAGTTATCGGTAATCATTCTGATTGGTGCATCCGCCCATTTTTTTGCCCACCCAATATACCCTAGGCCTTCAAAACCGACAACCTTACCTAAGTAAAGAACGATTAAATCATCTTTGAATAAACCCATAATCGAAGTCGCTTGGAAAGGCAAGCCGAAAGTAGCAAGTTCTTTTAAGCTGGACAGGGAAATATAAATTTTTGGTAACCAGAAAGACAGAGAGTAGATCAGCACCAAACCAACTACAGAGCGCAGTAAGACGGCAACAGTGAAGCTGTTCAGGCCAAAGCCCATGAAAGCCAAAATAGAAACGGTGGCGTAGAAGACCGTACTCTCGACAATTTGCACCAAGACGATTTTCTGAAACTTAATTTTGCGTTCCAAAAAAACCGAGGGAATAGTTTTCATTGAAGAAATAAAAAAAGAAATCAATAGAGCCCAGTAGAGATAGACACCACTTTGAGGAAGATTATAAAAACTTTTGATAAAGGGAGAAAAGAAAAAACCAATAATAATTAAAATCAAGGTTAAAAGTTGTTGAAAAGTAAAGGTAGTCGCTAAATCGTCTTCGCTTAATTCTTTTTTCTGAATCAAAGCTCCGGCCAGACCGACATCTGAAAAATAATTGAGAAAGGAAATTAAAGACAGAACAGTAATATAGACTCCAAAAACGGACGGAGAAAGAAGAATAGTAATGATCAGATTCGCTACCAGCCCGAGAACGGCCGAGTAACCACTTTGGAAGAAAAGACTCACTATGCTCAGAAAGCTTCTTTTTTTAAGATCTTCCTCTGGCTGATGGGCATTCATAAATGAGCTATAATAGTCACAATGAGCGGCAAAATAACCACCCGGCTACTCACGCTTTTACTTCTTCTTATTATAACAATTCCCTCGATTTTGAGCCTGCTGAATAACTCTTATTTTTCTATGCATGACTTTCAACATACGGCAAGACTTTACCTTCTTGATAAGGGAATCCATCAGGGCTATTGGTATCCCCGATGGGTAGATACGTTAGGTTTTAATTTTGGTTACCCGCTATTTAACTTTTACCCGCCCCTTATCTATTATTTGGCTGAGGCTTTCCGTCTATTTGGTGCTTCTCTGATCTGGTCGCTTAAGGGAATGATTGTCTTAGGATATTTGCTGGGGACGATCGGGGCTTATCTATTAGGGAAAAAACTAACAAATTGGTTCGGCGGAATTGCGGCCGCTGTTTTTTTTAACTACTTCTTATACCATTCAGTTTTGGTTTATGTCCGCGGAGCTTTCGCTGAATTTTTTGCTATGGCTCTTTTGCCGTTTGCGTTTTTAAGTTTATTGAAAATTTTAGAAGAACCGTCTTTAATCAACAGTTTGTGGTTTGGACTCATCTTTGCTTTATTGCTAGTTGCGCACCCTTTTGTTAGTTTCCCTTTTATTGGTTATTTTTTGGTCTTTGTTGCTTTTTCATTTTGGTTGAAAAAAATTCAAAGATGGCAGTGTCTCAAAACGGTCTTTATTGGTGTAATCATCGGTCTTTCGTTAGCCGCTTTTTATTGGTTGCCATCGCTGATGGAGAAAAAATATACCTTAACAGATGCGATCTTAACTAGCCAATTGGCCAACTATAAACTCCACTATGTTTGTCCACAACAATTTCTTTATTCACCCTGGGGGTATGGCGGCTCGATTGCGGGCTGCAACGATGGTCTATCTTTCCAATTAGGGAAATTACACATTTTGGCCATCGCTTTGACTCTTTTAGTGGCATTATATTATTGGTTTAAGAAAAAGAAATTCGATATTCATCTTCAGCGATTCTCGTTCTTTTTGCTGTTATTGATTTTTTCACTCTGGATGACAACTTCTTATTCGGCAATCGTTTGGGACAACATTTCCTATTTATGGTATCTGCAGTTTCCCTGGCGCTTTTTGACTTTTGTTGGCTTATGGTCGGCGGTAGTAATTTCTTATGCATTTTTCTTCATTCAAGAAACACTCCCACAAAAGAAGCAGATTATAAGAATCCTGGTTCTTGTTTTCGGTCTGAGCTATTTATTAGCTACAATTTTTATTACCGCAAAATATTTCAGGCCGCAATATTTATTAAACCAAAGTGATCAACAATTAACATCGTTTTCGGAGATCGCTTGGAGAGTGAGTAAGAGTTCATTTGAATTTGCTCCAAAAGGAGTAGTTACTACCCTTTCGGATTTGAAAACAACTGTTATTGATATTTCACCGGCCCAGCTCCCTCGCATTCCTTACGCAGTTACTCCAAGACAGACGGCGGTAAGCATAGTCGAAGACAAATTCGGAGAAAAGGATTTTATTACTGACGCAACAGTTTCTGCCGTTTTCCGCTTAAATACATTTTATTTCCCGGGTTGGAGAGCTTACCTCGATGGTAAGGAAATAATGATTAGCAACGATAATCCTTATAAATTGATTACTGTTAATGTTCCGGCTGGCAGACACGATTTGAGTTTTGTCTTCACCGAAACTCGAGTGAGAACCGTTGCGGATTTAATCTCGGTAGGGGGAATTTTGGCAGTAATTTTTATTTTATTGCGTAAGTTCAAACAGTAAGATTTTTGATCTATTTCCTGGTTTATCAAACTCCTTAACCAATTTCAGCGGCCAAGAAATTGGAATTTGTTCACGATGTGATAAGACTACATAGATATAATTATTTTTCAAGTATTTCTGATTTTCCCTCAGGTTCGGTTCATCAAGCGGCCAGTATCCCTTAATGCTGATTTTATCTTGCGGTTTAAGAAAAGTGTCCAAAACATCACCGGCCATTCCAAAATTTCCTTCAGCGATTAAAATCACCGGTTTTTGTTGTGATTTGGCTCGGGCGAAATCAACGATTTCTTTGATTCCCCAGCCGGCCGGCCAGGCTTCAATATATTGTCCTCTGTCAACAGGTGGGAAGGGAATATTTTTATAATCAAAAAGCAGAGTGTAATTAAAATAAGAAACAGAAATTAGATAAACCACAATTATGGACAAAAGGTAGATTTTATTTTTAACGCGTGAAAGAAAATAAGCCGCAAGCATGAGGAAGAGAGTTGCCAGAAAGATGATATAACGCGGAAAGAGAATTTTGAGGAAAAGAGAAACTGCAAGATATGGTAGGATTAACCACAACAGAAAATAGACAAATAGTCGCAAGTTTTTTTTGGATAACGAATAAAGACCGGCAAGTCCCAGAAGCGGCATTACTACTGCTCCCTCCCAGAGCAGATATTGGGGGACCGCAACAGCGTTGCCAAAAAAATAGGCAAGAGGAGTACGCAGAAACTCACGAAAAGTCATCACAAAAGTGGTATTTTTTTCCCCCACAAAATGTAAGAAAGGAGAGAGACGCTGGACGTTATAGATGACTAATGCAAGGACTACACCGAGGAGATAGAGAGAAAGATAGTTAAGCATTGTCCATTTAGACTGTTTAAAATCCTTCTTCCAAGCAAGGATGGGAGCAAAAACCGACATGCCGATAAACATTTGGACTGAAGATTTTGCTAGCAAAGCGATTCCGCCGGTGATGCCGTACATAAAGGCATAGTCCAAACTCAAAGTGCGGATCATTAAAATGGCAAAGAAAAAGACCCAGATGAAGCCGGCGTTGACACCTGAATCAACCAACGCCATGCGATCATAAAAAAGAAAATAGGGAGTCAAAATATAAAGTAAAGCTCCATAATAAGCGCTTTTTTTGTCAAAAAGTTGATAGAGTAGAGCAAACAGACCCAAGAGTGCAAACAAGCCTGTAGAAACCGCGAACAACCTTCCGGCCAAAAGGGCGTTATCTGGAAAAAGTTTGAGAAAAGGAATTGTCCCCCATGTTTGTAACGGTTGTTTACCATCTGTTAGCGATATAAACCTCCAGCTTGCATCATGCCAGGCAATTTTTGCCCAACGGATATAGATTCCTTCATCGGAGAAAATAGGGAATCTGTCAAGATTAACGAGGCGGGTCAAAAAGTAAAGAAGAACTAGTCCAACGATTAACCACCAATCTTTTGCCGAAAAATTTTTCTTGAACCAGGCCACAATTTTCTGCAAATCAAACATCTGGATTATTATAAACCAAAAATTAATTTATTTTTAGAGATTTTTAACCGTCCCAAAAGGAAAATTAAACTCCAATAGATGCAACCTAAGCCATAAATGGAGCTTCTTAAGAAATTTATTGAAGAGGCCTCTCGAAAATATTTAGCAGGACAGCTTATTTCTCCAATTCGATATCCTCGAGCCAACACCTGAAGAAGAATTTGGTTATCAAAAACAAAATCGTTTGAATTTTTTTGCCAGGGGATATTAGTTAAGACATCGGCCTTATAGGCTCTCAAGCCAGTATGATATTCACTGATTTTGGCGCCGGTGCAAATGTTTTCAAAAAGAGTCAGGAAACGATTGGAAAAATATTTATAAAAGGGCATGCCGCCTCGCATGGCGTTTCCATCAATGATTCTTGAGCCTAGAATGACATCGTAGTTGCCACTTTTGAGCATTTCTACCATTGCCGGGATGAGTTTGGGATCATATTGATAATCTGGATGAATCATTACCACAATTGCGGCCCTCATTTTGAGAGCATTAAGATAACAAGTTTTTTGATTGCCCCCATAGCCGAGATTTTGTTTATGTTGGATCGTTTTGATATGTAGTCTTTTCGCAACTGCAAGTGTTTCATCGCGACTAGAATCATCTACCAACAAAACATTTTTTTGATAGATTGTGGGAATATCGGCATATGTTTTAGCCAAGGTTTGGGCAGCATTGTAAGCAGGTAGGACAACGACTACTTTTTGCTCTCTCATAGATATCAATTACTTGGCAACCTTTCCAAAAGTAACAATTGGAATTTCTCATTGAGTGGCCAACCTTTCAAAATCTTCCGGGGTTTAAAGAAAGCAACTTCATAAGCTGTTGCGTCTTGATAATTATTGCCCTCAGTAACTACAAACAGATATCTGTTGCGATAATAATCGTCGTAATCGATTTGATAGCCGTCACGGTAGAGGAAGTACTTGAGAGTTTCATACTTCGTATCATAAGAGGCGGTATTAGCTACATTGAAATTTTTAGTCAACTTAGTCGAGCGGACAAGGTTGTAAACTTTGACCTCTGTCAAATAATTCCAGGGCGTTGTCGGAGCCCAATATGCATGTACAGGTTTGGGGAGATGTACTAACAAAGAGTAAACAAAGAGTAGAGCAGCCAAAAAAACGAGCACTGAATTTCGTATTTTATTAATCCATTTAGCAAACAAACCTAGAAATGCAATCAGCGACATAAGTGTAATCGACAGAAAGTAATGCGGCTCAACCAATCCACCTGGTCTATCCAAGGTGTTCCAATTTCTAAAGAATAAAATTATGGTTTGAAGATTATAAAATTGGTGCTTTAATTCGAATAGGATTAGGGGTGAAAAACCGATTAACAACCCTGAAACAAACAGCAAAATATTTTTAGGGTGAAGCCTTTTAACTAAGAAATAATAAATAAAGATGCCCAGAATAACGATTGCAAATTGATAATGAAATTGCAACAAGATTCCAGTCATGATCGAAACCAGCAAGAAATATGGCCAGGTTTTCTTTTGTCTATATAAACCCATGAACAGAATTAACAACGGGAGGAGACTGAGTTGCAGGGTCGTATTCCATAAAAATCGCGTGTATTCAAGATAATAGGGAAGGAAAGAATAAATTATCACGGCTATCCAGGCGGTTTTTTTACTAATCAAATTTTTTACGCCGTAATAGAGTGGGAAAACCATTAGTGCGCTCCATAAAGTAAAAAGATAAGAAGCGATAGCTGGGTCCCAATGTCCCAGCCAAAGAAAAAGGAGAAAAAAATAATAAATCAATGGTCCTTGGAAAACAAATCGTCCTTGAAGATTGATCGAAATTCTCGGGCCGATCAAAGTTAATTTCTTGGTCTTTAACATGGTCAAAATTTCTCTACCCCAAGTTGCTTGATCGGAGGACCAATTGAGATAATAGAGGTAGTTAATTGAACGAACGGCAACAAAAAGCAAGACAATAACCGTTAATAAAATTATTTCTGTTTTAATTTTTTTCATAACTTAACCAATCTCCGGAGCGGCAACTGATTTTTCTGCTGTCAATAACCGTTGCAAGTTTACTATTGCTTTTTAAGTCTTGAGCAGAGATAACTACTTCCGGATAACGAGCGCTGTTGATTATAAACTGATCCGGTTTATAATAAAAATCCACTCTTTTTTGGACATAAAAGACAAAAGCCGGGGAGCCGCCATAGAGAAAAGAGGTAATGGTTTGGTAATGAGACGCTTCGAGAAAATTTTGATTTTTTCTCTCTTGTGGCTCGGGCAAAAATGCCAAGGACTTTCCCCGTTTTTGACTAAGGCATCGGGCAACCGTAATTTTATCAGCAATGATTACATTTGTCTGCAACCAAAAAGTTTGAGGAAGAAATTGGTAAAGAAAATATCCCAAAACTATTAAGAACAATCCCAGTTGCGCCCAGGCCTTATTAATTTTCATCGCCAGGTAGGGAACCACCAGAGCAATAAGCGGAATAATCATCATCAGATACCAATAGAGTTTGGTTTTAATCACTGTCAAGAAAACAAAAAAAGGAAGAGGCGCAAGGAGAACAACAAATGACCACCAATGAGTATCTTCTCTTAGTTTCAAACCTTTTCGTCTAAACAATTTATAAAAATCAATGAGCAAGAGGACATAGCCGATGATAATTAAAAGGTTGAGCCAATTTAAATCTCTCCATAAATATTCAAAATAGTAGAACTTGTTCCCAAAGTGAAGTTCAATCGGGACAACAACTCTCTTAAAGATTTGATCCAGAAAGTGGTCGCGAATAAAATAGTTACCGAAACGAAGATAGCTATAGGCATACCAGGAGAAACTTAGAACCACTAATAATAATGCCTTTAAGAGGTTTTGTTTAGTAAGATACTTTTTCTTTATTGAGATAAGATCATAAATCAGAGAATAGAAGCCAAAAACCGATTTTGAGAAAACCCCAATGAGTAAGAAGAAAAGTTTAAGCCAATAATTTTCGACAAACAAAAAGTAACCTAACCAAGAGACAGCAACAATTAGATCGGTGTTGAGAAAAATTGCTTTTTCCAAAAAGATACTGGAGCTACTAACTATTAAGATGGGCAAGAGATAAAGGAGTTCGCGTTGCCATGGAGGAAGTTTGCTTAAATGGGGATTGAAAAAATTATTCAATACTTTGCGTGCTAGGAAATATAAGAGCAACAATAAGGCAAAAGCTAATAAAACCATCAGCAAACGCGCCCAAAATTCAGATTGGCCAAATAGTAAGAAAGTGCTTGCAACCAAGGCGTGAACTAAAGGGGGTTTATCTAACCAGATGCGGCCATTAAAGGTCGTAACCAAAGTTTTGTTTTGAAGCATTTCTACAGCCGGTTGGGCATATAGTGCCTCATCCCAATCAGAGAACGGTTGTGAGGCAAATTTTATGTTTCTAACTATCAGACCGATGAAAATAAAAGCGAAGACAATCATCGGCAAGATCCAATTATTCCTTTTTGTCATATTTACCTTGGAGGGCAAAATATCTGATTTTTAAAATATCTTTCAGCGCTTGCCAAGAATCCTTAAAAAAATTGACACGGCGAGTTTCCACGTGTTTCCAAGTGACAGGAATTTCCTTGATTTTAAATCCCAATTTTTGTGCGACAAATAAAAATTCTATATCAAATCCCGCACTAACAGATGGTCCATAGACGATTTGATGGTTGTTATAGACTTGCAGTTGCTTGATGATTTCTTTGGCTATTTTTTTATCAAACAACTTGAACCCGCATTGACTGTCATGTATTCCTCTCAGACCGATAACCAACCGTCTAATAACGATCCCGCCTAAAGCCATGATTTTTCTTGATAACGGCGCTCCTTCCCGTTGCGATTTTCTTGAACCAATGACAATCGGAAATCCGTCATCTGCTTGCCTGATCAATTTTTCGGCCTCTTCAATCGGTGTAGCTAAATCAACATCGGAAAAGATTACAACATCTCCCTTAGCCTGTTCGATACCGGTAATCACTGCAAAAGCTTTTCCCATATGCCGATTTTCAATCAATTTAAATTTTGGAAATCGCGGAAGATATTTCTCCTTAATAATTTGTTTAGATTTATCACCGGAGCCATCATCAACGATTAACACTTCTAAAAAACGCGGATCAATACCAACGAAGTTTTCGATCTTATCCAAAACCCCTTTTTGGAGATTAGCCTCTTCGTTATAACAGGGAAGAATCAAAGAAATTTTATTTATTCCCGAATTCCTCATCTGCTCAATTTGTAAATTTTTAAGCCATCAATAGTCCACATTTTATCAATTTTTCTCGGTGCAAAATAAGCTATATCCCACTGCGGGTCACCAATAGGTTTGCACTTTTCGTCACAAACAACAA
Source organism: uncultured Gammaproteobacteria bacterium (assembly GCA_964566425.1). Classification (GTDB taxonomy): domain Bacteria; phylum Patescibacteriota; class Microgenomatia; order UBA1406; family GWC2-37-13; genus CAZMIL01. The sequence continues at coordinate 23,206 of CAZMIL010000006.1, read as the reverse complement.
ACAGATTGGAGGTACGTTCCAGACCGCCTTTATCGATTGCCGGCTTTCCCCACAAATCGAGGAAGTAGCGATAGGTGTAATCGTTGTATTGTTGCGGCAAAGCCGTTAATCTAAAGAGTTTTTTTGACTGATTGTCATAAATGATACGTGAAATGTTTTTTGCCAGCTCGATTTGATTATTCGGCGGATTGGTCAGGAAATAATAACTTTGGTAATTAAGGACTACAAAAACTAGTAAAAATAGACCGACGAGAATTTTCCCCAAAAATGATGAAAAAAGACTCAAAAAATAGGCGAGCAGGACGTAATAAAGAGGATAAATAATCGCAAAGTAATGAGGGTAGTTAAAAGTCAAATAGAGAGAAACACCAAAAACCGTAAGCAGAAAAAAGAGTAAAAGACTGCGGAGATTATTTTTTTTGCGTAAAATAAAGAGGAAAGAGAGAACAAAAAGAAACAGAATAAGCGTAGAGAGAATGAAACTGAAGTCGCTATTGAAAGAAAATTTATTTAAGGCAACAAAAGAGTTGAAGAAATTAGTGAGTTTGTTTGACGAAATTGCTCCGGAAGCCTTGAATAGATTAAGGAAATTTCTAGTGTTGAGCCAATTATGGCGTAAATCAAAAACTAGTAAAGGAGATGAGAAAATAAAAAAAGAAAGCAACGAAACTACTCCTCCGATAATTAACTTCATTAAATATTTTTTTTGTTCGAATAATTGAATCAAGGTAAAAATTACTACTGCCGGAATGAGAAAGAGTCCGAGATAGTGAAGTTGAATGGAAAAAGAGAGAAAAGCGCCGGCGAGCGCGAATAGTCGCCAATCTAATTTTTGAAATGCTTTGATAAAAAAATAAACAGTCAATAAAGTAAATAATGGCAAAAGATTGGGATTCCAAGAGAAACGCGAGAGATCAATTAAAACTATCGAAAAAGCAATCAGGAAAGAAGAGAGTAAAGCGACTCGTTTGTTAAATAGATCTTTAACGACAAAATAGTTAATCAAAATATAGAGAGTAGAAAACACAGCAACGCCTACTGCCAGTCCGATGGGCTCAAAACGGAAAAGCCAGAGCCAAGGCGCAATAAAATAGTAATAAAAAGGACCGAGATAGACTTGGCCTACAGAGGTTGGGGGGCCGATTGCGGGATAATGTTCACCAGTGACTATTTGTTTAATAATGATGGCGTCACGACCTTGATCGCCTAAAAACGTCACGAAACCATTCAAACGATAAAACCGCAAGAATAAACCGCTAAGGAAAATCAAGAAAGCGGCAAGGAGATATCTATCTTGCGCAAGCTTAGCCAATTTTTTTAACATCGTCTGTTAAAATAGTAGTAAGAGATTTATGCTCAAATTATACAATAAATTCGCCTCTCAGCTGCTGATCATTTTTATTATCCTTTTTTCTTCCTTTTTGCTTTACTTGCCTTTTCTGTTGAGGGCAGGGGATTGGTTGGGTCTAAAGATCTTTGACTCTAATATGCAATATATCTATCGCAATTATGACGGACCACTATATATTATCCCTGCCAAAACAGCCTATTCTCCATTAGCAATTCAAAAGATAGGTTTGGAGTTGCCCTTGCCGCCGAAATATTTTGCTGCTCATTTACCACTTTATCCGGCTTTTATTGCTTTGTTGGGGCCGGCTCTCGGTTATCTCAAATCTATGATTACAGTCAATCTTTTCTTTACAGTCATCCTCGGTTTATTTTTTTATTATTTTCTCAAACGTTTGAAATTAAGTAGAAACCCATTACTATTGACGACTGTCTTCATGTTCCTCCCGAGGTTTTATATCGTCAGATCAGTCGGCGCCCCCGAGAGCCTCTTCATTTTACTTATCCTTCTTTCTCTCTTCTTTTTTGAACAAGAAAAGTTTTGGTGGGCAGGTGTATTTGGCGGATTGGCAGTGATGACGAGAACTCCCGGAGTTTTATTATTCGCAGGCTACGCCCTAACCTTTTTGGAAAAATACGTTCGCAGTAAAAAATTTGAATGGCAGAATTATTTGGCAATTTGTCTAATTCCACTCGGGTTATTCTTAGTCTTCCTGCTATATTGGAAACAATATGGAGATTTTTTTGCTTATTTCAACGGCGGTGGTGATTTGCACCCGATCCTGTATCCTTTTGCGGCTTTCAATGCTTTAGCCAAGTGGGTGAGATCTGCATGGCTTGAGGATATTGTTTTCTATTTCTTTATTTATGCTTTGAGTCTATTTTATTTGCGAGATCTAAAATATCGCAGTTTATACTATTTTGCTATAGTCTATTTTGTCGCTTTGCTTTTTGTTCAACATCGTGATATCGCTCGTTACGGATTACCATTATGGCCGCTGGCCGTTATCGCCTTTGATAAATTTTTTACCTCCAGAAAATTTGGTTATGCTTTGATCATTGTACTTCCGGGAATCTACTTATATGCTTTAAACTTCATTCTTTCCAATGTTATGCCGGTAGCCAACTGGAAGCCGTTCCTTTAATTCTTCTGACCCTTGACAAAGGCTAAATATTTAGTTATACTAACTAGTAGTTAAATAAACTAAATATTTATGCTTGCAAATGCGCTTGATCGAGACCTTCTTGAAGCCCATTTTCGTTTAGCCCGCGCGATCAACAAACAAGTTAGAATGAGCGAAAAAATGCTCAATCTATCTTTAGCTCAAGGTCGTGCTCTATTTTTCCTGACTGAAAATCCCGGGGCGCAAATTAACGAGGTCGCAACTTTTTTCCAAGTTACTATTCCCACTGCGACCGTTTTGGTTGATAAGCTTGTACAAAGCAAATTAGCGGTTCGGCGCGAAGATAAAAATGATCGTCGACTTGTCAGAGTTTATTTGACTTCTAACGGAAGAAGTTTTTTGCTAAAAGCGAACAAAATGCGCGTCTTGATTTTTGGCAGGCTTTTATCTAAGCTGACTTTAAATGACAAGAAAATATTTTTGCGTATCTTAAATACGATTACTGCCGATTAAAATGAAATCAAAGTTCAAAAGATTCCTAAAAAAAGCTTGGGGATTTGCAAAAAGACGTTGGTACTTAGTCCTGATTGTTTTAGCTATAGGCGGATTTTTAATTTATAGACAACAAGTAGCTTCGGCGCCAAAAGGTACCCCTTATACAGTTAAGAAGCAGACGCTCAAAGATGAGATTAGTTTTTCCGGACAGATTGATGCTGACGAAAAAGTAGCTCTCCAATTCCAAACAGGAGGACAGTTGGCGTGGGTAGGTGTAAAAGAGGGAGATTATGTTAAAAAATATCAGGCTATTGCCTCGCTTGATCAGAGACAACTTCAGAAGACGATGCAGCGCTATTTGAACACTTATGTCAAAACACGCCTGACTTTTGACCAACAACAGAAAGATTCTTCTGATGTCGGAGGACTTTCGACTGAAGCGCAGCAAAAGTTACAAAGACTGGCAGAGGAGTCACAAATGGATCTCAATAACTCGGTTATCGACGTTGAAGTGCAAAATATTGCTCTCAAATACGCGACTCTTACCACGCCGATTGCCGGAATTGTCGACCGCGTTGATACACCTGTCGCAGGAGTAAATATTAGCGCAGTTTCGCCGGCAACTTTCACCATTGTCAATCCTGATACCCTTTATTTCTCCGCAAATGCAGATCAAACAGACGTTGTTAATTTGCGCAAAGGAGAAAAAGGCTATCTCGCTTTCGATTCTTATCCAGATGATACGATTCCCACAATTATTAAATCTATCGCTTTTAGTCCAACCGCTGGTGAAACGGGCACCGTTTATGCTGTAAAAATGGATTTCATGAGCGGCGGCAAAGACAAAAACTCTAAATACCGTTTAGGGATGACCGGCGATGCAACTTTTATCACTAAAACTTATCCCGACGTTTTATCTATCCCCACAGCTTATATCAAAGCTGAACAAAATAAACAGTATGTGCTTAGAGATATTAACGGCAAAGGAGTCAAAACCTATATCAAAACGGGAGAAACCGTAGACACCCAAACCATTGTTACTTCTGGTTTGCAGGCGGGTGATGTGATTTATGATTAAACTGGAAAGCATCCACAAAGATTATCAACTGGATACAGATGTAGTTTACCCGGCGTTAAACGGTATTGATCTAACGATCAAGAATGGAGAGTTTACGGCGATTACCGGGCCGTCTGGAAGCGGTAAATCTACTCTAATGCATATTGTTGGTTTGCTGGATAAACCAACTAAAGGTAAAGTTTTAATTGAAAGCAAAGATACTTCCAAATTGACCGATAATAAGCTGTCGGAATTGCGCAGCGAATTTGTCGGCTTTGTTTTTCAACAGTTTAATTTAATCAGTAAGCTGACGATTGCCGAAAACATTGTCTTGCCGGCAATTTATTACCGCAAACATTTAAGGTACGATGTCAATAAGAAGGCAGAATATCTAATGCAGAGAGTAGGAATTTTGGAAAAAAAAGATTCTTATCCAAATAAAATCTCAGGCGGACAACAACAACGGGCAGCGATAGCGCGAGCGCTAATAATGGAGCCTAAACTTATCTTAGCTGATGAACCAACCGGCAATGTTGACTCTAAAACTAGTGAAGAGATTATGAAGTTGCTCAAGGATTTAAATAAAAAAGATAAGATTACGGTAGTAATTGTTACTCATGAGCCAGATATTGCCCAGCAAATGCGCAGAATAATTCGTCTTAAGGATGGACAAATTATAAGTAGCTAAAATGTCATATTTGATTTTTCTTTTAAAATCGGCGTTGTTTGATTTTTCTCGCAATAAAGGAAGGACTATTTTGACCTCACTGGGAATTTTGATCGGTGTACTCTCTGTTTTACTTTTGGTTTCATTCGGACTCGGTTTACAAAGATATATCGATCAAACTTTCCAGAGTCTGGCGCCGAATTTATTGAGAATCATTCCTGGAAAAATTGTTTCAGGTGGACAGTTTAGAGGCGGTCCTGGCTCGATCGGAGGAGTCAGATTTGACGAAAAAGATGTAGCTCGTTTGGAGAGAATTTCCAGTTTAGATTATGTTTTGCCCGAGATGACAAAAACGGTTACTGTTTCAGGAGGAGGAAAAAGTGGGATATATGATTATGTTGCTTCAACAGATAAGCTGTTTGACGCTCTTAACGTACAAGCACAGTTTGGCCGGTTGTTTACTCGAGCAGATGTAAACAAGAGAACTAAAATTGCCGTTATTGGGCCAAAAGTTGCGACAAAACTTTTTGGTAGTCCGGAAAATGCCGTGGGTAATAAAATCAAAATTGAAAGTCAAAGTTTTAAAATTACCGGCGTAACTCAATCAAAAGGAGGAGGGAGTTTAGGAGCGGATTTCGATGGCTATATCTATCTTCCTTACAAAGCTGCTTTTGTTTTTGATCCGGACAAGAAATTTGTCGCCCTCATCGCCAAAGTCAAAAAAGGCCAAAATACAACTGTGGCCAAAGGGGCGATTGAAAAAGTATTACTTAAACGTTATAACGAGGATGATTTTTCGGTAGTTGAACAGACTGAACTATTGGGAGCAATTACGTCTGTATTCAATGTAGTGAATACAGTTTTGGTGGCGATCGCTGCAATTTCCTTACTGGTGGGGGGCATCGGAATTATGAATATCATGTACGTAACGGTTACTGAAAGAATCAAGGAAATAGGGATTAGGCGAGCTATCGGCGCGAGAAAAAGTGATATTCTTTATCAATTTTTGATTGAGTCGGTGATTTTATCTCTTCTAGGGGGAGTAAGTGGATTGGTTTTAGCTTTCATTATTGTTTTCTTTATCCAAAGTGTTTTTCCGGCGTATATTAATCTGCAGACTGTTCTTCTCGCATTGGGTGTTTCTTCGGCTATTGGGATCATCTTCGGCGTTTTCCCTGCTAAAAAAGCTGCCGACCTTTCACCTATAGAAGCAATCAGGTACGAGTGATTAAAGTTTTTGACAGGTGGGGCAATAGTAGGTGCCGCGGCCGCCTAGAAAGAATTTATCAATCTTAGCTTTTTTACATCTCGAGCAAACTTTACCTTGTTGAGCATAAACCAAAAAATGATTTTGGAAAGTTCCTTCTTTCCCTTCGGAGGTAACAAAAATGTTTTCGGAAGCCCCTCCATATTTAATTCCTTTTTTCAAAACACGAAGTAAATCTTTATAGAGTTCTTGCACGTGTCGCGTGTTTAAAGAATTAGCTGGTTGTTTGGGATGGATTTTGCTCATCCACAGTGCCTCGTTGGCGTAAATATTACCAACACCGGCAATTTTAGCTTGGTCCATGAGCAGAACCTTAATATAAGTTTTGTGTTTTCCTAAAATTTGTTGAAATTTCAGCAGGGTCAAATCCTTAAACGGCTCCGGGCCGAGTTTTGCGGCGAAACCTTCTTTGGCAACTTGGACTGTTGGTATAATTTTAATCCAACCAAATCTGCGAAAGTCATTAAAATAAAGGACTCCGTTTTTATCTAGCTTGAAGATGACATGTGTATGTTTGCCGGGGATTCCGCCAACAACTTTTGGTGAGAGTTGAACCTTTTGTTTTAAATTGGGTCCACGATAAATCAGCTGACCGGTCATCTTAACATGAATGGTTAAAGAATTCCCGTTAGAGAGGTCGATGACTAACAACTTGCCGAAACGGCGGACGCCGGTAATTTTAGTTCCAACAATATCTTTTTTCTTAGCGTGGAAAACTGAAGAAGTTCTGATGTCTAAATCAATTATTTTATGACGATGGAGATATTTGTTCAGGCCAATCCTTAACGTTTCGACTTCAGGCAGCTCCGGCATGTTGGTTAACGAATTTTAAAATTTTTTCCTTAAATTTTTCTTCTGAAAAGTTTTCGGCCATCTTTCTGGCTTCTTCTTTCATTTGCTGATATTTTTCTTTGGATAATTTTTCCAGCTTATTAATCTTTTCACTCAAAGATTTCACAGTTAATTCGTTAAAAAGATAACCATTGACGTTTTCTTTCACCGTTTCAATCAAACCGCCACTTTTATAAGCAATAACCGGTACGCCGTAGCCCATCGCCTCAACCGGTGCAATTCCGAACTCCTCGTCAACAGAGGCAAATAAAAAGGCTTTAGCTTTTTGGTATAGTTGCCCCAGCTCCCGATCCGAAACATTGCCCAAAAATTCAACCTTTTTAGCGACCAGCGATTTGAGATGAGTTTCGTCTCTGCCGATACCGACAATTTTCAAATTTAAATCCAACTTATCGGCAACCTTGATCAATATATCAATATGTTTAGCCCGAGCTAGACGCGAAACTGTTAGATAATACTGAGGAGTTGCCGAGTTTTCTGGGAGAATTTTGGGAACGGTTACCGGTGGATAGATAACAGTTGAATCGCGATGGTAAAATTTCTTGACCCGCATTTGAGTTTCTTGAGAATTAACCAGAAAAAAATTTGCTCGCTGTGAAGATTGATAATCCCAAATTCTCAGATTACGATTGATGATCGCCGCATAGATTTTGACCGGCCAATATTTTTGCCACTCTAGTGCAGTTTCATATCCGTAGAGATAACGCGGAGGATGGTGTACATAAGAAATATGTATTGTGGGGGACTTAGTAATAATTCCTTTGCACATATACCAGCCCGAGGAAGAGATAACCAAGTCGTAGCCCGTGAAATCAAAGCTCTCCCAAATTTTAGGAGCGAGGAAACGTAGCGGGGAATAGAGTTTGCCGAAAAAAGGAATTTTTGCCGCCCATGAGGGATGAATTTTCCAAGAGCGATAATTAGGGACGTTGTGTTTGAGAGTTTGTTGGTTGACAAAAGCGGTAAAAATATCTGCTTCCGGAAAGATTTTAGTCAGCGAAATTAAAACTCTTTCTGCGCCGCCAAATTCTTGCAATTGATCATGAACAATCGCCACTTTCATTTGCTACAATTATACTCAATGAACCTTTTGAATGCGCTGATTCTTGGCATTGTTGAAGGCCTGACCGAATTTCTTCCCGTTTCCTCCACAGCTCATTTAATCATCTTCAGTAAATGGTTAAAAATTCCTCAGACAGATTGGCAAAAATTTTTTGAGGTTTTTATTCAGTCCGGAGCCATTCTGGCAGTAATTATTCTTTATTGGCAGTACGTTCTCAAGCATAAAAAATTGCAGTGGAATGTTTTATGGTCTTTTTTGCCGACTGCGGTGGTGGGTTATCTATTGTTTAAAATTATTACCAATGTGTTCTTTAATTCTTTGGGGCTGATTGTCGGCGCTTTAATCATTGTGGGTTTGGTTTTCATCATTCTTGAATATTTGATTACCAACAATAAACTCTCATTAAACAAATCTTTGGGGAATCTCGGCTGGCGAGATGCAGTGTTGATCGGACTTGGACAGTCGTTGGCTGTTGTTCCGGGAGTTTCGCGAGCAGGGATAGTTATTGTGACAATGATGCTTTTGGGGTATAAACGGGAAGATTCGGCAGTTTATTCGTTTCTCTTGGCTGTTCCGACTATTGTGGCGGCTTCGGCTCTTGATCTTTACAAAATGCGCAGTCAAATTTCCGGCTTCGGTCAAGCAGAATTATATGTGGCTGTTGGCTTTGTGGTTTCCTTGATCACCGCTTATTTTTCAGTCAAATGGTTGATTGACTTTTTAAAGAAAAACTCACTGACGACTTTTGGCTTCTACCGCATTCTTCTTGCTATAATAGTCTTGCTGTTTGCTTTTCGCTAGTCTCCGTAGTTCAACGGATAGAATGTGGGCTTCCGGAGCCTATGATGGGAGTTCGATTCTCCCCGGAGACACAGGGCCTATATTTCAATGGTCGAATACCTCGTTCGCAACGAGGAGATCCGAGTTCGATTCTCGGTAGGTCCACCAGGTATAATATTAGAGCTTAAAAAGCGCCTGTAACTCAGCGGTAGAGTGCCATCCTTATAAGATGGAAGTCCTTGGTTCGAATCCAAGCGGGCGCACCCTCAATATCCGGGGAAATAGTCGGTGACAATGTTTCTTCTTGAAACTCCCATCCTCAAGAGCAGTTTCTTGTATCCTTGAACCATTGCTTCTGGTCCTGATAAATAAAATGTTCGCTGTTGGTAATCGGAAATGTGTTTAGTAATGATTTCGGGAGTTAATCTCCCCAATTCGCCCTGCCAATCCTTTGGCGCTCTATTTTTATCAGTTAAAACATAAATCACTTTTAGACCGATTTTCTTGGTTGCTTGTTCAAAAATTTCTTGAAAAGCAAAGCCGTTAGCCGTCGCCGAGCTATAAAAAAGAACAATATCTCGGCGTTGATTTTTATCTAGTAAATATTTAATCATACTGCGGAAAGGAGTAACGCCAATCCCGCCGGCGATAAACACCAATTTTTTGGTTCTGTCTGAGGGAAGAATGAAATCTCCGGCCAGTTGGGCAGCATAAATTACTTCGCCCTTTTGCATTTTTATGAGAGCTTGTTTAAAAGTGCTTGAATGCTGCGGAGAGACTTTCACACCCAACCTGATTTCTTTTTCAGTTGGTGAGGAAGCAACCGTAAAATAGCGGCGATTTCCTCTGTCATCAGTGGTATGAGAGGGGAGCGTCCATTCTAAATATTGTCCGGGAGAAAAATTGAGTTGTTGATTTGGGACAAAAGCAAATTCGTGAACATCAGCTCCCAAATCTCTTTGTCCGTCGAGGATAAGTTTTAGTCGTTGTTTAGATCCAACCAGATAGGAGAAAAGATTACCGAGCAGCAGCACCAATTCGGGCGTCGAATAAACAGGACCAAAACGAAATTGTGCGCCAAAAAGAACTCCGATCAACAAACCATAAATTATTTGCAATTTCCTAGTCGGAGGTGTAGTTGACGGTTCGGTTAACATTACCGTGCCAAAAAAGATCAACGGCCAGGAAAGAAAAACTTCACTGGTCATCTCAATGATTCCTCTGTTCAGCGTCAAACCGTAAATATTTATTGTTACCAAAGCAGCAAAAAGAAAAGCAAAGAAGAGCGAAAAACGGCGGATTTTTCTGATGATTAATAATCCTAGAATCAGTGTAAATAACAAAAGATTGGGGGTGCCGACCCACCAGATCACAGACGGATTTCCGATCAGACCTAAAATTACAGCTGCGGCTGCGGCCGGATTAAAAAGGTGTTTTTTACCAAGAGCGAAAATATATTTAGAAGCCATCGCCAGGATTGCTGCCAAAACAAGAGTTAAACCATCATTAAGATTGCTCGGTGGAGTTAAAAGAAAGAAGAGAATCAAGCCGGTTATCACTGAAGATTCATCGTTGTGCGGCGCTTTGAGAATATAACCAATTAGTTCGTTAACTAACCAGCAGAGCGAAATCAGAATTGAGACTGAAATCAACAATTGTGTTCCGCTGAAAGAAATTAAATGCAGATAGCCGAAAATTATCGTGATAGCCGCCAAGACCATTAAACCGTACATTATCAAACGGTACATGGTAATCGAATTAAGCCAATCATCGATATATTTCATAGTCTTAATCTATTTTATAAAAGTCTTATTAAAAATGATATAATTTGAGTTCAGCTGAGGTAGCCAAGGTGGTCACGGCGGGGGTCTGAAGAACCTCAGATGTCGGTTCGACTCCGACCCTCAGCACTGCGAAATGCGGGTGTAGTTGAGTGGTACAACGCGTCCTTGCCAAGGATGAGCCGGGGGTTCGATTCCCCTCACCCGCTCACTTTATTTTAAAAATAATCTGCTCAAAAGCTTCCCCGTTTGACTCAAAGAAAGAATCCTAGGAGCTTCTAAAAGAAAAGTTAGCGAGTCGCCAGGCAGTTGAAATTTCCCAAAGAAGAAAAATTGATAGCGCAAATCGTTCGGCCGCGCCGGGAGCAGCATGTATATAGATAGATATTGCCAGCCATATCAGAGCAACAGTGCCAGTAAAAACAAATATCGCTGTGGGAAGAACATAGGATTTCCACAAAGGTTCTTTAGAAAATCCGTAAACAAGAAGAGCCAAGGCGACCGGCTCAACGACGAAGCCACCGGCAGCGATAAGTGTATGTATTGTTCCGACTGCAGTTTTTATACCCGGTATGTCGGTGGGGAAGAATCCAGCAAGGATGGTTCCGATTGCCGAAAGCGCAAAAAAGATTAATCCGGCGCGAGTCCAAGCCGAACGAACTGAGCGACGAAGCGCAAGGCTGATGCCGGCTGCAATTCCGAGATTAGCAAATCCGTGAATTACTATTCCCAGAGTAAAAAGCATTCCATAGCGACTATTTGCATAATTACTGACGTAACCGTGAAATAAATTTATCTCAGGTTCTAGTATTTGCAAAATTAATATTGAAACAAAAAATACCGCGGCGCCTAATATGCCTATCAAACCGAGCACTTTGATTTTAGTCGTAGAAGAATTGCTCATCGGGTATTTCGTATTGTTAAAAGAATTCCTTTTCAATTTGTCATTTCCCCCTTTTCTTGGACTGACTTTTTGGACAATGTGGAAACTCTCTGAACTTTTGCCCTTCCTTTGCGGTCAATAATTCTGACTACGACTTCCTCCTCCGCAACAATGCAAGGTTTTTTATTGTAATCATGCACATGGTTAAAGTCCAAAAGTCCGTACTCTTCGGTTTTTATCCCTGCATGACAATTTATCAATGGGTTACCGGTGCTTGTTTCACCTACTTGAACACAATTTCTGTCATATACTCCGACTCCTAGGAACTTCGTTCCAAACTTCACGTTTGACACATTGCGTATATTTGTGATAACGCCGTCGAATAAATCTCCTTTGGCGATCAACTTACTTGTGGAAATGCCCGGAGTTTTACTAACTCTGAAGTTTCGGTTATAAATAACATTTGCACTCCAGACAAATGTAGCGATTGTGATTAACGCTATCGCCAACGTCGCGATTTTAATTTTTTTGTCCGAAGCGTTAGTCGCCATAAGTTTTATTCCAACTTGTTTATCCCCATTAAGAACCCGATGAGCATAGTTCGTGGAGAGTTATATTTTTCATACTATACCCCTATATCTTATATATCAAGCAGACAATAAATCATTATTTTATTTTAAGAAGAATTTTCTCGAAAGCTTCTTTATCGGTTTTAAAGGAGAGAGTTTTTTGTATCTCGTCTTCGCTGATAAATTTTGCTTCGGCAACCTCCCAGTCATGATTAGCCGGATCACCCGAAACATATTCCATCAGAAAGTAGTAGACGGTTTTTTTAACCAAGATGTCCTCAAAGCGATAAGCATAGTTGACTGTGATTGGTTCGGGATCAACAATTGTTGTTTTAACGCCGCCTTCTTCTTGGACTTCACGGAGGGCGGCTGCTTCTTTAGTCTCATCTTTATTTTTGTCACCGATTAATCCCTTTGGGAAGGTCCAACCTTTGTGTTGAGAGTGCTGAGTAATTAACCAGAGAGTTTTTTCATCCTCCTTTTTGTAAATTATTCCGCCGGCTGACGTTTCGAATTTGAGGCGCATATCTGGTAAAATATAACATAATTTAGGCTCGGTAGCCAAGTGGTAAGGCAAGGGTCTGCAAAACCCTCATACGGCGGTTCGATTCCGCTCCGGGCCTCCTGGGTTGGAGAGGTCGCATAGCGGACTAGTGCGGCAGTCTTGAAAACTGCTAAGAGCGCAAGCTCTTCGTGGGTTCGAATCCCACCCTCTCCGCACTACTTAAATTTGTAGATTTCTACCCACTGGGATTTATATATAAGATTGGTTTGTTCGCGGAGAAGTTTTAATTCGTTATCCGGCAGGTTTGTATTATCTTTTCCCGCGACTGCATAATTTGCCCCGTTTTGTTTAAGAGCAAGGATTGCTTGAGTTGTTTGTGCAACATCAGGATATGCTCCAAGAATCCAACCTTTACGGCGAGCAAGCGACAACGGCGCCGCATCAAAAGTTGCCAAATAAACAATTTTTGCATTAGTAGGAGTATACTTGGCGATTTCCTTAGCAATTTCGAGTTTGTTTTGTGGCACGCTGACAGCAAAGTAATATTGACTAGTGCGATATCCATTATAAATCGTAACAGCTATTATTCCCGCAATTAATCCCCATGTTAAAAATCTTGGGGACTTTTTGTTTAAAATCCCTACAAAGTAAGCAACCCCCAAGGCAGCAGTGATGATAATCGGGACCAGATAGACATCGGCATAATATTGGTGATAAACATTTCCGTCAGGTGCAAAGTACCAATAATAAGGGATCCCTATCATCCATAACAATAAGAAGACCACAATTTTATTTCTTTTAATAAAAAAAGTAATCCCTCCAAACACAGCAAAAAGAGAAATAGTTTTGCCGACAACCTCGCCGACAATATTTTTCAAAATCAGCCGGTCAATGAGATAACTTTTTTGCAGCAACAGATTTTTATGTTCCAAAATCCAGTTTTCCCATTCACTGTTTGCTTCCGGAAAGCGCGCCTGCCAAGATTTCCACAATTCATAAAATCCCACACCGCCAGAAGCGATCAACGGATATTCCCACCAAGCAGCTTTATAAATCCAGGCCAAAAAGAGGAAAGCCGGAATAATCAGAGCATTAAAGGGACGAGTACTAATCGAAAAGGCTAGAGCCAGGACGCTAATGATATATAGCCAAACATTGGTCTTTTCTTTCCACAAAACATAAAGCGCGAGCGCAAAGAGAGTTAAAGTAACCGCAAAATTATCGGGATGGACTGCGTGACCCAAAAAGAAAATAGAGGCGGGGGAAAAAGAGTAAAAAAAAGCTGCCCACAAGGCGGTTTTCTCGTCAATAAATTTTTTGACAAAAACATACATTGAGCCGGTGGCAATTAAATAGAGAAAAAGATTAAACAGATGGGCTAATTCGATATGGTAGCCAAAGAGCCTGTAGAGAATTCCTATGATATATCCATAAAGCGGGAATTCGAGGAAAAAGTAAGAGTTAATATTACCCGACGGCCTAATCAGAAAATTTTGCGGATAGAGAATATTGGAGTTAGTGAAAGCGAAGTTGTAGGCGACGCTATTGGTGTCTGTTTGACGCATTGTTTGCGCATCAATCGGCTCGAGATTAAAATTCTGGAGGCGAATGAGTAAACCGGCAAGAACGATGATCAATAAAAGATAATTTTTTAGGTTCATGAATGCGATCATTATAGCACAGGTATTATTATCAAAATTATGCTAGAATTGTATCTTCAAAAGTAAGATTTTATATGTATCACAGTCCTACCTACGGAGAAGTTGATCTCTATAGACTCAAAGAGATAGTCACGCGCTATATGTCGCAATCGCACAAGGGCCGTTACCAGATTATTGTCGGCACCGATTCGCAAAAAATCAAAGGCAATGGTTACGATTTCATCACTGCTTTTATCGTCCATCACGTCGGTTTCGGTGGAATCTATTTCTGGCGCAGGGAACAGGTCAGAAAGACCATTTCTTTAAAAGAAAGAATTTATCAGGAAGCGATAATGTCTTTAGAAACTTCTGAAAGTTTTGTTGCGTTTTTCAAGTCCAACGGCATCTCGCGTTATAACATTCAAATCCATGTCGATATCGGCAAAGATGGTGATACTAGAGAATTGATCCAAGAAGTAACCGGCATGATTCGCGGCAGCGGCTACGAAGTCAAAATCAAACCCGATTCATTTGGCGCTTCTAAAGTAGCTGATCGGCACACATAAATTTGCAATAAATCAAGTCTTATCACCCGAATAGAAGAAAGAAGCAATCGCTGTTGAAAGAGGAACAGCCAAAATTAAACCTATACTTGTAACTAACGTCGCTACAATCTCCTGGGCTACTATTTCGTAATTAACAATTTCTGTAAAAGGATGGGGGTTGTTGACAAAAAGTAAAAGCAGCGGTAAAGCTGTTCCTGTATATACAAGAATAAGAGTGTTAACCATGGAAGCGATATGGTCATGTCCAATCGTCATCGTTTTCGAATAAAGTTCTTTAAAACTCAAGCCTGGGGAAGTTTTTTTAAGCTGAGCAACAATTGCAGCTTGAGATATCGTGATATCGTTTACTATCCCTAACGTTGCGACAATCATCCCGACAAAAAGCAGCCCTCGTAAGTTAATCTGCCCCGGAATAAGCTGTCTCAGATATACTGCCTCCTCTGAAGCCCCACCTGTCAACTTTGTGACTTGAATAAAAACCGCTGCAAGAACGGCAGTAATTAAAATTGCAATCAACGTCCCAACAATTGCGGCAGTGGTCTTTTTATTTAGACCATGAGAAATATAGAAAGTGACTGGGACAATAAAGAACGAAGCGATCATCACCACTTGAATCGGATCATTACCGGCAAGAATATTGGGTAAAATGAATACAAAAATAGTCAAAAAGGATATAAACATACCCAATAGCGAGGTCAGACCTCTAAACCGGCCGATAATAATTGTTAGAACAACGAAGACTGCAAAAAGTAAGAAAAGTGGCTCGCGGCGGATATAATTTGAGATATAGATCGTGCTCTTTCCACCGGGAGCTTGAGATTCTACTATCATCACTTTGTCCCCGACTTGATAAATGATTGGGTTTCCGGCCGCTATATTACCATTTTCTACAATGACTCGTTTTCCCTTATCTGTGCCCGTCGTAATCTCAAGTTCAAGTTTTTGATAATTCTTTTTTTCCTCAATAATTCGCCTGACCGAAGCCTCAACATCTTTGTGTTGAGTAATTTGTGCACTTTGGGCGCGTACACCCTGAGGTATAAACAAGAGAAAAAGGAGAAATAGATTGATCAGTAGCCATTTAAACATAAATGAACTTCTATTATACACTGTGGTCAAGAAAATCCTCTGTGAACTTGTTTCTAGATTTACTAGAGAAAGTCTTTCAGGTTGGTTTCGTTGACGACAAAGTTTTGGCCTTGACCGCTGATAATTTTATAAGCCGTTCTGCGGACAATCCCCTCAATCGTTCTTTCCAACGTGCGCATGCCGGCGTCAAAACCGAGAGGGCGGGTAATTTTAGACCACACGGCGTCGTCAAACTTCAAATTTTCGGATGTTAAGCCGGCGTTTTTCAAATATTGAGGAAGAACATAATCTTTAGCTATGGCTATTTTCTCATTGTCGGTGTAGGAGGGCATTTGAATTACCTCCAATCTATCGAGAACAGCAGTTGAGATATCATTGGTATTGTTAGCGGTGGCGATGAACAAAACTTGTGAAAGATCAAGAGGATAATCGATGAAATAATCGCTGAAATTTTCTGATTGGGCAGGATCTAAAAGCTCCACTAAGACTCCCATAATCGCCGCACGAGCCGGAGGCGCGATTCTATCCAGTTCATCAAGGAGAATCACAGGATTGCGCGTGCCGGCCTTGCGCAGACCGCGAATAATCAGACCAGGCTCTGCTTCCGGTGCCACTTTCGATTGTCCCCGCAAGTCCAAAGGAGAAGAAATTCCGCCGAAAGGAATTCTGACAAATTTTCTTCCCAGAGCCTCGGCAACAGACATAGCAAAAGTAGTTTTACCCGTTCCGACCAAGCCGACAAAAAAAAGTGAAGGAGCGTGATAAGTTACTTCGCCATTTTTCTTCTGTAGCGCAAGCACTGATAGATACTCATAAACCCGCTGTTTAATTTTTTCTAATCCGTAGTGGTTTTTGTCCAAAATTTTTTTAACATTGTTTAGATCTAAATTATCTTCGCTTTTGGCATCCCAAGGCAAAGCAGTAATCCAATCGACATATTTCTCAGTGATGTCGAGTTGGGAAAGGTTCCCTCCATATCTAAGACCTAAAATTACTCTTTCGATTTGCTGCGAGGCTTTTTCCATTAACTCCGCCGGCAGATGTGCGGCGTGAAGTTTATCCTTGACTTTGGTTATTTCTGACAACCCGGCTTGCTTATCCATAATCGCGAATTATAATTAGCAGACTAACTTAACGCTTGACAAAAGATAGTTAGTCCTTTACAATTTAATCTTATCAAATTTTCAATAATAAAAACTATGGCAAAAAATAACCCTATGATTAATCCTACTTTCGATTATGTTTTGGTCCGTCCTTTAGAGACTGAGCAAACCCTTCCTTCGGGCATAGTTCTTCCCGACACAGCCAAAGAGAAACCTCAAGTCGGTGAGATTATGGCTGTCGGGCCAGGCCACAGAAACCCGGACGGTAAGGTTTTACCAATGACATTGAACAAAGGCCAAAAAGTCCTTTATAAAAAGTGGGGGGGTAATGAAGTTAAAGTTGGCAACGAGGAATGGCTATTGGTCGAAGAAAAAGATATCATGGCAGTCGTTAAGTAATTTTTTAAAAAGATATGGCAAAACAAATTAAATATGGTTCAGAAGCAAGACAAGCCCTTTTATCAGGGATCAATAAACTAGCCGATGCAGTTGAAACTACTCTTGGACCAAAAGGCCGCAACGTGGCCTTAGACCGCAAGTGGGGAGCGCCCAGTGTCATTCACGATGGCGTCGCTGTGGCTAAAGAGATTGAATTACAAGACCCTTTTGAAAATATGGGGGCACAATTAGTCAAAGAAGCGGCCTCCAAAACAGCAGACGTTGCAGGTGATGGGACTACTACTGCCACAGTTCTTACGAGGGGAATTATTAAAGACGGAATCGAACTGATGAATTCAGGAGCCAATCCCATGGTGATGAAAAGAGGTTTGCAAAAAGCCGGTAATTATATTGTTGAGGAACTAAAAAAAGTCAAAAAAGAGATTAAATTAACCGACGCTGCAAACGTTGCTACCATTTCAGCTGCTGATCCGGAACTGGGGAAAATCATTGCCGAAGCTTTACAAAAAGTCGGTGGTAAAGAAGGCGTCGTGACTGTAGAAGAAGGGAAAGGATTGGAAACGACTGTTGAACACAAAGAGGGCATGCAGTTTGATCGGGGCTACGCTTCTGCCTATTTTGCTACTGATCCTGAAAAAATGACAGCAGAGGTAGAGGAACCCTATTTGTTGATTACTGATAAAAAAATTACTGCTGTTTCGGATCTGCTACCTTTTCTGGAAAAATTCATCAAAATTTCTAAAAACCTGGTGATTATTGCCGATGAAGTCGAAGGCGAAGCTCTGGCAACTCTAGCAGTCAATAAGCTTAAGGGGACATTTAATGCTTTGGTGGTTAAGGCCCCCGGTTTTGGCGACAGACGTAAAGAGACGCTTGAAGACATTGCAATTTTGACCGGTGGGACGGTAATCTCCGAAGACGTCGGTAAAAAATTAGAAAATGTCGAGATCGAAGATTGCGGCCGCGCCGATAAAGTTTGGGCAGATAAAGAAAATACCAGCATTATCGGTGGTAAAGGAAAAAAAGTAAATATTAATGCCAGAGTGGAACAGATTAAACGCCAGATTAGTGAAACTACTTCTGAATTTGATAAAGAGAAACTCCAGGAGCGGCTAGCCAAACTCTCTGGTGGTGTGGCAGTGATTAATGTCGGGGCAGCCACCGAGATTGAATTGAAAGAGAAAAAAGAAAGGGTTAACGATGCTGTAGCTGCAACCAAAGCAGCTCTGGAAGAGGGGATTGTCCCCGGTGGAGCAATTGCCTTGCTTGCAATCAGTCAAAAGATGAAACCGGAAGCGCTTAAAGGCGTTAAATTGAATAAAGATGAAAAATCCGGCTTTATGATTGTTAAAAAAGTCATCGAACAACCTTTCAAAAAATTGATGGAAAATGCCGGACTTGATGCAGGTCAATTGTTGGCCAAGGCTCGTGAAATTAGCACCAAAGGCATGGGTTTTGACGTTTTGAATACTGAATCTGTTGAAACGGCAAAACCCGTGGACATGGTCAAAGCCGGAATCATCGACCCACTGAAAGTAGTCAGAACCGCCGTTCAGAATGCTGTTTCTGTTGCCAGTATGGTGTTAACTACAGAAGCTCTGGTTACTGATATTCCTGAAAAGAAGCCGGAAATGCCTGCAGTCCCGGGAGGCATGGATATGGGCTATTAATCAATTTTCTTTAGAAAAATACTCCAACGGTAGATTTTGGCAAGCAAGGACAATTTGTCCAATTGTAAAAACATCCAAATGTTGATGAAGCTGTTCTGCGTAAGTCTTCAGGCCCACTTCTTTTAAAGCATCTACGGGGGTCGGTCTTTGCCATTCACCCTTTCCGTTTGTTTGGGGATCGACTTCTTTCATCTCTCTAAACGTATCTTAAGATAGCTAGACCGTCTTGTCAAGACGGATTGATTATATAGCTATGTGATGACTCGTTGGCTGTATCAACAAGATGTTGGATTATTTCTTCTTCGCTATCAGTCGTGTAACCGCAGACAGGACAGCGATATTTTTGATTCTGCATTATTTCCACCTCCTTTTAGGTTGACGATCATAGTCTTGGCATTTGAGAATTAAGTAAAAGAGAAGTAATAGAAAAGTAAGAAGAGAAAGATTATAATAACCTTTAAACCAAGCTTCTATGAAAAAGAGATTGATTCTGCTTGTTTTTATCTTCATTGGGATAGCAGATTGTGTTTATTTGGCTTATGAACGCTTAAGCAATTTTATTCCTCCTTGCTCAACCGGTTTTTCTTTCATCAACTGTAGTGTAGTTTTAAGAAGTCATTATTCAATTTTTCTGGCGATTCCCGTTGTTTTCTGGGGACTGACCTTTTATTTTGCCTTATTTGTTCTCCTCTGGCTAACTTTTACTAGAAATAAACTGTTTAGGTATCTTTTTCTTTTTTTCGCCACCGGCGGGTTTCTTTTTTCACTCTACCTGTTTTATCTTCAAGCCTTTGTCATTAAAAGCTATTGCCTTTACTGCCTGGTCTCGGGCCTTAATTCCTTAATTTTATTCGTTCTGGCGCAGATTATTTTTTTTCGTGAAAGAAAAGAAATCTCGGTCAGAAGCGCGATGTTTATATATAGAAATGTTGCTAAACCGATTCTGTTTTTATTCGACCCTGAATTCATTCATGAAATGACAGCAAGTTTGGCAGAATTCGTCTTTAAGTTTTCCTGGTTTCGGCAATGGTTCCAATTTCTATTCGTGTTTAAACCGAAGATTCTTCGCCAAAAGATAAATGGTATAGAATTTAAAGCCCCAATCGGTCTTGCAGCAGGCTATGATTACAGAGGACAACTGACACAAACGACAGCAGCTCTCGGTTTCGGCTTTGCCACAATCGGCACGATCACCAATCAAATGTATGAGGGCAATCCCAAGCCACGGTTGGGGAGGTTACCCCAATCAAAAGCTTTGATGGTTTATAAAGGGTTTAAAAATCCGGGGGCGGCCGCCATTGTTGCCAAATTAAACAAAGTTAAATTTGATATCCCAATCGGGATTAGCCTCGGCCGCAGCAATTCTACAAAAAATTCTCTGGGTCAGCGGCAGAGCGTAGCAGATATTACTACTTCTTTTAAAACTTTCGAAAGGTCAAAAGTTAAATCTTCATATTATGAATTAAACATCAGTTGTCCAAATCTTTTTGGTAATGTTACCTTCTATACGTCACAAAGATTAAGCGAACTTTTGACTGCGGTTGCTAAACTCCATTTAACAAAGCCGGTGTTTATCAAAATGCCGATTGAGCTAAGCAACGCTAAAGTTGCGCAATTGCTGGATGTGATCGTTAAATACAAATACATTAAGGGGGTAATTTTCGGCAACACCTTAACCGATAGAAAAGACCCCGCTCTAAACAGAGAGGAAGTTAGACGATTCAAGCACGGAGGATTTTCAGGAAAGCCGACAGAGCTCAGGTCCAACGCACTGATAAAATTGGCTTACAAACGTTACGGTCAACGGCTGACGATTATTGGCTGCGGTGGAATTTTCAACGCAGCCGACGCTTACAAAAAAATCAGACTGGGCGCTTCTTTATGTCAGTTAATTACGGGAATGGTTTATGAAGGACCACAATTAATCGCTCGAATAAATCTTGAACTGGCAGAATTTCTTGAGCGCGATCATTTATCTTCTCTTAGTCAAGCAGTTGGTCTAGACAATAAATAAATAATAAATCCTGGGGTAACTGCGCTTGCTATAATGAAATTATGCGCTATACACATAATCTTAGAGTAATTCGTAAAAGGAAACACGCGAACCGGCTCTCCTTGTTTATAACTTTATTGGTGGTAGTTTTAATCCTGTCCCTAGGTTTTACTAAATTAAATGCACAGGAATTTTTCCTAGGTTTTTTTGCCAGTTTCGTTAGGGTGAGTATTTCTTATGTTATCGCGCTTGTTATCTCGATCTTGTTAATCCTTTTTATCAGAATATCTTCTTCGATAGAGACCGCGTCGATTCCAATCTTAGATGCTTTGCAAAGTTTTCCGTCCTTCGCTCTTTATCCTTTATTTGTTGTTTGGTTTGGCAGAACAGCAATAGTCACAATTTTAATTCTGATTGCAGAGATGGTATGGCCGATTCTTTTTTCTTTGCTTACCGCCCAAAAACAGATTAGACCCGATTTGATTGAGGCCTCTGAAGTTTACGGCGCCAGAGGTTATAAATATTTAGTTTTTGTTTTTTTCCCACTATTACTGCCTGCCTTCGTTACCGGCTCAATCGTTGCCTGGGGAGAGGCCTGGGAGGCGATTATCGCAGCCGAAATTATTGTCAGAGTACCGGGAGTCGGCACCTATTTGGCTCAAGCTGGCAACAATCATCAAGCCAACATTTTGATTATCGGGGTTCTTATGCTCTTGGCCATTCTGTTTATTTTGAATAAATATATTTGGTTGACGCTCTTAAATATTAGTACTAAATACCAACAAGAATGACTTTACTCGAAGTTCAGAACTTATCTAAACAGTTTGATCTTGAGAAGGAGAGACTTATTGCCTTACGTGATGTTAGTTTCGAGGTTAATGAGGGTGAGTTTTTTACAATTATTGGGCCGTCGGGGTGCGGGAAATCAACACTGTTGCGAACTGTTGCCGGTCTTTATAAACAGACACGGGGGAGAATTAGTTGGTCGCAAAGACCGAAGATTGGTTTTGTCTTTCAAAATTATGCCTTATTTCCCTTTTTGACTGTTTACGAAAATATTGAGTTTGGTTTAAAAATGCAAGCAGTCGGGGTCGCCAGACGAAAAGAAATTGTCAACAAATTGATAAAAGAGATCGATCTGGTTGGTTTCGAGGACAAGCATCCACTAGAGTTATCCGGTGGAATGAGGCAGAGGGTAGGCATAGCCAGAGCTCTAGCGGTTTCCCCAAATATTCTTTTTTTAGACGAGCCTTTTTCCTCTCTTGATGAATTGACAGCCGAAGTTTTAAGAAAGCTTTTGCTTGATATTTGGAAGAAGCAGCAAATAACTATTATTTTAATTACGCATTTAATCAGTGAAGCTATTGAGCTGTCTGACAGAATAGCCGTGATGGGCTCTGCCCCTGGGACAATCAGAGAGATATTTATTGATAACTTACCTCGACCAAGAAATAAACGCTCTGCCCAATTTTATGAGCTTGAGGATAGATTAAGCAGGTTGCTCAAATAGACAAACTTATCTGAAGAGTGCATCGAAGTAGCTTTTCCCAACGGAGTTTTTATTTTATGCTTGCGTTCTTGCAGCTTCTCCCTTTCTTCGGCGCCTCATATATTCTCGGAAAACATCTGTTTTCGGAAGAGTCTGGTCTTTAAGTAATTCCTTGAATTCTGTTTTGCCGTGGGCTTTGCCGCTGGTAATGACGATTTCCTTAATAGGGCCTGATGTTCTTTCTCCTCTATTTGTTAGCCAGGAAAAGGGAATAGGCTGCTCTAGTCTCAATTCTGCATCCTCCATCCATTGTAAATCTAAGTCAAATTCTGATTCGGGTTGATTTAAAATCGCGAAAGCATTTGCATTGCGAAGAATGGGTTGTGGTTTTTGCTCGGGTGATTCGGGTCGCTTATAGCTAATTCTATAGACATTCTTGATTCCCTTGCCGTCTTCTCTTCTTTCAGAAGTCAAAATATAAATCTTAATTTCATCTCTTTCCAGTTGTCCATTTATTCTTTTTCCCTTATGAATTATGCTTATTGGCCAAGATCGATCATAGACATCTGACAGTTTTAGAGCGCCGCGTCCGATAACAAAGCCAAATCTCACCCAACCTCTGCTTGCGTCGCTATCTTCTGCTACCCTAGAGAAGGTCCCAGGAAGTGATATTTCTTCCTCTTTGTGCTCAAGTTCAAGATTAGACATGGAGCCTTATTATAGCATAAACCTTCATGTCCACGAGGAGGGACATTCTTAGCTTTATAGCAATTAGTCGTGTGGTCCTCCAAAAATTAATTTAATAGCTTTCATATTTAGTCTCACTTGGTTTTTTCGCTAATCCTCTAACTGTCGCGCCTAATAATT
>CAZMIL010000005.1:0-42947 GCA_964566425.1 uncultured Gammaproteobacteria bacterium | reverse complement strand
TCAACAGTTGCAAGAAAAACAGGTTGAACTGCCAAAAAATCAAGTAGGATGGGTTAGAGAGATCTTTGTCCCCAAGAGCGCCCAATGATGATGGGTTGACATTTGTTGCTGCTTTGTTTTACTATGTGTATATGCGACGATTCTTGATGTTGTTGCTCGCTGTCTTTATACTTGCCGATATCTTCCTTTTTTCATTTTATTTTATAAATAAGTCTCGTAACCCTGTCTCACTTTCACCCACAAAACAATTTAAGTCAGAAGATTCTAGATATAAAATCAGTCCGGGTAAAGTTAATATCTCGCAAGGAAATTTAGACCAACTTCTCCTTAAAGAAGCCCTCCTTTATGGAATAATTAATAAACCTCCACGTAAAGAATCCTCTGAGTGGGATTTAGCTGTTTCCTTTTCTACATCTTCTAAAAAAAACTTTATTGCTGATATAGTCTTAACTCACAAAAACGACCAAATTTTGGCGTTGTTAGCTAAAAATGGTATAATCGGCAAAAGACAAATATGGAGCGTTTATAATATCTCTGATATCATTCCCTATCTTAAAGTTGGTAATCCAATACTAATTAAGTTGAATATTGAAGAAGCGTCAGATGTCTTTTTAAATAATGCAGGATGTGACTTGTACTGTAGAAGTTTTTATGAGGTAAGTAATAAATTCTTAAATAATAATCTTGCACTTATGGATCAAGTTAACGGGAAAAACGATGTAAAAAATCAATTGCAAGTTGGTCCTGTTAACTCGATTGTAATTTTTACTCCTAATTAAATGCTTAATAAAATATTTTCTTTAGTATTATTTGTTTTTTTCTTCTTTTTTTTCATTTACCTACCTCGCCCAGTCTCAGCTCAACAGAACTGTTCACAATATACATCGAGTGGGAGTTGTACTAATTATACTTGTAATAGGACAAGTACGCCTCATTGTGTAGCAGGCCCCCCAATAACATGGTCAGGGCCTTGTCATACACAGGGAGGGGGAGGGGGAGGAGCGGGAACGCCGTGTGTTTATCTGGGAAGTAGTGGCGGGTCATGTAGTTGGAATGGTAGTAATTGCAATATAACTCTCTGTAGCGCAGTAAACTTTGGTTGCGGAGGTGGTGGAGGCGGGGGAGGCGGGGGAAGCCCACCAACGCCAACGCCAACGCCGTCATGTAGTAACCAGTGTACCCCCGGAGCAAGAAGATGCAATGGCGGAGTGCAAAGTTGTGTAACAGGGCAAAATGGCTGTACAGTTTGGGGCCCTGTAACTGCCTGTGCGGCAGGGTGCGTTAACGGCTCTTGTTGCTCAAATACCTGCACCCCCGGAGATACTAAATGTACAGGTGGAAATGCTCAAAGATGTGCCGGTAACGGCAATGCCTGCAATACCTGGGTCACCTCAGTCTGTCCAAACGGGTGCTTAAATGGGAGTTGTAAGCCTCCGTCTGGTGGAGGTGGTGGTGGTGGTGGAGGCGGAGGAGGAGGAGGCGGCGGACCACCGCCGCCACCGTCACCAAGCCCCACTCCCAGAAGATTTACCTATATTTGTAATTCATCTTGTGTCTGTGCAGTTTATCGTGGAGGTGGTGGAGGCAGCAACTGTATTAATCCAGGAGGGGCTTGCACACCGCCCATCCCTCGAGATCAGGATAGTCCCGGAAGAGTAGTCTATCAATCTTTTTCTGCTTCTGTTGTTGCCACTCCCAAAACAGGTCCTGCCGGCTTTACTCCCCAAGCAACCATCAGCACTAATGGGCCTGCTTACATCCCGGGCATAGGCAGCATCGGATATACCTATGTTCTCTGTTGGCAAAGTGGCTTCAATGCCTTTGGAGGATGCCAAGACGGCAGTCAAGCTCAAACAGGGCCTCTGCAGGCAGGGGGTCAGGTTACCTTGATTGCTCCCTCCGGTTTGTATCCGCAATCAGGGACT
This sequence comes from uncultured Gammaproteobacteria bacterium, assembly GCA_964566425.1. GTDB lineage: Bacteria > Patescibacteriota > Microgenomatia > UBA1406 > GWC2-37-13 > CAZMIL01. Next base: position 41,022 of record CAZMIL010000005.1, on the reverse strand, counting down.
TCCTACCCGATATCAGCAGAGGTAGTTGCAAGATGGCCAGGCTTTTTGTTTAACACCTCTACGGCCGCACACTCCACTTATGTTTTGACAGACTGTGCAGGCGGTGGTGGAGGTAGTCCCACTCCTACCCCTACTCCCACAGGGCCGGTTCCCTGGATCAAATTGGTCAACTCCTCCTTTGGCGGAGTCACTGCCTTAAACAATCCCATTCCTAACGATGTTCGCGCCTTTGATTCCTCAGACCCGGGAAACCCCTACTTCATTGATGCCACCTCAAACTCTTCAAATGATCCCGGAGACGCCTTTGGATTATCGCTAAATACTGGCCGGGGTCAGATCTCCTCCAAGGGCTGGAAAATGGAAGGAGTAAACTACTCCCCTTCAACCACGGTTTCTGCCTTTATCTCCTACATCAAGGCCAGAAAAACCTACACTCAACTCTCAGCTCAAGAAGGCAACTCGGGAGTCACTTCCAACAATACCATTTATTACATCCTCGGCGACCAAACCATCTCCGATGATCAAATTGCCTCCCGCAATAACATTGTTCTGGTTTACGATGGAAACTTGACAATCACCACTCCCCAATTTAACCATTTGGGAAACTCAATCGCTGTCTTGGTCAAAGGCAACTTGAATATCTCGCCCGACGTCACACAATTAAACGGTATCTTCATTGTCCAAGGTTCAATCTCAACCGGTACCTCCTCAACCGGTCTAAAGATCAATGGAAACCTGGTCTCGGAAAGCGCCCTTTTGAATGGTAGAACTCAAAGGGATAACTCTAGTCCCTCTATGTTGATTGTTTTCAACCCTTCTACTTACTTAAACCTGTTACCATATTTATCAGTAGATACTTATGATTGGAGACAGCTCAGATAAACGACAAAGAGGACAGGTTTTGTTGATCGGTGTCATGTTAGTGGCTGTTGTTTTGACTGTTGTTTTTTCGGCTTCTTTTGTTTCACGAACCGATACACAAATCAGCAAGCTTGAAGAAGAGAACCAAAAAGCTCTAGCAGCAGCAGAAAGCGGAATCGAGGCAGCCTTGAAACAAGGAAATGTCGCCAATCTGTCAACTCTAAATATTCCCGCCGGCTTTACCGGTTCGGCAACAGTCTCCACAACAGCTTCTACCTCTTTTATCTCTCCCCTTATTCAAGCAAACGGACAATACACTTTTTATATGAGCGCCCCGCGAGGATCTGCGGACAAGCCTGATTTTACTCTTCTCACCCCATCTTGGAGAGCTGGACAATTGACAGTTTGTTCCACCTCCTCTAATTTTGCTCTCTCTTTGACTTTTATGAGAACAGATAACTTCATGAAAAGATTCACTATCAACCCCCCCGGGAATACAATTGTCCAAAACGGAACAAGTGCTAACGGTCTGGGGGCTTGTCCCTCGGGTGAGACCTGGGCCTATAAGCATCAATTTACTGCAACCGACATGGACAATATACGTGTTGATTCAACCGTGTTGCTTCTCATCCGTTTGGTCGGCTCTGGAGCCGGCTCAAAAATCGGTTTTACAGGCAACGGAGGAGATATTCCTCTTCAAGGCAGAACTATTGTTTCTGAAGCTTCATCTCCGACGGGCGTAAGTAAAAAAGTGCAGTTGTTTCAATCATATCCGCAGATTCCTTCCGAATTTTTCTTGACCAGCTTCTAAAATTCTGCTCTTGTTGTTTTTGGCTTGTTGCACTATTGACTTCAGAACTATTACAAGCGCGCTCTTTGGGTGACTTCGGCTTCGACCAGCTCGCGAGGACGGCCGTATTTTAAGCGAGACAGTTGAATTATTGTTTCCGCCAATTTCGGGTTGGCGGTGGCTTTCAAAACAGCGATGTCTTTGGTTAGATCGGCCGAAAACGGCGGCACCGGCTCCCCTTTCACCGTTGTTTTCATATAGACATGAAATCTCTCTACATTGATCAGGTCCGGCTCGGAAAAAACCGGCTGAAATTCACGCTGAAGATAAGACGCATCTGTCACTCCCACGCGGAAGGAAATCAGCGTCCCCACGTTACCAAAAACGGCATTTTTGACCTCCTCCTCGACCTGGCCGATGAACTGATTGGCCACTGTCAGGTTTAAGTGATATTTACGTGCCTCTGATAAAATGGTGGCGAAATCAGGGGTGGCGAAATTCTGGAATTCGTCAACATAGAGAAAAAAGTCGCGGCGCTGCTCCTCGGGGATGGTTTGCCGACTCATGGCTGCTACCAGAATTTTGGGGATCAAAACCAACCCCAAAAAGTTGGAATTTTCTTCACCCAATCTCCCCTTTGAGAGATTAATCAGTAAAATTTTCCCCTCATCCATCACTTTGCGGAAATCAAAAGCGCTGGTAGATTGACCGATGATATTGCGCATCGTTTTATTGGTGACAAAACGGCCGAATTTGGAAACGATGTAGTCTAAAATTTCCGATTTATGGAAATCAGAAGTTTGGGCGATTTGATCGGTCCAATAACGACGAATGATTGGATCTGTAACCTTAGGTAAAAGCTCTTGGACGTATTTTGCGTCGGTTAAAGCACGGACTACTTCGACAAAAGTCGATCCGGGTTCGGACATTACCGTTAACATCGCGTTACGGACTGCGTGTTCGAAGCGCGGACCGATAATCCCGGTGCGTTGGGGATCATAAAGTTTGTACATCAAGTTGATAATCGAGGTCGTAATAAAGTGTTTTTGTTCCTCATCATAAGCTTCGAGTAAATTTAACCCCATTGGGCGAGTGGTTTCGGAGGGGTCGAAATAAATCACGTCTTCGGCGCGCTCCGGCGGGATGTATTTAACGATTTCGTCTATCAAGTCACCGTGCGGGTCGATCACGCATACTCCGTGGCCAGCTTTAATATCTTGCGTCGCCATATCTTGCAGCAAATATGATTTTCCTGTTCCGGTTTTTCCGACGATATAAACATGGCGCCGGCGATCGTCTTCTTCGATATAAACTGGTCTTTTAATTCCACGATAATAACCTTGGCCGATATAAGTCCCGCCTGTTTGCGGAACGTCCGCCGGGACAGGTCCGGTGCGGGCTTTGAGCCAACGAATATGCGGGGTTTCAATTGTTTTATTGGGGAAATGAAACATTGTCGCCAGTTCATCAGAAGAAAAAATCGAAATACTTTTGGAAAATGGATTGTGAATCACCGGAAAAAATTTATAGATGAAATTAAGCATGAATCCGCCTTTGAAAAAGACTCTTGCCGACTTCAGACTGTTTAAGTCTGAATTAAATTGAGTGAAAGCTGATTTAATGTTGCGTAAATGGGCGTCGGCGAGCTGTTTATTTTTGGACGATACTACCAACCTTATTGCTGTTTCGAAGCCGGGGCGCGAGGTCTTTTCATCAACTCTGTCCAAAGTTTTTTGATCGGTCTTAAAAGTGGCTTTTTCCGGATCAGATTCGCTTTTTTTTGTCGAGGAAATATAGCTTTTGCCGTGTTTTTGCCACTTGGAATCGGCCGGTCTGATCAAAAACTGAACGATTGCTCCCTCACCTTCGTCCATTTTGGAAACAGCCGAAGTAATCGCCGCCAGCGCATCGGTCGCCAAATCTTTAAAACCTTTAAGCGGCATATAGGCGGTTCCTTTTTGGACTAATCCGGCATAAGCTACTTTTCCATCTTCGCTGAAAATGTTGGGTTCTTCGACTTTTTGAATTTCGGCCGCCGGATAATACCCGTAGATTGTTTTTTCAACTAAATCAATGACTCTTGCAGGGGCTGAAGCATAGAAACGAATATCGGCTTTTTTCCCTATAATCTCAAAAGCAATGGTATCATCGACTTCCAGAAAAGTCCAAAAGCCGGATTTTTTGAGTGAACTAAAAGCTGCAAACATCTGTTCGGCCGCGTCGACCTTGATTTCGTTATCTTTAGGCAAGGTGACCTCAATCGTAGCCATTTCCATCGACACTTCTTCTCTTTTTTTCATTCGGTAATAGATAATAATTAGGTAAATCAAAACCAGGGTTAAGGCTCCGGCAAACAAAGCGGCCCCCAGGGCGATGAGAAAAATCGTCAGACGATCAATAAGAAGAGTGAAATCCATAAAGAAATTATATAATATTGTTGCCTCTGTCGTTATCGACCTGATTGAGGGTCAGATTCTCAATCGAGTTGTCAATGACATTGTCACCGTTATGAAAAAGGCTCTTTATCTTGCAATCGCCGGGATTCTTTTAATCTTCTTACTCTTAAATATTATCGGCTCACAGACAATTTCCCCTCTATATTTTGATCTAATGAAGAGCCAAAAAGCGGCAGTTACCTTTTTACAAAAAATAAAACCCTTAGCCGATTTTAATTATTATAAAGATTTGTTTGATTCCAATATCCAAAAGCAATTCATGAATGAAGAAAATAAGCAACGTCTAGAAATTGCGCGTCTAGAAGAGACATTGCAGAAAAATCCTTATTCCCGAGATGTCTTATACACCCTTTATCTGTTATATACCCGCTCCGGTAACTTTGTAAAGGCACAACAATATTTCAATCGCGCTCAAGAGATTGACCCAAATCTAAAATAACATGCTTAAACAAGCCCACATCTTTGTCTATGGTGATGTTATTGGAGTTGGTTTTAGGGCTTGGACAAAGATCCAAGCAAAAGCGCTCAAGATTAAAGGGTGGGTAAAAAATAATTATGATAAAAACTGCGTTGAGGCTCTACTGCAAGCCGAAAAGGAGAATATCGACGAGATGATTGGGCGTTTGAGACAAGGGGCCCCGGTCTCAAAAGTAGACGAAGTGGAGGTTGATTGGGAACCGGTAAGCGAAACCTTTGCCGAATTCAAGATCGTCTAGGTATTGTCCAAGAAATCTTTTTCTAATCGTGTTAATCCGTGCATGAAGACTCTTATGGATAGTTTGAGAGTAATAATCTTTTAATCTGAATTAGAATTATATAGACAACATGTCTATAATGATTCACATACCGTAGACGCGGATACTATGACAAAGACCTTGACATTTATAAAAAAATATAAAGCCCCCATAATAATAGGTGTCATAGTTCTATTTAGTGTAGTCATCGGCTTTTTAGCTCTTAACAAAACGACAAATGAGACAGTGTATACGCTCAAGCGGGAAAATCTAGTAAATACGGTACTCGTCAATGCGACCTATACTACTGCCTCACAAACGGAAGTTTATTCACCTTCCAAAGGGATTATCACCAAGCTCTTCGTCAGCAATAACCAGCAGGTGAAAAAAGGAGACTCCTTGTTTTACGTTGAAAGTACGGCAACGGATGATGAACGTCAGGCAGCATACGCCAACTTTACAGCAGCACTCAGTCAGTTGCAGAGCGCTCAAAATAGCAAGCAGGCTTTAGATGTGGCAATGTGGGAGAAACAGCAAGCCTATCTGTCAGCCCAAAACACCCAAAATTACAAAAACGCGCATACCAAAAATCCCGCCACAGGTAACGATTACACGGAGATTGAAAAATTTGCTGTCGACAGGGCTGTTGATCAAACGGAAAAAGATTTTAGAGCTGCAGAACAAGCATATAAGACTGCGGATATTAGCGTCACTGCTGCCCAAGCTAAAGTAAATCAAGCAAAGAAAGCGTATGATGAGACGAGAAGCACGACAGTCTATGCCTCCGCTTCGGGAATGGTTGTGAATCTACGAAAAACTGTCGGCGATCAGGTGGCGGCGCTACCTACCGCCACCCAAACCGATACGTTACAGACCTCAGCGGTGCAAGCGGCAAAGAGCCCCCCCATCCTTGTGATTTCAGACTTTTCAAACCCCATAGTTACTGCGTCCGTTAACGAAGTCAATGTTCCAAGAATTAAAACCGGACAAAAAGCATACGTTGTTTTTGACGCTTTCCCCGACCAAAAATTTATGGGTGAAGTGGAAAACATCGATGATGTGGGAAACAAAGAACAAGGGACCGTGACTTATTACGCATCGATCAGGGCAGTCAATCTATCTTCTTTAGTGAAACCAAATATGACAGCTTCTGTCACAATAGAAACAGCGAGGAAAAATAACATAGTTACTGTTCCAAACAATGCCATTATTAAAAATAATGGTAAGACATATGTCCAAAAAACAAATAATGGAAAAAGGCTTATCGAGATCAAATTAGGACTCAGGGGGGTTACAAAAACAGAAGTTATTAGCGGTCTCTCTGAGGGAGATCGGGTGATTGTGTCAGAATAATGTATATGAGAGATGTTAAAGTGGCCCTGTTTATCGCCTACAAATCAATTCTTAAAGGCAGTAAATCGACTCTTGCCCTCATTATCTTCATCCTTTCACTGACAGTTCTGAACATGATGTTCATTTCAGGCATCCTGTTTGGAATGCAGGGGCTGATCAAACAGGTGATTATCGACAACTTGAGTTCAACAATAACGATTAGCCCCCAAGAAGTTCCTCAACCCAAACAATATATTCTCAATCAAAACGAAGTTCGCGCCCAAGTTAAAGACATCCCAGGCGTTGCAGCAACCGCTAGACGGTACTCGCTTGCCGGCTCAATGAGTTATGATAAAGAAAAAAACGGTATTTTCAAAAGTCTCTCAGCCCCCATTGTTGGCATTGATCCGAGCGTAGAGAAAACCATGATGCCGGTCGCAAACACTCTAGTTGCCGGAGAACCACTAGATGATGGTGACCGCGACCAGCTTGTCCTTAGTTCTGCTTTAGCTGGAGGATACGGTATGCCCGCCCCAGCGGATCTTGGAGGAGTAAAAACAGGCGATAAAGTGCAGGTCGTTTACTCAAATGGCGTGACACGAACTTATACCGTCAAAGGTTTATATAATGATTCTATCGGAACGTTTCAGGCCTTTATCACGGCCAAAGAGGCTGAGTCGGTGCTATCAACTTTCAATACCGCTTCCCAACTCCTCGTCAAAGCGGATCTGAAAACCCATCCCCTTGACACTTATAGTAAGCGAATCAAGAAGTTGTTCCCTAATCTGAAAGTACAGACGTATCTTGATTTGGCTGGATCATTTACTTCCTTTCTCAACGCCCTCAGCTTGATCGCAATTATTGTCAGTGCAATCAGTATTATGGTTGCGGCAATTACTATTTTTGTCCTCATCTATGTGAACGCTATCAATAAACGGAGGCAAATCGGAATCCTCAAGGCAATCGGGATTAAAGAGAAGATCATCATCCTTTCCTACATTTTCCAGTCGCTCTTTTACGCATTTAGCGGAGTGATTATGGGTTCAATTTTCGTTTTTGGGATTTTAACACCACTTCTTGCCAGATATCCTATTAATGTCGATTTCGGCTTATTATCACTCTCTCATAATACAAATGAGGTTATCGGTGGGACACTCAGTCTCATCGCTGCCGGGCTTCTGGCAGGCTACATTCCGTCACGTATAGTTGCAAGACAAGAAATACTGAAAGCCATATGGGGATAATGATCAAAGTAGACAGTCTGAAAAAAACTTATCCGGGGAAAGTGCCAACTCCTGCACTAAAAGGGGTTTCGTTTGAAGTAAAAAAGGGAGAATTCGTGGCGTTGATGGGTAGAAGCGGCTCGGGCAAATCAACGCTTCTTCACCAGTTGGGGCTTTTGGATAGCCCGACAGAGGGGGGTATCATAATTGATGGGGTTGATATCTTGCGCTTTTCAGATAATGAGAAAACATACTTTCGTCTCTCTTCTTTAGGTTATATTTTTCAGGAGTATGCACTCATAGCCGAATTCACTGCGTTGGAAAACGTTCATCTTCCAGCGATGACCTTAAATGCCGAACATGAAACACATAAAAAAGACGCTCAAAAATATTTAGAGATTGTTGGTTTGGGTGATCGACTCGACCATTATCCAAGCGAGCTCTCAGGAGGTGAACAACAACGCGTGGCGATAGCCAGAGCCCTTATCAATAATCCCAAAGTCTTATTTGCCGATGAACCTACAGCCAATCTGGATACTGGGTCTGCAAAAACCGTACTTGATCTTTTTAAAAAACTTAACAAAGAATTACAGCAGACGATCATTATGGTTACTCATGAGCCGGAGGATAAAAAATACGTCGACCGCGTCATTTGGCTCTCAGATGGGATAATTGAAAAAGAACAGAAGGTCCGTCCATAAATATGTGAGCCCGGAGGGACTCGAACCCTCAACCAATAGCTTAAAAGGCTACTGCTCTACCAGTTGAGCTACAGGCCCGCGAATCTGAGCCTATATTCTAACAGGAAAATCTCATCCTCACAAGCTGTGTTTATTGTCAATTTAAGACTTTGGGGTATAATAACAACATGCCCGGCTTAAAAGATTTAGAACCAAATCGTCTAGAGAGCTATACGGTTTTGTTTGGAAGAGAAGAAGTTCAAAAAAAGATTGCCGAAATGGCACAAAAAATTGTTGAAGAATATCGAGGACAAGATATTGTTGCTGTTGGAATTCTGGATGGGGCTGTTTTTTTTACTGTTGATCTTTTAAGACAAATCGGAGATCTAAGAAATTTAACAGCTGAACATTTGCGAACAGAGTTCGTTGGCGTTGCCAGCTATCAAGGAACAGAAACAACTGAAAAACCAGTAATCACCAAGGAACTTAAACACAGCATCCACGGTCAAAATGTTTTAGTTATCGAAGATGTTCTTGACTCCGGATATACCCTTCAATTTGTCCAGCGCAAACTTCTAAGCGCTCACCCTGCAAGTTTAAAAACAGCCGTAATGGTTAGAAAAGCCCCAGAATTAAGACGCGTAGAAGTCCCTGTAGATTATGTCGGGATTGACAATGTTAAAGGATGGTTAACGGGGAATGGCTTTGATGTTGAAGGTAATTTCCGAGAGCTAAGAGATATCTACGTTAAAAAGGATACGGTTTAATACCGGAAGTTTATATTTACCTTCATTTCTTTGGCGGCGAAAAATTTCTTGCAGAATTCGGCGGCTTCGTGGGGCGGATATTCTTTACAACTAAAAATGTCCAGGTAGGCGGCGTTCGATTGATTAGCAAAATGCCCAGAAACCAAGGAAGTTTCAATCAATTGAGTCATCGAGTACCCCGAAACTCTTGGATCCTCGCCGAAATCCACCACTACCGGCTCGCCAAATCTTTTCATTTTAATCAGCTCACAGAGCTCGATCACAAATTGTTTAATTTTGACGGCGCTGCGGATAGTTTGCGGATCACATTCATAAAGGTCGACCGAAGTATATAACCCCCAGGGTTTCTCTTGTTTAAATTTGGCAATAATATCCTGATCTTTTTGCATGTTTTTACACTATATTCAAAACAAAAATAAAATGCAAGTGATTTATTTATTGATTACGCAACTGTAGCTCTGTTGGATTTGAAAAAAGAAGAGTCCGCTCGTCTGTGTGTGGACCTGATGGGACTTGAACCCACAACCTTCTCTATGCCATAGAGACGCGCTAGCCAATTGCGCCACAGGCCCAGATGATATATATTATACCAAGATGGTGTTTCGAAATCGGCAGGAAGCCGCAAATAAGCTTTTTCTGAAGCTGCAAAAAGAACCTCTACTTAAGACCAAAAATAAGCCGGTAGTTGTTTCCTTGTTGCGAGGAGGAGTAGCTTTGGGGACTGTTCTAGCCAAAAAAATAGATTGTCCGCATCTGCCTCTGATTGTGACAAAAATTCCCGCCCCATATAATGTCGAATTGGCTATCGGCGCTCTTTGTTTCGACATCACCTATCTGGAAAACAAAATTATCGCCTATTTGCAGCTCGACAAAGGCAAGTTGCGTCAACAAATTAAATTGGCAGAGCATAAATTTATTCAATATTGCAACCGTTTCGACTTAAACAAGACACTTTATAAACAAATCGTAGATAAAAATGTCATCTTAACCGATGACGGAATCGCTACTGGCGCTTCTATTAAAGCTGCTTTGCTCTTTTTACGCTCTGAGAAGGCCGCAAAAATTATTTTGGCTGTCCCGGTGGCGGCTGCCGACACCAAGCTTGAGGGCTTTGACAAAACTTATATCTTAGCTCAGTCAAAATATTTCGGCGCCGTCTCTCAGTATTATAAAAATTTTCCCCAAATTGAAGACGCAGAGGTCAAAAAATTACTCAATAATTGATTTCTCCTGGTCGGAGGAGATAACTTTGAAACCAACATGCGATTGACCGGCAAAAAATAATCCTTCGCCTACCCCACTGGATAATAGGAAGTGTCTTTCACCACTGGTGAGATAAAAAACCTCGCTGATTTTATCCATTGCGGCAGTAGATTGTTTAAGCAAAATCTGCAAGCTTGAGTTGGTAATAATCGCCTTTCCTTCATTGGTGGCGATAAAGTCCTCAACATCCTGTGTGATGGTCGTTAACCCCAACAGATACTTTCTCGCCCTCTTGGCGAAATTAAACAAATATACTCCGGAGTCTTGGTTTTTGATTAGATACCACGCCTCATCAATAATCAACAGCCTTTTCTTTTTATCTCTACGGATTCTATTCCAGATATAGTCTAAGACAATGTACATCGCGATCGGGCGCAAATTTTCTTCCAAATCACGAATGCCAAAAACAGTAAAGCGATTTTTAATATCAAAATTTGAGCGCTGATTAAAAATGCCTGTAGCCGAACCTTTAATAAACTTTTCCAACCTGGCAGCTAATTCTTGTGATTCGGCTGTCTCCATCCCTAAGAACGCTTTATAGAGGTCTTCCATTAACGGTGGCTCATTCTTAAATGTTACTGGGTCTTGAGTGATGTTTTTACCTTGGTAGGTCATTACCAACGCTCTGTCCAACAGGGCGTCCTGAGCCGGAGTCAGATCTCCCATTATCACTCTCATCAAGGAATGTAGATCTAATAGTTTATTTTGCAGTTCGTCCGGCTCGGAATTATCTGTATTTAAATCGAAGGGGTTAATTTTGTATTGTGAAGTTAGCGAAAACTCGACAAATTCCCCATCAACACTATCAGAGAGTTTTTTGTATTCATTTTCCGGGTCAATAATGATTACATCCGTCCCCAGCATTAAGGTCCGCAAGACTTCCAGCTTGACTAAAAAACTTTTCCCACCACCAGATTTACCGAGGATCACCGAGTTTGCGTTTTCAAGAGTGAAGCGATCAAAAATAATCAGACTCCCGTCGTGTTCGTTGACACCATAAAGGATTCCTTCGTTTCTGGTTAAGGACGCGGTGGAAAAAGGGAAGGTCATCGCCAAAGAAGCAGTGTCCATATTGCGCCAAACCTGTAATCTGTCATAAAACATGGGTAAAGTAGACTTGAAGCCCTCCTCCATTTGTAGAGTTGCCTTGCGCGAAACAATCAACAGCGAAGAAAGGGTCAAATCGATCTGTTTGGAGATCTCATCCAATTCTTGTTTATTATTGGCGGGGATAGTGATATACAGTGCGAACTGGAAGAAACGTTCTGCCCCTTTAGCCAATTCCGCTTGGAGAGCTAGCGCGTCGTCAAGAGCTACTTGTACTGTCGGATCGACTACCTTTCCTGCTTTAATATCGTTCTCTATTGTCGCTTGCATCTCGGCAATCTTCCTGCGCAAGTCGTCCATCACCTCTTTGGATTCGCTAGGATAGATATACATTGAAATGTACAGGGGATGATCGAAAGTGATCAATGAATAAAGCCAGTTAGCCGAAACATATCGCGGATAGCCAACAACGAACAACGTAGCGTAGTATTTATCATCTATTTTTAGATGGTTAAAGTCAACCTCAATAAATGATGGAGCAATGATGTCCTTCACCGATACCGTGCCTTTGGCTAAAAGTTCTGCCGCGGAGGTTTTTCCGTTAGATTTGTCAGGTCTTTTTTTGCCGAATAAATTAAGTCCGAGCATGATTGTCCGCCGTCATTACAACTGCTGTATAGTTTTTGACCGGCGCCAGTTCTCTCCCCGTCGAAGACGGGTTGTAAAGATTATCAAAAAGTTCAATTAATTTCTGCTCTTGTAACGGTATCCCCTTCAACCCCATCTTCCCCAACAGTCTCAGTAGATTGTCTCTTTTAGGATACAGTGATGTCTTGGCGCGAGTGATGATAAATTCCATATTTAATTTGCGTTTGGTCATTGAAGGAATCCCCAATTCCAATGGCGAAAAAGGGATCACAAAGAAAAAACGCTTCTCTAAAACAGTGCTTTTTTTGACAATATTTTTAATAAAAGCTTGATAATCCGCCAACAGTTTTGACACTTTCTGATCGGTTTCTTGTTTATTTTTCTCATCTAAAAAGCCCAAATATGAAGAGATGTCCATTCGCTTCGAAAGAATTAAAATTTGGATCGGAAAAGACAAAGAATTAAGAACGTTGCCATATGTAGAAATCATCGCTTCTTGTTCCTCGTTGGACAAAAGCCAAAAATTCACAGCTCCTACTTCTACAACAGTCGCCGCCGCATAGTCCTTCAGCACTAGGATGTCATCACGAATATCTTCTATCTCAACAAACTCCTGTGTTGATGCCTTGATGGGAGAAGTAGCTTTTTTGGGCTTGATCATAATAATTCCCTAGAGTAAAACTCCAGCGGGCGCGGATTAGTTTTACCTAAGTTTATCTTCATTTTATCAAAAAAGAAAGTGTCTTTAGGGTCTTTAATCTCAATATTATATTCTCCAGGCGGCAAACTTCTATAAGTTGCAAAAACTCCGTGAGGATTAGTTTTTAACAACCGTAAAGGGGTGTTTTTTTCATCCTTAATGTATAGTAAAACTCCGGGGATCGGCAGCTGTTTACTATTCTTGACCACACCAACAACAAACGGTTTTATTTTGTCGCTGGCTGCCGGCGTGTTCTCTTCTTCATGTTCTTTTACTGCCCGACGGGGTTCGTTAAGAATCGCGCTTACGGCTTCTTTGCGCTGTTCTGTGACAATTTGTTCGGGAGCTTGTGATTGTTTAACTCGCCCTAAGTATTGCCCCAGTTTTTGTTGTGCCTCCAAATGCGCGCTTGTCTTTTGTGGCTCACTTGCCTGGGGAACACCGGTTAAAAAATAAACCGGCGCTTCTTTTTTCTTATAAATATACTGTGTCGGCGAAGTGATGCGTTTGTAAAAATTCTTCAAAAAAACGTCCAATGGCCTGTCGTTAATCGGAACAAATGCCAAGGCGAGTCCAAAACCGGCGATGAGAATTCCCAAAACAAAGTTTAAGACTGGAATGGGAAAAATTCTGATCACAATATAAGCGATAGGTAAAAAAACCACCAAATAAAGGAATTGTTTGAGGGTCATAAACCCTACTAGTTTGAATTCAAATGTCGTAATCTGTCTGGGAATTGGGTGCTGCTCCATATTTTTAGTATATAAAATTTACTAGAAAATGTTCTGCGGAATACGCAATCAAAAACGTAGCGCATCAGCAGTAAGGCAATATGCCCCCGGAAGTAACCATGGACCCGTAGCCATAACTGGTTTTTGTAGGCGCGCTCGGAGAGTGTTTATCTATAAGTGACAGGTTTTTCTTTTTGCGGCAAAACCAAGCTTAACCTGCGTGAAGATTTATTAACCCTTTCAATAAAAGCTTTAATTTTTTGCCCAACTTTAATATTTTCGTCGCCTTTAAGCTTACTCTCGTGAATCAATCCCTCAATCCCGGGCTCAAGACGGACAAAATAACCATATTTTTCTTTGCGGACAACTTCGCCCTCAACCTCTTTATCTTTAGGATACTTTTCTTCAGCCTTTTCCCAAGGGTCAAACGAGAGTCGTTTAATTGAGAGGTTTAGTTTTAAATCGTTTTTATTCTTCTCAACCACCACTATCTCAATTTCGTCCCCAGGTTTGGCGATTGATGCAACGTTCGTCACTTTTTCCCAAGAAATTTCCGAAATATGGATTAAGCCTTCGACTCCGTTAACTTCGCAAAAAATGCCAAATTCAGAAACACCTAAGACTTTGGCTTTATATTTCTCTCCCACTTTGATCTTATCGAACTCTTTTTTAAGACCTTTTTGAGAAATGTTTAACTCAGCCGCTTTTTGCGAGACAACTAACCGATTCTTGCTCTGGTCAACTTCCAAAACCTTAACTTTTATTTTCTGTCCTTCAAGTTTCTGGGGGTCGTTTAAAAATCTTTCCGTAAGTTGAATTTTGGGGATGACTCCGCGAATTCCCATGAAATCTATAAACACTCCTCCCTTTCCATAAGCCCCGCAAACCACCTCAATTTCTTCTTCTTTTTTCTTTTTTTCCTCCAAAATTTCCCATTTCCCTTTCTCAAAAAACTTACGCATTGAGACCACTGGGAAACCTTCTCTAGACTCTTCGGAGATGATACGGACCTTAATCATATCGCCAGGTTTCAGATAGGACAAATAAGTGGAAATTTCTTTAACCTCTCGGTCGCCAAGCACAGCATTAGTCTTTGCACCAACGTCAAACTGTGCTCCTTTTTTAGAAATGGCGAGAATTCTCGCTTCAATCTCCGTCCCTTTTTTAATCCTCGCAATCTGGTGGTTTTTAAGCAAAAAGTCCATGGGGTTGGAGGATGCGCTCACTTTTTTTGTTGTAGTTTTTTTAGCCTTTTCCGCCATCAATCAAAAATCCTCCTCGTTTTTTTCTGAGAGTGAAAAAAGATTGTAACAAAAAAAAGGAAAAAAAACAACTTTTAGTACAATATAGCTATGCAATTCAACTGGGTTGATCTCATCTTTATCATTGTTTTGGTTTATTTTGCCCTGAGCAATAATGGGTTTGTTTTAACTTTAATCGAACTTGTCGGTTTTGTTGTCTCTTTGATTGTTTCTTATAACGTCTATGCTTTTTTTGCCAAGCCCATCGGCGATATTTTCTCTCTGCCGCCCGGTTACTCCACTGTTGTGGGTTTTTTTGCCGCTTGGACAATCACCGAATTGCTTTTTTTCTTTGCGGTTCACTTCTCGTTGCGTCAAGTCATCGCCAAGATACGCAACCATGCTCTTGATGTGGGTTTAGGTTATACTTTGGGTCTTGTCCAGGGTGCGGTTATTTTTCTTTTCTTTATTAGTCTTGTTTTCGGCCTCCCAGTGCGCGGTTCGGTTAAACAAGATATCCTTAACTCCAAAGTCGGGCCGTTTTTTGTCGACTTATCGCGTTCTTCAGAGTCAGAGATAAAAGAAGTTTTCGGCGAGGCGGCCAACGAAACACTCAACTTTCTTACCATAAAACCTTCATCTGAAGAATCAATCAATTTGGGCTTTAAATTAACCCGCAGTCAAATTTCTCTTGACCCGGCCTCTGAACAGATTATGGTTAACCTTGTTAATAAAGAACGCACAAACCGCGGTCTAAAACCTTTATCGCTAGACTTTAAATTGCGCGCTGTCGCCCGTAATTATGCAGAAATTCTACTCCTTAATGGTTTTTTCTCCCACACGTCTATTGACGGCACCACAACTGCCGACCGAGCCCAAAAAGCCGGTATTGAATATGAGGTTTTAGGGGAGAATTTGGCTTTTGCCCCAGATGTCTATATCGCCCATCAAGGACTAATGAACTCTGCAGGACACCGCGCCAATATTTTATCGCCGGATTTTGGCCGCGTGGGGATTGGTATCGCTGATGGGGGGGTTTATGGAAAAATGCTCGTCCAAATGTTTGCAAATTGACAAATAATATGATATATTATGGGGTGTTATGGATAACTACTTCTTTCCTTCCCTGATCGAAAAATTTACCAACTTTTTATCCCAACAAGGAAAATCTAACTTTACTATTGTAGCTTACAAAAAAGACCTAGAGCAATTTGTAGGCCACCTTTCCGCCAAAGATATTAACGACATTAGAGACGTCAAAAAAACCGATATTGATGGTTTTATTAATAAATTAATTGAGGACGGCTATTCAAAAAAGTCTGCTTCTCGTAAATTAAATTCTATTCGCACCTTTTTCCGTTATCTTAAAAACGAGGGTATGATTGAGCAAAATCCGTCGCTTGACGTCTCCCATCCTAAATATATTCAAGTTCCACCGAGAATTTTTAGTAAATTGGAATACCGCGCAATTCGCGACGTCGCTAAAGAAGATATCCGTACTTATGCTATGGTCGAAATTTTACTGCAAACAGGGGTGAGAATCGGAGAGTTAACCAATATTCGTTTGGGTGATATTAAAGACCAAGAATTGCTTGTTCGCCCTTATGGTAAAAACCCTTCGCGCAGCGTCCCCTTAAACAAAGCTGTAAAAAAAGCAATTAATGACTATTTGAAAGTTAGGGGCAACGGTCAAGTCAAAGAAACTGGTGACGAAGACTATCTGTTTATTACCCGCACCGGCAAACCCCTTTTAATTAGAAATATTCGTCAAATTATCACGCGCTGTTTTCGTGAAGTGGGGATTGAAAATGCAACCGTTAACGATTTTAGAAACACTTTCATCGCCCATCAACTCCTAAATGGTTATTCCATCGATTATATTGCCAAGCTCGTGGGCCATCGCAGGCTCTCCTCAACCGAACGTTTCCTTAATTTGGTTAAGGAAAAAGAAGGTGAAAAGAAAGAAAAACTAGAAGAGCTTTAACTTTGAATTCTCACCGGCATGATGATATGAAGAAACTCTTTGTTTCCCTCTGATTTAAAAACCACCGGGGCATCGGGTCGTAAAAGTTCTATCGCTATTTTTTTTGCCGTAACGTGTCCAAGGAAGTCAATTAAAAACTTGAAGTTAAAGGCAACTTTTTGTTGCTCCCCCTCTACTTCTGCTTCTTGATAGGCGCTGCTTTTTTCACCGCCGTCAACTTTTGGAGTCAGATAAATCCCGTCTTTTTTAAATTCACAAATAACTATGTTGGAAAAATCGCGGGCAAAAACCGAAATAATTTTTACATTTTTCAACAACTCCTCTCTATCTGCAATAATGGTTGTCTTTTTTTCTGCTGGGAGGACTTTTTCGTACGGGGGAAATTCTCCTTCAATTAGGCGTGAATAGAATTGGTTGTCGCCGATTGACAAACGGATGGTTTTTTCTTTGTCTGATAGGGTAAGACCCAGCTCTTTTTCCTCTTTTATGAAGCGAAAGACCTCATTCAAGAAATCTGCCGGCACTAACATTGGTGAAAATTTTTGGTTATTTTTTGTCTTCACTAAAGACAGCCTAAATCCGTCTGTAGAAACCAAAACCAGCTCTTCTTCTTGAGTAAGAAAGTTCACCCCGGTTAATGCTGGTCGTGTTTCGTCGGGAGAGGTAGAAAAAAGAACTAGGGGTAGGTTCTTTATCAACCAGTCTGTTTTTATTTTCTGCTCTTTTTCACCATTCATTTCCGGTGGGAGTGGAAAATCTTTTGCCTCCCAAAGGGGGAAGGACCCTTGCGTTTTATCTTTGGTTATGGTAATTTGTTTTTCCTCAAGGTTAATAGTTATTTTTCCTGGTGGTAACAACGATAAAAATTCGCCTATCTTCTTTGGTTCTATTAATGCCTCTGTTTTTTGTTTTTCTTGGTTTTTTATTATCGTATTGTAGTATGCTGTTAGGTTAGTTGCCCTTATTTCTAGTTCTCCTCCCTTGTTGTTTAGTAAAACTCCTTGAACGGTTGTTGTTGAAGAAAGCTTTGAGGAAGTAAAACGACTGGCAAGCGCTAGTTTTTCTAAAAAAACCCCTTTATCTAAAATAAACCTCATACTTTGTTTATTATGTATTTAATATAGTAGTAATAGACAGTGGGGATAAGTGTATAAAATTGGAACGAGATTTTCAAGAGGAGCCAAAACCGAAAAAAAAGGGTTGATGGATTGGGGACATTATGTTGATAAAGAAAGAGACTTAATAAGATTATCAACCTCTTCTTTGAATACTGGGTTTCTTGCCCGCAATCCGCTAATTTTCCCTACCCCATGAAGGATGGTAGTGTGGTCTTTACGCTTAAGGAGAAAAGCAACCTCTTCCAATTTCAAATTCAACTCATTACGCAAAAGGTACATTGCTACCTGGCGAGGAAGAGCAACCCGCTCTGAACGGAGCGGGCTTTTAAGCTGAGCCTGATTAACCCCATAAAAAGAACAAACGGTTTTAATAATCTCCCCCGGACTAATTCTTTTTTTTCCATTAAGGCTATTTTTCTTTTGATTTAAGAAAAAATCCTCAGCTAAGGTAAGACTAATTGGTTGTTCTCTAGCTGATGCCTGGGTATAAACAGAAAGAAGCGTCCCCTCAAGCGCACGAGTATCCTCAACTTTTTCAGCGATTAAACGGGCTGTTCCAATGTCAATTTCAACGTTTTTTTCCTGGGCTTTAAGGAGTAGGATGGCGGTCCGTAGCTCAAAATCAGGCGACTGAATGTCTACAACTAGTCCACCCAAAAAACGCGATATTAAACGGTCTTCTAGTCCTTGGATTTCTTGCGGTTGCCGATCTGCCGTAAGGGCAACCTGCCCACCGACCGAAATAATCGAGTTAAAAGTATGAAAAAACTCTTCTTGGACCACCCTTTTACCCCCAATAAACTGGATATCATCAACAATCAACAGTTTTAACTTACGATATTTTCTGCGAAATTTAGGCGTTGTCCTATCCCTAATTGCCTCAACAATTTCATTAGTAAATTGCTCGCCGGGACAAAACAAAACTCTTTGCTCTGGGTCGTCCTCAAGGACTTTGGTCGCTATTGCCTGGGCCAAGTGTGTTTTTCCTACACCAACACCGCCATAAATAAACAGGGGGTTATATGTCTTGCCCAGAGCCTCAGAAACAGCCTGCGCCGCAGCATAAGCCACATGGTTGGTTGAAGAGACGGCGAAGTTGTCGAAATTATGCTTACCAACAAGCCCTGATTTTCGTTGGACGTCTTCCGACGAAGGTTCAAAACTCAACAACGGTTCTTCAACCTTTTTCTTTTTTGATTTAACCACAAATTCTAAAGAAACCTGACTATTGAGACGCTCCGCAAGATACTTCTCCAATAACGGAACCTTTTTTTGTAGAAAAAAAACAACACCCTGATTAGGACAGCTAACAAAAATCTTATTGTTTTGTATTTCTGAAGCCGAAAGTTGACGGAGGAAGCCCAAAGTTGGTTTTAGTTCTTCTTTGTCGGATAAAAACAGCAGAAAATCCTGCCAAAAAGAGGCTGCCATAAGCAATGTGGATAAATTATCCACAAATAATAAACATTTTATCCCCCGATTACAAGAGGTATTTTCTATATAAAACTATGTTATGATATACCCATGGACAAATACGTTCTAGACACAAACTTATTTTTCAATATGGAACCGGGTCTTGGAATCGGAAAAAAAACAGAGGAAGTAGTGGTCAAGGCTACGGCAGGCATGGCCAAACTTAGAGAGGCTAAGAAAGCCGAGTTTTTTATGCCGCCACGCATTATTGACGAATTTTTGAGTTTTTTTGAAGATAAGGAACAGATTTTCCTAAAAGCCTTTTTGGCTGAGGTTACGATCAAATCGCCAGATATACACAAAGCGCAGTTCCCCGCAGAAGTCTTTTATAAAATAGTTGAAGACGTGCGAGGGAGAAGCTATCGGGGACTGACTATCGGAGAAGAAGAACTGAAAAAAACAGCAACACGCTTAATGGGACAAAACAAACTTCAAGGGAAGGATTTTGAACTCAAAATCGGCCAGCATATTAAAACTCTTCGTGAGCGCTACCGTCAAGCAACCAGATTTGGCTTTCTTGATAGTTTGGCAGACCTTGACGCTATTACCCTAGCAAAAGAACTTGATGCCTATTTAGTTTCAGCCGACGAAGGCGTGATCAACTGGGGAAGGACTTTCGGCGTTAAGGAAATGGCGGGACAGGTGTTTGGGCAGAAGCTTCAGGCTTGATAGGCTCCTCTTCATTAGGGATGAGCGTAGTAAACCAACCTATTACCCTATCGGTAAAAGTATTTCGCGGCTCTTCCATATAGATGATGTGTTCGGACAACAAGGAGAAAACTTTTTTCTTTACCTCTTCGTTAGGGACCACCAAATAAGAGTAATAGGGAAAAGGAGGGTGGGTTGCTAAGACTAAAACCTCATAGCCAAAACGTTTGAAAAAATAGAAGTGGTCGAGATCTTCCCAGCGCAGAGTCGTCCCGGCGGTCTCAAGACCAAACGGGCTGATTTTATGGGTGACTTCAGTAGGGGGAGTAACGGTAAAAACATAGAAAATAAACAGTAGTGTCCACAACGGGAGGAGGAGAATTCTGTCACCGAAAAAGAAAACAATTAGAGAAATCAACAGAGTCAGAGCTAGATAAAAACGCATGATTCTTTTGCTCCGTTTCATATACGGCCGCAGCGGCGCAGACCAGGAAAAAACAACTTGCGGATTAGATTTTGGCTGCTCCTCCATGATCTCATTGTAGCAGAAAACACAAAAAGCAAACAGCTTGCATTCTATATCTTATAGTGTTAAAATTAAACGCTATGGACAGTTTTAATAAAGTTCTTTCTTTTGTCCTAGGATTAGTGATCGTCATTGTTTTTATTGTTATTTTGAGCAACAGATTGAACCTAGGTAAAAAATTCCTCCCTTTTCAAACAGGAGCGCCTACTCCAAAAACAACCCCAAGAGCTAAAAGAACAACCCCTACTCCTTCAATCTATTTTTATTCCGGTCAAGGCGAGGCGACCACTTCTACAACTTCACAAACTAAAGGCGGACAGCAAGCTACACAAACACAGCCAGGAAAGCTCAAAACAATTCCGAGTACAGGCTCACCCACGGAAGCGCTCTTGCTCTTAGGGTCCACTTTTTTACTGGGTATTTATCTGCGTAAAAAAACCGCCTAATTTTTGGCTATAATGAAAGAATGAAGCGTTTTTTATTGATTGTTCTACTTATGGTGGCTGCTTTTTTGCTTCCTCAGTTTATAATTCAAGCCGATGAACTGGACGACATTAATAATCAACTCACCCAGTTGAGAGCCGACCTGCAAAACAAGCAGACCAATTACCAGAAACTGCAGGACCAACTGAACAATATAAAATCCCGCGTAGTTTTTTTACAACAACAGATTGTCAAAAAAGAGCAAGAGGTTGCCCTTGGAGAAAAAACTTTAGACTATCAGAAAAAGCTTCTTAACGAACGGGCGAAATCTTATTACAAAAATATCAGTAAAAACGCAGATTCTTTTCTGACTTTGCTTGTAGCTTCTGATCTTTCAACATCCTTACAAAATTTCTTTTACCAAAAAACAGTCGTTGATCAAGATAGGGATACGATCATCAAAATTGTTTTGTATATTAAAAATCTGGAGGAGAAAAAAGCTCAGTTAGCCAGAGAAAAAACGGGGCTGGCGGCCGTACAAGAAGAAATAGATAAACAATCGCAAGTGTTGGCTGGAGATATTGCGGCGACACAATCAAAAATTGTCGAATTGACGGCCCGCCAGCAGCAAATTTTAGCCCAGAGATTGGCTGCGTTGAATATTCCTCGGTCTGCATACACTTCCCTATCAGGGTGTGTAGATGATCGTGATAAAGATCCGGGCTTCTCTCCGCGTTTTGCTCTATTTACCTACGGCGTCCCTAACAGGGTTGGGCTAAACCAATATGGAGCAAAAGGAAGAGCGGAAGCAGGAGAAAATAACGAAGAGAACATTTTAAGGGCATACTACAACTTTGACAGCGTTGGGACAGTTGATTCAAATACGCAGATACGTGTGGACGGATACGACACCTATAGTCTGGAAGACTATCTAAAAGGAATCCATGAAATGCCTGCGAGCTTTCCTCCAGCTGCCTTGAGAGCTCAAGCAATCGCTTCTCGCTCTTATGTTATGGCATATACAAATAGCGGGTCGGGAACGATATGCGCAAGCGAAAGTTGTCAAGTATTCAGCCCTCCCGGAGACCGCAACGATGCCTGGACTCAGGCAGTAAGCGATACGAGAGGAAAAGTTATGTTACAAGGAGGGACTCCCATAAAAGCCTGGTTCTCTTCAACTCACGGAGGCTATATTCTTAGCTCCGGAGAGATTGGATGGAGTGCGACCAATTGGACAAAACATGCGATAGACACAACGACAGGCGGCGCCGGGAGCTTCGGAGATTTGCAAAATAATGCTTATGATCGGTCTTCCCCCTGGTTTTATTGCGATTGGGGCTCACGGGGGAATTACAATAATACTGCTTGGCTAACTTCTGGCGAGATAGCAGATATCGCTAATAGTTTAATGCTCGTCAAAAGCGATTCAAGCACCACGGAGCACCTTTATCAAACAGATAAGTCTAATCCGGCAGGGACAGACAATTGGGATGATAGTAGGGTACGACAGGAATTGCAAAACAGAGGACAAACTCCCTTTACAAACGTCTCCTCGGTCTCGGTAAACGCCGATTTCGGCAGCGGAAAGACGACGTCGATTACAGTTTCCGGAAACACTTCACAGAACTTTAGCGGAGATGAGTGGAAAAATAGATTTAATCTCCGCGCTCCGGCCAACATCCAAATTGTCGGACCTCTTTTTAACGTGGAGATCAAATAATCAGGAAGCGAATTCACGGCCGCCTAATTCAAAATAGACTCCTTTAAACAAGCCGTTGAGGAATTGTCTTGGTCTCTGGATATCGGTAATTAGTTCTTCGAGCTCTTCGGCAAAATAATCTCTTACTGTGGGAACAATCTCACCTTCTTCTTTCTTTTCCCACATCGGAGCAGTCTTGAATTCGCTTAAGGCGAACTGGAAACTAACCCTTTTTATTCTTTTTTCGGGAAAGTTTTGCATGATCCAAATCCCCACCCTCAACCCAACATTAGCAAGAGTCTTTTTAATTTCTTCGGACTGTTGTCTCTGATAGACAGGTGATTTTTCAAGCGTTCTTCTGACCATTGCAGGAACGCCTCGTTGGTCAAGCGGATGGATTCTCGACTTTTCTCTTTCCATAATTCCCTAATTTGACCAATCCAAGCTGGACGATCACGGTTAGGACGAGAATAATAATCAAAAAAACCCACCATGTCAAGCGCTGGATATTCATAAATTCCGAGGCGGCTATAATCAATAAAAGATGGATAAAAAAAATAGGATAGGAATAAAGACTTAAGAAGTGAATTGGCCTATGAAAATAATCCAAAAAACCCCTTTTTGCTAAATAATAGATGAGAGTTATTACAAATATTCCATAGGAGAGAAAATAGAGGTTCGGGGGGTATTTGTTTTTAAAAAACAGGAACGAATTCCCAAGAAGATTGTTGGAGAAGGAAAGCAGAAGAAAAACAGTTCCAGTCAGGAGGAAAGTCAATGGATAAAAGAATTTGCGCTTTTCATATGTAGCAAAATACCAGGAGAAGAAAATAATTAGAGACCAAGGGAGCCACATGATTAACTTGTAATTAAAGGGCCAAGGATATTTAAGTAGTAGGAGTGAAGAGGCGAGTGAAAGAACAACATACAAGATAAAAAAAACCCGTGCCCGGCGCCACAATCTCAACAGCGGGAACATTAGAATTGTCACGTAGACAAACAACAAAATCGCCCAGTTAGGTTCGATTCCCGATGTGGTCAAAGTGAGTTGCGTTAAGACGGACTGCCAGTGGATTTTTGTCACATCCTTAAAGACGTAAATGAGAAAGAAACCAAGCAACCACCAGTAATAAGGAGGAAGCAGCCTTCTTAAACGCCTCAAAGAATAGTTTACAAACCCTTCTTGTCCATATTGATCTTTTTTGACAAAAAATAGATAGGTTGAACAGAAAACAAAAGCCGGAACCGCGAACTGTCCCCAATTCCAGACGAAAGCGGCAGTCTTGTCAAAAGTGAACCAAGCAGTGACGTGGATGAAAATAATCGCTAAAATTCCCAATCCTCTGACAATATCGACAGCTTTGTTTCTCATTCTTGACTTGTTTATTATAATCAAATTTTTTATAATCTTTGCATGGCCGTACAGAACGTCTCTCAAAGCGATTGGCAAAAAGAAGTCTTAGATTATAAAGGGAGGGTGTTTGTTGACTTTTTTGCCGAGTGGTGCGGCCCCTGTAAAATTACCGGACCAATTGTCGAGGAACTTTCCAACGAAATGAAGGATATAAAATTTGTCGAGGTTGATGTCGATCAAAATCCTCAACTTTCACAGCAGTACTCGGTTTTTTCTATCCCTACTTTTATGATTTTCAAAGACGGGAAACTGGCTGGACAATTTGTCGGCGCAATGGGGAAAGAGGGTTTTCTCAACGAGATCAAAAAGACCGCTTAATTCTTCTTCAGATCTAAATAACGAGCTAATTCTGCCAACCAACGAAAAGAAGAATCTGTAGGCTGCTTGAGTCCTTCGGCAATTTCTGCTTCAGGAAGAAGAGCTTTAACTTCTTGTTTTGTCTCAAAATAAGCCGTAGGTATTGCTTGGACGCCCATTTCTTGCAGTGTGGGAGGGATTTCAACAATCTCTTCGCGGACTTGTACGTGAGGAGAAATCTCTTGGTCTATCTGTTTATGTTCAACGGTCAACTGAACATTTGCCTGTTCCCGTTGGTTTGAGTCAAGATTTAATTTTAACGGCAAGGGAGTGTAATTTTTTGTTTCCATAGGAATATTATAACGAAAAATTGGGGTTTGAGATTAACTGAGTTTTTTTTCACACTGTTTACATATATTACAAGGCCCAACTTCTGCGTTCTTACTGTCGCAAATAACACAATTACCCTTATGGTATTCCCAATGAGTTTTGTTTTCACTAAGTACGCGCGAAAAAGGAGAAAGAGAGTTAAAAAGGTCGTTTGCAGATCCAACAACCGCCCCGCAACTGCCTATTAATCGTGGGGTGCTTTCCCCATACAATTTAACTGCCTGCATAAAAGGGAGGGATTCTCTTTCTTCTTCTCCTTCTAAGGCATTTTTTATTTGCAGACTGTAGTTGATTAACATATTAAAGACTTGTTGTTCAAATATTTTTGGAGCTCCGTACTGGAGAGTCTGTAAGTATTTATTTATATAAGGAGTGAGCTCAGCTAGAGTAGTCACAAAATAAGGGTCTTCTAAGGGGGCTTTTTGCAAAAAATATTCAATAAGTAGACTGCGCAGCTCGCTTTTGGACCTGTCTGCCAAAACGAGAGGATTGGCGATGAATTCCTCCGCTAGCACAGGCGACGTAGAGTCATGAGGAGCAAATAATTTAAAAAACTGTACAAATTGCTTAATTTCTGGTTTCTCAACGCGAATAGCAGTCATATTGAGTACAGTTTCTTCTGTCACTTTTCCTAGATAAATAAATCCATAATCTCCATACCCCTCGCTTTTTGGGCCTGGGGGACTAATCCAGATAATAGAGTCATTTTTTTTTGCTGAGAGAAGCTGTGTCTGTAAGTTAGCTAGGCCTGCAAGCTCCGCTTCTTCCCTGGTGGTGATGCGGCCCTGAGCTGTTTTTATTCCTATAGCTCTATATGCTTTGCTGATCATAGGTTCGTGTGTGTACGGATCTAAGAGTTGTCCGTTTTCATAGGAGAGCTCATAATCGTACTCAGTCAGCTCAAAAATATACTCTCCCAGAAAAGATTCGATATCTTTTATTATTGCTCGTGGTGGGGTATTTTTAGAATATTCTAAGCGGAAGGCATCAGAACCGTATTGCTCGGGTTTTTGACTGGGTAATTCAGCATGTATACTCATATATTCCCTGCTCGGGGGAAGCGCCTGGTGGGTTTTCTGGCTTTCACCCCCTCACCAATCGATCGGTGATAGGGGAACAGTTACGGCATAGCCACGGACTTACACCGTGATTGCCCACACCTAGGCAAATTTCAACAATTAAGATAATGGATTAAACGGCAAAAATCAAGGCTTTTGATGAGGGTTTTGTTGGTGACGTCTAAAAACAATCCCCTTTCTCTTGAAAATTTTTGCCTTGCCAGAGGATTGTTTGTCGGTGCTTTTTTCAGCGATTTTATCGCCACCAATAACCTCCATGAACTTAATAATTGTTCTGACGACTAGAGGAAGTCGCCCTGGCTCCATCTCTGTCATACTAAGTGAGAATCTCCTTTCCTCTAGAATATTTTCTGGCGAAGACAAATAAAAGGTCCGATAAACGATTCAAATACGGGACTATATAAGTTACGCTTTGCAGAAAATCCTTTCTGTCGAGCCTTTTTAAATTAGAAACGACTCTTCTTTCCAGAGTTCTACAGGCTACTCTACACAGATGCACCCTTGAGCTTATTTCTGTTCCTCCAGGCAAAATAAACCGATTTAATTTAGGCAATTTTGACATCATTCTATCTATAATTTGTTCAAATAATTTAGTCTTTTCAGCAAGGTGGGCTATAGGTAACTTTGTTCCAGCCATATACGACATGATTTCATAGAGATCTTTTTGGATTGACAGAAGAAGATATTTGTCCTTTTTATTCCCAATTATCACATTAGTAAAGCCGATCAATGTAGATAATGAATCAGCTGATGCGTAAGCCTCAACTCTTGGATCGGCTTTGGAAATTCTTTTGCCATTAAACAAGGAAGTGGTCCCCTTGTCTCCAGTCCGTGTGTAAATCGGCATAGGACGCTAGTTTACTCTCAAGGAATAGTTTTTACAACTTTTAGCATTCACTGTGGCCGCAGGAGTAGCATTTGGCACAACCTTCTTCATGAGCCAGAGTTGCTTCTCCACAGCTGGGACAGATATCAAAAGCCTTGTCCTCTGTTTCGCTATAAGAAAAAGGTTGAG
The DNA here is from genome assembly GCA_964566425.1 of uncultured Gammaproteobacteria bacterium. Taxonomy (GTDB): domain Bacteria; phylum Patescibacteriota; class Microgenomatia; order UBA1406; family GWC2-37-13; genus CAZMIL01. The sequence goes on along the minus strand of CAZMIL010000005.1, from coordinate 14,483 downwards.
ATTGAGGTTGGAGCTGAACAGAATCTGGGCCGGGGGCCGCACTATGTGATTGGACTAGCGTAGGTTGGGCTACTTGACTGACTAGTTGGGGTTCGGATTTTATGCCAGGATCGGTTTTGGCATAACCGTTGGTTTCTCCCATCGCTTGAGCAACTTGTGCATCTTTGGCATAGCCGTTTAGACCGTAGTGACGGGCTAAAACTTTGGCAACAGCATCCGGTAGGCTTCTAATCTTATCTTTACCAAAACCCATTGTTCTCGCTCCTCCAATACCTTCTAGTTGTCTAACAATGTCTTTGATGCGCTCATGTGGCGGCAAGTGTGACGAGTAGCGCAAAGCCAGAGAGATGATTCTGCCTAGTCCCTCAGCCATTGCATAGAGATCTGAACCGGCGCGGCCGACACCATTGATGAATACTTCTAACGGCTCCCCTCCCCCATTAGTATTAATGGTGATGTAGGCCGTCCCAACAGGCGTAAACATGCGGTAAGTGGCGCCGTGAACGACCATCGGACGAGGCTTAATATGATACGGTGAAACTAGCTGTTGGGGTTTCTCTTCTTTCTTCTCCTCTTCCTTTCTTTCCAGAACGCCAGGGCGAGATCCCTCACGCATGTAAGTAACGCCCTTCAAGCCTAGCTTGTAGGCAAGAGTATAGAGTTTTTTAACGTCTTCTACGGAGTGAGTAGTAGGAGCGTTGACAGTTTTAGATATTGATGCATCGACATACTTTTGGATAATGCCTTGAACTTTAATATGGTCTTCCGGGAGAAGGTCATTAGCAGAAACAAACCACTCCGGCCTTTGAATTTTTCCTTCTTCGAGTTCTTTTCCGTGTTTTTTATACAATTCTTCATAAAGATAGTGGCGAATTTTGTGTTTCCCCAGACGGTCTCGGCGAATGAACTCAAACTCATAAACAGGCTCGATCCCAGACGTAGTATTGGCCATTAATGAGGTTGAACCCGTGGGGGCTTGCATTAAGAGTAGTGAGTTTCTGATCCCATACTTTTTGATCGTTATTTGTAGTTTTTTAGGCAGCTGTTGAATAAATCTACCTTGAGGATACTTTTCGGCGTCAAATTTGGGGAAAGCACCCTTTTCTCTGGACAATTCGACCGATTCGGCATAAGCTTCGTCTCTAATAAGGCGATAAACTTTTTCGATGAATTTCAAGGCCTTATCTGAACCGTAACGCAAGTGAAGTTTGATTAAAGTATCCCCCAACCCCATTGTTCCCAGCCCGATTCTTCTTTCTCCATTAAGCTGGGTTTTACGAATGCCGTCAAAGATATAAGGATCCATGTCTACAACGTTGTCTTGGAAACGTGTAGCGACCCTAACTATTTTTCTTAAAGCTTTGAAATCAAATTTCCCGGGTTTATCAAGATCTTTCCCCTTGACCAGAGCAGAAAGGTTAATCGAGCCTAAATTACATACTCCCCATGGTGGTAAGGGTTCTTCACCACAGGGATTAACACAATTGACGCGGTTCCAGTACCAATTGTTGTAATATTTATTGCACCGTTCCATAAAAACTACGCCGGGTTCAGCAGATCTCCAAGCCGCTTCGGCGATTAAATCCCAAATCCTGCGCGCCTTGACTACTTTGCGGACAACGACTTTTTTACCTAATTTTTTCCAAGCTTCGATGTCCCCGTCCCATTTAGTATCATATTCGGGGTCGTTGACGTTGGGGAAAACCAGAGGCCAGTCAGCATCATTTTCTACGGCCTCCATAAAACTATCTGAAACATTGACCGAGAGATTGGCGCCATTTATCCGATTTAGATCTTGTTTAACAGTAATAAATTCTTCAATATCAGGATGCCAATCCCAAAGCATTAACATCAAAGCTCCTCTACGTGTTCCGCCTTGTTGAATGATATCCTTGGTCGCCAAAGAGAAAAGTTCGGCCCAATTGCAGGGGCCCGAAGAAAAACCGTTGACTTTCTTGACGCGCGAACCTTTGGGGCGCAACGAAGAAAGATTGATGCCTACTCCTCCTCCATGGGCCATAATTTCGACCATCTGCTTAAGAGTGTCAAGAATTCCTCCCCTTGAGTCTTGTGGTGAAGGAATGACGAAACAATTATAGTAAGTGACAGAATACCCAGTGCCGGCCCCAGCCAAAATTCTTCCCCCCGGGACATATTTGAAATCTTTCATTGCGCCATAGAACGTCTTTTCCCAACGTTTACGCCTGTTTTTGCTTTCTATTTGAGCCACAGCCTTAGCTACGCGTCTCCACATCTCATTCGGGGTTTTTTCTACAGGGTTTCCTTTTTTATCTTTTAGCGAATAACGATCTGAAAAGACTTTTTCCGAAACTCCAGTCAACTTCATGACTATATTTACACTAAAAATTTATAATAACTTTTTAACTTCTTTCTCAAAGTCTTCGACATCTACAAAACGTTGAAAAACGGAAGCAAAGCGGATATAGGCAACTTTATCCAATTTTTTCAAATGTTTGGCTACCATTTGGCCAATAACCTTGCTCTCAATTTCTGTCTCCTCTCCTTGTTTTAGTTCGGATTCAACGAGCGAAATAATTTTCTCAATCTGCTCTAGTGTGATGCTCGTTTTCCCTGTTGCCTTTAATATCCCCCTTCTTAATTTATCCGTATCAAAGCGCTCACGTTGCCCGTCTCTTTTAATTACCAAAAGCGGCAAATCCTCAACCCTTTCATAAGTTGTGAACCGCTTCTTGCATTTGGGACACTGTCTTCTGCGTCTGATAATCGTGCCACTCTCTGTATCTCTAGTTTCAATGACATCGGTGTCTTTATACTTGCAGAAGAGACAGATCATGATTGTAAAAGAACTTGCATAATCAAAACAACAAAAACATATGTTGTGTCCAGAATTAATTTAAAGCACTATTAGTGGTAAAACAAGATGTCAGAATATATAAAAACTATATCAGTTTAAAATTTAGCCTCATCTTTTTTCTTTATCTATCATTAATGCTAATTTGCCAAATTTTTTTTGAACAAAAGATGAAAAAAGAGTTATCAGTAAAACAAAATTCTTTTCGCGATGAAAAATCCCTTAAATTTTTCTTGAACCGGGCTTAATAAATATTTAAAGCTCTATGGTGCCCTAAATTAGGGCGCAGGCATTGTAGCATATAATCCGTTGAAATTCAGCTAGATATTTATTTATAAATTGAACAATGTCGCTTAAAGACTTTCTTTTTCCAAAATTTTGTTTGAGTTGTGGGAAATTTGATAAATATATTTGTCAAAATTGTTCCGCCCAGTTACGTTTACTGTCACAACAAAATTGCTTCTATTGTCAGCAACTAAACATTTTAGGTTTAACCCATAGACAATGTCTTGAGAAAGATGGTCTTGATGGGATTATTTCGCCCTATAAATATAATAATTTTTTAAAAAAGCTCATCAAAACAATAAAATACCGCTTGATTAGAGATCTTTTGGCAGAGCTTATGGATCATATAGATATGCGACTATTGGTAGAACTGGAAGAGTTCATAAATTCAAATGGGCAGATCTTCTGGCAGGCAGTCCCCTTACATAATCAGAGATTAAAACAGCGGGGATTTAATCAAGCAGAGTTAATCATTGAGGTACTCCAAAAAAAAATTGCCGTGGTGAAAACTAGTGTCTTAATGCGTCAGATAGATACTCTTCCGCAAGCCCAGATAACAAATCATCAAGAAAGGCTAAAAAATATTAGAGGAGCCTTTACTCTTTCAGTGCCAAGGAGCCTAATCGTTGGGAAAAACTTCTTCTTGGTTGACGACGTTGTCACCACGGGAGCAACCGTCAAGGAGGCGGCCGCCTGCTTGAAGCACCACGGCGCGGCCAAAACCTATGTCTTCTCCCTTGCGAAAGGCTAGACAGCTTGATATATTAGGCTTATGGACAAGATGTATAGAATTGAGATCTCTCCGCGGACAATAGTTTTTACTGTTTTCTTCCTCCTCGGTTTGCAACTTCTGTGGATGGTTAAAGAACTCGTGCTTTCTCTACTCCTGGCTTTTATTTTAATGAGCGCTTTAGATCCCTGGGTGAGTGCATTAAAAAAGAGAAGAGTTCCGCGAGCCGTTTCCGCGGTAGCAATTTATGTTCTGTTGATCTTTCTTCTTGGTTATCTCTTCTCTTGGATTATTCCTCCTGTGGCGGAACAAACGGGGCAGCTTTTTCGCAGCCTTCCATATTTAGCCAAACGGCTCAATCCCAACCTCGGACAATATTTTGCTATTGATTATTGGACCAAAAATCTTCCAATCTTAACCAGCAATGCTTTTCTCATTGTTAGAGAAGTTTTCTCCAATTTATTGTTGATTCTTTCTACTATTTTTTTCAGTCTCTATCTGTTAATTGATCAAGATTTGATCAAAAGATTTGTACTGCGCTTTGTAAATAAAAAAGATGAAAAAAAATTTGCGGCGATCTTGGATCGTTCAGAGAGAAAAATGCGCGCCTGGTTCTGGGGAGAAATAATTTTAATGATTACGATCGGGACAATGACTTTTGTCGGTTTAAATCTGATTGGTGTCCCCTACGCCTTGCCGTTGGCAATTATCGCCGGCTTATTGGAGATAATCCCCTTCTTTGGTCCTGTTATTTCGGCGATTCCGGCCTTTATAGTTGCTTCTGCTTCTACCCTTTTTCTGGGAGTAGTCACAGTTTTTCTTTATTTTGTTGTCCAACAGCTTGAAAATCAAATTGTAGTCCCCTTGGTGATGAGGAGAGTTGTTGGACTTAATCCAATTGTGACCTTGGTAGTTTTGATCATCGGGGGGACTCTTTTTGGCCTTTTAGGAGTCTTCTTGGCAATCCCTCTTACTCTATTGATTGAGATTATAGCTACAGAATTTTACTTCCAATAATGAAAGTTGCAATTTTGGGTGGTGGTTTTACTGGGCTTGCCGCTTCATACTATCTTACTAAAAAAGGCCATAGTGTTACTCTATTTGAAAAAGAGCCTGTTTTAGGAGGTTTGGCGGTAGGATTCAAACAACCCGGCTGGGATTGGTATCTTGAACGGGCAATTCACCATCTTTTAGGCAACGATAACGATATTGTCGCTTTGGCTGAAGACAGCGGGTTCAAAGGAATCTTTTGGCAGCATACCCTTACGGCTTCACTCTACAAAGAGGAGGATAATAATTACCGCATAATTCCCGTAGATACTCCGCAAGACTTCTTGAAGTTTCCCTATCTTACATTGCCTGAAAAACTGCGTACAGGTATGGTATTGGCTTTACTACAACTTTCCCCGTTTCTATCGCTTTATGAAAAACAAACAGCAGAGACGTTTTTAAGAAAATCTATGGGGGATAGTGCCTGGGAAGCACTCTGGAGAGAACTTTTTCGGAAAAAGTTCGGGAAATATGCGGAGAATATTCTAGCTGCATTTATTTGGGCCAGGATTAAGAAAAGGAGTAAACAGTTAGGCTATATTCATGGAGGCTTCCAGTCCTTTATCGATCATCTGGAAAAGGAAATAAATAGGCTAAAGGTTGAGGTCAAGAGGGGGTATGCGGTTGAAAAGGTTATCCAGAAGGGGAAAGGGTTTAGAGTCAATGACCGACAGTTTGACGCGGTAATTTCAACTCTGCCGAGTCCGATCTTGCCTAAGATTACTTCTGATCTTTTCTCTCAAAATTATCTCTCTCGTTTCAATAAACTCAAATTCCTACACGCTATTTCTTTGGTTTTTGAAACTAGAGAATCGTTCTTAGATAAAGTCTATTGGCTCAATGTTTGTGTCCCGGACAACAAAATTATGGGGATTATGCAACACACCAATTTCCAAGATAAAAAACACTATGCTGGCAATCACATTCTATATGTTTATAATTATGTCGAGTTTATTGACCCAAGAATAAGAATGGATAAAAAGGAACTATTGAGATTTTATCTTCCCGAGCTTAAGAGAATTAACCCTGAATTTAAGAGCTCTATTGAGAAAACCTATGTTTTTAAAGGTCCCTTTGCTCAGCCAATTTTTGATAAACAATTCCTTGAGAATAAACCGAATTTTGAGACTCCAGTCAAGAATTTTTACATCGCCAATTTGGACATGACCTATCCTTATGATAGAGGGACCAACTACGCGGTCAAACTCGGCAGAGAGGTTGCCAATTTCTTCTGAATATAGTATCATAGCGCCGATGTCGACTGAAAGATTACAATCAACGGAAAATCATGTTTTAGCAAAGTTGTGGGTTGCAATTAGCGATAAGGAAATCAACGAAGCAAGAAAAAGAGAAATGAAAACAGTTGGGACGGATCTACCTAAATTAGCAATTAATAAATTATTTCCCGACCCGAAAGGAGAGCTTTCACATTATCCGGATTATGCTCCGTTAATTACCACGCCTAAAATGTTGGAAGATTTTATTAATCAATGGGAGCCGCAATGGGGAGAAAAACCCAATTTTTCCTTGAAACCTGCTTTTAGGGAACTTTTCCAGTCTCTAAGGGATGTGGAGGGAGATTATTATATAATCTATGCTCAATTAAGAGGGCTTTATCGTATTTTTATGCTCCAGAATCTTCTCCAGACAGGGTGGCGGCCGCAACGACAGGAATTTGACGCCGAAATACAGCAAAAAGAAAAAGATCGAGAGTTCAGAGGAAGATTAAAAAGGCTTGCTGCAGAGCACCATAGTGATACTTGGAGATATTGGTCTGAGGATGGCTACGAACTTTGGAAAACAGCTCAAGCGGAAGTTCTGGCTTATATGGAAAGTACTTCACCAGCTTGGAGAAAAGTCTTTAAGCGGACTCAGTTAGAACTGCGAGGGAGGTAATTTAAGCTTCTTTTAATTTTTGTTTGAAAAAATCTACATAGGGGATGGCAGATGGATCCTGCTCGTAAAGAGCAGACAGATACATTGAAAGATAGTTGCCGAACCCCATCAACTCAAATGTTTGTTCAAGGGCCGTTTTTCCTTGTAATTCATATCTCAGCGTTTGAATTTTATTTTGTTCAACGACCTCCTTAGTGATTTGAAAACGTTTTTGAATACGCGGCGAATAAAGTTGGGAAAAGAAAAAGACAAAAGTCGCTAGCTCGCGCAATCGATCTGGGAACTTTAACCCCTCCATTAAATGATGATTGAGCTCCGGAATAATTCTAAACGAAGAGATGGCTTTGGCCGTTTCATTGGTTTGATTGGCTATGGCATTACCTACCCCTGTAAGAAATTCAGCTACAATATAATAAGGATAGCGCTGGAACAATTTTTCAGCCATTTGTTTGGCCGGATTCTTATCTTTAGGGATGGTGAGTTTAAAATGAGTCATGATCTGGGCGGCATTTTTAATCGCTGAGGCAACTTCCTCATGGAGTAATTTAATAAAACCTAATTTTACTAGGAGGCCGAGGTGGGCGCCGACTCCGTAGCCGAAACCAATCCGCGGTTGGCCTGAAGGGTTATGAGCGGGATTGAAGATATAGACCGGGAAGTGGTTGGTTTTGAGAAGTTCTACTAGATCTCCGCCGGTAGTTATGCCCGTTAACTTGGCATGTTTAGTCAAAGCCTGTTTCGCATTGGCTAACACCTCTTCGGTCGTTCCCGAATAAGAAGAAAGAACGACCAGGCTATCTGAATTGATAAAGCCCGGGAGTTGATAATTATCGTTTAAAAGATAAGGAACAGTCAATTGACGCTTAAACAGCTCTTTAAGGATATAAGCTGGAAAGCGAGAGCCGCCCATGCCACAGACCACAACGTTTTTGACTTGTTTAAATTCATTTGGTAATTCAAGCCCCTGGATTTCGTTGAAAGATTGTTCAAGTTGTTGTGGCAGCGCATCGACCGAACGCAAGACCGCATCTCCTCCTTGGATGGTTAAAACAGATTCCTTCTCATCAAGATTAATCATAAACAGATTGTACCACTTTTGTTATCCCGAGACCCTATCTAGATCAGATTCCTCGCCTCGCCCGGAATGACAGAAGGGGATGTTGTATAATTCAAGCTGTGAAACAAAATAAGCTCGTTTTATACTTCAACGCGCTTCGTGTCAATCAGTGGATCAAGAACCTTATCATCTTTATCGCTGTAATTTTCTCAGGAAATTTATTAGTCGGCGATCTCCTCTCAAAAAGCTTTTATGCTTTTGTTATTTTCAGTTTTCTTTCCTCAGTATCCTATGTTTTGAACGACATTATTGATTTTCCCTATGATCGTAAACATCCCATCAAAAGAAATCGGCCGATTGCCTCGGGCAACGTCAGTATTGGGGAAGCGACTTTTATAGTTTTTGTACTTTCAATCTTTACTTTACTTATGGCTCTCTATTTCTCACCTAGTCTTTTTCTTTTGGCCTTTGCCTTTTTACTTTTACATCTTTTATATTCACTCTATTTAAAAAAATATCCGATTGTCGATATTTTTACCATTTCTTTTCTATTTATGATGCGGGCGTTCGCCGGTGAAGTAGCGACCGGTTTTCACGTTTCAATTTGGCTTTTACTCACAATCTTTTTCGGCTCATTATTTATAGCTACGGTTAAGCGCCATGCGGAGTTTTTAAAACATGGTAAAGAAACACGCAGTTCTTTATCTTTTTATAAAGAACACCTGCTTGATTTTTTGACTAATACTTTTGCAACAACAACTATTATTGCCTATGCCTCGTATTCTTATTTTGAAAAACTGCCGACTATCGCTACAAAATCTTTTTTGAATCTCAGCGAATTGTTACCAAGTTTTGAAGCCAGAAAATGGTTAATGTTGACGATTCCTTTTGTTGTTTATGGGATAGCGCGTTATGCCCAACTGCTTTATGAACATGATGAAGGTGAAAGACCGGAAAAGATTATTGTAAAAGATATTCCCTTAATTACCACTCTCTTTTTGTGGGGATTGAGTGTAGTTCTGTTGATTTATGTGCTCTAATTGTGGTTTATAAGCGATTGATTTTAGTTCAAACAGCGAGTATAACTGGTAAAACATATGATTAAAAAGAAAAAACAAGCTCCGCCAAAAGTCGAAAGAGTCAAAGACAGTGAAAAGAAACAAGCCGTTAATGTCGCCATCGAACAAATTCAAAAACAGTTTGGCCGCGGTTCGATTATGCGCTTGGGAGAAGCTTCTGTTGTGCCTGTTGAAGTTATTCCTACAGGAATTCTTACTTTAGATACCGCGCTTGGCGTTGGCGGCATTCCCAAAGGGAGAATTATCGAAATATATGGGCCTGAGGGCTCTGGGAAAACTTCTCTCTGTTTATCAATCATTGCTCAGGCCCAAAAAAGAGGCGGAGTGGCAGCCTTTGTTGACGCAGAGCATGCTCTTGACCCTGGTTGGGCGCAAATCCTAGGCGTTAAGCTTGAAGACTTGTTGATCTCGCAACCAGACACGGGAGAACAAGCTTTGGAGATTGCTGAAGCCTTAATTCGTTCGGGGGGAGTTGATGTTGTAGTGATTGACTCGGTTGCCGCTCTTGTTCCTCGCTCGGAAATCGCCGGCGAAATGGGCGAACAGCAAATTGGTTTACAAGCGCGGTTGATGTCACAAGCTCTGCGAAAGCTCACAGGTGTCGTTTCCAAATCCAAAACTACGGTTATTTTTACCAATCAGTTGCGATTAAAGATCGGAATTATGTTTGGAAATCCGGAGACGACTCCCGGCGGCTTGGCACTCAAGTTCTATGCTTCTGTACGCATTGATGTCAGAAAGATAGAGACCCTAAAGAAAAATAACCAAGTTTATGGAGCTCGAATTAGGACAAGAGTGGTTAAAAATAAAGTTGCTCCACCGTTCAAAGATGCCGAGGTTGTTATTACTAGCACAGGGATTGACAGTAACGATTCATTGATTGATGCGGCTCTTCAAACAGAGGTAATCACAAAAAGTGGTTCTTTTTTGAAAATGGGAGAAAAAATTTTAGCTCAGGGGAGAGAGCAGTTGAAAGAACAATTAATCAAGGATCAAAAATTCCGTGAGAGACTATTGAATGAAGTTAAAGAGAAATTAGTTAAGGTCCATGGATGATCGGGAAAATCTACTTAGAGCCCTAAACTATGCTTATTTCTATCTGAAATTTCGACCACGCGCGAAGAAAGAACTTGCAGATTATTTAAACAAAAAAGCTAAGCGTTGGAAATGGCCACTCAAGTTGGTTGAACAAGCAATCAAAGAGCTCGAGGATTTAGGGCTGATTGATGATAAAAAATTTATTGAATGGTTTGTTGAACAACGCTCGGCTCTTAAACCCAAAGCAATCTTTGTGATCAAAAGGAGACTTCTTCAGTTTGGCGTGCCTAAAGGAACGGTTGACGAATATTTTTCAACTAATGAAATAGATGAGGTGGAAATGGCGCTCAAAGCCAGTGAGATTCGTTGGCAACAATGGAAAAATTTAGGTCGTCAGGAGAGCTTCAAAAAGCTGGCAGGCTTTCTAACTCGCAGAGGTTTCCGTTACGACATAGTTAAAAAAACCATTGCGAAATTAGAAGAAAAAGAGTAAAATAACCCTATATTAGCAATTTGCTTGAAGAAGTAACGAAAATTAAAGACATTTATTATATGTGCCTAAACGTCATCTCGCAGTTGAAGTGGTTATCTTTCTGCTAAGCCCGGTTTGACCGGATGACGTTGTTTGTCTTCTTCAAGCTTCACTCAATAAAATGGATAATAAAAAGAAACAAAAAGAAGAGATTGAAGCAATTATTAAAGATACTCTTAGTAAACTTGGGTTAGGGACTACGCAAAAAAAGCAGCAGGGAACATCTTCAGCCGACTATCAACCGCAAACAAGTTCTAAACATGAAGAGGAAGTGTTGTTGAAGGCCAATCAAGAAGCTCTAAAGATCAAACAAGACGCGGAACGAGAGGCGCGCAAAATCACCGCAGAAGCGATTGAAGCGGAAAAACGCCTCCAAGAAAGACAACAAGAGTTCGAGAATAAAGAGAAAGATTTGGCGCAAAAAGCGGCCCAAGCGGACAAACTCAAACATGAGCTGAGTGAGAATCAAGGGAAATTACTGGCCAAATTAGAAAAAGTCGCCGGGATAAGTAAAGATGAAGCTAAGAAATTGTTAATGAATGCTTGGGAAGAAAAACTCAGAGCAGAAATCGCCAAAAGAATCAAAGAATCCGAAGAAGAAGTCAAAAAAAATGTCGAAGATAAAGCAAAAGAACTGTTGCTAGATTCAATGCGCTTTGGAGCGACAGATTATGTTGCCGAATATACTTTATCAACTATACAATTGCCTAGCGAGGACTTCAAAGGCAGGATTATCGGTAAAGATGGGAGGAATGTTCGTGCTTTTGAATTAACTACAGGGGTCGATGTTGATCTAGAGGAAGAAGGAGTGATTAAACTTTCTTCATTCGACGCAATTAAAAGAGAGATTGCCAAGGTTTCTCTAGAAAGATTGATTAAGGATGGACGCATCCAGCCGGAGAGAATTGAGGAGATTGTTCATAAAACAAAAAGTGAAATTGAAAAGACCATCTTTAAAGCAGGAGAGGAATTAGCCCACAAGGTGGGGGTTTATAATCTTCCCAGTCAAGTGACTACAGCCCTGGGGAGGTTTAAATATCGCTATTCCTATGGACAGAACATGATTTTACATACTCTTGAGGAAACAAGAATAGGGATCGCTTTAGCCCACGAGTTAAAAGCAGATATCAATGTGGTCAAACTCGGTTGTCTTTTTCACGACATTGGAAAAGTGATTACCGATAAAGAGGGTTCGCATGTTGAATTGGGAGTTGATTTTTTGAAAAAATTGGGTTTTCCCGAGAAGGTTATCGGCTGTGTTGCGGCCCACCACGAAGACATTCCTTTCCCATCGTTGGAAGCGGTGATCGTCTATATTGCCGATGCTGTTTCCGGGGGACGGCCTGGCGCGAGGCATGAGGATTTCGAAGATTATCTCAAGAGGATCAAAACGATAGAGGACGTCGCCAAAAACAAAAAAGGAGTTAAAGAGGCCTATGCTCTACAGGCAGGTCGTGAACTGCGGGTGATAGTCGAACCCGAAGAAATTACCGATGATGAAGGGATAATTTTAGCGGAGAAGATTAAAGAAGAATTGGAGAAAAAGTTTGACGTTTTTCCGGGTCAGATTAAAATCACCGTCGTTCGTGAAACTAGAGCAGAAGCTACAACAAAGATTTAAAAAGGTTTTTGGGCTTTGAGATAAAAAAACCCCCGTGGGAATGTTTTCCCCTTAAGTTTAGGATGATCTAAGGCTCTCAGCATCACGCTCTTTGCCAATTCAACATCTCTAATAGGAATCGCTCTTTCTGCAAAAACATCAAATTCAATTAATCCTTTGATGGGGTCAGCACTGAGTTGGACCATACGCTCCTCCGTTTTAATATTTATAAAACCATTCGTTTTTGCAAGATTAACCAAGCCCTTTGAGCTATATTTATCAGGAATATTAGCTTTTGGGATATCTTCCTCTGTATATCCATATTCTTTTTTCAATTCTCTTCGGGCAAGTCCCAAAATTAATCCCCAGCGTATTTCTGCTAATTCGATAGGAGGTGGATACATTTTGTCATTCATATACCCACTGCTTATTAGAATAATTCCACCAGGTTTCAGAACTCTGTACATTTCAGAAAAGACATCTGCGGCAGCCGTGAGGTGAATTGTATTTCTGCAAAGAACGAGTTCTTGGGTATTTGATCCAATTTCTACCAAGCGTTCGATATTGCCCTTTTGCAGGACCACACGATTTTGGAGATTTGGATGGAGAAGATGGCGAAGGTTCTTCCTGGCAATTTTGAGGTTGTTTTCGTCATTATCTATCCCAATAACTGTGAAAGGTTCAATAAGAACTCTCATATCGATTAAATCTTCTATTCCTGTTCCAGTTCCTGTCCCTAGATCGAGAGCCTGATGGACTTGAACAGTAGCCATTTCAAGAAGTGGGCGATCTGCTTCTACTCTAACAGTATAGTTTTCCGCGTATCCAATGTAAGATCTCTCTGGAGACATAGCCAATCAAGTATACAACGATTTTTCCCGTAATCAAGACCCGAATAAAAATTTATTACTGATATAGATTGTTACGAAAAGATATTTTAAATATAGATTGACAGAACAATTAAAAAGAACTACACTTTTCCGCAATTACTGTCCTGAAGCTCTAATGAAAATCGGAGCGAAGGATTTGATTTTTACAAGGCTTAATTACAAATTTAAATATATAAAGAAAGCGAGGTGACAAGACAAAATGACAAAAGCAGATCTAGTAGCTCAAGTTGGTAAAAAAGCAGGTCTGACAGCTCGTGCAGCTAAAGACGCTGTTAACACTATCTTTTCTTCAATCTCTCAAGCAATGAAAAGAGGAGAAAAGGTTGTAGTGACAGGATTCGGAACCTTCATGGTTCGCCGAAGAGCAGCCCGCAAAGGACGCAATCCTCAAACCGGCGCTGTAATTCAAATCCCGGCCACCAAAACTCCCGGATTTACAGCTGGTAAATCCTTAAAGAGATTGGTTAAGTAACCAAAGTAATCACAAACTAAACAATCCCGACTTTAAGGTCGGGATTGTTTTTAAGCCCCCAAACTGCTATAATTGATAAATGGGAAAACTCTTCCGCAGGTTTCTTGCGCCTTTGTCTTTAGTTTTTCTGACCCTACTGATTGTCCCATTTTTTTACGTCTATAATTATTCCCAACAGGTTGTCACCACCCCGTCTAACAAAGTCGTTTACCAATTGCCTTATCCTGGGATTCTCCCTGATAATCCTCTTTACTTCTTCAAAGTAACTAGAGACGCAATACAGGTTTTTTTGACCCGCGATAATCTTAAAAAAGCCCAACTCTATCTTCTTTTTTCTGACAAAAGATTGGCAATGGCAGAAGCTTTGGAGAAGAAAGGGAATGTTACTTTAGCTCTTTCTACCCTATCAAAAGGAGAAAAGTATTTTCTGAAAATTCCGCCTCTACTCAAAGAGGCTAAGCAACAAGGGACTAGTCCTAGCGCAGAAATGATTGATACGATCAAGACTAGTAATCAAAAACATAAAGAAGATATTGCTCAAATGTTTCAAGAAATTCCTCAAGGTAGTCAGGACGAGTTGACTGCGATTATGAAGATCGTTCAGTCAATTCAAGATCAACTGCAAGCGCTCCAAAAATAACTCCCAAGAGTAAGAAATTCTGCTGCAGAGTCAACCAATAGTGATCAAGCAATCCTGTAACAATGATGACAAAACAACAAGCTAGGAAAATAAGATTATGGCGAATTGTCAAGATCTTTTTTATTCCAAAATAAATTAGACCAAGAGCCGAGAATATTCCTGTTTCTGCCGTAAGGAGAAGAAAAATATTGTGCACAGGTTGATAGGGAAAAGAAATCAGAGAAGAGGGAAGTTTGGCCTGGGTGATAAGGTAATTACCGAGGCCGACTCCCAGTAAAGGATTCTGCACAATGATCGACAACGCATTCTGTAACAATAGAAAACGTTTTTCCAGGGTTAAGGGATCGGTTTTGGCCAGAGCGAAAATGGCTACCAGTACGA
>CAZMIL010000004.1:0-57214 GCA_964566425.1 uncultured Gammaproteobacteria bacterium | reverse complement strand
AGACGAAAATCTCCAACCTCCTGAGGGACGGGGAAATCGGAAAGAAAATTCATCACCCTGTAGAAAAAATAAGCAGTAATTCTTTTTAGCGGCTTATCGACATTTCTCTCCCCTCGTTTGGCGTAAACAATTTTTGCTCCTTTTTGCCACGCTTCGATCATTTGTTGAATAATTTCCGGCGGGTCTTGCAGATCTGCATCCATACTCACCACGCAATTTCCTTTGGCTGCTTGATAGCCCGCCGAGAGAGCCATTTGGTGGCCGAAATTCCGGGTGAAAATTATGAGCTTGATTTTTGGATTTTTTGCAGCTGCTTTTTTAATTTCGGAGACTGTTTTATCATCAGAACCATCGTCAACAAAAATTATTTCGTGATTATATTGTTTAAGTGTGGGGGTTAATCTTTTCAAAAGCGGCGAGATATTCTTCTCCTCGTTATAGACGGGAATGATGATCGAAAGCAGGAAATTATCCATGGATTGGTTACGGGGCCAGGAGTTGAACCTGGTCTAGGAGATTATGAGCCTCCTGTGCAACCGTACACTACCCCGTATAACAAGCTAATTATACCAAAAGAAGACCTCAAACCATTGCCGATATACTGGTTTGGGCGTGGGTGTGATCTTGATCGGGGTAGGCGTGGGGCTAGGGATAATTACGGCTATCTCTCCTGGTTTCAATAGATTAAGTTGGTTTCTGATCGTTTTTTCGACTTGTTGTGGATCTTTGTTTTTTAATAAGCTAGTTCGTAAAGCAATATTCTTCTGTTTTTCTTGTTGATAGTCCTGTTTGAAACTTTGATAAAAATCAAGCGTTTTGCGATAATCAAAAATATTTTTGGTCAATGAAAAAAAAAGAAAAATGACAATAACTGTAACCACTATTTTTTTAAGCATTTTCATACGATTCCAGAATGTGCATGATCCGAGAGGGATCGGCTTGAGAACGTAGTTGGTTGACGCAAATTCCGATTAAAGCTTTAGGGTTTTTGTCATAAAGTTCTTGATTCTGTTTGATTAGTTCATCAATCTTTTGTTTTAGTTGCTCGTCGGAGATTTCTTCAGGCAAAAATTCTTCAAGAATAGTCAATTGTTGTTGATAGTTGTCGACAAGTTCTTGGCGTTGGCCCTGTTTGAAAGAATCAATTGATTCTTTCAGTTCTTTAGAAATTTTTTTCAGTACGCTTATTGTTTCCTCATCTGTAAGCGCGTTTTTTTTAGCGATTTCTTTATTTTGAATTTGTGCTAGAATATATCTAAGCACTTCTAGGCGTGCTTTATGGCCCGCTTTAAGCGCTTTTATTTGTTCATCGCGAAGGCGTTTAACAAGCATAGACTCATTATATATGAAAAAGAAATATACTGCCGACATCCTCTACATTCTGGCAGACTTTAAGAAAAATATTCTAGAAAAAAAGCCCCCGATTGGCGAAATGCTAGACGAAGTGAGAATGATGCGTTTTAAAATCCGCCCTTTGCAGGGAGACGTTTCTCTTTTAAATTTGAAAGAGGATAAATTGATAGAAACACTATGGAATCTTGGAAAATTAGAGGAACTTTATCAAAAACACAATGGTAGACTAACTCCCCAGCAGAAAAATATATTTTTCAATTTTTTTGACGAAGTCTATCATAAATTTCAAAACCAACTCAATAAATTGAATTTACGTTCGAGCACGCAAATTGAAATTCCTTCAACAATAGAAATGGAGATTTTTAAAGACGATACTTTCAAACGAAACTGATTATTCATGGGAAAACTGCCATTGATTCTCGATTTGGAAACTAAATTTTTATTCCGAGATGTCAATAGAGATAATAAAAGACTCGGTGTTTCCGTAGTTGGAATTTATGATTATAAAGATAAATCAACTAAAACTTTTCTAGAAAATGAATTGAATCAATTGTTTAAACTATTAGAAGAAGCCTCATATTTGATAGGCTTTAATATTCGCTCCTTTGACTTGAACGTTCTGCAACCTTATTATCCGGGAAAATTGTCCAAACTTCCTGTTTTTGATATTCTGGACTATGTTAAGGAAAGAATCGGTCGCCGCTTAAGCCTAAATGATTTAGCTTTTGCAACTCTAAATAAAAGGAAAAGTGGCCACGGCTTGATGGCGGTTGATTATTATAATGAAGGGAAAGTAGACGAATTGAAAAAATATTGTCTCGATGACGTGACGCTGACTAAAGAACTTTTTGAGTATGGAGTCAATAGTGGAGAGATTTTTTATTTAAATGAAGTAGGAAAAATTTCCATCCCTACAGACTGGAAAAAATATCTTGAGTCTCCTGGTGATAGAGACACAGATCTCACTCTTCCCTTTTAATTGACTATAATAGCTTCTGCTATGAAAAATCTAATTTTAGCCACTTTGATTATTTTGATTGGTGGGGCGGCCGTCTATTTGTACTATCATCCCTCAAAACCAACCAGCGTTACACCGGCAGTAAAAGTCCAACCAAGTGTTGTTATCTCTACTTCCTCTATGGCAAATGAAGAAATACTGGTTGAGAATTTAAATATTCCTTGGGATATTGTTTTTCTTCCTGATGGTGAGATGTTGATTACCGAGAGACCAGGGGTACTATTAAAAATAGGCAAAGACAAAAAAATAATTCAAATCAATGGGGTTCGTCCAATAGGCGAGGGTGGTCTCTTAGGGATAATTCTCCATCCGGATTTTAAGTCTAACCGACTGCTTTATCTTTATCTTACAACTCAACAAGGGGGAAGATTGGTTAATCAAGTTGAGAGATATAAGCTTCAGGGGGATTCATTGACACAGCAGAAAGTAATTATCAGTGGGATTTTAGCTTCTTCCAACCATGACGGGGGGAGAATGGTTTTTGGTCCCGACGGCTACTTGTACGTTACAACAGGAGACGCAGAACAACCCAATTTGGCTCAGGATAAGAATTCTTTAAATGGAAAAATTTTACGCGTCAAAGATGATGGTTCTCTTCCGGAAGATAATCCTTTTGGCAATGCGGTTTATTCGTATGGACACCGTAATGCCCAAGGGCTTGCCTGGGATGCCAAAGGAAATCTATGGGCAACAGAGCACGGTAGAAGCGGAGCCCTCTCGGGTTTGGATGAATTAAATTTGATCATTAAAGGACAGAATTATGGTTGGCCGGTGATTCAAGGCGAGGAGACAAGAACGGGGATGGTCACTCCGGCGATCAACTCCGGGCCGAATGAGACTTGGGCTCCCTCGGGAGCGGTCTATTACCAGGGCAGTATTTTTTTTGCAGGACTGAGAGGACAGACTCTTTATCAAGCAGTGATCCAGGGAAATAAAGTTACCGCATTCAAAAAATACCTACAGAACAAATATGGGAGGTTGAGGACGGTTAAGATTGGGCCGGACGGATATTTTTATTTATTGACCAATAATACAGATGGCCGAGGTACGCCCCGCCCGGACGATGACAGATTAATCAGGATCAATCCGAAGATTTTACAATAGACTTACTCAACTTTTTTCCAGCGAAAAGTAGACAAGATCACTCTTTCGCCGTTAAACTGTACACCTTCTTTTTTCAACATCTTTTTTTTACTGCTGATGCCTTGTTTAGCTGAATAACCGTGCATTTTTCCATCGGAGCCGACTACCCTGTGACAAGGGATAGTTTTTATATCTGGATTGTTCTTCATCGCAGTTCCTACAGCTCGTGGGGCATTTGGATTCCCCGCCAGAATAGCAATATCTTGGTAAGTTGCAACCTTCCCTCGAGGGATCTTCTTTACCACTGCATAGACTTTTGCAGAAAAGGATTTAGACACCTTGTAATTATAGCAGAGGATATCTCTTACGCCCTTCTTACCTTATTTTTATTCAATTTTGACCGTTCGTAAGTATCTTGTTGTTATGAAAAATCTAAAAAGATTAGTTTTTACCAACCCGATTGATTGTTTTAATGAACACGATATCAGAAAGATGGATATTCATTTAGAGCGGGGAACTACCGGTAAAAAATCAAATCGAAACAAAGTTCAGTCCTATTTTCTACGGCCAACCTATCTAGTCGTTTCAGGTTATAAGTTATAAACTAATATGAAGCTAAGACGGGCGAAAACACAAATCGATCGCAACTTATTCAAAGATCTCTTGCTTCTTTTTACTAATGGCGTCAGAAAAGCATAATTCTTATCTCTGAGCTGGGGGTGTGCCGCCGCCCATTCCTCTAAATTGTGGATTGAGTTGGATATTTTGTGCGGTCATACTTCCATCAGAATTTTCCTGTCCAAAAACTGCCACGGTTTGACCAGTGGCAAGATCAGACTTAGATGCTTTTACAGCTTTATTGATTTGGGTTTTATTATCAAGCAGGATGATTCTACTGCTCCCGTCTTGGAGTTTGATCGTGATAGAGTTGGAATCATTACTGATAATTTGACCGTTTACCGGGCGAAAGCCATTGCGACTGGTCACGCCTTGAAACTGGCCGCCTCTGTGGTCGCTAGCGGATGATTGATTACCAAAGTCTTGTCGTTGGCTACGCTGGTATTGCACTCCCGCAAAAAAACCCGCCACCCCGACAACTATTGCTACAATAACAGTTAATAATGCGCTATTTTTCATTTGTTGTCACCTCCTTTCATAACAAAAATTAATTTACAAAGTATTTTTTAGGAATTTTTGCAATATTCATTACTTTAAGTATTTATCAAAAAAAGCAATCGATCTCTGCATGGCGGTATCGAGGTTGTTAGAAATATTATGGTTGTCACCAGGATAGGTATAATAATCAACTTTTTTGCCTAACTGTTTTAAATTATCATAAAGATTTTGCGATGCTCTTGGATTAACTTCCTGGTCATTAAGCCCAACCTGAATTTCTACAGGAACAAGTATGTTTTGTAAATAATTTAATGGGTCAATTGAAGCCCAAAACTTTGGGTTTTGCTCCGGCGTGCCGAATTGTTGAATCAGATTTTGACTGGGTCCACCAATCCCTCCTCTGTCGGAAGTCCCCGAAGGATGAGGACGATTAGGTCGTGTTCCCCAATTACTCCAACCTTCTGTAATCGGCCCTACAGTCCCGGCCCAAATTGATGCAACTCTAATGTCTTGAGAAATAACAATTGAGCTTAGGGTTATTGCTCCTCCCAGCGAGTGACCCCACATCCCGATTTTATCGGGGTTTGCATCCTTATACTTCTTAACACTGGAGATGGCATTTAATACGTCTATCGTGTAGCCTGGGCCAAAATGTCCTGACGGGGTTCCCTCGGAATTGCCATTACCTCGGTAGTCGCTTTTAAAGACTATATATCCACTTCGTGCAAAAAAATCAACGTAGGTTGCATAACTTTCAGCCGTTTTATACTGATTGGGAGAGATGTAACCATGATTAAAGATAATAACCGGCCATCCATTTTTTGGCCTCACTCCAATAGGGACAGTTAACAATGCATATATTTTTAGCCCCTCCGATCTGTAGGAAGCTATGTACCTATTGTAGTTACCTTTTGGGGTTAGAGTTTGTTCAATGACAATATCACTTCCGGGATAGACTTGTTTCTTTAAATAGTCTATAGAATAAGGGTTATCTGGGTTTTGAAGACCTCCTCCATCTTGTTTAGCTTGAGACTGTTTTAAAGGAAGATTAACCCGAGATATCCCTATTTTAGAGCTTAAGACATAAACTCCAAGTATGGATAATCCAGCGAGCACCACGATCGATAATAAAAGGATTGATTTATTCATATCTTAATGCTTCAATAGGTTCTAAATTAGCGGCTCTATTTGCAGGGTACCAACCAAAGACGATACCGATTGCCGCAGAGACTACAAAAGCTAATAAAATTGATAGTGGCGAGATAACAAATAAAGAGTTGGCAAAAAAAGAATAAAGATAGGAAGCAGAAACGCCGAGAGCAATCCCTAATATCCCTCCGCTAAAAGTGAGGATGATTGACTCGATCAAAAATTGGGTAGTAATAGTTTTTTTCTTAGCACCTAAAGCCTTTCGTAGGCCGATTTCGTGTGTTCTTTCTGTAACCGTTACTAACATAATATTCATAATGCCAATTCCTCCTACTAATAATGAGATTGCCGCTATTCCGGCAAGCAAAGTCGTGAAGGTTGAGGTAGCAGAGGAAGCCGTGTTTAAGATATCCTGCTGATTAAAAATTGAGAAATCTTTTTGTGAAGGGTCGGAAAGGCGGTGTCGGGCAAGCAACAAGTAACCAACTTGGTTTTGGGCTTCAACCATGACATCGGCTGATTTTGCTTCTAGAGAGATTGTAGTAAGATAATTTGCCCCATATAGTTGTCTTTGGGCAGTAGATAAAGGAACCCAAACTGCATTGTCTTGGTTGAAGAAACCAGTTCCACCTTTTGATTGCGTTATCCCGATGATGGTAAAAGTTTGACCTTCGATTCTAATAGTTTGACCGATTGGCGTTGCATTATCACCAAATAAATTACTCACTACAGTTGGACCCACAACCGCAACTTTAGTGCTGCCATTGACGTCCCGCTCACTGATAAAGTTTCCGGAGGCCATTGTAATTTTGCGTAAAGTAGCATAGGTCGGAGTTGAGCCAATGACCTGAGCGTTGGTGTTTTTTTTTCCTGTGGTGATTTGACTTCTACTTGTGTATTCCGGAGAAACTGCTTGGATAGTAGTGATTTGTGGAGAACTGGCGATTGCATCTGCATCCTCCAAAGTCAGTGTCGTCCCACCTCCGGCCGCCCCCTGAACAGCCCCTTCTCTTTGGCCGCTCGGTTGAACGGTGAGTAAATTAGAACCCAAAGATTCAATTTGGGATTGAACTGCTCGTTGTGTAGCTTGACCCAGAGAAACAAGCGTGATTACACTTCCTATACCGATGACAATCCCTAAGGTAGCCAGAGCTGTTCTTAGCTTGTTAATGGTGAGAGTCCCCACCGCTTCGGTAAATAATTCTGAAAGTTCCATGGCTTAATTTTTTCTTAACCGTTTTTGTTTGGAATTTTTATTATTATTAATAATCTTTCCATCACGAATATTGATAATTCTTCCTGCATGATGGGCAATATCTGCCTCATGAGTAATCATCACAATGGTACGACCTTGGTCATTTAATTTTTGAAAAATTGCCATGATTTCCTCTGCTTGATTTGTGGCGATATTTCCTGTCGGTTCATCGGCAAGTAAAATAGCAGGATTCATAACCAATGCTCTGGCAATGGCAACTCTCTGTTGTTGCCCTCCCGAGAGTTGATTAGGAGTATAGTTTAACCGGTCTCCCAAACCAACCATCATTAAATATTTCTCTGCAATTTCCTGTCTTTTTTCCTTATCAACTCCGCCATAACGCATTGGCAAAATAACATTTTGTACTGCAGAAATGCGAGGGAGAAGATTAAAGGCTTGAAAAACGAAACCGATTTTTTTATTTCTGATTTCTGCTAAATCGTCCTCATATAATGAACCAACGTCTTGACCATCGAGAATATATTGGCCGCTGGTTGGGATATCAAGCGCGCCAATAATATGCATCAAAGTAGATTTGCCGGAACCGGACGGCCCCATAATGGCTACAAACTCACCCTTCTGCACTTCAAACGAGACATCGCTTAAAGCAATTGTTTCTAAAGAATCTATTTTATAGACTTTGGACAATTTTTTTGCTGAAATGATAGTGGACATAATTATTTCCTAATGTCTTAAAAAGACACCACCTCCGCCGCCTCCACCACCTCCACCTCTTCCTGTGTTACTGCCAAAAGGAGAAGAGGTAGATGAACTCTGCGACATTGAAACTGATGAGCTACTGGTAACTACAACATCTCCTTCTTTAAGTCCGGAAGTAATTTCGGTTTGCGTATCGTTTGAATCGCCAATTTCTACATTGACTGTGACAGGTTTTCTGTTTCTCATTATTCTGACAGTTGATTGTCCATTATTTGTTTGAACCGCTGTCGAAGGGACCAAAAGCACATTTTCTTTGACTCCGGTAATGATTGTAGCGTTAACAGCCATATTAGGATAGATAGTAGACAAAGAAGTATCCAAAAGAATAGTTGTGGGGTAAGTGGTGACGCCGGAGGTTACAGTACCATTGGTATTAATATTCAAAACTTTACCGGTAAAGGTTTTATTAGGGAAAGCGTCCAGCTTCAAGGTAACTTTTTGTCCGGCTTTAGCATTAACAACATCAATTTCGCTTAAATCAACGGTTGCCTGAATGCTACTGTTAGGCAAGGTAACCGTCCCGATTGATTGAGAAGAGACATTATTTGAGTTTGAAGAATTAGATGAGTTATTAGTACTGACAAGCGGCATTCCTTCCGTCAAGGTTAACCCGCTGACTGTCCCGGAAATAGGCGCAGTAACAGCCGAAGAAGTCTGTTGGTAAGCCAACCAAGAAGAAGTTAGAGCTGCTTTTGCAGAATTTACGGAATAATCGGCATCCTTATATTTTTGTTCGGCCGCACCAAAAGCTTTTTGTGCTTGAATCAAAGCGGCATCAATGCTTTGTTTTTCCAGATCGGTATAGGCTGCTTTGGTTGAGGGGTTGGTAGTATTACCGTTTTTATAATTGACGTTATTTTGAGCATCAAGAAAAGTCTGTTGCGCAGACCACATAGTCGCATCTGTTGACAACTTATTATTTTCCGCTGTCTTCTCATTATTTAAGGCAGAAAGATAACTCGCCCAAGCTGCGGCTTGTCTTTGCTGTGAATCAAGGTCAGGAGTGATATCTGCTATTTTCTGTCCTTGGCTGATTGCATCGCCATTTTTGACATAGACTGTTTTGACGATTCCAGTGGCTTGCGTGCTGATCCCTACACTGCTTCCAGAAGAAATATTTCCTGAAGCGGTAATACTTGTGATGAGAGTTCCTTTTTCAGCTTGAGAAGTTTGGTAAGAAATATTTTGTTGATTGAAGAATAAGCTGCGGGTAATTAAAACTAGAACGACAAGGATAAAAGCTCCTATCGTTATAGAGAACCCTTTTTTCTCACTAATAAATTTTTTAAAATTTCCAATGTAGCTCTTTGATTTATCTTGCATGAACAATCTAAATTTAAAATTAATTATAAAAAGATAAACTTAAAACTAGCTTAAAAACTAAGAAATTTTAGGTAGTGGTAAGGTAATAGTAAATTCCGATCCTTTTTTAGGTTCACTAGCTGCGGTAATTGATCCTCCGTGATCTTCAACGATTTGCTTAGCAATTGCCAACCCCAAACCATAACCGTGAAATTTTTCCTTTGAACGCGAACTTTCAGTGCGATAGAATCTGTCAAAGATATGAGCAAGATCCTCTTTGGCTATTCCCACTCCTTTGTCATTTATACTTACTTCAATCCGATGATCTCTTCTTTTAGAAACCAGAGTCACGCGACCCTTTTGCGGACTATATTTTACAGCGTTATCGAGAATAATCGTAAACAGTTCGGTTAAACTCTGTTTTTCTCCTGAAAGACTGTAATTTTTCGTTTTATTAATGATGAATATTTCTTTTTGCTTCGCTAAAGGAGAAATTTTTTTTAGTGCCCGATCGATTACTTCTGTAAGCATGAGCGGTTTCTTAATTAACTTGCTTCCACCATTTTGATATTGTGTCAGTTTTAGCAAACGGTCGCTTAAGGCTTGTAAACTGATGACTTCTTCGAGATTACTCTTAAGAATATTTCTTGCATCAGCGAGGACGAGTTTTTTATCTCTTAACGCAACGTCCAGCTCGGTTCTTAAGGATGTTAATGGTGTTCTCAATTCGTGGGAAGCATCGGTGATAAAGCGATTTTGATCATCAACCATTTCTTGAATTGGGCGCAAAGTTTTTCCCGCTAAGAAATACCCGGCAATTCCGGCCAAAATCAAAATCCCCAAGTTGACCAAAACCAAGGTCGAGGTTAAACGCAACCTTGCTTGTGCAATCATCTCGGGGTTAATAGGAATTAATGGGGGAGGAACGGATAGACCCAAATGCTGTCTTTGTTGACGGAATTCCTCAAAAAAGAGAATCAATCCATGCTGCTCGGCTGCCAGGCGAAGTTTTTGTTGTGCCTCAATCCGAGATAATTCTCTATTAATCCCAAGATAGATAGTTGCACTAAACAACAGACTAACAACCATAATGATTAGCAAATACCAAGCAGTTAATTTTATGCGAGCTTTTCGAAACATATTATTTTTTATTGCTGATCTTATAGCCAAAACCTCTAAGTGTATGAATCAATTGCGATTTATTTTTAAAAGCTTTATCTATTTTATTGCGCAGATGGAGGATGTAGACTTCGACCGAATTGGGGAGTACTTCTGAATCATAATCCCACACGTGATTGAGGATCTGATCTTTGGTGACTACGATATCCTTGTGGCGTATTAGATATTCAAGTAAAGCGTATTCTTTGGTCGAGAGTTGAATCCGCTTGCCGCCTCTTTTGATTTCAAACGATAATGTATTTAGTGAAAGATCGCCGACATTCAAAACCGTTCCGTCTGTTTTATCTGGGCGTCTAGTAAGAGCTCTGATTCGAGCAAGAAGTTCGACAAAAGCAAATGGCTTTGTCAGATAATCATCGGCGCCAGAGTTAAGACCTAAAACTTTATCTCGAATTTGCCCCTTTGCGGTTAAG
Organism: uncultured Gammaproteobacteria bacterium; assembly: GCA_964566425.1. GTDB lineage: Bacteria > Patescibacteriota > Microgenomatia > UBA1406 > GWC2-37-13 > CAZMIL01. The sequence goes on along the minus strand of CAZMIL010000004.1, from coordinate 46,626 downwards.
ATGAGAATTCGTGTGTGATTACCCTCTTGTCTTAGTTTTTTACAAATCTCCAGTCCGTCCATTCCTGGGAGCATTAGATCAAGAATAATTAAGTCGTAGTCCTCTGTAGCGGCTAGATCATAACCGTCGTTGCCATCATAGGCGATATCAACAGCATAAGATTCTTGCTCAAGACCCTTTTTGATGGAGTTGGCTATTTTATGCTCATCTTCGACTACTAGAACACGCATAGTAACAATTATAGGCGATTTAAGCTGAAAATAAGCTGAAAATTATTTTATCATCCATTCGTGGGCTGCTATTTCTGCCTTGCCTGAAGTGATTGCTTCGAGTACTTTTTCGGCGATGAGTTCTGGCGGATCCGCATCTGGGAGACTGGAGTCACGATCCTGCGGACTAATCCTGCGCGCCCCCCCAAGAATATTTTTGACAAAATTGGTGGCGGTAACGAAAGGATATATAACACTGACGCTGATTCCATCTTTAGCCAATTCTTCGCGGGCCGTTAAGGAGAAACCATTCAAGGCGCGTTTAAGCGAAGAATAAGCCCCTAAGCCTGGGATTACCATCAGCGAAGTCCCTGAACTGATATTGACGATCGCCCCACTTTTTTGTTTTCTCATTGTAGGAATAACTTCCTGCATTGCAATTAAGGGCCCAATGAGGTTAAGATCGAGCAAATAATGGAAAGTTTTTAGATCTATTTTTTCGATTGTTGCATCATAACCTCTGCCGGCATTGTTGATTAAAATATCTATTCGTCCGAATTTCTCAAGAGTTTTTTTAACCATTCTTTTTATATCGGTGGGTTTAGTCATGTCAATTTGGATGACAAAAGAATGAGGCAAATGCTTGGCAAGGCTATCTAATTTTTCTTTTGAGCGCGCAGCAAGAACAATCTTTGCTTCTTTGTTGCTCAGTAGTTTTGCCGTCGCTTCGCCGATTCCAGATGAGGCACCGGTCACAATAACTACTTTATTTTTGATGTTCATGTGCAAATTATACAATTTGTTAAAAGCCCAATTTTTCTTTGACCAAAATGCAGTTGATTTTCCTCGTGCTGGCCTTATTTTCAGCCTTAAAAAAGAGGATTTTGGATAAGTTAGTTGGGACTCCATATAAGTCACGTATGCGTTTATCTTCCAAGGGAACAACATATTCTGTGAGCCGTTTCATTCCTTGGTTAAAATCATTGACAATTTTTTGCGTTCCTATAACCAAGATTAAATTAGGAGAAGTGAAAGCAAGGTGTGGCAGCTGACTGCCGGTATTTGAAGCGATAATAAATTCACCGTTAACAGTGAGGGCGTGAACGCTACCGAGATAATAATCAGCCAAAATACCTTGTCTCCTAAGTTCTGCCCTTATTTTAGCATCGTTTTCGCTATTAATTTTGGCATGAAGATTGTTCCAGCCATGTTTAGCGGTTTTTAAATAATTCATATAACCGATTTGTTCAAGCGTCACTGAAGAACCATTCATCACGGAAGCACCCATGGGGATGAGCTCCTTGATCTTTTCCAAAGCTTCTTTGCGGCTTTCTACTATGATGACTTTGTACCCCTTTTTATCGAGAGCAGTAGTTGTTTCTTTGACTATTTGTTCACTTGCCAATTCGTCCCATTTTGTCATACTTTAATTATAATCTCTTTACTTTATTTTGTAAAGTTGCTATAAAAAGTGAAGTATTGCATAATAATCAAATGAAATTAGAAAATCATCAAAATTGCGGGGTTACGAAGACGATTAAACTGGTAGGGAGCAAATGGTCAATGCTGATCTTGCACAATCTTTTTGACGGTAAAAAAAGATTTGGCGAGATCCAGAGAAGTTTGGCTGGGATTAGTCCTAAAACGCTCTCGCTCCGACTCCGAGAATTAGAAAGAGAAGGTTTTATCTCCAAAAAAGTTTTTCCGGTAGTACCTTTACATGTGGAATATAAGCTCACCGCGAAAGGTAAAACTCTCAAGGATATTTTTAATAAAATGCGCAAATGGGGAGAATCATCTTAAAACTTCGCTCCGTTTTAATTTTCTATATTCGTCAAAAGTCAGCCAGATAATAAACAGATCAAGAATGGTTAAGAGTGAGAGAAAAATAGAGCGAGTAAAGGTTATGCGATAGATTTGATAGACAACAAAGATCGAGAGAAAAATAATAAAACTGGGGTAAGCCCAAAGTTGTTTTCTGAGTAAATAAATTACAAAAAAGATTTTGAGAATCCCATGAGAAAGGAGAAAGAAAACAGCAAAATTAATTGGTTGCGAAGAATAAATATGTGCGAGTTTGACTAAAGTTGTTGCAATGAGATCTTTTGGATCCTCTGAAAGTTCCTGTTGTGTTAATAATGTAATCAGCCAATTAACAAGCGATGGTTTTATAATCAGCAAAAGTATTCCCCCAACAATTTCCAATAAACCATTTAGTGCTTTGAGTAAAAGAGTAAAGACAAAAATCGGCCATTCTAACGATTTCATCATTCTGTATCTATTCTAACAGAGGAAAAAACTTACAGATAGAAAGAGAGAGAATCTTGGGACAAACTAAAATTGAATTACACGAACTTTTTAAACGGACTTAAACTTTTATCCCCCTTTTGTTGATTTCTTCGAGAATTTTTCCGCCAAGCGGTCTACAATCACAGTTTTTGGCATGATCGATATGCCATTTGATTTTTTGATCCAGAGTAGGATTTCTAGGCATCCTATTGGAGCGGTGCCACTCGGCGTTAATTTTTCCCACGGGATTATTTTACTCTCCTTTCCACGGACTCATCAACTGGAAATAGTTACCGTCAGGATCGGCAAAAGTAGCAATCCACATATCTTGGGCTTCTTCCGGCTGATAAGGTTCGGCAACGACTTTTACCCCGAGTTTTTTAATCCGTTCAAATTCTCCTTTTACATCGTCTGTTTCAAAATTGAAGATTATTCTTTCCGGTTGTTTATTTTCACCTTTGACTTTATCGTGTGTCATAAAACTTATATATGACTTGCCAACGAGAAAGCCATAAAAATTATTTACATCGGTATCAGGATCTTTTTGAAAAATTTTTTTGTAAAAATCTGCGAGTTGTTTCGGCTTGTCCGAAAAGACAAGAATTGAGTTTAAATTTAGCATAATTTATCACCTGCTTTCTTTACAAATAAGAGATGTTACATCCGCGAAGGTTGAAGGATACTCACGAGGTTCCCTTCTGTGTCTTCGAACCCAGCCCAAAGGCCAACGCCTGGAATATCCGTAGGTTCTTGGGTGATTTTTCCACCTGCTTTTTTGATCTTGTTAATCGCTTCACTGACGTCGTCTACTGAAATAACAACTGAGGGCCGGTCTCTTCCGGTGTTTTTCTCAACCCATTCATAAAATCCTCCATTGATGTTACCAGCTACTTTAACCACTCCTTTTTCGTCGGTTTCTGTTGTTTGGGCAACGATATAGTTTCCCATTTCAGGCCCACTTTGAATCATTTTCCAACCAAAAACCTGGGAATAGAAGTTGGAAACCCTTTTCTTGTCTTTTGCGGGCATTTCGAAATGAACAACAGGATTCATCTTCATAAGTTTATATTTTACTTAATTCATTTTGTGTTGCAAGCGCATAAAGAATATTAGGCTTGGGGAAAGCAAAGGTTAGAAGAGAGTAAATGTTAAGTAGTTGTTGTTAGGTGTTTAAATTTTTTTAGTTTAGGCAGCAAGTTCTTCTTGCGGGCGCAAGGATTTATCAAAGTTGGAAAGAGCCTCAAGCGGGAAAACTACTCGGACAGTTGTTTTGTCTCCGACATTGACAAAGAGATGGAGTTTTTCGCTTTCGATGATCCCTCCGCAAGCGTATATTACCCGCTTACCCTTATGTAATTCTAATCCGGGGTAGCCGACATCGTTGCGTGTCAAAATTGGTTGACTATCTACTTTTTCTACAGCTAATTCTCCCTTTTCACCTTTTGTCAGCATAGCTCTCCAAAATGAATAAACAGGCTCTCCGTTTCCGTTTTTTACCGAGTGCAGCACCATCAAATATTTATTGTTATTTATCGCTATAGGAGCCATCGTAGTCCCTATCCAGTCAGGCCAATTCAAGTCTTCTAAATATTTGGAAAAATCAATACTCCCTAATCTTTTTATCTCCTTTGAATTTTTATCTAAAGAAAAATGCGTTAATCTAAAATTAGCCTTATCCTCCTCGCTGCGATACAAAAAAGTCGTAAGATGGTCAGTGTCCTCAACCGGAGTAAGATTTTTTCCGATACCAAGCTCTTTATCCCTGATAACCTGCACTTTTGTAGGGATTATTTGTTCGAAATGATCTCTTGATAAGGTAATAATAGCAGGGTAGGGTATCTGCTTATCTTCCTCCGTAACAAGAGCTGTTAGACCAATTACCACACTTGATTCATCGGCTGAGAGCAGACTTCTAGGATCTTCGAGAAATACTTCTTGATCTGTTGGATTCCACACTTCCTGTTCGGCTATAGGAATGTAATCCTCGAGACGAACTTCTAACATCCTATCTTGCTCAATTCGGGCAGCCTGTTTCAGTTGAACAAGAGTTCCTATGTCTGGTTCTCCCTCTTCCGCTACTACTTTAACTTCTCTAACCAGTGCCATTATGGCACCATCTCTTGTCCACCAAAGGGTTGCATTGAATCGATCATCAAAACCGGTGAGTTTGTGTACTTCAATTTTGAGTCCGCTGCCTATGTCAATGTTGTGGATTAACGATTCTGTGTTATTTGAAGGTGGAGTCAGCTCTTTTTGAGCTAAGGCTTCCATAATACAAGATTAAATAAATAAAAAGAAGTTGTCAATATTGTCAGAGATTATATAGAAAGAAACGGCGGAGTGAATTTATTGAGAGTAGCGGCGAGGTTGTTTTAGATTTTCATGAGGCTCTAAGTTTTATTTTGCTCCGGGCGGAGAAAGCGAGGACTTTTTACTCAATTTTTTATAAAAGAGTAGATATGTTCCGATAAGAGAGATGATTAGACCGATCCATAAAAAAGAATTAGGTGGCATTTCATTTCTAAGATAAGGAAAGCCAATTATCAGCAGACCACCATTGATAAGAAGAAATGCTTGATCTGATTTTAGACCTTGATTATTTAAGAAAAAAGACACGAACAATAAAAAGTAAAAAAGTAAAGCTATCCACCAGATAAGAACTTGATATTTACCGACAAATACAAGAGGGGTTGTAGAGAGTATAACTGCGAAAAAGGGAGAGACAGCAGGAGCAACAGAACATGTAGTTTGGCAAACTGTGGAAACGGAACTTCCTCCCACTCCAAGAGCAGAAAGAAAAGAACCAATAAGAGATCCTATTTTTGTTTTAATTCCCCTCTGGCCTTTTTCGGTATTCATGATGCGCCAATATAAAAATTATATCAGGGAGAAAAATTCTGTTCCGTTTTCCACTATTTACTATTGGGAGTTACCCTTTGATATCAAAAAATCTAAGTAATTTCATTGAGCTTTATTCGTTGGAATTAAGTTTCTTAGCTAACGCTTCTTCTTCGTTAGATAAAGTAGTGTCCTGATACATGTAATCAATTTGCTGTTTTGATAACCATTTGTTTGAATTCATGGTTGCGACAATTCCTTCAATATTTGAAATTCTTGTGGAAATAATATCATTAATTCTATCTACTTCCTTCCTGCGACTATTATAGAATTCTGAATTGTTTTTTAAGTTAAGCCAACTTGGTTGAATTTCTTTAAGTCGATTTAGAATTTCTTGCCATCCTTCAATATCGGATGGTTTATAGTTAGGTGGCACATATCCCGCCAAATGCTGGACAATAATTTGAGTTGGGCAACCGTTAAGAGTGCCTTCCACGGCCGCAATACCAATTTCCTGATATTGTTTATCTAATAAAAATTTTTTTGAAGCTGGAAATTGAAGCTGATTTTCTAAGAGATCATTAGAGTCATAATAGCCTAGAACAGGCTCCTCGGCATAAACTATATTACTATAACCAACATCGTTCAGAGCTCTTTGCATAGTGTATCCACTTCTGGTTGCCTCAAAAGAAAAATCATCATACTTCAATATTACGTCTCCTCGCTTATAGGCTGATTTTTCAAGAAGTGGCTGGTATTTTAAAGGCTTCGCTCCAGTCTTTTCTCGTTCTTTGTTTAAAAGCTGTATATATCTCACCTCGTCCAGTTTTATTTTTGAAGATTCACTTAAATCATTTGAAGTGTTTCTATAATATTTGTCAAGAACTCCTTTTTGTTTATCTAATGGCAAAACGAATTTGATATCTTGATATGAGATAAATCCAAATTCTCTAGAATCTCCGCTTCCGGTTCTGTTATCTCCCATAATAAAAGCTTGATTTTTAGGAATAGTTACTTGCTTACATTCTGATAGAAAATTCTCACCAAACGTTGAATGAGGTTTATAAGTATATGGCTCCAAAAGTGGTTTACTATTTAGATAGACGACCCCATCTCTTAATTCTATACTGTCTCCAGACAACGCAATAATTCTTTTAACAACACTGCCAGGACTCCCATATAATTTTTTCGAATACTCATCTATGATTTTGTTATCTGCAGTTACAATATCTCCTCGCTGCAACTCGTAGCTAAAAAATCTATACCCAACAACTAGCAACCCATTCGGGTAAGGAAAAAAGCCATAAGTTCCGACTATTTCTCGAGCTTGTTTTTTGAGGCCTTTTTCATTACTTTTTGGAAATGTTGGATACATCGAACCAGTCCCAGCTATCGAGATCGGTAAAGTTGCATAACCAACAAAATTCGCAACGATGAAACCTACCAGTATATATCCAACTACCCAAACGGGAATAGATAAAACTTGAAGAAGAATAAATCTTATCTCAGAGAAAAATATAGGCTTTCTGGGGCCAGAAACGCTTTTTCTAAAAATTAATCTTTCTTGAACTGATTTAAAAACTATAAAAACGGGGAAAAATATGAGGATGAGGAGAAGTTCTATTACAAGTTTTAGTTTGGATTTTTCCTCTTTTCTGACCTCGTATCTAAAGACAGCTATTAATAATACTATCTCCCCAAATAAAAAGGTTAGAAAACCTATGAGGATTATAGCTATGATTAGCCATATAAACAAAGGGGTTTTTCCTATTCGAGTTTGATTAACTGCACTTTGAAAAAAGTTTGTTCCAAATAAAAGAAGAAGAAAAAAGCCTAAAAGAGAGAAAAACCAAATATAAAAGAGCCTTTTTATTAAGGCCGTGACAATTAAATAATTGTTCACTTTAGGCATACCGATTCTGCTCCGAGAGTGGAGAATGTTAGACTTTTTACTTAGCTCTCTAATAAACCCAAGTTTTTTAATTTCTCAGTTAAATTTCCGTGTTCTATATGCAGAATTATTTGCAATCTATCGTTTTTTCTTTCCAAGATATAAGTTGAAGAGTCTTCATCTTCTATTTGTTTGTCATTGTCTTTCTCAAAATGCATAATGATATGAGCTTCAACCATAGTGTGATAATTATCCAAGCGGGTTTCTTCAAGAGTTGTGTATCTTACGAATTTTAGACCAACTTTATCGACAAATTTTTTTCTATTGGGTAGGACTTTAAGAAAATCTTCTTTCTTGATAATTCTAGTTCCAGATGAATCTGCGAACATAAACATATCTGCATATTGGGAAGAGAGACCATTAAGATCAAGGTTATTACTGTTTTTTTCTAAACTTTTAAAGAATTTTACAACTTCCGAACTAGTTTTCTTCATGGCTGTTTCCTTTCTTCGGCATGATTAGTAATAGCAATGTTACAGCTATTATGTTTTTTACACCAACCTTCGCACTTCTCAGCCCAAATTTTGTCTTTATAGTGCAGTTTACAGATGGGGCATTGATACAAACTTTTTACCTGCACCCGTGTCTTAATCATATAGAAATACCAATTTGCCTGCCGCCCCCGTCTCATCTGGCTCCCCCGGGTGGACTCGAACCACCAACCTCGTCCTTAACAGGGACTCGCTCTACCGATTGAGCTACAGGGGAATGTATCTCTTAATAAACAATCTACCTTGATAACTTTTCAACTGCTTTTCTCTTAGCAAAGCTTCCTTTCTATCTTTACATCTTTCTTTGTAAATTAAGCTCCATTTTCCTCGAAATCTTTTAGTGTAACTCTTTTCAAAAATCCCTCCTTGATGTGACTTTAATCTTTCTTCAATATTTCTAGTTTGACCGATATAAATTTTGCTGTGTTGTTTGTTGTAAAGTGCGTAAACCCAAAACATTTCCCAATTATACTGGACTCGTTCTACCTCCGCCAATTGGCGGATGAGCTACAGGGGAAAACGGTGTTTTTCTATTATATCAGGTCTTTACCTACTAGAAAGACTAAACCTGACTTGGTAAAATAGATAAATGCCTGAGGAAAAAGTCGTCAAAGAAGTCAAAAAACTTACTATTGGACAAAAGTTCAAAAAATGGTATAGGGGTCTTCCAGAGTCGAAAAAATATATAGAATTTTTTAGTGCGATTTTGGGAATTCCGGTGCTGTTAACAGTCTTAATCCTTAACTACAACAACCTCAAAGGAGCAAAGACTGTAACAACGATTGTTCCAACTCCGCCATCGCCTCCAAAGATGGTGGTGACTGTTGTTCCGGTAACGCAGAAAGAATCTTCACCGACAGCAACCCCTATTCCCGCATGTAAAAAAGAAGTCGGGCCGATCGAAATCTCTTCACCTACAGAGGGACAGACAGTAAATAGTTCTCCGGTCTGTTTTAATATTGATTACAAAGATAATTCTTACTGCTCGGTAGTTTGGAAATATAGGATTGATAATAGTTCGTGGTCTGACTTTATCGATAAGTCGGTTTGCGTCTATAATCTGACTAGTGGTCCACATACTTTTGAACTCAATGTTAAAAGTACGGCTTCAAGTGACACGACGGATTTGATCAGAAATTTCAATTTTCAGGGGGGGATTAATCCTACACCGACAAATACACCTACGCTGTCGCCAACTCCTACACCAACACAATGAAAAAAATTTTAGTTACCGGCGCCTTTGGGCAGATTGGGACAGAATTGACTCCTGCTTTGCAAAAAAAATACGGCCCAGACAATGTAATCGCAGTTGGTCACAAAAATATTCCCACAGATTTTAAAGGAATAGTTGAAAAAGTTGAGGTTAATGATAAAAAAAATTTGGAATCCTTGATTAAGAAATACGATATAGGCGAAATCTTTCATTTGGTTTCCTTGCTTTCGGTCGGCGGGGAGGAGCGGCCCGATCTGTGCTGGGAAATAAATATGGGGGGATTGAAAAACATTCTTGACTTAGCTCGTCAATATAAACTAAAACTTTTTTGGCCGTCTTCGATTGCCGCTTTTGGGCCGACAACACCTAAAGACAGTACTTCACAGCATACCGTTCTTGAACCAACAACTATGTATGGCGTAACCAAGGTTTCCGGTGAACTTTTATGTCAGTATTATTGGTTAAAATATAGAGTGGATGTGCGCTCGGTGCGTTATCCAGGAATTATCAGTTGGAAAACTCATCCTTCATCCGGTACTTCCGAATATTCCATTGCCATGTTTCATGAAGGATTAAAGACAGGGAAATATACTTGTTTTTTGAAAGAAGAAACAGTGATCCCGATGATGTATGTTAATGATGCGATAAAAGCAACTTTAATGATCATGGAAGAGGACGTCAGTCAAATTAAAATCAGAACAAGTTATAATATTGCAGCTCTGAGTTTTTCAGCCAAACAATTGGAGGAGGAGATAAAAAGACATATTCCTTTAGTGGTAGAGTACAAACCGGATAACCGGCAGGAGATTGCCGATTCCTGGCCGAATTCTCTTGACGATTCGGAGGCGCGAAAAGATTGGGGCTGGCAACACGATTACGATCTTCCGCGCTTGGTGGAAGAAATAATCACAAATCTAAAAGTTAAATTTAAACTTAAATAATGGCGCGCAGTAAATTTTTTACAATTCTGAAAAAAGAGATAGCTAGAATTGACGAAATTAAAACCTCCAAGCGACATGAAAAAATAATTGATGGATTTACCAACGAAAAATCTCCAAAGGCAATGATCGATGGGAAAAAAATCCGAATCTTTAATTCCAACGATTATTTAGGCTTAAGACACAATCCGCAATTAAAACAAGCAGAACACGAGGCAACCGAAAAATATGGAACCGGCCCGGGAGCAGTTAGATTCATTTCCGGATCATTAAAAATTCACCGCGATTTAGAAAAAAAAGCTGCGCAATTTCATAAACGTGATGACGGGATGATTTTTTCTTCTGCTTTTGCCACGAATATGGCAGTAATCTTTTGCCTGATTGTGGGCCAGAGTAAGGATTCGCTTGTTGATAACAGCGTTTTTGTAATTTCCGATGCGCTTAATCACCGCAGCATTATCGATGGAATTCGTATTGCCAATTTACCTAAAGAGCAAAAGGCAATTTTTCAACACATGGATGCTGAAGACTTAGCCAAACTTTTAGAGCATGGGAAAACAAAATATCATCGGGCGTTGATTATTACTGATGGAGTATTCAGTATGTTGGGAGAATATCAACGTCTGAAAGCGATAAGAGAAGTAGTTGATAAGTATGATGCAGAATATAGCAATGGCACACTACTGGTAGTAGATGATGCACACGGCGTTGGAGTTTCCGGAAAAAATGGGCGAGGGATTGAAGAAGTCGAAGGTGTACAAGCTGATGTTTTAGTTGGGACATTTGGCAAGGCGCTTGGAGCGGACGGCGGTTATGTTGTTGCCGACCAAACGATTATTGATTATCTCCGGGAATCGGCAGCGACTTACATTTACTCTAATCCCTTTGCGCCAGGAACAGCAAGTGCGGCTCTCAAAGCAATGGAATTATTAGATCAATCTGATGGGAAACAATTATTACAACGATCCAGAGACAATATTAAATATTTCAAGGAAGCCGCCGCCAAAGCCGGTTTCAGATTTGCTGCAGATTCCTCTCACTCGATTCAGCCATTGCTAATTGGCGACCCGGTTAAAACACGGGAAATAGTCGATAAACTCTTTACCCAAAACATTTTAGTCACCAACATCAGCTATCCGGTTGTTCCTAAAGGAGCTGACGAAATCAGAATTCAAATTTCCGCAGCTCATGAGCAAGAAGACCTTGATATTTTAATCACCGCTCTTCAAAAAACAGGTCTTGTATAATTTGCCTCATGTCGACAAAAAATATCCCCACAGTTCTGATAATTTTTGGAGCAACGGGTGATTTGATGACAAAAAAAATTACTCCTGCTCTTTTTAATCTTTATAAAAAAGACAAACTTCCCAAAATGTTGCGCATTGTCGGAGTGGCTAGGCGGAATTTAAGTCAAGAAGAATTTCATAAACATGTGACTGATATTTTAACCCAGAAACTGGGAGTAAAAAAAAATGACCAGCAACTTAAAGATTTTTTGCAGCACGTTATATACCATCAAGGAGAATTTACGCAAGAAAGAACTTATTCAAGTTTAGCCAAGCTGTTGGGCCGGACGGATAACGAATGGAAAGTCTGTTCAAATAAACTTTTTTATTTGGCCGTGCCCCCGGATCTCTATGAAATGATGTTTAACCACCTTTCTTCTTCCGGATTAACTATTCCTTGCGGACCAGACGAGGGTTGGACCAGAGTTCTGGTAGAAAAGCCTTTTGGTAAAGATGCCCAGACCGCCGAACGTGTTGATTTTTTACTGTCGAAACTGTTTAAAGAAGAGCAAATCTATCGCATCGACCATTATTTAGGCAAGGAAATGTTGCAAAATATTTTAAGTTTCCGTTTTTCTAATAATTTGTTTGAGCAAAGTTGGAATAACAAGTTCATCGAGAAGATCGAAATAAAATTATTGGAAAAAATTGGCGTGGAAGGCAGAGGGCCTTTTTATGACGGCTTAGGGGCGTTGATTGATGTCGGGCAAAACCACCTGCTGCAAATGCTAGCGTTGGTAACAATGGATCATCCGAAGAATTTATCAGCTGAAATTGTACGTAAAAAAAGACAGGAAATTTTAGAAGCACTATGTATTCCCAAAGTCGATGAAATCAAAACAGATACCTTCAGAGCTCAGTATCAAAATTACACTAAAATAGGCGGAGTCAAACCGCAATCGAGGACAGAAACATATTTCAAGATAAAAACTTTTCTTGATTTACCAAGGTGGCAGGGCATGCCGATTTATCTGGAAAGTGGTAAGCGTTTAAAAGATCAAAACAAAGAAATTATTGTTACTTTCAAACACGTCACACCTTGTCTCTGCCCACCGGAAAATCATTACACAAACCAAGTAGTTTTTTCCCTTGAACCGCAAGAAGCAATCAGGATTTCTTTTTTAACTAAAAAACCAGGAGTAAGTTCAGCTGTGGAGGTCGCATCGCGGCGTTTCAATTTTATCTATCGTAAAAAAACCAGCAGAATTCAATACGTTGAAGAATATGAAAAATTGCTCTTAGACTGTGTTGAAGGAAATCAATTACTATTTTTATCTACACAGGAGGTCAGAGCGATGTGGAATTATATCGATTCGATTGTTGCTGCTTGGGGAAAAGACGTCGTACCTTTAGAAAAATATCAGCCTGATACAGACGGAATTCTTAAAATCGCCAATAATTTTGTTGGACAGAAACGACAAGTTCCGATTGACATTTTGCGTTATAGAGAAATCGGGATTGTTGGTTTGGGAAAAATGGGAACAAATTTAGCTCGGCATTTAATTGAAAACAATTGGAAAGTAATTGGCTATAACAGAACTGCAAGTGTAACCAAAGAGTTAGCAAAAGAAGGATTAATTCCCACGGAATCGCTCGGAGAATTTATTGACAGACTTAAAAAACCGCGAGTTGTTTGGTTAATGGTTCCGCATAATGTAGTTGACGAGATGATTACCAAAATTCTTCCTTTTTTTGAGAAAGACGACATTCTAGTTGAAGCCGGCAATTCGTTTTATAAACACACAATTGAACGAGCCAAGAGGTTTACTAAACGGGGTTTAAATTTCGTTGATATTGGTGTTTCCGGGGGGCCAGAAGGAGCCAGATATGGGGCATCATTGATGGTTGGTGGTAAAAGGAAAAATTATGATTATTTACTTCCGTTATTGATTGATATTTCCGTCTCAGGCGGAGTACAGTTTTTCCCGGGAGTCGGCGCCGGACACTTTGTCAAAATGGTCCACAATGGGATTGAATATGGGATGATGCAAGCACTCGCCGAAGGTTTTACAGTTTTGAGAAAAGCAAAATATAGTTTGGATTTGCAAGCTGTTGCAGAAGTCTATAATCACGGCAGCGTGATTGAATCGCGGTTGGTTGAGTGGTTGGAAAATACTTTCAAAGTTTATGGCCAGGAATTAACAGATATATCGGGAAGAGTTAAACATACTGGTGAGGGAGCGTGGACGGTAAATACTGCAAAAGAATTAAAGTTAAAAACAAAAATTATTGAGGGAGCATTAAAGTTTCGGATTGATTCTGAGAAGAATCCTTCTTACACAGGTAAAATTTTATCTGCTTTACGCAATCAATTTGGCGGCCACCCAGCACGATAAACTTCCTAATGGTGGTATAATAGATTTGCTCGGGGTGTAGCTCAGTTGGCTTAGAGTGCGCGCTTTGGGAGCGTGAGGTCGCGGGTTCAAGTCCCGCCACCCCGACATGAAATTTTCTTACTTAATTCTTGTCCTTTTTTTACTCATCACTGTATTTTTCGCGTATAATCAGTTAACGACAAAAATTAACAAGCCTATTACCAATTCAAACGCAACTGAAGTAGCCAATAAAATGAAGATTGTCAGCGGTGCATTTAAGAACAACCAGACTATTCCTACTAAATATACTTGTGATGGAGAAAATGTCAGTCCGCCACTTTCCTTTTCCGATGTTTCGGGAAATACGAAAGCTTTAGCGCTGATTATGGATGACCCGGACGCCCCGGGTGGGACCTGGACTCACTGGACTTTGTGGGACATAGATCCAAGAACAACAAAAGTTGAAGAAAAAAGTATCCCCAAAGTTGCAATAGAGGGGACGACTAGTTTCGGTAAGTCTGGATACGGCGGCCCCTGTCCGCCTTCGGGGAGACATCGCTATTTTTTCACTCTTTATGCTTTAGACCAAGAATTGGATCTCAAAGCAGAGACAAAAGTAGAAGATTTACAAACAGCGATGCAAGGACATATTTTGGCCACGAGTCAACTTATCGGTCTTTACTCCAGATAATAAGCTAAAATATTGTTTATGAATCTTTCCAAATTTACATCCAAGGATAAATTTCTGATGTTGGCACTTGATCACCGGTCAAGTATAAAAAGTTTAATTAATCCTCAAAATCCCGAAACAGTTCCAGCAGCGGAAATTATCAACTTAAAAGAGAAGATAATCTCTTCTTTGGACTCTCAGTTTTCAAGTCTTCTTTTGGATGTCGAATACGGTTTGCCAGCTTATAAAAATAGACAAAAACCTTTTCTTTTAGCAATAGAAAAATCAGAAGTAAAAGAAATTGACGGAGAAAAAATTACAGAGCTTGAACATAGTGTAGAGGAGCTAAAAAAACTTGGCGCCAGCGGGATTAAATTATTACTTTATTTTAATCCCGAGAGTGAGTTAGCAAAACAACAATTGAAAATCGCTAAACAAGTTGAAGATGATTGTGAGCGGGAAGACTTACCTTTTTTCCTAGAGATTGTTACTCAAGGGGGTGAACCCAAACAAAAGTCGGTTATCGCCTCACTAAAACAATTTTTGGAGGGTGAAATTTATCCTGAGGTTTTTAAGCTTGAATATCCTGGAGATGCCGCCAGTTGTAAACAGATTACGGGAATTTTAGGTAATGCACCTTGGATATTATTGACAGCCGGCGAGGATTTCGAGTTGTTTAAAAATCAATTACAAATTGCAGTGCAAAATGGCTGTTCTGGTTTTTTGGCAGGGAGAGCTTTATGGAAAGAATTTAAACTGGAAATTCTGCAGGAGCGATTTAAAGAAATTTCACAAATTGCCTTGAACAAATTATGACAAAAAAAATTATTTTGGCGATTCTTTTTTTACTCTTATTTCTTTTAATCGCTGCAAAAATAATTTTTGCTCCACCAAAGAATGTAATCTCCTATAAACTGGAAGGCAAAAAATATATATTGTTAACCGCCAGGACTCCGCAAGAATGGCAAAAAGGTTTGATGTATGTGCGAAAATTAAATAATGCCGATGGGGTGATTTTTTTGTTTCCAGACAAACAAGGGCGCACTTTTTGGAATGGAAACACTTTTGTCGATCTTTATCTTTATTGGTTAGATGACGATAAGGTTGTGGGTAGAAGTTTTTTACCTTCGGTTGAAAAATGGGGGATTGTTACTGTAAGTTCGCCGGCACCGGCGAATAAAGTTATCGAACTAATTAAACGTTAACGTTTGAGAGCTTCAATCCCGGAGAGAGTTCCGTTTTCAATATATTCTAACATTGCGCCTCCCCCGGTTGAGATGTGAGTGATTCTACTTAAATATTCTTCTTTGGAAATAGCGGCAATAGTGTCACCTCCACCGACTACCGAGTGCGCCGCCTGGTTTTGAGTAATCGCATAAAAAATAAACTCAGTTCCTCTTTTAAATTTTTCGTTTTCACAATAACCGACAGGACCATTCCAGACAATTGTTTTGGCCTGTTCGATTAGTGAACCAAATTTTGCTTCTGTCTCGGGGCCGATATCCATAACTTGATCATCATCGCCAAGGTTTATTGTTTTTTTTATTTTATCGTTTTGATCTATGATATCTAATGGTAGGATAATTTTTTGTTGTGGAGAAACATTTTTAATCAACCCGCTGCCGATTAACACATTGTCGGCCAACGATATTAAACGTTGGATGAATTTAAGCTTCGTTTGGGCTTTAATTCCGCCAACGATCGCTATATAGGGTCTCTGTGGATTTTCAGTTAGTTTTGAAATCATCATGATTTCTTTTTTAAGCAAGAGGCCGCCATAGGAAGGCAAGAGTTTAGGCACACCAACAATTGAAGCATCTCCCCGATGCGAAACACCAAAGGCGTCATTAACATAAACATCAGCCAAAGCTGCCAGTTGTTTGGCAAATTCAAGATCGTTGTTTTTTTCTTGAGGGAAGAAACGAACGTTCTCCAGGAGAAAAACTTCATTAGCTTGTTGGTGAGAAAGATTGTGAAAGTCATCAATTAGAGTAACTCTGTTATTAGCGAGGAAAGACTGTAAGCGATCGGCAACAATTTTGAGAGAAAGTTTTGGGTCGCGTCCTTCGGGGCGCCCCAGATGAGAAACAAGAAGTAGACGATTGTTTTTTTGTAAAAGAGATTGAATAGTCGGCAGAGATTGTTTGATTCTAAGATCATCGGAGATTGATAGGTTGTCTTTATTTAAGGAAACATTAAAATCTACGCGAAGTAAAATGCGTTGGTTAGAGATATCGACCTCATCGATAAAAGTAATTTTACCATCAGACATAATCGGAAAATTTTTCTACCAGATCAACCAAGCGTGCACTGTATCCCCATTCGTTATCATACCAAGCAAAGACTTTAATCAAATGACCGTTTAATACTTTCGTATAATTTGAATCAAAAACGCAAGAATATGGTGAACCTATGACGTCCGAGGAAACAATAGGATCAGTGACATATTCTAAAATTCCCTTCAAATAACTTTCGGAAGCTTTTTTGACTACATTATTTACTTCTTCGGCTGTTGTCGATTTTTCAACTACTGCTGAAATATCAGTTATAGACCCCGTAGGAAGAGGATTTCTAAGAGCCATTCCATCTATTTTTCCTTGGAGGTGGGGTAAAGTTTTTGCGACTGCTTTTGCTGCTCCTGTTGTAGTTGGAACGATATTAATTGCTGCGGCCCTTGAACGAGTTTTTGTTTTTGCCGCATCATCCAATAAGCTCTGACTACTGGTATAACCATGAGAAGTTGTTAAAAAACCTGTCAGTACTTTAAAGTTTTCATCTAAGACCCTGAAGAGAGGAGCCGCTGAATTCGTCGTGCAGGACGCATTGGAGACTATAGAACAGCCTGCAAAGTCAAAATTAGATTCATTTGCTCCCAAAACAATGTGGGGCATCTCATCGTCTTTGGAGGGGGCAGAGAGGATAACTTTCTTGACCGTTCCCTGAAGATGCTTTTTTAAATCTTCCATTTTTCGAAAAGCTCCGGTTGCGTCAATGACAACATCCACTTGATATTGGCTCCAGGGGATGGATTCAATATCGGGATTATTCAGAGTCGGGATTTTTATCTCGTTAACAATCAAGTTTTCTCCTTCGGTTTTTACTTCCTTTGAAAATCTTCTGTAGACAGAATCATATGTGAGTAAATATGCCATTATTTCCGCCTTGGTTTTTCTAGTATTAATAGCAACAATATCAAAAGAATTTCTTTCAAAAGCAATTCTGGTAAAAGCCCTGCCGATGCGGCCAAAACCATTTAGTCCGACTTTTATTCTTTTCATAGTTTTATATTCATGATATCATAGGTGGACAAACATGGAAAGATGCATTTTTTGCCAAATAGTTGCGGGTGAATCACCAAGTTATAAAATCTACAAGGATGAGCTTTTTTACGCTTTTTTGGATATTTTTCCGGTGACTAAAGGACATATTCTTTTAGTTCCTAAAAAACACTATCGCTGGGTGCACGATGTCCCCGAATTTGGTCAATATTGGGAAACGGCACGTAAACTTAAGCAGGCTTTGGACAGAGCATTTAAACCACAATGGGTTCAGTATTTTACTCATGGGCTTGTTCCTCATGCCCATATTCATATTCTGCCCAGATATGACGAAGTAGGAAGAGGATTTCTTCCCGAAGGTAAAATTCCCCAGCCCCCAAAAGAAGAAATGTCTCAGCTTGCCGCCAAAATTAGAACAAATTTATAGTCTGCACATCATAGCGTAAAACGTATTCGCGGAGTTTAATTCCTGAAGGAAAAGCAAGTTGGCGAACCATTTGATAGTGTCGATCAAGATAAGAACGTAAACGGCTTTCATATCCTTGATCATAGGATAAAATTACAAATAGATGAATATATTGTTGTTTAAGAATGTTAAGTTGATTAGCGAAGTTTTGTTCGGAAAACGCGGGAATCGGCCCCGCCACAAAGCGGTTCCATTCAGGAAAGGTGACGATTTTTGAATTCCCTGCATAAGAATATTCCAGCGGGTAAACTGTAAAGGGCGGGCTTACGGCAATGACATCATGTGGGGTTGCTGATTTATCCAGATAATTTGCAACTGCTTGATAGTCTTCACGGACAGGAGTCTTCGCAGAAGTGTTTTGATAAAAAATTAAAGCGAAAAGAACCACAGTAATAATTACAGTCATAACAGAGGTGAATCTGTTTTTATTAGCCAATAATGTCCAAGCGATAAGAAAAAAGAGTGTTGGAGTGACAAAAATTAAATAACGGGAAAGAAAAACGGGTTTGATATAAGAGACCACAAAGACGGCAATAATCGGAATAAATGTTGCAAGAAAAAAATAATCTAGATTGTAGGCAGGAAGTTTATGTCCCTGTTTGGTAAAAATAAGGAAGAGAAAAATTATCAATATTGGCCAGAGAGAAATGATCACAGTTTGAATAATTGTAGGTTGAAAGCCAAAAATAAACATCACAAAAGTTTGCAAAATATTGAAACTAGATGGCCTGGGGATAAGGGGTTGAGTGTTGGCGGCAAAACCCTGTGCAATCATATAAATTATCCAAGGAGCAAAAGAGAGAAAAGCGAGAATCATTATCAAGATGAAAGGCAAAAGTAGACGCCTCCTGGTTAAAATAATATAGAGTCCTTGTACGGCGACAACCAAAAGAAAAAAGTAGTGACTGTAAAGCCCGGCGATTGTAACTAAAAGATAGCCAAATTTTCCCCTTCTTCCTTGACTCCTAATAAATTGTAAGAAAAAGATGTTGCTGATAATGGTAACAAAAGTAAATAATGTATACATCCTTGCTTCCGAGCTATACCACATAATGAAGGGAGAAAGTGCAAAAAGAACCAGAGTAAGTCTGGCAACTGATTTAGTGCTTGAGTTATTGGCAAGATAATAAAGAGCAGGAACTGAGCCAATGAAAAAGAGCAAAGATAAACTGCGGGCTGCGACAATGCTTGAACCAAAAATTTGCATCCAAAAATGCAAGA
Source organism: uncultured Gammaproteobacteria bacterium (assembly GCA_964566425.1). Lineage (GTDB taxonomy): Bacteria > Patescibacteriota > Microgenomatia > UBA1406 > GWC2-37-13 > CAZMIL01. The sequence goes on along the minus strand of CAZMIL010000004.1, from coordinate 27,461 downwards.
GCAATTCGTATAACGGGACATGAACGTCTTGTGAAACGGTTACTATAATCGCAGCAACAGATTTAGTAGAGATCCAAATCGATTGTGATTCGTCGAGTCTAATGGATTGTGAAAAAAGCAGGACTATTGCTAATGCCCAGATTCCAACAAAAACACCGATCGAAAAAGCATCCAAACGTTGTCTCATGAGGAGTCAGATGAATTGGTAACGGTAAAACCGGCATGAATAAAGGGTGTAAACATTGTCACATTGACTGCAATCCAAGCTAAATTAGTGATCAGTGCGCTATCTAGTCCTTCCCGAGGAAAAGCAATCGTTATTCCATATAAAGCGAGAGCGACATAAACCAAATGAGGAAAAGTTAGCCAAATGAAGTTTCCCTGACGCTGTTTTTTAGCAGTTACTTCAAACCGCGCTGGCTGTCGCAATAACGTAGATTTTAAAGCAGATAACTGCAATGGCCAAGAGGCCATGGTGAAAGAAATTGCCCTGAAAGTAAGTCTTCCTTCTGAAGCAAGAGATAAGGTCCACAAGATCATAAACATATAGGGAACAAAAAAAAGAGCAAACGAGCTAGTTGCGCTATTAACGGGGCGTATTCCCCAGAAAAGGAAGATCAAGGGGATAAGCATATCGATAAAAACAATTAAGCCATTTAAATAGAAAAAAGCAGAGCTTAAATATTGAATTTTCTGTTCCCAGCTTAGACCAGATTGCCAAAGTGGATTAAAACTAATTAGAACGTCAAGCGAGCCGCGCGCCCACCTCCGTTGTTGTTTAACATAAGAGAGTAAATCTTCAGGAGCCAAACCTTCAGCGACCACTTCGCGAATATACTTAGAATGCCAACCATTTTTGTGGATGAGAAGGGAGGTGATAAAATCTTCGGCGATATTATCTTCTCCCATTCCGCCGACCTCTTGTAATGCTCGCCGGCGAATGACTAAATTAGTTCCGCATAAGAAAACTGAATTAGTCCGTGATTTTCCCTGAAGAACAGGCCCAAAAAAAAATTCTTGTTGTTCCCAAGCGCCAGTCGCAATACTATTTTTTTTATAATTCTTATAATATTGAGGTGACTGGACGAAACCGATCTTCTGATCTTTAAAGTAAGGAACTGTTGCAGAAAGAAAATTGGGTCGTGCAATCATATCGGCGTCAAAAATAACAATCAGTTCTCCATGGGTCTTTCTGAGGGCGTGATTAATATTCCCAGCTTTAGCTCCTTTAGCATGGCGACGGGTGATACAATTTACTCCGATTTTTTTTGCCAACAACTCTACTTCGTGCCAGTTTTTTTGCTTGGCCGCCAATCCGTCATTAAGAATATAAACTCTGTGATTTGAGTAGATGATATCTTTGGCCGCCTTGGCAGTTTTTTCAATCACCTCTAATGGCTCATTAACCACTGGGATAAAAATATCAACAGAGGGAATGAATTGCTTATCTTGTTTTGTTTCGGCTCCATCTATCTTTTGAGGCGGCCAAAGAGTATGCCATAAAAAAAGAGTCATCAACACATGATAAATTTCACCCAAAAAAAGCAGACCATAAAGTACAGGGTTTCCAATATTAGAGGGAGTAAACCACCAACTAAAATAAATTAGGGTGATAGCGATATTTATAACTAACAAAACTTTGGTTACTTTTCGATGATCAATTTGTGGGAGCTGCCGGCGGTCCATAAGAAATTATTTTATTGTTAAAAAGAGCTGCGCCAAACCATAGCCAATTCTGTTCGTAATAAGAGAGATCTTGTTTAAATGAATTCGTATCATTTGAATAAAGACCGATTATTTTTTCGTTATAAATTTTCTTTGCTCGACCGGGATCAGCCAACATAAAATAGCCCAGAACAGTTGAATACATTACTGGCTGTTCAAAATCTCCAAGTGACTGTCCGTCATGAGTGTATCCAGAAGCTAGTTTTCCGGTTGTTTGATATTGATCGTTTAAGAATGAAAATGATTTAAGAAGGTAATTTTTTGCCCGCGGGTCTTTACTCCAAAAATAATCAACAGCAATTCGCCACGGTACTCGCATTGCGTCATAAGAATAATTGGATGTTAGGTTATCTAGTCCGGTATTTTTGACTTTTCCAGTCGTGCGCTCGATACTGATCCAATCTGGAGGGAGACCGACGTTTTTTCCTTTATCAAGCGGATCTTGTCCTGATTGTTCAAGAAGATCGTAAGCGGGATTGATTAAACTTTTCCAATCATGACCAGGATCGACTTGAGCAAAAATGCGCCAAGCGTAGGGTGAAAAATAAGACGGGTTAACTACAATCTCATTTTGATTCTGTGCCCAATTGCCGGCAATCAAATAGCGTTTTCCGTCGGTAGTTGCAGTTTCTTGCAACCATATATCATTAAGAATTTTTCGAGCATCTTGAAGATATTGGTCGTTTAACCACCGTCTCCCGGCCAAAATTAGAGCCAAAGCAATGTCTGAATCGGCATCGCTTGCAGAATTTCTATCACCGGAAATAAAACCGTATGTTGTTCCGTCTGGTAATTTTCCCCATTTCCAGCCAAACAAGTTATCATTGGGTCTTTTTAAGATAGTTTTTGTCCATTTCCAAACAAAATCAAAAGTTTGCTTGTCGTCGATCCAAACAGCTCTGAGCAACGCATAACTTTGTCCTTCGGAGGTTGTGATCTCATTCTGAGAAAAATCTAACACTCTTCCATCTTGATTGATGAACTTCTTTTTATAATTTTCCCAAGATGCATTGAGCAGTGAATAAGAAGAAAAAGGCCGAACTACTTCCGAATAGCGGCTATTGCTATATGCAACAAATAAAAATAAAACCAAAGCCAGAAAAAAGAAGAAGTAACCCAGCGCTTTTCTCATAGAAGACTAGCTTTTTCAATTGGTAGCCAGAAGCGTTGAGGAGTGGCATCGCTCTTCTGGAACTGTTTACTAAACCATAAATATGGGCGAAGCAAAATGAATCCGATTATTGAAAACAAAAAAGCGAAGGAAACAAGAATAAGGTTGGTTTTGGCTGAAAACGCGCCATTTTTATAATATTGTTTTTGTTTGGGATCAAAAAGATTTCCTAATGGGGCAACAATCTTGGCGACAAAATTTTTGGGGTCGGGAGAATCACTATCTGCTGCAACAACTACTGCAGAAGTCGGCGTCGGAGTCGGCGGCGAAGTGGGATTTAAAGACGCATCCTGAGGACCACCTAGCGGATCTTCTTGTGGACGATTTATAATAAAGATGTGTTGTTTTCTTGTTGGTTCAATTTTGCCTGGAGTCGGCGAAGGAATAATTGTTGGGGTAATTGTCGGCGTTAGAGAAACTGTAGGAGAAATTGTGTGAGAAGGTGTTACGGTAGGTGTTTCTTGAATTGTTGGTGTAGGAGTAGTAACTAAGGCGAGTTGCAAATTCTGATCATTATTATTGGATCTTGCAGCATATACGCCATGCGTAAGTTGTAGAACAAAGATGCTTAGAGCAAAGAAAAATACTTTTTTCATAAAAAAATGTTAAGAATTTTCAGTAAAAAAGAGATAAGAGAAATGTAAGAAGAAAATAAGAGATTGTTAAAAGAAGCTTATAGTCTTGTATAATACAAATTCTTATGGGAGAAAAATTCAATTACACAGTAGATACGGTTACCACGCAAGAATATTATTTAGCTATCAATAAGCTAACTAAGGTTGCTTTTTGGACCCCTTCAGAACCCTTTTCCCGTATTGACTTTGAAATCGGAGTGCAAGGATTAGCCCCGGAGTTTCGAAAAATCATTCTGTCGGCAGGGAGACTTACGTCTATGAATGAAGATAAAGAGAGCCATTATTATTTCCAGAAAATAGGCTTTTCAGAAGTTATTCTGGAGGCGTTTAAAGGACCAAGTGATATCCGCTGGATAAGGTTATGTATTTATCATGATCCTCATGAAACTAATGTTAAGAAAAGGACTAAAAGCGATTTTTATTTATTAGATACAAATGATACCGATTTTAAGACCCTGTGCAATATTCAACTAATGGAGTGGATAAATGGTCAAAGCCAAGTCACTAGACCAGTGGTAGGAATTAAAACAGATGAAGGACAAGGTAGGGCGAAAAGATTCATTGCATCTTGGCAAGAAGGATTAAGAAACCTACTGGGGTTAATCCCCAATCCGATTGACGATTTAGAAATGCCATTAGAAATAGATTTTTAAGGGACAGGATCAAACCCGCCTTTATTCCAGGGGTGACACCTTGCAATGCGCCTTATTCCTAGCCAACTTCCTTTGGCTATCCCATATTTGTCTATAGCGTGGTAAGTGTATTCAGAGCAAGTGGGAGTGAATCGGCACGCCGGACCGAAGATATTAGAGACAGAATGATAAAGGCTAAGGACTGCAAGAACAAGCTTTTTACTCATGGCTTATTGTAAAATAGAACCATGAAAATCTCCATTCTAACTTTGTTTCCCAAGATGTTTGAAGGGTTTTTACAGGAAAGTATAGTCAAGCGCGCCCAAGACAAAAAACTAGTTGAAATAGAAATAATCGACCTGCGTTCATTTGCTAAAAATAAGTATAGATCTGTTGATGATAGGCCTTACGGCGGCGGTGCAGGGATGATTCTGCGGGTGGATATTCTTGCCGAGGCGATAAACAAGACTAAAAATAAACAAACAAGAATTGTTCTGACCTCAACTAGAGGGAAATTGTTTACGCAACAAAAAGCCCGCGAATTTTCCAAACTTAAACACTTGTTGCTGATCGCCGGACATTATGAAGGAATTGATGAAAGAATTGTTGACTATATTGATGAAGAAATTTCTTTAGGAGATTTCGTGATGACGGGTGGAGAAATCGCAGTGGGGGCAATTGTTGATGCGATTGTGCGTTTGATTCCCGGCGTGTTAAAAAAAGAAGAAGCAACGCAAGTTGAGAGTTTCTTCCAAGTCCCAGTTGGACAACTGATTGCAGTTGTTGGAGAAGATGAGATTTTAACTAAATTTAAAAAGGATAAAGTAAAAAGCGTCTATTTACTTGAATATCCTCAGTACACGAGGCCCGAAGAATTTAAAGAGAAAAAAGTTCCATCTGTTTTAATCAACGGTAACCATCGGGAAATTGCCAACTGGCGATTGAAAATGGCCTACGAAGAAACTAAGAAGAAACGTCCCGACCTATTGCAATAATTTATATTTTATTTGTTATAATAGACTGATGCCAAAAAAGAGAGCCGTAAAAAAAGTCGTTAGGAAACCACCTATCGTTAAATCTAAACCTGCCATCAGACGTTTTGTCAAAGATGAGACTATCGCACTAGCAATTTTTGTCCTTATTGTTATTGCTTTGTTTTACTTCAAAAGTTTGTTTGTTGCGGCCAGCGTTAATGGCATTCCAATCTCCAGATTTTCAGTTATCAATCAGCTCGAAAAAACTGCAGGCAAACAAACACTCGATGCGCTAGTTAATAAAGAACTTATTCTGCAAGAAGCCAAACGAAGAAAAGTAAACATTTCGAATCAAGAAATAGATCAAAGAATAAAACAAGTCGATAAGAGTATTAAACAGCAGGGAGGGAATTTAGAGCAAGTTTTGAAAACACAAGGTCTGAGTCAGGAGGACTTTCGTGATCAAGTGGAAGTGCAATTAGTCGCCGAGAAACTCTTTGCCAATAAAATTATAGTCAGTGACAAAGAAATAGATCAATTTATCGAACAAAATAAAGCCAGCCTGCCGCAGGTTTCGCAAGCAGGTGAGACTACTCAGTTGCGCAAAACAATTAAACAACAAATTTTCCAAAATAAATTAGGACAAAAGGTCCAGGAATTAATCGCCAATCTCAAGAGGTCTGCAAAGATTGACTACTTCGTAAGCTACTAACAGGGTATAATTCATTTATGGTGCGCACAAGACTCGCCCCTTCTCCGACCGGTGAGGATTTGCATATCGGAAATCTACATACTGCCTTGATCAATTGGGCTCTTGCAAAAAAAAATGCCGGGCAATTCATTGTCCGTATCGAAGATACCGATCGCGAAAGGTATGTCAAAGGAGCTGAAGAAAAAATTTTACAAACGCTCAAGGATTACGGTTTATTTTACGATGAAGGTCCTGATGAGGGAGGGAATTACGGTCCTTATCGCCAATCGGAGAGAGTGGACGTTTATCAAAGTTATGCTAAAGAACTGATAGAAAAACGAGCTGCTTATTATTGTTTCTGTAGTAAAGAGAGATTGGAAAAGTTACGTCAACAACAAATTAAAAATAAGCAACTTCCTAAATATGATAAACATTGCTTGAATACGGTTAAGGATCCGCTTAAACGTATCGAACAAGACGAGCATTATGTGATTCGATTAAATGTCCCACAGAAGAAAAAGATTGTTTTTACCGATATCATCCGTGGTGAAATCGAATTTATGAGCGATAATCTTGACGATCAAATTCTGATTAAATCGGACGGTTTTCCTACATATCATCTGGCTGTAGTCGTTGATGACCACTTGATGAAAATTACTCACGTGATCCGCGGAGAAGATTGGATCCCGTCGACTCCAAAACACATTTTACTTTACGACGCTTTTGGTTGGGAAAAACCCAAGTTTGCTCATACTCCGCTTTTGCGCAATGTTGATAAATCAAAACTGTCAAAAAGAAAAAATCCGGTTTGGGCGAGTTGGTACCTCAAGCAAGGATATTTGCCGCGAGCTGTTCTCAATTATCTTACCTTGATGGGTTGGTCTCATCCTAAGCAAAAAGAATTTTTTGATATTGATGAGTTCATCAAGGTTTTTGATTTAAAAGATATGCAAGCTGTCGGTCCGGTTTTTGATATCACCAAACTTGAGTGGTTAAACGGAGAACATATCAGAAGTCTTGATGCAAATGATTTAACGCAAAGGATCTCCAATTTTACCGGTGAAAAATATGAAGCGGAGATTATTAAACAGACTGTTCCTTTAATTAGAGAAAGGATTAAAAAATTGACAGATTATTTACCTTTATGTGAATTTTTTTTCAAAGCTCCGGAGAAATATCAACTTGATTTAAAAGCGCATAAAAAATTATTTGCAGTAATTTATGATAATTTGAGAAAAATAAAAGAGTGGAAAGCAGTGGAGATTGGAAAAGTGATGCAAGAAGTAGCAATTCAAGAAAAAATGAAAAGCGGTGAGTTTTTTATGCTTTTGCGGGTGGCGATTACCGGAAAAAAAATTTCCCCACCTCTCAATGAATCAATGCAAATCCTCGGCCAAAAAGAATCTCTGGAGAGAATAAAAAAACTTTTTTAAGAATTCCGGTAGGCTTCAGCCAACTTCGCAGTTGAGTGGGTAATGATTCGGAAAACTTCTTCTTTTGGATTATCTCTTAAAAACTGGCGCAGTTCCTTGATGTCTTTTACCCCTAGATCAGCCAGCATCCTTGCAGCATAACCCAAAAAGTCTCGTATCCAAAACACCATCGAATTAGCTTTTCTTTCAAAAAACATAAATCCGGGTTTTCCCTCAGGATTGGTAGTTCTACCAGCAGAAGCAGTTCTGGTTTTTCTCAATTCCTCAAATGATGATTCAATTATTTGCGTAGTGGGGCTGGCCGATCCTGGGTAAGGTTGGCACAATTTTCCATTCAAATTTATGTCTTTACTTTTATATTTTAGGAGGAGATCTCCGGCCTCAATGGTTCCATGAACAAGTTGTTGGTTGTATAGCACATAGTCGGCCCCCAACAATAGAGGGATTCCAACAAGCTTTCCTACTCCGCCCTCAACTGCAATGTTTAATTCATTGAAGGCAGGGTCTTTAACAATATCGTACATATCTTCAAGCATGGTGATTCCCATACCATTGGCTGCAGACGTGCATTGTCTTCCTGCCGCATGACCATAAACTATTGTATCCGCGATTCTCCGACCGTTATATTCTTTCATCAATTGTTCGACCTGCCTGCGATCGGCGATTTGTCCGACCCAGAGTTCAACCTCATCTCCAAAATCATCACGAATCAAGCGTGCAGTTTCAAGAAAACGAGGGTCACTGTTGATACCATACACTCTAAACAATCCAACCCCGGTCTCCTCATAGATTTCATTAACATTCTCGAGCTCTTTTCTTGGATCATTAGTCCCCACCGCAACACCTATGTTTCTTAAGACAAGTTGTTTACGTTCCTCGGGCAACTCAAGTTTATCAATTACTTCTTGGACCTGTTTGATTAGATCTATTCTTCTTTGAACGTCGGCAAATAAGCTGTTTCTGGGAATGAAGACCGGCATATGGCCAAGAATCGCTGTTACCACGACATCTCGCCAGCCGGAAGCGGGAGGAAGGGAACCGACACCGATGATTCTCCTCCCATCACGATTAAATAAACCATGGAGGGCAATATCTGTTCTGCTTAATTCTTGTTCTGAAGAACGAGGTCTATAACCTAAATCGCTGAAAGCAGCCGTAGAGAGAGCAACCCCATTTTGCATACCTAAAACTTTTTCTACAGCAGCATGTTGTCTGTTTGTCCGCTTAGGAATTTGAATGTCGCCGGATAAAATACCTTCAATGATTGAATAAATGCGTTCATTTTGATGCTGCAGAAAATATTCCGTTCTTTGAGCGAGGATTAATTCCCGTCTTTGTGGACCGAATTGATAAAAAATTGGGTCGCCGTCGGCGTCCACCTCAACGTTGGATTTTTCAATATCGGTTATTACAACTCCTAAACTAGCAGTATCAGGTCGAGAAACGTATCTAGAATAATACACATTTTCTTCGATATAAGCCTTATTGGCGATAGAGCTTTCAAGTTGTCCATTAGGGAAGCTATCTTCTTCAAGACACTCCAATTTAAATGCAAACTGCAGGGCTTTTAAATCTTGAAGTTCATGATGTCTGACTCTTTTTAGTTCATCAGCAAAAGGCTCATTGATGTGAGCTAAAAACGGTTGACCTTTTTCTTTATCCATAAATGCCAAGGCATTATACCTTAATAGAGGACTTCCTGCCAGTGAGGGTCGGTTTCAACGGTTAGATCCAAATAGACTTTTTTATTAATCGCCAAGGCGATTTCTTTTCGGGCATAGGAGCCGATTTCTTTGATTTTTCTGCCTTTTTCACCAATCAGCATTTTTTTGTAACGGTTATTGATCGTCAGAATTCTGGCTCTAATATAAGTTGTTCCTTCTTTTCTTTCACTGATCTCATCAACTACCGCAGCAGTGGTATAAGGAATTTCTTCACCCATCATTAGATAAACTTTTTCTCTAATCAATTCGGCGATAAACGTTTTACTGTCGACATTGAGCAGAGGGTAAACAGGTTTTTCAGTCAATTGCTTTTTTTCCTCTGTTTCCGGCAGAAATTCAAAAATCTTATTCATCAATGGTTTTAAGTGTTGCTTTTTTAAAGCCGAAATTTGAAAAACTTCCGGGAATTCATCTTTCAAGAATTCATATTGAGGAAGAAAACTTTTTTCCTGTTTGTCGATTTTATTGATAACCAAAATTTTGGGTTTAATCAATTTCCGAACAATTCCCAAAACTTTAGCTTCTTCAAAATCGCGTTTACGTGTGTGATCAACCATATAGACAACAACATCGATATCGGCATTAGCACTCTTGAATGTGCTTTCGTTGATTTTTTTAGACAAAGCATCCTCCGCTTTACCAAAGACCCCGGGGGTATCGACAAAATAAATAATTCCGCGTTCGTCTTCATACATTGCCTGGATAGGAAAACGGGTAGTTTGGGGTTTGGGAGAGGTAATCGCGACTTTTTGTCCGAGAATATTGTTAAGGAAGGTTGATTTGCCGACATTCGGCCTCCCAATAAGCAAAACAGTCCCTTGTTTCATGACCTAATTGTATCACATGTTGACATTCAGCTTACTTTTGCCTATATTAAGATTAGCCTATGAAAAAGAGATTTATTATCTTCTTGATTATTTTTTTGCTCGTCCCTGTTGTAGCGTTAGCCCAAGATGAAAATAACAATCTTACTACCAATCCTCAAGTAAGATCTGAGAAGCAGGAAATTGTTGTGCAAAACGGGCAGCAGCTTATACGTGAGGATAACCAACAGGCAACGTCATCCCAAAAACCCAAACTCTTACAAAACCTTGAAAAAAGAGCTCAAGAGCTTAAACAAAAATTCCAAGAAAAAATGCAGGAGCTCGAGACCAGAAAACTACAACTGGAAGCTCAATTTAAAGCTAGAAGAGAGGACTTTGATCAAAAAATAAAGACGATAAGAGATGCGCGAAAACAACAGATTACAGAAAAAGTGGATACGAATTTAGCGAACATCAATAAACGTAGAACAGACGCCTTCAATAGAGCATTAACCAGAATGAATGATATTCTAGGAAAAATTTCCAGTAAGGCAGCTGAGTTAAAGGCTCAAGGTAAGGATACGTCAGCTGTTGATGCTGCGATCACCACAGCCAGTAGTGCGATTTCTACAGCCCAAACTGCAGTTGCCGATCAATCAGCCAAAGATTATGCAGCGACAATTACCACTGATGCGGGGTTGAAGAATGCGGTCGGGAGCGTTTTCAAGCAACTGCAGACCGATTTATCGACAACTCGCAAAACAGTTGAGTCGGCCCGCCAATCAGTCTGGAATGCCCTTGTCGAATTAAAAAAAGTGATGGGGGAGAATCCCACACCTGAGGCAACTGAGTCCAGTTCACAGCAATAATTATGGAAAAAAACTATACGGAACTTAATCTTAGCAATGAAAAAAAAGGTGGTTGGCTTATCCCAACAATGGTAACATTATTGGTAGTGCTAATTGTAGTTCTGGCGGGAGCTTTGTATCTGCGCTATACAAACACTCAGCAGGCTAGCAATTCTTTACAAAACTTTATTACTCCAACTATCGGAATTACGCCCACGCCGACCCCGGGATTAGACAAACAAATTAACAATATTGACCTCGGGACCGATTCCGCAGATCTCAACGCGATCCAAAAAGATATAAACCAGCTTTAGCTTCATTTAGCCGTCTGTATCTGATAAAATACTCTTACTTGCCCGGTCGTCTAATGGTAGGACATCAGACTTTGGATCTGAGTATCGAGGTTCGAATCCTCGCTGGGCAGCCAAGAATATGGATAATCTGATTGCGGCATTAATTTTTATTTTTGGGAGTATAGGGTTGTTCTTAGTCCTATTAAAAAATAAGTGGGGACCTATTGTTGGTCTGATTGGGCAGTTATTGTTTAGCCTTGCAGCTTATTTTGACAAAACGCGAGGTTTATTTATCTACTCACTGATATTAACTTTGATTTGGATTTACGGGATTTATCTTTGGCGGATTAAAAAAAAGTGATGGGGGGAAAATCTTTTCCGAACAGAAAGTCAATAAAAAGCGATAAACTGTTATTTAGGAGGTGAGGAATGAAGAAAGGTGGAGGAGAAGCAGTTTATGGTTTGGGATTTATCGGAGCTTTAGTTTATTACTTACAGCACGCTACCTCTTTTTGGATCGGAGTACTTGGGATCCTTAAAGCTTTGGTCTGGCCGGCGATGTTAGTTTACCAACTGCTTAATTTTTTAAAAATGTAATTTTTGAGTTTGATTATACATGGTCTGACGTATCTGCCAGTGCTTCTGCTTTTGTTTTGTGAATAACTCCGTCTCTGTGATTAGGAGGAGAATAGACTGTATACAATTTTAATTGTTTATCAGCCGAAGTGTTGACGACGTTATGTTCAGTCCCCGCAGGTACGACAATTGCATCATCTTCTTTGATCGCTTTTTCTTCTCCGTTCATAATCACTTTTCCTTCACCCTCTTCAACTCGAAAAAATTGATCTGTGTTGGAATGAACTTCCATACCGATATCTTCGTTCGGCTGTAAACACATCACCACTAATTGTGAATGCGCAGCAGTATAGATAACTTGTCTGAAAAAAGTATTTTTTTCGGTTATTTCTTCAATATTTCCGACATAACCAGCCATCGATCTCACCTCCTTTAAGTAAAGTTTAACTTATAATTAGGACATGAAAAGAGGAATTGCTACTTTTACTCTCGACTATGGTCGTTGCCCTCCATGGTTATTTGAACGGATGGTGAAATTGAGTCGTGAGATGATGCGGCGGGCCGTAAATAGAACCAAACTTCCATTTACAGAAAAAAACTCGGCTCTAAAAAGACTTTCTGATTTATAGGAATCAATGGCTTATTTCTATTTGCTGGAAGGAAGTTCGATAATGAAAGTCGATCCTGCACCTAGTTTGCTGTCAACTCTAATGCTTCCTGAATGAGCTCTAATAATTTGCGCGACAATGTATAGGCCGACCCCCAAACCCTGCTTATAGTTTTTAGAAACCCCACGTTTAAAGGGAGTAAAAATAACTCTCTGTTGATCCGGCAGAATACCTATTCCATGATCTTGAATGGAAAATCTGGCCAATCTTCCACGATTTTCTACTGTTAAAATAATAGGTTTTTGCTCTCCATATCTGATTGCATTAGAAATAAGGTTTGTAATTACTTGCTCAATACGGACTTTGTCCCATTTACCTGTTACCGGCCCATTGCTTTTTAAATTTATCTTATATTTTTGGCGTTTTAATTCGGCTGAAAATGTTCGCAAAACATTATTTACACTTTTGCTCAAATCCATTTTTTCCAACTCAAGATCGAGTCTACCTGTAGTGATTAAAGAAACATTAAGCAGATCATTAATCATTTTGGTTAATCTTCTGATTTGTTGTTCTGCGTTTTCCAAGACATTCATCAATTTGTTGATAGAGAAGTTAGCCAAAGACACATTGCGGATGTTATAGAGCATGGTATGTAGTTGTAAAAGCATCGCGGTCAGCGGCGACTTTAATTCGTGGGAGGCAAAAGACAGAAATTCGTCTCTGGCCGTGATTTCCTCTTTAGATTTTCTCAACCGAGCTTGCAAAGCAACAAAAGAATTAGCATATTGTTTTTCTCTTTGTCGGTACTTTCTGAGCTCGTCTATTTTTTTTGCGCGGCGGATGATAAAGGTTGTGGCGATGCTGGAAAAAAGAATGATACCTGTTTCCAAGGAAAAATAAGCCTGCCCCAAAAAATAATTATTACCGAAGAGAGTAATTGCCAAAGCAACGATAATTGCTAAGCCTCCACCATAGAATACAGCTGCGACCAGGAAAGGAAAGGTCAAAAAAACAAAACTTTTTTTATCACCGGAGAGTGTACTTAGCTCAAAAAAAACAAAGAGATTGAAAAGACCGATGATAACTCCTAAAGCAGATTGATTGATTACATTTTTAACTTCCTCTTTGCTGATTCTGTTTAATCCTATTTTTGCCAAAAGATTATAAGGAAGATAGTCTTTTGAATACTCGTAAAGGTTGGAAGTTTTATGTTTAAAAAATTGACGTTTCTTTTTCATGCCATAGATATTATAGTCTTTTATTTTTCTTACACAATTCTTACTTAATTCTTTCGACTTTCTTAAGCCTTCTGGGTATGATTGCAGTTCTGAGTTATTAATTAAAGACGCAAAAATGAGATATCAAATAAAAAGACAATACGAATGTCCTGTTTGTGAGTTTAGCACTTTTTCGCACAAAGGTTTGGAGATGCACATTTCACGAGAAGCCACTCGTGAAAGAAAGATAAGCCAAGGTATCGAGTCAGACCATCTTAGATATCCATATCGACCATCTAAATTTGTGAGAGCACCTCAAGGAAGTGCAGCGTAAAAAATTTGCTATAATGCTGCCGTATGTTGAAACGAATTTTAATCGTCGAAGACGACTCCGAAATACGGGAATATTTGCGTAAAACTTTGATTGATCAAGATTATGCAACAGTTACCGCCACCGGAGGAGTTGAAGCTTTGGAGCTCATCGACAAAAAAAAACCAGATTTAGTCGTTCTTGATCTGGGCCTACCTGATTTAAGCGGAGAAACTGTCTGTGTAAAAATAAAAAAAGACTACCCCGAAATTCCGGTAATCATTTTGACTGCAAAAGCACAAAGCTCCGACGTTATCCACAGTTTTAAATTAGGAGCCGATGATTATGTCTCCAAACCTTTTGTGGCAGAAGAACTCATTGCGCGGATTAAGGCACGACTTAAGTCAATAAACGGAGAAGAAGCTAAGTTAGAAGTAGATAATCTAGTTTTAGACCCCGAGACTTTTTCCGTTACACGAGACGGAAAACAAATTACCCTGACTCAAAAAGAATTTGAATTATTGCGTTATTTGATGCTTAATAAAGGAAAAGTAATGACGCGGGAGATGATTTTAAACAAGGTTTGGTTATATTCTCCAGATATTGAGTCGAGAGTAGTTGATGTTTATATGGGTTATTTACGTAAAAAAATTGATAAGGATAAGAAAAAAAAATTGATTAAGTCAATTCGGGGATTTGGCTATAGCATTCAAGCTTAACGGCGCAAGATTTCAAAAAGAAAGACGACTAATAAAGCATCGAGAAGTTCAGTAATCAAAAAAGTTATATCAATACTCGCATTTGCCGGACCCAAGGCGCCGAAAACAGCTCTAACAAAGAAAATTTTTATTGCCGCAGAAATAAGACCAATTGTTAAAGCTTTGGATAGAAGTCCTATCCCCGTGAATCTTTTTTTAGATTCCATATAAATAAAAATCTAAACTTTCTGTGCAAGATGTTGGTTAGAAATCGGTAAAACTTGTGTAAGAATTATATCGATCGTGGGACGAGTAATGATTATTGTTTCGGTGATTATTCTGATCGGAATTGGAGAATCTCTATACTTAAAATCCAGTCAAAAGCTCTGGAGAGATAAATAGTTTTTTGATAAGTATGCTGAATAAAAAACCCCGGCTACGACCTACTTTCCCCAGCTCCGCTTTGGAGTGAGTATCATTGGCGCTGGTTCGTTTCACTTCTCTGTTCGGGATGGGAAGAGGTGGTACCAAACCGCTCCAGTAACCAGGGCATTTTATTATAAGCAATCAACTGGCTATTTTCAATAGAGAGCTTTAGTATAATATAGACCATGGATTTGACGACCTCTTCTCATCAGGTTTTACACTCTTTCTGCATTCGTCCTAACGTCCATTTTGATATTCAAGAACCGGATGAGGAAGTAATCTTGGTTTTGCGAGCACATCCGGTTACCCTTCTTCCCTGGATAATTAACGGTTTTATTCTTTTTATCTTGTTGATTTTTCTAAATATTGTTTTTGGTTCACTTTTTTCACCAACGCAATTTTTCTTTTTAAACTTCTCAAGCACAATTTTTATCTTAAGCTATTGGTGGTTCAACCTTCTTTCTTATTTTTTTAATGTGGGAATAGTTACCAACAAGAGAGTAATTGGCATGGA
Organism: uncultured Gammaproteobacteria bacterium; assembly: GCA_964566425.1. Classification (GTDB taxonomy): domain Bacteria; phylum Patescibacteriota; class Microgenomatia; order UBA1406; family GWC2-37-13; genus CAZMIL01. The sequence continues at coordinate 12,183 of CAZMIL010000004.1, read as the reverse complement.
TTTTAGTGCAGTTATTTATCGCGAAGTAACCGAGGCAAATATGGATAGAATAGAGGATATTACCGATAAAAGCGGCGGTTATTTCCAAGCGATATTTGATTACGGTAATGTATTTATTCAAACTGCCGGGACTGCTGAAGTTAATGTTGATTTTTTAAAAATCCCGAAACCGGCCAAAGTAGTCAGTATTATCAACAGTTTTCTCAAAGAAGGTCGTTGACTATGTTCAATTTTTTCCAGAGTTCGAGTTTATTCAATTTTTTCTTCACCGCTTTTGCAGTAGTTTTAACTCTTTTATATTTGATTTATGCAATTGTTATTTATAGCCAAACTCGAATTATGCTCAAAACTTTGATTGTTGATCGAGGACAGATCTTTCGCTTTATATCGCTCTTTCAGATTTTCGTGGCGGTTCTGCTTCTTTTGCTTGCTTTTGGTATGATTTAATTAGATGTACCATTTGAATTTTTCTGTTTATCTTGGACGCGAGAACGAGCAAGGATTTATTGGTTTTTGTTCTGAAAATGGTTTCTTCGTTATTCTCAAAATCGACGTCGCTTTTACCAAAGAAAAAGGGCGAGATTTGTTGAAAAGAATCAATACTGAGATTGAGCAGGCGTCAATCAGCAGCTTGAATGCATTTGAAACTTTTTTAATTAACAAATTCAAAGAAGCTGATATTCCTTCTAGTTTTTCCTGTGCAGCAGGACTGGTTCATAAGGAATTAATTTGGTTAAAAACAGTTGGTACAGGGCAGATCTACTTACGTAGAGGAAGAGACTTTGTCAAACTGATCGAAGGCGGAAACAGTGCCTCGGGGTATATATCTGCGGGCGATTTTTTTGTCTTCACAACTAAAGAATTCGCGCAACTTTTAGGCACGGAAATCCAACTCAAAGATGTTGTAAGTCATCATAACCCGCATGAAATTTTGGAAACGATCACCCCGCGGATGAAAAAACAGGAAGATGAAGGAATGATCGCTCTTTTTGTGAGTTTTGAAACAGAAAAAGTTGTAGAGACAGAATTATCTTTGCAGCCCCCCGTACCTAAACAATCAATAATCGGTAAAAAAATTGCCTCCTTTTTACAGAATGCTCGAGAAAAGGTGACATCTCAAGAGAGAAAGAAAATATGGACATTTGTTGGGGCGGCGATCATTCTTATCATTTTTATTTGGAGTGTGATTATGACTTACCAGCGCAATGGCGGTCTCCAAAGCCAAAAAAAACTAGAAACTACCAAAGAGCTTATTAATGAGGAACTTAACCAAGCCCAAGAGGTGTCTTTTTTGAATATGCCCCGTGCAATCGTCCTCATCGCTCAAGCCAAAAAAAACTTAGCAGATCTCAAACAGGTGATCAAGGATCCGAATAATAAAGACGTTCAAGGTCTGACAGAATTAATTAGGGAGAAAGAAAAACAAATTTTAAAAAAAGAACAGAAACAGACAACTGAATTTTTTGATCTTTCAGTTGAAAATAAAAATGCTACCGGTCAAATAATGTCCTTGGACGGAGAAAATTTGGCTGTGTTCGATCCAAATGGAGCTGCTTATTTGCTTTCTCTGACTAAAAAATCACTGGATCGAAGGACTTCTTCCGATATCAAGGGAGCCTTGTTAATTGCTAATTATCAAGATAATATCTATTTCTTCAAGAAAGGTGTGGGAATTTTCCAGTTATCGGCCGACGGGAAAACTAAGAAAGTAATCGGCAATGATTCTGACTGGAAAGAAATTATTAGTCTTTCTGCTTATAATGGTAATCTATATCTGCTGGATCGTGGCAAGAATCAGATCTATAAATATTTAGTCGCGGAAAATGGTTTTTCTCAAAAAACGATTTACCTCCAACCCGGGCAAAATTTAAATTTTCAAGCAGCAAATTCAATAGCAATTGACGCCTCGGTCTATGTAGGTTTGCCGGGAACGGTTATTAAATATACTTCTGGATTACAGGACTCTTTTGGATTGGTTTTCCCTGAAAAAGATGTAGAGATTAACAAGATTTTTACCAGTAAAGATACAGCCAAAGTATATGCATGGGACAAAAACAAAGGCACAATTTATGTAATCGATAAAAGCGGGGCCTATGAGCGTCAGATTAGTTCCTCAATTTTTACCAAAGGCACAGACTTTGTGGTTTTTAATAACAACGCATACGTTTTGGTTGGTCCAAAAATCTACTCTGTGAGCCTGGAATAGGCACGCATTTAGAATAGCTTTTTAAGCGGTTTAGGATTATAATGATAATCTAAAACAGGTAAATTATGAGAGCCGAGCGCCTGAACAGTCTGCTTCTTGGTGAAATTGAATCTCCTTCTATTGTTTGTCCGGATTATAGATATGATTCGATAGAGTTGAAAGAAGTTCAAGACGGTGAGGGAGCTGCTTTGATTATTCTTAGGAATCCCAGCGACCCGCAGATTCTTTTGGGTCTGCATAATAGTCGTGATTCAGAAAAAAACGGCAAATGGAGTTTTTTTGGTGAGACCCGAAAAAGTGGAGAAGAAACAGGTTTAGCTACTCTCTCCAGAGGATTGGCCGAAGAGTTAAATTGGGATTTAAACGACCACGGCTTGGAACTAAGCACTTACGATCAGGATAAACTTTTTTATCTAGTTTATAAACTCCCCAGGCGGAGTCAGTATTATCCTGGACAAAAATCTTTCACGGTCGGAGTCTACACTCTTTGGTCGGATGAAGATTGTAGCGGTTTTGTTGGTTCTAATGAAGTTATTCGCACTGAATATTTTTCACTGCAAGATGTTCTTAAACAACAAGCCAAATGGGATGGAGTAGGACTTGATTATAGAGAATTTACTCTGCCAACTCTGCGCGAATTAGCAGCCGGTGGAACATTTGACGCTAATGGGGGGTTGCCCAGACCAGTGCGTTTTCCACTATGAAAAAACTGATCTTCGTCAAACTTGGCGGGGGTTTGATTACAGATAAAAGTAAACCCCGAACGGTTAAATTAGAGAAGATTAAACAGTTTGCCAGGGATTTCAAAAAAACTCTCAATCAAAGCAAAGATACATATTTCATACTTGGTAATGGTGCCGGCTCCTTTGGCCATTATGAAGCACTTAAATACAAACTTCCCTCGACAATAAATTCTGGTCAAAAAAGCTATGGTTTCAGTGTAGTTCAAGAGAGTGTTAAGACTTTAAATAAGCTTGTCGTTGACGAGCTGCTTAAACAAAAAATTCCTGCTATTTCTGTACATCAATCGTCATTATTGCTAGCCAAGCAAGGAAAATTGCAAAAAATCTTCACAGAGCCGCTTGAAGGATTTCTCAAACTAGGCATTGTTCCGGTCATTTACGGAGATATTGTGTATGATTCGGCCAATGATAGTCACATTTTTTCTACAGAAGACGCCTTTTCTTTTTTAATTAATAAATTTCATGGTAAAAAATATAAAGTTCTTAAAGTTATCTACCTGACTCCTGTTCGAGGGCTTTTAGATAGTAAGAGGCGCGTGGTAAGTAAGATAACTATTAGAACAATCGCCAAGTTCAAGCAAAATTTGTTTAGGACGGAAGGGTTTGACGTTACTGGAGGAATGAAACATAAAATAGAACAGGCTATTTCACTAGCGAGAAAGAAAATAAAAGTCTATATCACAAGCGGATTAAGCAAAAATGCGTTGATGGATGCAGTTTTTGATCGAAATTTTTCTGGGACAATAGTGGAATAGTTTTTATGCTTGAAAGAGAGAAACTTATGAAAGAAGAACTTATTGTTTTAGTAGATGGCCAGGGTAATCCTATTGGGACAGCGCCAAAGTTGGAATCACATAACGAGAATACGCCTTTGCATTTGGCTTTTTCCTGTTACGCTTTCAATGACAAAGGAGAATTTTTAGTTGTTCAACGAGCGAAAAGCAAAAAAGTTTTTCCCGGAATCTGGACAAACAGTTGTTGCGGCCACCCCGCGCCCAGCGAGATAATGGAGGATGCGATTAAACGCCGTTTGCAGTTTGAGCTGGGTCTCTCACCCCAAAAAATAGAAGTTGCGCTCCCGGATTTTAGGTACACGGCTGAGATGGGCGAAATTGTAGAGAACGAAATTTGTCCGGTGTATTTAGCCAAAGTTAAGGGAGAAATTTCAGCTAACAAAAAAGAAGTAGAAGATTATTACTGGTTAAAGTGGAAAGATTGGGTAAAACAAACCGAGATTAATCCCCAAGGATATTCTGTTTGGTCAGTCGAGCAAACAAGAAGATTGAAGAATAATCCTTTAGTGGAAAAATTTATTGGCTCTTAAAAGTTGGAATTTGGATGGGACAAGTCAAACCAAAACAGAAAGCTTTTTTGAATACCAATTGTTCAAGAGTAGCAATTATAGCCAGCACCCCGACAAGTAAAAACATTCCTACAACTGCATTGTAAACTCTTTGTTGTGCCGCAGAAATTTTTTCTTTTTCACCTCCGGAGGTAATCCAGTCAAAAGCTCCGCGCATCATCCAAATCAGAGCTGTTATTCCCGAAAAAATAAAAAACAACCTGATTCCTAAGGTGAGCAAATTGCTGGCCATAGTAGCAGGATCACCAGACAACAAGCCATTTGGTGCTTTTAATTTCCCAAAAAGATTAGTGGCGGGGATTGAGGTTAAAAATTTCATAAGGGTAAGTTAATCCCAAAAATATATTCAATTAATTTTACAATAAGTAAACTCACCAAGACGATCGCCAACCCAATCAGAGCATATTTTAAGGTGCTCTGTGCCTTTTTTACTTTTTCTGCATCACCGCCCGCAGTCATAAAGGTATAAGCTCCCATCAACATCATAAAAACAAAAGCTAAAGCGGCGAAAAGAACAAGTAGGGAGGTGAGGATGTTGGCAAGGGAGGCAATATTGGAAAATTTAGCTAGAGGATTAGTATTTGGATTACTGATGTCTAAAGCGTAAACCATGCTTAAAGTGTAGGTAAAATAACTACTTAAGTCAATGCTATAATAGAGCTGATGGACAAGCTACCTGTACATATTGCACTGATCCCCGACGGAAATAGACGGTGGGCAAGGCAACATAATCGTCCCATCTTCGCAGGTCATCAACGAGGCTTTAAACGAGTTAGAGAGATCAGCAAAAAAGCTAGACAGTTGGGGATAAAAATTTTTACAGCCTGGGCTTTTTCAACTGAGAATTGGAAGAGGACAAAACAAGAGGTTAATCATTTGATGAATATTTACGAGTATTGGATTACGGAAACGCTGAGAGAAGCAATCGAAGATGAAGTAAGGATTATCCATATCGGTAGAAAAGATCGTTTGCGCGAATCTTTGAACAAAGCAATTGAAAATGCTGAAAAAAAAACAAAAAAATTCAGTAAATATTATTATGTTATTGCTTTGGATTATGGCGGAAGAGATTCTGTTGTGAGGGGATTGAACAAATTTTTAGCGAGTGTAGAGAAAAGTGGAAAAGCAGATGAAAAAAAAATAACTCAAATTTTAGAAACCTCGGTTTTACCTCAACCCGAACCGGATTTGATTATCAGAACCAGTGGCGAACAACGTCTATCGGGTTTTTTGCCTTGGGAGAGTGTTTACTCGGAACTAATTTTCGTACCGCAGCACCTGCCTGATTTTACGATTGAGAATTTTGAGGAGTGTCTCAGAGAATACGCTCGCCGTAAGCGCAGATTCGGGGAATAAGCGGGAAAAATTGCTATAATAATCTTCATGTTCCAACCTTCCTACAGGATCACCAACAGAATTTTGAACAATATTGCCCGCATCGAAGCCGCCGAAGAAACAATTAAGCACGCCCCACTGCTGCCTTTATGGGAAAAACAGTTCAAGGAAGATGCAGTAGTCAGGTCAGTGTATCATGGCACTCACATTGAGGGGAATCAATTACATAAAGACGACGCCAAAGAAGTTCTGATGGGAAAAGAGGTGATTGGGCGACCGCGGGACATTCAAGAAATAATCAATTATCGGAAAGTGGTCGAGCTAATCGACGACGAGGCCAAGAAAAAAATAGATAAAATAACCGAGACGTTAATTAAAAAATTTCATCGCATTATTGTCGCTAACATCTTAGCCCCCGAACAAGCTGGAGAGTATCGAACAAAACAAGTCGTGGTCAGAAATTCACAAACGGGGGAGATTACTTTCCGCCCGGCTCCGGCAATCGAAGTACCTTTTCTGATGCGCGAGTTTATTTATTGGCTCAATCGTCAGACAAATGACGATATCCATCCCGTTCTGAAAGCCGGAATCGCCCATCACGGTTTAGCCAATATCCACCCCTTTTTGGATGGAAACGGCCGGGTTGCGCGGGTTTTAGCCACACTCATCTTGTTTCTCGAAGGTTATGATATGCGCAGATTTTTCTCGTTTGAAGAATATTATGATAAAGATGCCCTTGCTTATTATGAAAATTTGCAAAAAGCTTCGGCCGGAGATCTGAGCGATTGGTTGGAGTATTTTACTCTCGGTGCGGCAATCGAGTTTGACAAAATTAGACAGAAAGTCCTCAAACTCTCCAAAGATGTCAAGATGAAAGAGCGCTTTGGAGGGCAACAAATTTATCTTACCGATCGGCAAATAAAAATAATCGAATATATTCAAGAAATCGGTTATCTGCAAAATCAAAGTTTCCCTGATCTTTTTCCTGACATTTCTGAAGATACTGTTTTGCGCGATCTGCAAGATTTAATCAAAAAAAACCTGATTAAAAAAATAGGTAGCACCAAGGCTGCCCGTTATACGATGATTTAAGATATAGGTATGAAATTCTCTCAACTGGCAAAATACGTCGAAGAAATAGAGAAGACAAGTTCACGTTTGCAAATAACCCATTTGTTGGCGGAAGTATTTAAAAAATTAAATAGCGAAGAAATCGACAAAACAATCTATCTTCTCCAAGGGAGAGTCTCTCCTTTATACGGCAGTTCGGAATTCGGTATGGCTGAAAAGATGGTTATTAAGAGCGCGATTAATGCTCTCCATCTCGAAAAAAAATACTTTGATCACGAATATAAGAAAATCGGAGATCTTGGCAAGACTGTTGAGTACTTCCGGAAATTACACAGAGCACTTGAGGAAAAAGATTTAAGCATTGTTGAAGTTTATAACGATCTTCTTGAGATTACCAAAAAAGCTGGGCCAAAATCACAAGAGGCAAAAATGAACATCTTAGCTAGACTAATTAGTTATCTAGATCCTTTGTCTTGTCGTTATCTGGTTAGGATCCCCCCAGGAGTTCTTAGACTTGGTTTTTCCGACATGACCGTGTTAGACGCCCTTTCTTGGATGGTGAAAAAAGATAAGAGCTTGCGACCAGTTTTCGAGAAGGCCTATCACGTTAGGCCGGATCTCGGTTATTTGGGAAAACTGATCAAAGAGAAAGGGGAACACATCGGCCACGCAATTAAACCAGTCTTATTTACACCCATTATTATGATGCGTGCTGAAAGATTACCTACAGGAAAAGAGATTATTGCTAAAATCGGCAAATGCGCGATCGAACCAAAATATGACGGTTTCCGCCTGCAAATCCACTATTCAAAGGCTAAAAAAGAAGTCAAACTATATTCGCGCAATCTTGAAGACGTTACTTACATGTACCCTGATATTGTCGAAGGTGTAAAAAAAGAGGTCAAAGCCCGAGAAATTATCTTTGAAGGAGAGGCGATCGGCTTTGAGCCAACATCGGGTACTTTTCTCCCTTTTCAAGAAACAGTCCAAAGAAAAAGAAAACATGGAATCGAAGCCAAAGCTAAAGAAATTCCGCTAAAGTTTTTTGCCTTCGAAATTTTATATGTTAATGGCAAGGATTTGTTGGACATTCATTTTCATGAGCGGCGTAAAGAGCTGCAAAAAGCTATAAGAGCTGAGACCAGGGTAGATAAAGACACAATTCTGGTGGCCAACGATGAGATTGTTAATGAAGAAAATAAACTCGAAATGTTGTTTGAAGATGCAATTTCCAAAGGCTTGGAGGGAATCGTGGCGAAGAAACTTGAGGGAATTTATCAACCCGGAGCGCGCGGATTTAATTGGATTAAATTCAAACGCAGTTATTCGACAAAAATTAAAGATACGATCGATTGTTTGGTCATGGGCTATGATTATGGCAAGGGAAAAAGAACAGATTTTGGGATCGGAGCGTTTTTAGCAGGTGTTTATGATGCCAAGAAGGATGTTTTTGTTACCGTAGCTAAAGTTGGCACCGGACTCAGCGATGAAGAATGGCGCGAATTACGCAAACGTGGAGAAAAAGTTAAAACAACTAAAAAGCCAGCCTTATATGAAGTTGATAAAGCTATGGACGTAGATGTTTGGATGAAGCCACAAATAGTCGTTGAAATTAAAGCTGATGAGATTACACGATCGTCTGTTCACACCGCCGGCAGAAAAATGAAGAGCTCAAAAAGCGGCTCCGCCCTAGAGGTTGATGTTCCGGGCTACGCCCTTAGATTTCCCCGACTGGAACGTTTTAGAGATGATCGTAGAGCAGAAGATGTAACAACATTAAACGAAATAGAAAAATTCTTCAAGCAGCAGACTCACTGATGTGAGAAAGCTCCATTGTGAATTTTGATTGTGTTGAATAGACGGACCGGATATTCGACGAAGAAAGATTGTGGGTGTTTAAGCAGTCTACGCGCAGAACAATGAGCAATTAATTTATCGTCGGCTTTAATCTTCCCTCCCGCTTTAACTAAGTGGATTGCCAAATCGATATCTTCATGGACCTTACTATTATCCATACAAACCTCGTTTTTGATTTTGTTCCAGATCTTCTTGGTTATTGCCATGTTTGGGCCGATTAGAGTATCTTTACCTTTTTGAATTAAGCGAAACAGCTCGAGATAGATTTGTGCGTAAGCTGGCGTCTTGAAAGAAAAGTCATAAAATATTACCGGGCCGGTCAGACCGTCAATTTTATATTTTGTAAAATCATCTTTAATTCTTTTTACCCAGTCGCGGGGGAGAATGGAGTCCGCATCGATGCGGCCGACAACCGGAGATCTAGCTTCATTAAATCCTCTATTACGAGCGAAACTTATCCCTTGTTTAGTCTCCTTAACGACACGGATTTTATTGAATTTTTTAGCAATAGCAATAGTCTGATCAGTGCAATTGTTGTCAACGACGATAATCTCATCGGCGGGGACGATTTGATTTTCCAGACTAGTTAAACATTTAGCCACGTATTCTTCCTCATTAAATACTGGCAGGACGACAGAAACTTTCATAGATTTATTAATCAAATTTTAATATATTTGCCTGTTTTTGTGGTACAAAACACTGCTGGTAAACAGTAAGGGGTATTTGATATAAAAAGAATAGGGATCTTTTTTGGCTCGGCGGATTGAAACGTCAACCTTATTAGTCCTATCGTAGCCAATAATTCCGCCCCTGTGATTGATATGAATTGCTAAATCAATATCTTCGGACAATTTGTGATTTGGCAACAAACAAACTTCATTTTTGACCTTGTTCCAGATTTTTTTAGTCAAAGCCATATTTGGCCCGAGTAGAGTGTGGTGTTTCTGAACACTTTTCAAAAAGGCCATGTACATTTTCTTAGAAAATAACTTGCCAAAAGGAGAATCATAAAATTCAGTCGGACCAGCCAGTGCGTCTATTTTTTTATTCTGAAAGGCTAATTTGATTTTCTTCAACCAATTTGGCGGCAGAATTGCATCCGCATCGGTCCGCGCAATGATTTCATACCCGGCATGATTGAATCCACGATTCCGTGCATATACTGTGCCTTGTTTTTTTTCTTTAAGGACTCTGACTTTAAATTGTTTGGCGATTTTAAATGTTTGATCAGTCGAGTTATTATCAACGACGATAATCTCATCGGCGGGGACGATTTGTTTCTGTAGACTAGCCAAACAGTCTGGCAAATGACCCTGCTCATTATAGGCAGGAATAATTACGGAAATCCTCATGATTTTACTTTGCGCTTTAAACTAAATATAGAAAGAATAGGATAATGATCCGAAAGTTTGATGTCAACACGCTTGGTTTCAATAGATAAAAGGTTTTTATAGAGAATATAATCTAGCTTCAATTTGAGCGGGGCAATTTTCAGGAAGCGGCTTGTGAAGGCTAGATTATTGGTTGCTTCCTTGAGGTTGTATTCTTTAATCAAATCTTCGAAATCTTTGCGGTTGTAAGGATAGTTGAAGTCTCCGGCGATGATGATCGGTAGTTTTTTATCTAATTTGAGCTCGTGAAAAGCGCTTAAAATTTGTTTCTGGCGAACAGTATTCATAGCTGCAGCCGAAAGATGAATATTGTAGGTTACCAACTTTTTTTTGGTCTGTTTAAAGACAAATTCGGTTTCCAGGACTGTACGGGGGACTTCACCTCTACGTAAAAGGAAAATAAGGGCTTCCAGGGCGCCTGCAGGTAAATCAATACTGCGTGAGTGAACAGGAGAAAAAACTTTAGGGTTATAAAAGGTTGCCACACCAAAAATCTGTCCAGAGCGTCTGATAAAGCTATTTGAGAATTCTGCAAGCCTATAACCTGCATTTTCTATAGTCTGGAGATCTTCTTCTTTAGTGATTATCTCTTGAAAGAAAATAAGATCAGGCTTAGTTTCAGCCAGAACACTTTTAAGCTGCTTAGTAGCGCGATTATACAAAAGATTATATGTCAGAACAGAAAATTGCATAGGGAGAGATACCTCTATTATACCAGGAAATAGATACTCTCTTACATACACAAACTATCCACAAAATAGAGCAGAAGACAAAAAGACTGAAGGAAAGCCCCAAAGTGCGGTTATATTTCTATAGGCTATCTTATAATTAATGACTTTTTTTCTATAGGTCTTGACAAATGCCACAAAGCTTTGTATAGTCAAAAAATGCGACAGAAAATTAGTGCTAGAAAACTTTTCAAAGAGAAGAAAAAAGAAGCTAAATTTGCTAATTTTTTAACAGGTCAATTTCAGCAATTACTGAATAAAAATTTAGGGATTCCGATTAAAACTTTTCAACTTTAAAAAAAGAGCATCACTACCGCTCGTATAAGGGGACGACGAGTAGTAATGCTCTTTTTTTATTCGTCCGTTAGACGACTAATTGCTAAAACAATAGCACACTAAAAAAACCTTGTCAAGATCTAGTCTAGTTTACTTGATAGACCGCTCCAAGACCATTACTTGAAACAAAAATTCGCTTACCAATTTGCCTAAATTTTTCCTCGTTGATATTTTTATATTTCTTCCTCTCCAAGCCGGAAATGATTACATACCGTACGTTATAACGCTTAAGAAGTTGCCTTGTTAATTGGATGTTAGGCGATTCATAGATGTTAACGATGTCGGGAATTCTTGAGCCAACCACGTCGGCAGATCCACGCCATAACCATTCATGTACCCACCAACCGGCCACAGTAGGCAATCCAGTATTGGCCGAAATCCGCTCATAATCAGTATAGGAATCTCCCTGTGCCTCAAGAATATTAGGTTGGCCTTTCACATAAGTGTTTAAATAATCAACGATTTCTCCATCTTGAGGATATTGCGCGGTTAACCACACTGCTCCATCTAGCTGCGGTGTGCGGTCAAGCTTGCCATAATAAGAGGTGAAAGAGTAAAAAGGATAGAGAACGACGAAAAAAAGAAAAAAAGCAAAAATAGCCTTAAATAGGTACTTGAGTTTGCCTTTGAGTAGAGTGATGCGATAAAGGACAAAAGTTGCTGCTATCCCCATCATCATAAATGCCTGATAGCCGAGCTTAAACATCGTGTTAGCACGAAAATGTTGCGGATAGATATCTTTGGCGTATAAAAACTCTGGCACGGTGATTAAGAAGATTCCCAGCACAAACAGCGCCATCACAAACAGATCAATCCGAGACGAGTTTTTAGCAACCTTTTTCTCTCCACCCTCAACATATTTAATCAAGGCAAAGAGAATGAAGGCTACCCAGAAAAAACCCCAGAGGACAAACAACATCCATAAAGGTGAAACTTGGCATTTCCCTTTTTCAAACAAGAAGGGGTCTAATTTTTGTAGGCCGACTAAGGGGTGAACTGCAGTAGCAATTAATTAGTCGGCCTACACAAATTAGGCCCCTTCTTGTTAGAACAAGGGAAATGCCACGTTTCACCTGTTTGGATGTTGATTGTCCTCTGGGGTTCTTTAGGGGTCGCCTGCATTCTCTTGGCCTTTATTCATTAAGTTGGGGGT
>CAZMIL010000003.1:0-72426 GCA_964566425.1 uncultured Gammaproteobacteria bacterium | reverse complement strand
GAAGCGGCCGCCAAACAGGGCAAGTTCTGGCAAATGCATGATCTTCTCTATGAAACGCAGGCAAAGTGGGCCGATTTACCTAACCCCACCGACTTTTTTGTCAACCTTGCCAAACAGCTCAAACTCAATATGGATCAATTCAAAACAGATATGAACTCACAGGAGGTTAAAAATAGAATTGATGTGGATCTGCGTTCGGGTCTCGCTGCTTCGGTCAACTCTACGCCTACTTTTTTCTACAATGGTCAAAAACTTCAAATCACTTCTTTTGACCAATTTACCCAAATTATCGCGGGAAGTTCTCAAGCGCGCTGATCATGTTGGAGCCTACCAGGAAACCGGGGCGCAACCGGGACAAATAAAAAACGTTGCCGGTACTTTGCATCGTTCCGGAAATCACTGAAACAGCCGCCGAATATGACGCTTCTTTAACTAGATCCATCGCTTGATTGTCAAAGGCCCCATACGGATAGGCAAAAGTTTTTACTTTAATCCCAAACTCATTCTCCAGCACTTTCTTGCTTTCAATAATTTGACGTTTGGCAACCACCGCGTTTGTACGCTTCAAATAAGCATGATCAAAAGTGTGAGAACCGATTTCTATCAACCCGCTGGCCAAAAGCGTCTTGATCTCTCGGTCGCTAAGAAAACCTTTTTTGCCGATAAAATTAACAATGATATATACAGTAGCTTTCATGTTATACTTCTTGAGAATCGGAAAAGCATAGGTATAAAAGTCTTCATAACCATCGTCAAAGGTCAAGACGGCCGACCGGCTGGCCGATTTTACTTTTCCCTCAAGAATGCCGGGCACATCACGAACAAAATAGGTTTGGTAGTTTACATCTTTGAAATGCTGGAGTTGGTTAGCGAAATTAGCTGGGTTAATTGTTAAGCTGTTTCTGACTTTGTCATTGGGATCAATTATATAGTCTATATAATGATACATAATAATCGGTAGCCTCATCTTAGCTGCTTCGGTCGCGATTGGTTCTTCCTTAATCTCTTTGGGTTTATTCAATACCTCCGGAGTATAGCGATTGCGTATTTGTCTTTGTAAACGTAGAGATTCAAACTCTTGAACTAAGTTGTAGATGGCCAAAACCAACACCCCACAAACAATGCCCGAAACCAACCACATGAGGGCATTCTTTTTAGGAAGAAATCTCATCATATTATTTTACCACAGCTAAAATTGTGCCTATTTAGCCACAAAATAGGGGATTCCGCGCATAAAAACGGAGCCATCCCAGAGAGATAGAGGTTAGGAGAAAATATGCATAAGAATACTTCTATTTGTTTTATTTTTTGCGAAATTGGTTAAATTTTAAAATCTGATTCCGAAACCACTTCTCCTCCAATTGAACCTGCATGACGTCGTAAAAGATACAATTTACGACGTTATATACCCTTTGCTCCCTGCGGGAATTTCTCCTTAATTTTTGGATTCCTTGTCTGGTGTCAATATCCACAAATAAAAAGAGAGCGGCGCGACTTCTTTTTTTATTTCTCTCAAAAAAAGTTGGGTTCCGTTATTATTTTTCACCTTTTATTCGTTTTTAACCCCTCTCTTGAGACTTCTCCAAGAATCGATTATAACGTCTTAAAATGTCTTCGATTTAGCTTGTTAAATGGGTCTAAGATTAAAATTTGAAGCTGATTTCGTAAGAAACAGCATCTGGCTGTCTGTTCTATTTAGGACTTTGCTACAGTCTAAATTATCAATTTCAAGGCTACTTTATAGCAATTTATCCACAAAGGGGCTGGTAAGCAGTTTAGAGTGTAGTAGCAATCTGTCTAGTCATTTTAGCCTCAATTATCTCGTCTTATTTATCTGTCTATTAATTAAATTTTCTCTCGATTTTAGCTTCGTCTACTACCCTATAGTTTTTTAACCTTTATACTATAGGATATTTATTTCACGTCCGTACCTTTTCCTTATTCCACCTGGAGAGTCTGCCTCCCCTCTCCTCCACTTTGGAGGTCTACCAATTTATTGTCAGCAAGGCAATACCTACAACTATGCCTAAAACGATTAAATATTCACGCACAGTCTGCTTAAACAACCTGCTATCAATCACAGCTGTCACTAACCCACCGAAAGAATAATAAGCGGCAGTCACGATCAGAGCCATAATTTCAGGTCTAAAGGGAACAAACGACAGGACGAGTACAAGTTGCACTAAAATCAAAGCGGTAAAAAAAGCATAAAGAAAAAGCTCCCTTTCCAACTGGAGATTAAGCTTAATCGTCCAGAAGAGTTGCAGACTAAGAGGCAAAACAGTCGCCCCTATTATTAAGGCGTTGATTAAAAAATTTTCTCTGGCTGAAAAAAGGATATTTGCAACCAAAAAAACGATGATTGTTTGAAAAAAATAATTAACGGAAAAGGCCGCGCGGTAAAGTTGAAGGCTCTTCTCTACTCCCACATTAAAAATATTGGAAGTTAACAAAATCGCGTAGATTGCAACTGCATAAAGCGCGATAAATGGTAAACGTGTTAGCCAACGTACGGGAAACAAGAAATAGAACAAATAAAAAGCTACGCTGAAGATCACCGGAATAAGAAAAAGCATCCCCCATTCCGATTTATCAATCCCCTCGATAATCGAAAAGTAAGTCAAAATATAAGTCGCTAAAATAAATACAGGAATAAAGATGAATGCTTTCTCAAAAAAGAAAAAGGTTGAGATCAGCAATAACAAGCCCAAAATCAGCGCGCTCAAGACAAACCTTAACCGCTTTTCTATCTTCAACGAGAAGGAGTTAAAACGTTTGATTACTACCTGCAAAAATTTACGCATGTGTAAATTATAGCTCCAAATATTCTTCAGGAATATCGAAGTTTGAGAAAACTTTTTGCACGTCGTCTAAGGCCTCAAGACTTTCTACGAGATTAAGAATTTTTTTGGCTATATGCTGATCGTCAATGTTAAGCCAGGTTTGCGGACGATAATCAACCTCTGCCGGCGCATTGGGAAATAATCCGTCAAGGAAATCTTTAGCTTTTCCCAGATTGGCAAAAGGGAAAAAAACAGTAAAAGATATTTCGTCCTCGTCGATATCCAGGGCTTGAACTTTATCGGCGAAGGCAAAAATATCTTCTTCTTTATTCTCATGTTTATTAAAAGAAATCATCCCGCATTTCTGAAAAAGATATGATACAGAGCCTTGACTCCCCACTTTACCTTGATGGCGATCGAGAACATTTTTGATCTCGCTGTGCGTACGGTTGGAGTTATCGGTTGCTGTCTGGATTAGCAAAGCCACACCGCGCGGCCCGAATCCTTCGTAGATTATTTCGTGGAGACTATCTTTTTCCGGACCGGTGCCTTTTTCCAAAGCTCTTTTAAGACTATCTTTAGGCATGTTCTCGTGTTTTGCTTTCTCCAAAGCCATGCGCAGTTTGACATTGTGATCCGGATCGGTTGATCCGCCACCTTCAAGTACTGCCACGGTAATAGCTCGGGCGAGTTTAGAAAAAATTCTCCCTTTTTCTTGGTCTTTAAGACCCTTTTTTCTTTTGATCTGTGACCATTTGGAGTGTCCAGACATATGTTTGAGTCATTATACTTGACATTAGCTTCAAATGCCATATACTTTAGGGCTATGAATGAGTTGGAAATTTTGGAGCAAGGGGCAATCGATGCTGCTATAAACCTTGATTGGAAAACCGCAATTAATATCAACAAAAAAATTCTCAAAGGGGATAAGCATAATTTTGCCGCTTCGCTTAGGCTAGGATTTGCATATTTACAGAGCCACAAACTAAATCTTGCACGGCAAATATATAAACAGATATTGAAAATGCAGCCGAACAATCAGTTAGCTAAGGAAAATTTAGAGCGGATAAAAATCCTGGCTAAAAAAACTAGTAAAAAAGCTGTCAAAAAAGACGTCCACTTTGACCCAACGCTTTTTATGGAAATTCCGGGAAAAACAAAAAGTATTCCCTTAGTTAAATTGGGGCAAAAAAACTTGTTAGCTCATCTATTTATTGGCCAGGAGGTTTTTCTTAAAGCTAAAAAAAGAAGAATTGAAGTCAGATCAAAAACAAATGATTATATTGGTTCTTTACCGGATGATCTTTCAAAGAGTCTCTTTCTATTTATGAGAGCAGGCGGCGAATACTCCTGCTTTGTTAAAGAGGCTTCCCTTAATCGAGTGGTTGTTTTCATTAAAGAACAGAAGAAAGCTAAGAAATTCGCCAAATATGTCTCTTTCCCGAAAAGCGCGCAAACCAGTATGCTGAAAATAGGGATGGATGAAGATTTAGAGAATATTCCTGAAGAACCTGAGGAGGTAAGTAATGATTTGGAAAATATGGCTGAAAATTTAGGCAATGAAGATAAAGAAGTCCTTCCCTACTCTTTAGATATCGAAGATGAAGAAAACGAAGAAGAATAATGTTTAAGTTTATTTTTAGTCAAAAAAAGAATTGTTCCCTTAGTTTTTTGCCTCTTAACAAGGCGCCGCACTTCAGTATGAGCTCGAAAATCCCGCATCGAGCGCCTCGCTAACAAGAAAGAGAAGATTAAGATTGTAATAAAACCTAAAATAAAGTTCATCTGTTTATTGTCCACTCCAGTCCGGCTCTCTATTCGCCAGCTTTAAAATTATATCAAACACTCCGGTTTTTCCTTTATTTAATTGACAGTCGAAAAATGCAGCCAGATCGCGGGAGGTCTGCGACCAATTCTCTCCCTCTTCATAAACACCACATACTTTAGGCTGCTTATCTGACTTAGAAATATCAGCTACCCTGACTCCTACACCCTCTAATATTCGGCTTATTGTGGCAGCACTAGTATAATCATTTGTATAAATTATTTGTATGGTTTTATTCTCATTTCTATAGGTTTTGTGATAAAGAAAACCTTGGTAGCGTTGAGCAATTCCCTCTTCGTCGAGTTGAACAGCTTGTTGTCCTTTTTTGATTGGATAGACTTCGAGAGTAGAAAAATCGGCTTTTTTTGTCAGTGAAAAGAAGAGCCAGAAATATAATCTATCCAATAAAGGCGTATTTGACGAGCTAAACCAAATCTGACTGAAGCTGGGGAAGAAAACTTGTCCCCTGCTGGAAGAACCATAGTAAATTGCATCAGAAGGGGAATAAAAGTAATAATTGACCAGACTTGAAGAAATCGAAGAGAATGTTCTTTTTAATAAATCTGGTTTTTTTTCAAGCGAAACTAATTTCCCCAAAGCCCCAATTCTATAATAGCCATATCCTCCTGGAACGAGGATTTTTAAATCTGGATAAACCGGCATGAAATAATTAACGTTATCTGTCTTTCCCAATGAATACAAAGCTGTATTTTGGCCATAGAAAACAATATTAATTCTGTCTGCATGGCTAAAAAATAAAGATTTAATTATAGCAACAGTTAAAAAAAACAAGACGACAAGACTTAAAAGCAAATAAATCGAAATATGAGTCAGTTTTTTGATTGCATTTGCATCTCTCTTTCTCATAATCTCAGGTAAAAACTTGAACCAGGCGGATGTGTTTTAAGCGCTTAAGAATTTCATCTTTAGGCATATTTTTGATTAGGAAAATTTTTTTGATAATCGAAATTGAAGCTTCAACTTCTGGCTGAACAACGGAGTGTACGCCTAAGTCAAGCATACGTTGGTGGTCTTTGGCGTTATGTGCGCGTCCGACAATAAAAATGTCTGGCTTCAATCTTTTGGCGTTGAGAATAATCGATTCTTGATCGAATTTCGCCGGCACGGCCGAGACCAAAGCTACAGCTTTGTCCGTTTCGGCAAAATCCAAAACGTCGTAATCCGTAGGATCACCGTAAATTATTTTGATCCCACTTTTCCGTGCCTTTTCAACCATTGTGAAATTGTAATCAATAGCCACAAAAGGAATATTAGCTAAAGTTAAGGCTTTCCCAACTTGTGAGCCTACCCTTCCATAGCCGCAAATAACAACATGATTATGCAGGTCAAAGGCTTCCAAGCGTATCTCGTTAAAATCCAACCTGTGTTTGATAAACAATTCTATAGAAGGCACGAATCTTCTGAAAAACCCCCGGATTGAACCGTAAATTATATCTTTGTTAGCGATAAACAGCGGCGTGACCATTAAACTAATCAAGACCGTAACCGTTACGAAAAGATACTGTTCCTGTGTGAAGAGACGGTTGGTGAAAGCCAGAGAAAGTAAGATAAAGGCAGTTTCACTGATTTGAAAAAGAAAGAGAGAAAGCGAGAAAGCAATACGTGTATTAAAGCGAAAATAAAGGAAGATTGCTCCTAAAATTAAAACCTTAAGTAAGACTACCAGTAACCCGAAGAACAGAATTTGAGGCAGAAATGGCATCACGCCGATTAAATCGACTTTCGTACCAATAAAAACAAAGAAGATTATCGCCATCAAATCTCGCAGCGGCCGGATTTGCGAAAAAATGTGGTAGTGCTCAATGGTTTGTGCAACGAGCACGCCGGCAATAAATGCTCCCACCAAAATAGGAATTCCGGCGGCTGCCGAAACAAAAGTAATCAAAAAAATAAAGATAATTATAAAAAGATTGAGTAACTCTCGCGAAGTCTTGGCGATGTGGTTAAAGAGCAAAGGGACAATCCTTTTACCTATATAATACATTGCTCCCAGAATCAATGCAGATTCAAACAGACCAACAGCAACATCTTTAAATATCTGTCCCCCACCTATCGTTAAGTTACTAAAATTGGTAAATAAAATAATGAAGGGTACAAAAGCTAAATCTTGGAACATTAAAATACCAAGGGCCATCTCTCCAAGAAAAGTATTTTCCTCTCCCCTTTCTTGAATAATCTTAGCGACAATAGTCGTTGAGGAAGAGCTGAAAGCGATAGCAATTAGTAAGGATTGGACAAAAGAGAAGCCAAAGAACAGACTAAGGATGGTAACTCCTACGATGGTTAAGCCGATTTGCAGGCTGCCCCCCAGTAAAATAAACTTTTTTAGGAGGATCAACTTTTCCAAACTTATCTCCAATCCCACAGTAAAGAGCAAGAGAATTATCCCAAAATAGGCAAAATTATTGATAGTTTCCTGGGAAATAATCCCAGTCATTAGATTGCCTAAAATTATCCCCCCAATAATGTAACCAATGATGGGTGAAATCTTGATTTTTTTAGCTACATATCCACAGAGAAACGGAATGAGGAGATAAACAAAGTAATTAAAAAAAGTAGACGTCGGAATTTCAGATAGCATATATTTACTATAGCACAGACCGATAGGTCGATGCAGTTCAAGACCAGCTTTTATCTTTTTCCAAACGCTGAATACGCGTATTCAGATCAAAAACCTTGTCATCAAAAATATCGATAATAGTATTGATGTCTTACAAGCTTATCAAGCATGTAACCAGGATCTGTCGATATGATATTAGAATTGAGACTGAGGTTTATTTAAAATCACTGGCGCTCGATTATAAATAAGATTGTATAAAGTTCTATTGTCTTCATTTGGCTGTAATTTTTTTGCTATTTCAGCTGCTTCTAATGCCTCTTTATGATTTTTATCATTTAACTCTGCAAATGCAAGTAACACCCATAAATTACCTGAATTTGGATTTTTTTTAATCGCGTCTTTAATAAATTTTACTGTCGTTTTATCTTTGTTAAGGATTAACATTAGAGAAAGTCTCTCACTTACAAAGTTAAATTCCTTGCTCGATAATCTAAAATTATTGATTTGCTCTAGGTAATATTTTTTTGCATTAACTATATCACCTATTTTATCGAATGTCACAGCTAAATTAAGCGTGGAGTTCTCCTTGAAACTGAAGATCGTGCAATTGGTGTTTGCATCCCTTCCGTTGACTGTCCTTTTTCATAAATACGGTTAATATAATCGTTGATATTATTTTTAAGGTAACCCAATTTAAGTCCTTCTACTCCTCTTTGATTAAAGTATTGTTCTAAAAGTTGGTCGGCTTGTTTAATTTGTGGAGTTGGATTTAAGGCTTGTTTAATTTGTGGAAAGTACCTGGCAAAAGGCGAGGTTGGATTATTTAATTCAGCTTGTAAATTTTTAGCTAAAGTTGGATTATTTTTGATTTCCCGATAAAAAGGAATTGCCTCCCGTTGTGTTCTATCTGGAATAAGATTTTCTATATCCGTCGCAAGTTGACTGGTTTGGCCAATCCTAACATTTCTATTTTTTATAAAATTTAGCCTTTCTTCTTTACCTATATTACTAAAATTTGGTATACTATTACTAGATGGAATTTGAGACTCTGTGTACTGAAAATTGTCCCCTTTCGCCTGCGCAATTTTTACTTGGGGTAATTGTCTTGATAATGTTTGTATATTTTCTATGGGTTTATTTACGGGAAAATTAGATGATTGTAGAGATTTAGCCCTATTAAAAAAGTCTTGGAGATTAAATTTTTTAGGAAGAGGGATATTTCTTACCATATTGGCAAACTCATCTAAAGTTTTGCTCTTATCTACTAGATTATAAAGCTCCTGTATCCCTTTCCCTTCTTCTGCCTTGACGCCACCAGCCATTCCAAAGGCTAAATTTGAAGAAAATTCTCCTCCTGTTTTAAGAGCTTGGGGTGCTCATTTATCAATGATAACACTGAAAAAATCAACTCTCAATTAGTGGCAAAAACCGTGAGACGCTAGCTGAAGAGCTTTTTCTCGTCGTCTACACAATAGCGGGCTTCCGGGATCAGTTTCAGCCGCGCCAATGAGATTTCTTTACCGCATTTCTCACAAAAACCGTATCTATTTTTTTTTATTTTTTCCAAAGCTAAGTCAATATCTTTGAGTCGCATCTTCAAGTCCTTAAGTTGCGCTACAATTGTATCGTGGCCCATTTGTTCACGCACATCGGTATCAATAGCAGCGTTATCAGAAGCGTGATCCGGATCGGAAAATGGGTCTCCCCTAGCTAGTTCATCCATTTGTTGTAGAAGTTCGCGCCTATCTTTTTCTAGTCGTTCCTTGTACCCCTTGATGAGCGCTTTTGTGATTTTTTTTGCCATTTCTTTTGAATGCTTGTCTGGTAATTGTTAGAAATCCCCCAAAAACAAGACTTCTGAAATAATATAAAAAATAAAAACTCGTTGTCAAGAGTAAAACAAAAGAAAGAATAAGATTAAAATCCACGGCTAAAACGGCTGCCTTTCCGCCAACTAGAAAATCGGCAATCGCTCTGATTATGCTGTAGTACCAAAAGAAAAACCAAGCATTAAAACCTTTAAAATATTTTTCTCTTCTGACCGCGTAGAGAATTCGATAACTCCAAAAAGCCCCCAAGAAAAAAAACAGTGATTCGGCCAACGGCAGGAAGTTTAACCATGTTTTATCTACCGGCAACTTTGTTTCCGGGCCGGAAAAAAAGACTCCGATTTCGGCCAGAGCCAGAGCCAGAAAAGCAGAAGGAACAAAATAGTCCAGGACTTCCTGCAACTTTACTTTCTTGCTCAAAAAAAATAAATAAAGCCCGAAAATGAAACCCGCGAAAAAGCCATAAAGGGATAAACCAGGATAACCGTTGATCAAAATGAATTTAAAAAAACTGATCCCAAAATCAGTAAAATGCAGAATAACGTAGAGTAAACGACTGCTAAATAAACCTACCGCCAAACTGATAAACAAACCGTCAAAAACTTCCTCTTCTTTATGAGCGGTGAGTAAAAAATTTTTCCACAGCAAATAACTTCCCCAAAAAAAAGCCAAGATCAAAAAGATCCCAAAAGTATAAATCTTGAGGACTTTCAGATCAAGAAAAACGGGCAGCATGCTATTATTATAGTTGAAATGCTGGGAATAACAACCATTCTCCTTTTAGCTTTGGGGGTACGTTTGTACGGAATAAATTGGGATCAAGGTTTTCATTTACACCCCGATGAACGGCAGTTGATTATGGTCGCCGACAAAATCCATTTTTTTGATAAACTCAATCCTGATTTTTTCAATTACGGCTCTCTGCCAATCTATTTACTCAAAGGCATCGCCCAATTTGTTGATCTCTTTGGTTTACACACTGCTAATTATGACGGGATGCTGTATCTCGGTCGTTTATTGTCTAGCGGGGTTGATATTTTAACAGTCTATTTTATCTGGTTAATCGCCAAATTAATTTTTAGAGATAAAAAAATTGCTCTGTTTTCAGCTCTCGTTTATGCTATTTCTTTTTTTACGATCCAGAATGCTCATTTTTTCATCGTCGATACTTTCCTGACTTTTTTCCTAACTATTCTACTCTATGTCTGGCTGTTATATTTGCAGAAACCAAATCTAAAAAAAGTCTTTTTGCTGGGAGTCATTCTGGCAACAGCAGTAACATCCAAATTTACAGCGGTTATTTTTATTCCTTTTGTCGGTTTAACAATAATTATTAAGCGCTTCAGGCAATCTAAAGTTCTTATCTCCGAACTTCTACTGGTTTCTGCCTCATTCCTGCTGTTGAGTTTCATCTCTATGCCCTTTGCCTATCTAGATTGGCAAAAGTACCTGTCGGATATTTTCCAGCAATTAAAGCTCAACAGCGATCCTTATACTTTCCCTTACACTCTTCAGTACGTAGGAACTATTCCCTATTATTATTACCTCAAGAATATTTTCTGGTGGGGACTGGGCCCTTTGCTATCAATTTTTACCTTGCTGGGAATTTTCTTGTCGCTTAAAGAGAGGGAGAAATATAAACTCTTTTTCTACTCTTCCCTGTTTGCTATCTATTATTTTTTGCTCATTGGCCGCTCGGCGGTAAAATTCATGCGCTATATGCTGCCAATTTACCCCTTTTTAGCGCTTATGGCAGGCTATGCTTTAGCTAAACTTACTATTAGGAAATTTGTCCTTATCTCTGTCTTGTTGGCAATTTTTATTTGGACGGCAATGTTTATGAGCATCTATTCTCAACAACACACCAGGGTCACCGCAACCAAATGGATCCAACAGAATATTCCGGCGGGTGCAACTCTAGCAGTTGAACATTGGGATGACTCTTTGCCTTTAGTTGGCGCGGAAAATTACAAGACCGTAATCATGAGTCTTTATGATCAACCGGACAACCGACAAAAATGGAACATTCTCAATCAAAAACTGCAACAAAGCGATTTCATCATTCTTTCCTCCAATCGGCTTTATGTCCCATTGCAAAAACTGGCCGATTGTCGAAAATTCAGACTCTGTTATCCGTTAACCGCACAATACTATAAGAAACTTTTTATTGGACAATTAGGCTTCAAAAAAGTGGCGGAATTCACCGATTACCCTCGCTTGCAAATTGGTAGTTGGAAATTACAAATTCCCGATGACTCGGCCGACGAGTCATTCACCGTCTACGACCACCCTAAGGTGTTAATCTTTCAAAGGAACAAATAAGGCGCTCGAAACGGAATCATAAAAACTTTTTGAAAAACCCTAAGATTCCTTGTTTCCACCCTACAGTATGCGTCACTCCGGGTGTTCGAGCTTTTATTTCGTCGTAATGGTCAAGGTACCATTTATAGGCCTTAATTAATGCTTGTGAATTAGAGTATTTGGGGTGCCAGTTGAGAGTTTTAGTTAACCGTCTGATTGCCACAAATGAATCCTTGTCGGCCGTTTCATAGACCCATTGATAAAGTGGTGAAAGATGTAATTTTTCCAAAATAAATAAAGTTTTTTTAACTAACCATGCCGGAGTAGGAAAAATCGTCGACCCGGAATGTGCAAAGTCAAACAATTCTTGAAGATCATATTTGACCGTCTTAAACTTCTCAGCGCCGATATTAAAATTAGCATTGACTCTTTCACTATTTTTAGAATTCGTTAATAAATAAGTTGCCTCCACCAGATCATCAACATCCAGCAGTTGATAACGATTTTTACCACTACCGACAAGCGGGATTTTTTTCCCCTCCTTGATCCAATCAAAGAGAATCTCAAATACTCCCAGTCTATGAGTCCCGACAAAAGTCTTGGGACGAACAATCGTTACTATCATTTCTTTGCCGCGATACTCCTCACAGAGTTTTTCGGCGGCAATTTTACTCTTACCATAAGGCCCTACCCCCTGCAAAGGATCATCTTCATACACAGGGTGTTTTTTTGGAATCCCGTAGACGGCAGTTGAAGAAATATAAATAAAGCGCTTAATGTTCTGTTCCCAGGATGCTTTCAGTAAGTTTCTTGTGCCTTCAACATTAACGGCAAAAATATCTTTTTTTGACCAGAGAGGCAAGGCGGCGGCCGCATGAATGACTACATCCACCCCTTTTATGGCTTTCGCCACAGCCTGCTTATCGCGAATATCGCCCTTGAGGAAAAGACAATTCTTGGGATACTCATTCTTGTCATAGACAGCAAGATCAAGCAGAACGATCTGCCACCCCTTTTTGGCAAAAAAGTTGGCCAGATGCATGCCCAAAAACCCCGCCCCGCCTGTGATTAAAACTTTCATCTATAAACTCCCATTATAATAAATTATAATTAAACCTTAAGATGGCAAGCAATCAACCGCTGAAAGTGGGCTTTGACCTCGACGGCGTCATTCTCTACAACCCCGCTCGAATAGTCCGCCCAGTCTTTGCTACTTTCCGCAAACTTTTTTTGCACAGGAGAAAAACCGCTTTTTATATTCCTAAAACGAAGTGGGAAAAATTTTTATGGCTTCTGATCCACAAATCCAGTTTATTTATCGCTCCAGGAGTAGGCCATCTGCAACGTTTAGTTGAACAAGGAAAAGTCGAGGCCTATATTGTCACCGGCCGTTACGATAGCCTAAAAACCGATTTTGATAAATGGATGGAAAAAATTGAAGCCAAAAAATATTTCAAAGCTTATATTCATAACGCCAAAGAGGAACAACCCTTTGTCTTCAAAAAAAAAATGATCGCTAAATTTAAACTCGACATTTTCGTCGAAGACAATTGGGATATTATTCAACTCTTAAACAACGACCGCCTTTCAAAAACCAAAGTTTTTTGGATTAATAATGCTCTGGATAAAGGAGTGAACTACAAATATAAATTTTCAAATTTAAGGAGCGCAATCACTTTCATCGAAGAGATCGCTAGTTAGCCTATTTCTTTTTAAGCATATTAATTAATGCCGCCCGCGATTCTGACAACATGCGTACCAAGTTTTTTCCCTGCTGCCTGATTATCTTGGGGGTGCCTTTTCTGGGGATTAAGGCCATTACGTGCTCAAATACTCCCCCTTTTTTCTCCTCCCGAATAAACAATCTGACTTTAGCCAAATCGGGAATCTTCTTGCTCAAAGAAACTACGCTGTTAAAAAAACCGCCGAAGATCCGGCGGCTTTCGACAGATAGATTTTTGGCGACAATTTCAAACTTCTGAGCTTGAGATTTCTTCGTTAATTGTCCAAGAAAATCACGTGTAGTAATTATTCCAATGGGGTGTCTTTGTTCATCAACAATGATTACACTACCGATTTCTTTGTCCAAAACCAACTGCAAAGCGTCTCTCAGTGTATGAATGGAGGAAAGAGTGAGGACTAAGGTTTTGGTAAAATTACGAACTAAGCTGTGTTGGAGGCTGATTCGATCGCCTTTGCGATCTCCCCAGTGACCTTTTTTCTTTGGCGCAACTAAAAATTGAATCAGGTCATAATGAGCTAGTACTCCGCGTAACTTCATGTCTTTGTTAACAACAATCAGTTTTGAGAGCTTGCGGGTTCTGAATAAATGGATCGCGTAGGAAACTAAATCATCTTCAAAAACGGTAACGACCGGCCTGTTTTTGATCCTTAAAAATTCTTCAATACTGTTTCTAAAAGCGGGTGAATCCTTAGTAAGAGTCAAAATGTGTCTAGCTGATACAATGCCCAAAAATTTTTCTTTTTGTTGTTCGAAAACAGGTAGATAATGAACTTTTGATTCTACCATCATTTGAGCAACTTTCTCCAGCGACTGATTGGATTTTATGCGAGGCGCATGAAAAATAACATGTTCAACTTTGGCATTGCCAGGGTAAGAGGATTTTATTAGGGAATGGTAAGGATTAATAATCCCAAGAAATTTTTTATCGTCAGAAAAGACAAGAGCCGCATCATGAGATGAAGATAGTTGCGACAGAACTGAAGACAAGGTATCTTCCGGCGACACGCGAATAATGTTTTTAGTTTTAATAATATCCTGCGCTTTCATCGGAGTTTCCGTTATCCTCGCGAAAACGAGGATCTGTTGATTCTCGATCGCAGTCGAGAACGACTAGTAAAAACTTTATTTGCGCTTGATGCGCATCAGTCCTGAACAAGGAACTACACTAATGCCTTTTTTCTCCAATTCATCCAGGAAGAGATTTGCACCAATGGAGTCGGCCGCCATATGTCCGGCGTCGATAATATTGATATGCAATTTACGCAGTTCTGCAATCACTTCTTCGGGGACATGCATTTCGACGATCGTCCCAACTCCGGCTTTAGCTAACTCAATATATAGTTCTTTAGAAGGATTTGTCCCTCCAGTAAACCCCACAATAACTTTCCCAGTGCGGTTTTTTGGTGAGCCGGCAACGATACTGGGAGCGGCTTTGCCTTTGGCTGCCTCTTGGAATTCCGGAATATCAGTGATATATTCCAAAAGCTCACCAAGATTGTAGTAGGTTTTTTTGGCTACATACTGTTTCATGAACTGGTGACCAATATTATCCCAAATTGTATGCAAAGAAAGTAAAGGAATATTGAGCAGACGGGCCGCATCAACTGCTTGTGAATGATTTAAGGGACTGAAGCGTCGTTTGACCATGGCTTTTTTTTCATTGAAAAGAGCGTGGGCGACATTTTCCGGTACGCCTGCCTCTGCAAACATGTCTATTTGAATATCCATTACCTCATGTAAACCTGCAAGGGCGTGTCCACTGGGATGATGTGAAATCAACAAATCAATTTTTGCTCCCTGTTGATTTAATCTATCGGCAAGCAATATTTCGGCCGTGCCCGCATCAATGCCGGCCAGAACTTTCTTAACTTCCAATTCTGATTCACCAAAAAGAATCCGCGAATCCGAATAGGGATTGCGCAGCGACTCTTTATCAAATAGCTTTTTCTTCTTTTCTGGCAACTCTGTGTAGTCTTGTTTGAGGTGTGAAAGATAGTCTTTGACTCCTGCCTGACTGCGCGGATCTGCCTTGATTGCCATTTCAACGGCCAGATCATAAATTTGTTGCAGAGTCATAAGGGTATGATAACACCGGAGCGTTAAATTTTCAACACAAAGTAATGAGCAATTACGCTAATTTTGGGAAAATGGGAACCGCGCGAGTGCTAGGGGGACTCCTTATTTTCAAAAATTGCGTGTCAAGTGATTGGTGGGCGAGGAGGGAGTCGAACCCTCACGGTGTTGCCACCATAGGTTTTTGAGACCTACGCGTCTGCCGGTTCCGCCACCCGCCCTTTTGGTGCTATTATTATACCAATGATTATCCTCATAATAATCCTCATCCTTTGCCTGCTTTCTCTCTTTTTTATCTCCCGAAGACTCTCGCCAATCCCCTATTTCCCCACCAATAAGCACGATCTCCCGCTTATTCTCAAAGCCTTAAAACTAAAAAATAACCAAAAAATTGTGGATCTGGGAGCTGGTGATGGGAAAGTCATTTTTGCGGCCGCCTCCTATGCTCATCAACAAAAGCTGAATACACAATTCTTCGCAGTCGAGATCAATCCCGTTTTGGTCTTAATTCTCAACCTCAAACGCTTATTCCACCCAAATCGAAGGAGGATCAAAATCCTTTATGCCGACATGTTTAAATTCGATCTAAAACAACTATCCAGCTTTACCGGATCCTGGATAAACCAAAATGATATTATCATCTTTCTCTATATCTCACCATGGTTTTTAGAGAAAATATATAAGAAGCTCAAAAAAGACCTGAAATCGTTTAGATTAATCTCCTACTTTTATCCCCTCCCCCACAGAAAACCCGCCAAAATATTTTCAGGAAAAAATAAACTTTTTGTTTATAGTTAAATATAAGTTCCGGAGAAGTCGAGATTATTATCTTCAGGTTCGTAGGCTTTGCCACCAAAAAGATCCCTTTCAAAAGCCCTGTAAATTTTCCAAGCCGTAGGATCTTTTTTGGCAGTCTCAATCAATTTTGCCCGAACCTCTTTATGATCGGTGAAAGTTCTTTTGGAAAGGGCCAAACCAAACAGAGCCATCCCGCCTTGAATAGTCAAATTATTGTCTCTATTTAATTCATGATAGAATCCGAACATAAACTCGATTACTTTTTTCCTGATCTCCAAAAGATCGTCTTTAGCATTGGGAAGATCTGAAATGAAGTTTAAAGCCTCATTAATGAAGACTTCTGCATCTTTACGGGTCATTTGGTCTTGCGGCACTAAGCCACCTTGCGCAGTATCGATAAAATCACGCATTCTCTCAATAAAAGATAAACTAAAACCGTTATCAGGAGCACCCAGTTTATCAATAATAATCGAGCAAGAATAAGCTACAAAGCCTGCGATTTGTTTGGTCGCTTCAGACTCGAGTTTACGATAAACGTCTTCCGCAACTAAAGCAAAACCTTTACGCAGAGGAACAGAGGTTTCCGCGCGACCAACAACCTCCAACCAAGCGTCTAAATGCGGAAAACTACCAATTAATGATGGTTGATGAATTGAACCTTCAATAAAGGCCTTTGCTTGAGGTGGCCTGTCTAAAACGGGAGTTGATCTGGGACCGCTCTCCAATCTATACATAAACTACTTAACCAAAAATCAGATTATAACAGAATTATCTTGTTGTCAAGACCTATTTCTTACTCACCTCTTACCAATTTCTTACTTGACACTATAGTTGAGAGTATTATAATGTGGGTTTCCTATGATAGAATTCGAACCCCCAAAGCCAGTAATTAAGGATCGCCTATTCTTTAGCAATATTTTCAGAATCCAACTGGAAAGAAACGGCTACGTTAATATTGCTAATTCCCTGATGGACCAAGATCCTGGTCAAGTACAGAGATTGGTCAACAAACAAGGATATATTTTGGTAACTGGGCGGGTTAGAAATCCTGAAAAATTCACCGATCCTCGATCAAAGTGGGAAAAAAGAACCTACGTTTTTGATCCGAGCATGATCGAAGCAGCCATAATCGCTAGAAACGGGGAAGTGATCGCGGATGAAGACGATGAAAATCTACGTATATATGAGCAAGGTTATCCACTTTTATATATCGAAAACGAGCGCGGCAGAGAAACTCTTATATTAAAACCCGTCTGAGAAGAAAAATTGCAAAGCCGGCTCTAACCCCCCTTTAGTCCTCCTTTAACAATTCATTCAGTCTCAATAGCCTTCTTTGCGCTACTTCCAGTTTGTATCTATCTGTCAACAACCTTTTGTAAATCGGTAAAAAATCTCGCTTGATCTGCTGTTTTTTGAGTTTGTGTGCTTCCTGGTCGAAAGGTTCCTCAAGATTATTAATATTATCCTCGAGTTTGATCACCAAAGCCCTCATATCTTTGGCTTCCGCTATCTGCCTAACATACATCGTCTGCGCTTGTTCATAACTCCAAACCTCTACTTGATCTATAAACGGGCGGGTTAAAACTAAAACAATCCTTGCCGTGTCCTTATCGAAAAGTTTTCTCATCCTTGCTTTCGCAAATTCCCTTTTTTGGGAATTGGTCGGCCAGAGGTGCGGAGTGTTTGTTTCATCAGAAATCTCCTCCATAAACTCGTTTCTTGGCGGTTCAAAAACAAAAGTGTCCTCAACCGTATCGTGATTAAGGGCTGAGATCACCGCCACGGGGTCCTTGTATCCCCATTCGACAACCAAATTTTTGGATATTTTCTCTCCATGATTGAACATCCAATCTTGACCGGATTTTCTTAATTGGCCATAAAAAGCGCTTTGAGCAATCGAATATCCTTCTTTGACCCTCTGAACATTTATAGCACTCCAACCATAGTTAAAGAGTAGATTTTGAAAGTCTGGCCACCTATTCTCAATCAGAATATGCCGATGTTCCGGAAAGTATCTCTGTTTTTCAGCCATAGAGCCATCTATTCTATAATTATTTCTTTCATAAAGCAAATTTTCCCCTTGACAAAATATCAGCTTATAGTATAGACTAAAAGTATGGAAAGAAAAATGGGCGCTATGGTCAGGCGAGAAACACTAGATGCTTTGGCCCGAATAGTAAAAAGTCCAATAATTACAAAAAATGAACCTACTCATAACAGAAATGAGACTCCCAAAGACACTAACGTTACCGTCAAAAAAGTTACTAGACTTTTTGACTACGAAACCAATAAAAGTAGCGCTAAATAAATTGCTCTTGACAAAATATCAGCTTATAGTTTAGATTGAAATTATGACAGAAAAAAGAGACTCAATTTATCCCTCACAACCAAGAGAGAATAAACCTGTGCCAGCCTACAAAGCTAAATCCAAGTTGACCCGCCGACAAAAATTAGTGCGTAGAATGACTGTTCCTCTAGCTTTGGTCACTGCTGGAGCAGTTACCGGTGAAGCTGTTAAACCATTTGAAACCGGGGCTAATTTTGTTAAACAAGAGGTCCAAAATTGGCTCGGCACCAACGAAGTCAAAACTTATTCCTTCCGTGGGATTAAGAGTTTAGACAGCTTCAAAAAAGAAGTCGAGAGTCAATTTACGGTCGGAAATCAAGTTCAGGTCGAAGACTTAACAATTGCTGTCCCTCAAGATAGTCCTACGCTCAAAATTCGCTACTATGCAAGGACTCTCCCCGATTCTGCCGAAGGTGAGACGGGCGGAATCGCGGTCGAAATTCCCCCCGGAAAAATGCTGGAAATTAAAAATGCAGCCATTGTTCGCGGCGCGCCTGTTGAACCTAATGAACCTTTGAGCAATACTTGGTTCGCCGTTAATCTACAACAGTTTGGTTTGGAAGGATATGGCTATATTTCCAATAGTAGTTTCACTCGTTCTGCTGTTACGCCCCAAGGCTTAGAAGCCGTGGTAGTTTCAGGCAAAGCAGAAAACGGGACGCTTTACTTTACCAAAAACAACAGACAATTCCCAATTGGTGAAGTAAAAATGCGCTAAAAAAACTGCTTATTCTTGCTTAGCAACAGCCCAATAGCTAACGATTGCGGCCGAAACGATAACGTTCAAGGACTTATTAATCCCCCACATCGGAATCTCGACAATCTGATCGCAGAGGTTAAGAGTTGCGGGTGTAACGCCTGCGGTCTCGTTGCCAACCACGAAGGCTAGAGGAAGGCTATATTTTGCTTCTGTGTAAGCTATAGCGCGCTTATCTTGCTCAATCCCTATTATTTGCACTCCTTTTGCCTTTAGTCCTTCTATTGCCTCTTTGGCGCTTTTTTTATACTCCCAGAGCACGATCTTATATGTGCCTATCGAAGCTTTAGCGATACGCGAATTGGGAGGGGTTTCCATCTCTCCGCACAAATATAGCTTTTCCACGGCTAAAGCGTCGGCAAGCCGGTAAAGTCCCCCCACATTATACGTATCATATATGTTCTCCAAAATTAGATAAAGCGGGCGGCGCTTGAGCTTTTTTAGCCTCTGCTGCGCATCCTTCCCCTCCACTTCTCTAAGTTCCCTTGCTCCCAATTTCATATAAAAATTATACCAGTTATTAATTTTCCTATAAAAATTTCAAAATTTGTCCTATAGTTGACTATTATTTATTCCTGTAGTATACTTATCTCTCAATATGAAAAGGGGGCGGACGAGTAATACTTTTTTTGTCGGGGTTGTAGCAGCAGCCCTACTTCTTTTTATAACTCCAAAAGTTCATGGGCAGTACGGCGAATATGGACAATATGGAGCCCCTGTTCCTTCTAAATCTATTATGATAGATAAAATGATCAGCGTCCCTAATCAAGCCAAAAATAATAATGTTGATCAACTAAATTTTGTCGACAACCTTTCTTCTTCTGATGTTCGTTTTGCTCCGGATCAACAGATCGTTTTTAAATTAAAGGTTAAAAATACTTCTGATGTGGCTTTAACTAATGTGCAGGTTAAGGATTTTGTCCCTGCCCTTTTGGTTCCTGTTTCCGGTCCTGGTAATTTTGACGCCAATTCTCGCACACTTAGCTTCGATGCTGGTAATTTCGCTTCTCAAGAAGAAAAAACTTACTTTTTAACCATGAAAATAACTCCACAAGATCAGATGCCTATAGATCAAAGTGTTTTTTGTGAAATCAACAAAGCACAAGCTTCCAATAGCGAAGTTTTTGATCAAGATACTGCTCAATTTTGTATCGAAAAACAGGTTCTTGGGGTGAAAAGTGTCCCTTCCACAGGGCCAGAATTTGGATTGGTCTTAATCGGTCTTGAATTCGGAGCTTTAGGAGTTGGTGTTTTTTTGAAAAAACGTCCACGATAATCACGGACTCGACAATGGGAGTAAGAGGTAACTCCCTGTCTGCTAGCAGGAGCTGCCTCTTATTCCTTGGGTTGAGCCCAAGGTTTTTTGGTATTAGGAAGGGAGATTGCTTCCTTTTTCCTAGATGCCAAGAAACAGGTGATGAAAAATTAACTCTGTTTATTTAGCTTGAACAGCCAAGATTTTCATCGCACTTTAACATCTAGAGTATTTAGGAAAAATAAACTAGAGTTAGGATTCTGGAGATGACTCTCTGGTCGTCTCTAGGACCCTAACTCTAGTAACAGGAAACCTATTAGCTTAAGGAGAATGGATTTTGGCATCAACAATTTTTACAGAAAATTCAAGCTCTGACCTGTATATCACAAGGCTTCTAAAGGAGGTGAAAATGAGGTAAATCTGGAGTAGATCGTGCACGTTGGGACGGCTCGGGTTGCCTTCTACTTCTCCCCCTTCCTGAGAGAGGAGCCTGAGCATCGTCATTTGTAACGCGCGGCCCGGAAAGGAACAATCATGCATCGGCTGCCTACCAAAGAATCAAAGCTGAGCTTCGCTCTGCTTGTGATTGCTCTGGTACTGGGAACTGCCCTGGTGGTGGTTCTTCAGCGACCCTGCTGACTGTTTTCCCCGACGCGCGGCCCCGCAAAAAAGGAGGACGGCAGATGAAGTACAAATGGTTTGTTGCTCTCGTTGCAGTCGGCCTGCTCTTTGGCAGTTTTACAATTGCCCAAGCGCAAAAGCCAAACCCGCGTTGTGGCGATCGCTCGATTCCCAGCCAGCCAAAGCATCCCGTCAAGGTGATCGTTAAGGCCGACTGCCGGGTCTTCGGCGACGTTGAAGTCGGCCCTGCCGGAAGAAAAGGTTATTGGATCCATCCGGATTCCGACCCTAACTCTGGCATGATCGTCGACTGTCTGAGCACATGCAAGGTTCTCTTCAGGTACGGCGGCGGCATCACTGGCCAACTGGTTGATTCGATTGGTCGGGATATGAGAAGTCTCGATCAGTGCCAAAGAGGCTGCAAGCGTGTCGATCTACGCTTCTTCCCGATCACCGGCGGCGGTAGTTCATAACAACTACCAGCAAGTGCGGTAAGGGGGCCGCCCATGGGAAGAAAGAACCAACGCCCAGATCCGGAAGAAGAAGAAAGGAGAAAAAAAGAGCGACTAATCAGACGGCGCTACCATATTAGAGACCGCAAGAAAGTCATCGGAGTCTCTTCGCGGTCAAGAAGGAGGTGATGACTTAAAACAGTCAGAACTGAATAGTGTCGTGCTCTGTTGGCATACAAGCAGGAAGGAAATGTCATGACACGTCGACACCGACGTCTCATGCGCCCTCCGAAAATCGAAAGGAGACAAGCAATGGTAGATCCTCCGCGCAAGAGCGGAAGCAAGTCAACTGCATCCCGTCCGGCAACGCCGAGGCGGACCAGTAAGACCGAAGTCAAGGTCGTTCAGAGCCCCATCTCCAAGTGGCTCGCACCATCGGTGGCGATTCTCGCCGCTGCGGTTGTATTCCTTGCATTCGTGGTGGCAGTGAATTGGCCTTCTGGAACCAGGGTTGAGTATATCAACACTGCTGGTTCACAGCAGAAGGTCGATCCCTCGCCCAGTCAGGTCGGCAACAGCGTCAGTGACGTCAGTCCGAGCCCGGCTGAGCAGTCCCCTGCTCCCGCGGACAACGGCAACGGTCAGTTGGTTGGCGACACCGGAACCATGCCGCAACCTGTTTCCACTTGGAACGTCGGTAGTTGGCAGGTCCAGCAGATGAAGGATCTGACCAAGAACCCGATCGTTCTGACTTGGATCAAGCGGCTGCAGGATCCCGAGCCGGCTAACTGGCGGACTTATCCCAACATCCCCAATCCGGATGTTTCGTCGTTTAGCGTGCGCAACGGAGCCGAATACGGAGTTGCCAACGTCCCGTTCTGCGAACAGGACATGCGTTGCGATTTCGTGGTTCCAGGTTGGAGCTACCGTCTGATCACGGCTCGATACAACTTCCAGGGGATGAACTGCAACCAGGGTTGTCTCCTCCTGTTGATCAACGTGATGGACAAGACTGTCACTTGGCGCAACCAAATGGCTGACAACGGTTTCACCGTTGCCGGTCGTTACTGGAACGGCGACAAGCTCGATCAGGCAGTCTGGGGACTCGTTTCCAACACCGCGGCGAACATGCTGAACATGCCAACACTGGCGCGTCCGGGAGAAATTCTCAACTCGGGAAACCCCGCCAACGCCGGTGGTAACTGCGGTGACGTCAAAGGGTGCAACGTGGTTAACGCTACGGTCGTCGTGTCCGCAGGGACCGACATCTTGGCCGTGCTCAAGACCACTGTCACGCGGTAAGCGTCGCCTAAGCGTGGATCGCTGGAGTTAAAACTGTTACAGAGATAACAGTCTTCAGTGATTCCACAACCCAGGTTTGGGGAGCGAGCGACGGGGAAATCCTCCCTTCGGCCGGGGCTGTTACCCTGAGCTCGCTCCCCCTCCTGGGAATTCCTAGATACTCCGACTGATGTCGGGAGCTTTTGAAGTTTTGATTTAAGTCGAGATTAATTCTCGACAGCTGGCTTTTGCCCGCCAGTTATCAAAATATTCATTAGCTCCCGTATTTCCCTATACGGTCGAGAAATAATCATGACCTGAAACAAGTTCAGGATGACATTTCGAACGTAGAGCGAAATATGAACAACGCACAAAAAATCATTTTTAACCTCTTTTGGCTAGTTTTACTGGCGGTTGCACTGTGGCTTGGTTTACAAAAAGTTAATACTTTTCTCAAACTAAAAGCCATGGGAGACTGTGCCCTGAGCTCTCAATATCAAACCAAGGACGTCAACGGAGCAATAGTTTCCTATCCAGTGAAACAGGTTTATGAACAGTGTCTAAAAGAAAAAGGGTACTAAAAATATGAAAAAACGCACGACAAAAAAAAGAATCTACCTAAACAGCGAAGAAACTTTGCTAGTCATCTCCCCTTTCGCCCACGACATGCTCTTTGACAGCCAAAAGGCCCTCAAAAAATTGGCTAAAAAGCAACAGATATTGGTTCTGGCCGAACACTATGGAAAAAGGCAACGTCATTCCGAGCAGAAAAATCTGATCATCGAGCGCATCTGGGAGAAAAACAAACCCCTCTCTTTGTTCAGACTTGTCCCCTACATCGTCAAAAACGATAAAATCACTCATATTTTAGTCCAATTTCATTTCAAAATTTTTGGTAAAAAATTGACTAATAATTTAGTCCTTCCTCTTATTCTCTTTTGGTTAAAGCTGAGCAAAAAGAGAGTCTATTTCGAATTCCACCAAGTTTTGAGTGAGAAGAGCATCCGCAAAAATACGCCTTGGAAAGCCGTTTTCGAACGCACACTTTTTAATCTCTTTCTCGGATATTTTTATAAATCAATCGCTAATCTAACCAATAACATCATCTTGTTTAAGCCCTCATTGCAGAAAAAATTGAGTCAGTTTATTCCCGAGGAACAGATCATTCTCTTACCGGCAACCCTAGTACGCACCGACCACAAACAAGAAAAAAAACTTGATAAAACCCTCAACTTTTACAAAAGACTAGTTTCTACACCTTACGATATCGCCCCCACTGTAAGACTCAATCTGTCAAAATAAGTATATGAAAACCTGGCTGAACAAACATTGGCCGCAGGCAATTATAACTCTTGTTGTCGTGATCATTGCTTTTTTGAATTACAAGGCCGGGACATTCTTGAGTGGTTGGGATACCCTGCACCCGGAGTTTAATTTCGGACTCAATTTCCAAAGATTACTTTCGGTCTGGCATAGCGAACAAGGTCTGGGGGCGCTACCCGGACACAGTCAAATGGCCGATCTACCACGCGTAGTTATCCTTTGGCTATTGCATTTTATCCTTCCCTTAAACACCCTACGCTACTTCTATATTTTTATAAACTTATTGCTCGGTCCTTTGGGGGTATATGCTCTAATCAAATACTTGTTTAGCCGTCTCCCTGAACGAAGTGAAGGACTAGATTTTAAGCGGCTTCTTCGCTCCACTCAGAATGACAGAATTGTGGCCTTCTTAACAGCTCTCTTTTATCTCTTTAATCTCTCAACCTTGCAGCAATTTTTTGTCCCCTTTGAAATGTTTACTGTTCAATATGCTTTTTTGCCATGGATCATCCTGCTAACGTTGAAATATTTGCAAGGTGGCAGAAAAACACTATTATTGTTCTCATTGATTACTCTGTTGGCCACACCACAAGCTTATGCTGCGCATCTTTGGTATGCCTTCTTTGGGACCTATGCTCTTTTCCTAGTCGTTTATATCATTCTGGGGAGTAAAGCAACTCCGGAATCTGCTCAGCGAGATTCTGGACAAACCAGAATAATTAGAATAAAAAGGTCAGTAATTCTGATTGTTTTAACCCTTTTGATTAATTCGTTCTGGCTGTTGCCAAATCTCTATTATATTTTTACCTCATCCACTGTCAATCGAGAAGCCAAACAAAACCGTCTGTACTCGCAAGAATACGGCTTGCGTAACCGAGAAAATGGTTATCTTGCCGACGTTGCTTTGGGCAAAGGCTTTTATTTCAACTGGACTGTTTATAACTTTCAAAAAAATCGTTTCGAATATTTGATGTATGACTGGCGACAATATCTCAATAACCCGATCGTGGCGGGAATCGGCTATTTGCTGTTTGTGGGGGTGATTCTCGGTATAATTCTCTCTTTCCTGCGTAAAAATAAAACTTTTCTTTCCTTGTTCCCCTTCTTTATCCTGCCGTTTATTTTTCTGATGAATCATACCTTTCCTTTTGATCGACTTTTCAATTGGTTGTTGTCTTTTAAATTATTGGAGGAGGCTCTACGCTTTGTTTTTACTAAATTTTCGATCTTGTTGATTTTTTCTTACGCTCTTTATTTGGCTCTTTTTTTGCGGTTTATCAGTGAGAAAATTACCCGCAGCAGGTGGTTATTCACAGGTGTTTTGATATTTATCGCCGGATTGATAATCTATAGTTTCCCTTTCTTCCAAGGACGACTCATTTCGGATAAAGTTAGGATTAAAATTCCGGCGGTCTACTGGCAAATGTGGGATTTTATGAACAAGCAGCCCGACGGAACCGTACTTTCACTTCCTGTTTATAATTTTGCCGGTTGGAATTACTATCGCTGGGGATACCAAGGCTCTGGTTTTATTTGGTTTGGTTTAAAACAGCCCATTCTTGATCGCGATTCCGACCGTTGGAGTGTTGCCAATGAACAGGCTTTCCGTGAATTCCACTTTGCAATTTACTCGCGCAGTCCTCAAGACTTTGTTAACGATTTGAAAAAATACAATATCCAATATATTTTGTGGGATCAAAGCGTAATTACCTATAATGAAAAAAATCGACCACAAATTCTTTATCAACGGGAAATTCAAGCTTTAATCAAGCAGTTGGAAAAAGATCAACGTCTGTCAAAAATCGGCCAGTTTGGCAAGCTGCAAATTTTCAAGTACAGAGGAGCTGTTCCTGCTTATTCCCAAATAATTTATCCACAGGCTAATTTACAACCATACCGTTGGGGGTTCAACGATTACGGCTACGAGAGTTATGGTAATTATTTGACTGTTAACAGCCTGCAAACGCCGTTAACAGTTGTTTACCCTTACCGTAGTATGATCGAGGTCAGCGACCGCGTTGGTCCAAATAAGTTTAATCAGTTTAGCAACAGCGGCAAAAGCGCGGGGACATTAGCTTTGAATGCGGACGCGCTTTTTTCTCTCAATAAAAATCGTTTCCAACTCAAGTTGATTAATGACAATGGAACTAAAGCGATTTATTTGAAGACTAACAATTTCCAAAATGGAATCAATCTTGATCTATCCGGTTTGCCGCATACTAAAGGCTATTTTGTCACTTTTACTTCTAAAAATCTTAGCGGCATGCCTTTAAGATTCTGTCTCTTAAACCTTTATTCAAATTTGTGCACACTATATGATGAACTCTCTAAAAATAAACAATTCGGACAAGATTATTTTTATCTCCCGCCGTCGGAGAACAGCCTGGGATATAACCTCTCGATCGACAATATTTCTTATGGAAATTACGATGCCATCAATGAACTAGCGCAAGTAAAAATTACCGAGATTGACAGTGATATTATGGCGCTTAAAACTATGCAAACTTCATCATCCAACCAGCAACAAGCTTATCTCCTGCTTCGGCAATCGTATCAGCCTGGTTGGAAAGCTTATCAAAACGGAAAAGAATTAACCGACCACGTCTTGATCGATAATTGGGCAAATGGCTGGAAACTAGACAGTCCCTCTGCAAAAAACATTGTGATGATTTTTTGGCCACAGTATTTGGAATATGTCGGCTTCGGGCTGTTAACTCTAGCCTTTATCGTAATTTTAGTTTTATAATAGATTATGGCTACTCTATCTCATCTGCAGATCAGAAATCCCAAGGATGATGAAACTCCAATCGAGTCGGCCACCCAGATTTTCGCTTCGCTCCTGTCTCAAGCTTATCTCCCATTTTGGAAGCGGACTTTCGTTAAACCTAGAACCTTTGCTTTCGAAATCTATCTCCTCTCACAAACTGTCTATTTTTACATTTCGACCCTCAACCAAAATGAAGCTTTTGTCAAAAGTTTGGTTACTTCTTCTTACCACCAATCACTATTTAACAATACCTCTGATC
This sequence comes from uncultured Gammaproteobacteria bacterium, assembly GCA_964566425.1. Taxonomy (GTDB): domain Bacteria; phylum Patescibacteriota; class Microgenomatia; order UBA1406; family GWC2-37-13; genus CAZMIL01. The sequence goes on along the minus strand of CAZMIL010000003.1, from coordinate 45,430 downwards.
CTTTGGGGCTTGTTTTAAAAGCCAAAGAGATCTCACTAGGTGAGGCGGTGTTGTCAAACAGTTTTTATCTACCTATCAAAACCTATCTTGATTTCAAAGACGTCGATCCGCTTTCTTCGCTGATTGGTTTCCTTTCTAAACAGAATGAGCATGCTCGCTTAGCAGTGCAAATCATTGTTACCCCGGCTTCCTTTCCTTGGCAAAGTAGGGCGGTGACAGCGGCCAAACAACAAAGCTACGATTCCGTATCGCAGAAATATATTCGCAGTCCGCAACAGCTATTGATGATGAAAAAGTCATCTTTTCAAGGCGGAAAAGTTGGGATTCGCTTGATTGTCGGTTCAGACAAGCCCGGAGAATCTTTGCCAATGTTGCGCAACTTGGCCGGGACTTTTGGTAGTTTCTCGCTCGGCGAGGGCAACCAATTCTCTTTTCACAAGCGTTATATCTTAAAAAATTGGCTCTTGCAACGTATTAAGGAGCGCAAAATGTGGTATTTTGAACGCCAATACCAGATTTTAAACGCTCAGGAGTTGGCAGCCATTTGGCATCCCCCCGGTTATCTTTTAGCCGGAATCAAAAACATCACTTGGGGTAAAACTTTGTCCGGGGAGCCGCCCGAAAACCTGCCGGTTGCAGAAGGTCTAAGTGAACAAGAGAAAAAGGGCATCAATTTCTTTGCCCAAACCGAGTTTAAAAATAAGGAGGCCACGTTTGGGATTAAATCGGCCGACCGGCGCAAACACATTTATATTATTGGGAAAACCGGAGCTGGAAAAACCACTTTAATTTCAAACATGGCTATCGACGATATCCGGAAAGACCGCGGCGTGGGTTTGATTGACCCGCATGGCGATCTTTCCAATACTATTCTTGACTATATTCCCAAACGCAGAATGAACGATGTAGTTTATTTGGAACCATTTGATACTGGCCGTCCATTTGCACTAAACGTCCTAGAGGTAAAACATAAACAACACAAGGATCTGGTCGCCTCCGGCATTGTTTCCATTTTTTACAAACTCTATGGAGATAGTTGGGGGCCGCGTCTTGAGTACATTTTACGCAACGTTATTCTTACTCTTCTGGAAGTGCCGAATGCGACTTTGGTCGATGTCTTATCCCTTCTAGCCGACCAAAAATTTCGTCAAAAAGCTATCGGCTACCTCAAAGATTCTGTGTTGAAAGATTTTTGGATTAAAGAATTTGCCAAAATGCCGGATAAATTAAAGGCGGAAGCGATTTCTCCAATCCAAAATAAAGTCGGTCAATTTGTGTCTTCACGAATGATCAGAAATATCATCGGCCATCCCAAATCCACCATAGATTTAGAAAAAATCATGGACGAAGGAAAAATCTTGATTCTCAATCTCTCACAAGGAAAACTAGGCGAGGATAATGCAGCTCTGCTGGGAGCGATGATCATCACTCAAATTCAACTGGCGGCCATGGGGCGGGCTTACCAGCATGAAGAACAACGACGCGATTTTTTTCTCTATGTCGACGAGTTCCAAAATTTTGCCACTCATTCATTTATTAAAATCCTTTCTGAAGCAAGAAAGTACCGTCTGTCGTTGACTTTGGCTAACCAATATATCGACCAGATCGCCGAAGACGTGCAAAAAGCTATTTTTGGTAACGTCGGAACACTGATTTCCTTTGTTATGGGAGCGCGCGACGCCAAAATTTTCACCCAAGAGTATGGCGAAGTCTATTCCGAGAACGACCTTGTCTCTCTGGGAAGATTTGAAGTTGTGATGCGCTTATCAATTGACGGAATGACCTCCGCTCCTTTTCCTGCCAAGACTCTTCCCCTCCCCAATCTAAAAAATGACAACCGAGTAAAAATTATTCAACTTTCGAAAGAAAAGTATGGACGCAAGCCGGTCATTTAAGACTCATCCTCTACTCTTCTTCGCTTTTTACGGAGTCTTTTAATGAAGTAACCGATAATCGGTAAAAACGGCAGAGCAGCAATTTTTCCCTTAAATTTGGCAACTTTTTCTTTTGATTCGCGAACCCATTTTTTGTATCTGTAGTAAAAGACTATCGTCAAGACCGCGATGGCAACAAAAACAACTAAAGTCAAGGAAAGAATAATTGAACCCAGAAAGTAAAAAACTTGTTGCCAATCCATGGTTATTTTTTGGCTCTTGTTCGAGGTTTTGCCCTTTTAACAGGAGCTTTTTTGACCTTTTTGGCGACAAATAGACTTTGCCAATCGACAAATAGTTGTTTCTTCAATTTGTTGAGAACGGCCGGAGAAGGTCTGCCTTTCTGCTTGAGGTCCGCTAGAACTTTTTCGACGATTTTTTGATATTTTTGAGTGTCAATCTCTTCAAGCTTATCTTTCAATCCGGTTAGTTTTTCCATCACTTCCTTAGTCACAGTTAGATATTGTTCTTTGGCGTCTTCACTAACCGTCCCGTAAATTTCTTTAACTCTTTTTTCAATTTCCATTTCAGAAAATTTCTTTTTCAGCTCATTCAATTTCTTTTCGAAGTCCTTTCGGTTCTGTTTACCTGATTTGGGAGCGTAAAAAATGCCTGCCAAAGTCCCAGCTACAATCCCGATGGCTAAACCTAAACCAAATTTAGTCGATTTTCTTGCTCCATTCATACAAATATTATACCAAAGTTTGTAATTTTATGCGGATGACAATAATCAGTTCACCGTCACTTGTAAGGTAGCGACTTGTGGAGCAAACAATCTGGTCGTTTGCGCTTCCACCAGTTTAGTCAATTCATTTTGCGCTTTTGGCAAAATGCTGAAAGTATATTTGCCTTTTTGTTTTGCGGTAAAAGGGACAGTTAAAATAGGAGTCTGGGAAAGAACTACCGGTGCTCCGCTAACATTTAAGGCTCCTGTAAAGGTCATATATGAATTATGGTCACTGGAGAAAACTTGAAAGGATTGCAGAGGAGTGGTTGCTTTCCCGACGCTAAAAGCCTTTTTGTCATAATTTAACAGCACATCATAACCGACGATTTTACTGTCTTCTGCCGAGGCCGAAACCAGCAAATTAAAGGTTTGCCCCATACTTACTTCCGCCAGTTGATTGTTTTGCACCGCCATCGTCAAAGTCCCTTTATTTTCAGTTTGCAAAGCTGTCGGTGAAAGGCTAAGGTTTGTTTGTTCTGGTTGAGAAGAAGGTTGAACTAAAGCAAAATAAAGAACTATAAAACCAAATAAAAGTAGAAACGTCAGAATGAAAATATATAAGTAAATTCTTCTGATAACCGGGTGCCCATGTTGCAATTCTTGAGCCATATTTTTTGTATTTTCAGTATAAAGAGATTGCTTTGGCGATGCAAGTGTTTTTTTTCTATATCAGAAAATTCCATTAAATTTGAACTTAATATATCATACTATATACATGCTGCCAGAATTTTGCCACTCCGCTTGAATCCAAAATTCCCCGTTTTTTATATCTCAGCATATTTTGGAAAACACCTTCTGTTAACATTTGCTCGATAAAGGTTGCCGCCTGAACCGGCTCGCTTGGTAATTGTATTCCCCTCAAGCCGTCTGCGCTTTCAATTGCTAAAGGCTTGCGGATTTTAGCCCTTTTCCATATTTTGCGGGTCTGCTCTCGGTCGGGTATCAAAGTATTCCTGGCCAAATACTTGAGATTATCATATTCTTGTCTGCCAATTGGCGTTGTAAACAGTAATATTGATCCGCCAACTTGCTGCGGAGCCAGCAAGGCTTTAAATGCTTGTTCGCTAGGTTTGGTTATCTCAAGAGAAATTACTTCACGATGGTAAATTTCTTCGTATTGATTGACCATTTCCCTATCATCGGGGAAAACATGAAGGTTGATATAAGGTAAAACAACCATTTTGTTGACAAACATTTCCGTATAAAGAGTTTTTTTGACTAAAATGTGAAACTTAAAACGATTATTTGCCTCGTATAAGTGTTGGGTAAGTTTGATAAAAAAATCCAGCCCAACTGCGGCTCCGGAGATCGGAATCAAAATATTAATTTGCGTGTCTCTTTGTGGGTCGACTTGACTACAGCGGCTCTGCCAATATAAATCCTGGGCTTGTCTAGTCAATAAAGGACTAACTGGATAAGGAATGACTTCAATTTTTGGAATGCGAAAATTGGATTGTTGACCATATGCTAGCAATTTTTCTTTGGTGTAATCGCTGGGGACAAAAATAATATCTGCCTCGGGGATGTACCACATTTTTTGGGGACTATCATCGGTTACCTGAACAACTAAGAAAGTTTTCAATTTAAGCTCTTGAGTAATTTTTTGTTTCAATTTACCAAACTGGTGAGCTAAACCAAAGTGGGTTGAAACTACCAGAAGAGTCTTGGGTTTAATCACTACTTGATTCAAGATTGTCTTGATTTGTTTTTCGAGATGCGAAGTTTTAGCTCTTAGTGAAAATCTATATATGCGGGTAAAGATCTCTTCGGCTGTTCCCTGCTGCATCCACTCAAAAACTTTGCGGATTAAAGGATGGACACTGCTCAAACGGTGGAAAAAAGTCACAACTTGATCTTGTGAACCAAGGACCAAAGCGCTGGTTTTATTCTCCAGTCCGTCATAAAGCGCATCCATCACCCGCAAATGACCAAAACCGGCAGGAGCATAAGAAAAAATAATTAACAGTGAATCACTATCCATAATTTCCATTATAACCGGAGTCAAGTTTCGATTTTGGAGAATAGGTAACTACCGATAACTAGGATTAAAAAGGCTAGAATGATCATCACGCTAAGATTGGTAAACATCGAAAATTGAGTTGAATTTGATAAAACACCTCTCAAAGCGTCAACACCATAAGTCAAAGGGTCAACTTCGGCAATGGCGATCAAGAATCCGGGGGCGCCGGTGAGCGGAAAGAGTGCGCCGGAGAGAAAAAATAATGGTAAGACAAGAAAGTTCATAATCAACTGGAACCCTTGCATATCATCGAGCGTTGAAGCAATAGCAGTGCCGATACCCGTGAAGAAAAGAGCGATCAAAAACATAATTGGAAAAGACCAAAACATCATTAACCAACTATAAGGTCTGAAACCGACGACAAAAGTCAAAAGCAAAATAATTATTCCTTGCAGAGTGGCAATTGTTGCTCCCCCCAGAGTCCTTCCCAACATGATTTTAAAACGGGAAACAGGCGCGACTAAGGTTTCTTTCAAAAAACCAAATTGTCTATCCCAGATTAGTTCGATTCCGGTAAAAATGGCTGTAAACAAGATCCCTTGAGAAATTACTCCCGGAGTCAAAAAAATGATGTAATTTCCGCCGCCTGCTTTTTGAAAAACACGACCTAGACCAAAACCCAAGGCGACTAAAAATAACAATGGTTGGCCAATCGAGCCGATTATCCGCGAGCGTGAACGCAGATACCGCTTGAGCTGTCTCAACCAAAGAATATAAATTACATCCATAAATTTATTTAACTCTTAGTGTCCCCTCCAGACTCTGGCCCGTATCCGCAAATGCTCTATGCCGCTTGCTTCTTCTTCGCGGATGGCGTGGCCGGTTAATTTCAGAAAAGCATCCTCTAAGGTTTTGCTTTGCGTCTGCTTTTTCAGTTCGTGGGGCGTTCCTCGCGCGACAATCTTTCCATAATCTATAATCGCAATCCTTTGGGCCTGTCGCTCTGCCTCCTCCATATAATGCGTGGTAAAAAAGACGGTAATTTTTTCTTTAAGATTTAAGTCCTTAACATAATTCCACATATGATTTCTGGTTTGCGGATCAAGACCGAGAGTCGGTTCATCAAGAAAAAAAATTCGAGGATGATGGATTAAGCCTCTGGCAATTTCCAGTCTGCGTTTAGTCCCGCCGGAAAAAGTTTTGACCAAATCGCCTCTTCTGTCCCACAACTCGACAATTTTCATCAATTCTTCAATCCGTTTTCTTCTTAAATCACGTGGCACTCTATACAAAACGCCGTGAAATTCCATATTTTCAAAAGCTGTTAGTTCATCGTCAAGACTGGGGTCTTGGAAAACAATGCCAAAAGATTTCCGCACTTGATCTTGCTGGGTGACTGGATTAAAACCGTTAATTTCAATTGTCCCGGAAGTGGGATGTAGTAAAGTTGTCAACATTTTAATTGTGGTCGTTTTCCCTGCTCCATTTGGTCCGAGAAAAGCAAAGATCTCACCCTCTGCTACATTAAAAGAAATATCATTAACTGCTGTTAAATCGCCGAATTTTCTCACCAAATTGCTAACTTTAATCATGAAAGTTTAGTTATAACAAAAATTTGCGAAAGGTTCAATTAGAAGAAAGCTCGAGATGTTTCTCGAGATGTGCAATCCTACGATGCAGGCTTATTGATTTCGTTACCACAAAATTTCGCTATAATTAAGATGGATATGACGAAAAGAGTAAAAAAATTGCTTAAAAGTTTATTCGTCTTTTTCCTCGTCCTCTTTTGGATACTCGCAGGCTGGCCGGTCATTTGGCAGAATCCAAAAATTCCACCGGAGATCCAGGAAGTGCGGGCAACAGCACCATTACCGGCATACAGGGCCGCGGGTACTTTCACTGCCGGCACCGGAACTATAGCGCCGCCTTATCCTGCCTCGATGCAGGCTAATGATATCTGTCTCCTCGCTGTTTCGTCAGAAAACCAGGCTATTTCACTCTCTTCGGCTCAGGGTTTTTCCGAACTGCCGACGTGGTCTCCCCAGTCTGCAGGCACTGCAGCCACGAATCCAGCTTCTAGATTGGCAGTTTTCTGGAAACGGACTGTTGGCGGAGATACGGCCCCCACAGTGGCTGACTCCGGGGACAACACTGAAGGTATCATCTATTGTTTTTCTGGTGTCATCCAAACAGGTAATCCCTGGGATACCGGCGCGGGCGGCAATGATAGCGCCGCTAACGATACCACCGGCACTATCCCGGGTGCCACCACCACAGTAGCTAACACCCTGGTGACCCTGATAATATCTTCGAGTTTCAACGGGACTAGCACTGCTCAATGCTCTGCTTGGACCAATGCGGATCTTGCCAATATAACTGAGCGTAGTGATAACACCAGCACGGCCGGAAATGGAGGAGGAAATTGTATGGCTACAGGCGAAAAGGCAACAGCTGGTTCTTATACTACGACAACACTCACGATGGCCCAAACTACATATAAAGGCGCAATCTCCCTTGCCCTGAAACCGCCGCAGTTAACCACGGTTACCACTCAAGCTGCATCGAATGTTAAAGGTATAACCGCTACAGCCAACGGCAACATTACAGATACAGGGGGGATAAACGCCGACAAAAACGGATTTGTCTATGATACGTCAAGTCGCAGTCTCCCTGGTGATGTTGCTCCGACTTCTTCCGGCTATGCCAGCTATACCGAAAATGCGGGCAGCTTTGGTACCGGCGCTTTTACGGTTAGTTTGACAGGTCTAACTAGCGGCGCCACTTACTACGGCCGCGCCTATGCCCATAACACAGCCGGTTACAGTTATGGAAGCGAAGTGAGTTTCACTACTGCAATAATCTCTGTGAGCGTTTCCAATGGTGCTGTAACATACAGTTTTGTTGCCCCCGGTGGTTCCAAAAATACTACTTCCAGTGGCTTGAACAATACTCAAACTTTGACCAACAACGGAAGTCTGGCCGAAGATTTTAATATCAAGGGCCAAAATACAGCCTGTCCATGGACATTATCAGCAACCAGTGGCACTGATCAGTATGTCCATGAATTCTCAACTAATGGGGGGACTAATTGGACGGCTTTGACTACTTCTTATCAAACTTTGGCTACTAACATCAGCACCAACGGGACTCAAAATTTCGATTTACGTTTGACTACGCCTACTTCAACTAACTGTTATAGTCAACAGTCCGTAGATGTTACTATTCAAGCTGTCCAACGTTGATTTCTTACAATTGTCCTTGACAAGAATTTAAAAAGTTGCTTTACTTGAACATATAGTGAAAAAAAATTATTTTAATCTGCGAAACTATCTGCTTATAATTTTTCCCGTATTTTTGTTTCTTGCGCTTCTTGTCTTTACCCATGCAGTAAGAGCAGGAGGTACAGCAAATGTCACTGCTACTGTTACTGTCCAAAATATTTCTGTTTCTGTGGCTGATGGTGCAGTTGGTTATGGAACTTTGGCAACAAGCGCAAGCAAAAGTACTTGCACCGGTGACTTAAACGATCTGCAAACCGTCACTAATGATGGGAATGTAGCTGAAACTTTTAATATAAAAGGTCAAGATTCTGCAAATTGGACATTAGCTGCTTCACCAGCATCTGACGCCTATACTCAAAAATTTCTCAACAATACTTGTAGCACCTTTTCGGGAGGTACAGCTTTGACCACCAGCTACCAGACCTTGGCAACTAATGTAGCAACAAGTGGAACTAAGAATTTAAACCTGCAAATAAGCACTCCCACTAGTTCTAGCGATTATACTCAGCAGTCAGTCAATGTAACTGTTCAGGCTGTCGCTTACTAACCTACTCTTGCATTCTTTTTTTGGCTTGACTATAATTCAAACAGTGAGAAAGACGGGCATTATTATTTTGTTTCTTTTTCTATTCTTCCCCGCCCTTATTTTGGCTAGATTGGGAGTGGGAGTTGCCGCAGGTAAGATTGAAGTCAAAGAAAAACTCAAACCGGGCGTCATCTACAACCTTCCTCCTTTCAGCGTGATAAATACCGGGGATGAACCATCCGATTATACGGTTGATATACAATATCATGAGAAACAAACTCGGCTGCGTCCCCCTCAGAGCTGGTTTATCTTCTCTCCGCAGACATTCCGCCTCAACCCAGGTAAAGTCCAGGTCGTCGACGTTAAATTAAATTTGCCGTTGGCAACTAAACCAGGAAATTATTTTGCCTATTTAGAAGGCATGCCCATCCAAAAAGCTAAAGCCGGAGTGACAACAATTGGGATTGCTGCGGCTTCAAAGCTTTACTTCACTATCGTTCCTGCCAATATTTTTCAGGCGTTTTATTACAAATTGATTTCTTTCTGGGAAGTCTATGCCCCTTGGCCGCAATGGATTTTGGGAATAATTATAGTGATTGTCTTGGCCACCTTAATCAGAAAGTACTTTAATATCCAAATTAATTTAAAAAAGCCGGAATAAACAAACGAATGGATGAAATTTTTAAACAATACACTGCTCGCTTTACTCTTTCTCTTAGCGGCATTTTTACTGATTATGCAATACGTTCGCGCGAGTTCATCCAGTCCAATTAATGCCACCGTCAAAATAAGCATCTGCGGCAATAACGTCAAAGAAGGCGGAGAAGATTGCGATAATTCTGATCTGGGAGGAGCCACTTGTGCAAGTCTAGGTTACGGCGGAGGGACGCTTACCTGCGATATCAGCTGTAGTTACGATACATCTGGTTGCATCGCAACTCCCACGCCGACAGCTACTCCTACTCCCTCTTCAACCCCCACGCCGACACCGACTATAACAGTTTCTGTTACTAGTAGCACGACTACATCCACGCCGACTCCGGGCACGGCAACAACGTCAACCATTACCCTCAACCCTACACCTGTTCTTCCACCGGCTTTAAAGGCTTTTGATATCAATGGTATTGGCAGAATTTTGCGCAGCGATTTGCCGGCGGTGGTCAAAATTTGGGTCGATGATTGGCAAAGTAATTTTTCACAACAGGCAAAAGCAATAGTCAATAATCTTACCAATGCTGATTGTGATCTTAATCGCGATGGCCGTTGCGATTTGCGAGATTTTTCAATTTTGATGTTCTATGTGGGGAGGTAAATAAACGATGGATACGACTTTTGACCTAAAGATACTATTTTTAATTATTGGGTGGATAATTTTATCATGGATTTTAATCCATCTCATGGCAGTCTTTGGAGTCTTTTTGGCTTTTGCCTATCCACTTTGGTGGCTGATCGCTCCGAAAAAAACACCCTGTTTGTTCTGTAATGCCCTCCGTGAGGGAGCATTTTGTCCATTCTGTAGAAGACAAGTCATCAAAAAACAGGGACTTTCTCCGGTAAATTTTAAGTCTGCTGTTTTGAATGGCGCGCTTATCTTGCTTTTCGCTTTCGTTTCATTCGGAGTTGTCTATGGTGAAAGCCGGATTCTCTTCAAACTTGGTTTCCCACCCACCGCTAAGACTGCTTCCTTCATTATCCCCGCCAAGGGTCAATACCGGATTGGAGAGGTTTTCCCAATGAAAATAGATATCAACAATCTTCAAAATGCAATCAATGCTGTGCAGGCAGATGTAGGTTTTGACCCCAATAAGCTCGAGGTTGTCAATATTTCTACCGATGGCTCTTTTGCCAATGTCTTTATTCAAAAAGAAATCAACAATCAGGGCGGCTGGGCAAGGCTTACTGGCGGTCTCCCCAATCCTGGCTATCTCGGACAAAACGGGACTTTCGGAACAATCTATTTCAAAGGTAAAAGCGCCGGTCTGGTAACAATCCAGTTTTTACCTTCAAGTCTGGTTTTAGTTAATGACAGTAGAGGAAACAATGTCCTAAAAGATCTCCCTTCTGCTTCTTATCTCATTTTGCCGGAAAAAGTCACCAGTGAAGAAGAGCAACAACAATCGAAGCTTTTCTCGCAAACAAATGTTCTGGGAGCGAGCACGTCCAGCGGGCAGCTGAATTTTTATGATCAAGGCAGCGTCTTGGGCGCTCATACCAGCACTGCTCAGGAAATTAAACAAAGCCAACGGTTTAATTTATTCTCTTTTCTTGCGAATATATTGGAGCAGGTCGACCGCTTTACTCTAAACTTGTGGGATCGGTTCATTGATCTGTTTGGAAATAAATAGCTGCTATAATTGCTGTCTATGAAAACTTACGCTTTTATTGACGCTCCAAATATAATCTTTAGTGCAAGAACTGAAGGTTGGTTATATTAATCAAGGAAAACTTTTTAAATATTTAAAGAAAAAGTGCTTAATTTCTAAAACGTTCTTTTATTATGGGAAGATATGAAGGCTACTTGTCTTTTGAAATCTCCTTCAATCTGCCTAAGTCGTGGTGCGCGAGAGTGATCTTGAAGAGAGATGAAATAAGCAAGATTATTCGTGTGAAACTATTATAAAGCTCCTTCTTGCTGACCTATCTTATAAACCTGCATACTTATAAGTGCAGTCGCTATTATTAAAGCTACTAGCGGCCCAGCAATAGACTGTTTTAACTTTAAATCTGTTTCGATATTATTTATTTCACTGTCGATAGAAGATTTGCGATCTTGGAGTTTTCCTAAAGTTATTTTATCTTCGTCTGATGGTGATTCTTTTCTTTTAAGTGCTTTTATCGCCTCGACGATGTCAATCCGCACAGAGTAAAGTTCTCTTAATCTATTTATTTCTGTGATAACCGCAGCTTTTTCATTAGCTTTTAGATTTTGAGTCTCTTTCCTTATTCTCTCTTTTAATGAATTCTCCAGTTTTGATCTCTTATCCATCCATTCTTTGTGTTTTTCGGGCTCTTTAGTTTTATCAGGCTCTGGATTTTTATTTTCCCAATCTTTCATCGCTAATTCTGTCTTTGCTTCTGTTATATAGTCTATCTCCGCAACTTCCCTATCCTCACACCATTTTTTATAGCCTTCAGGGTTTGTTTTGGGATCAGGCTTTGGATTTTCTTGATCCCATCGTTGCAAGGCCGATTCTGTTTTAATATGAGTTGTTGCCTCTTGAGCTTGAGTAAATTTAACGGATTGCTCTGTCAATACGTCTACTGGAATTTCTTTAGGTATTCCTAGATTGTCTGATAATTGAGTTAAATCCTCTATGGCTTTTCTGCCAGCTAGGACATCCGTAGATTCTGCAGCTCCTGAAGCCATTTTTGAAATCTCTTCTGCCGCAACAGGGTTTGGGAAAGCTTCAGCAACCTTTGATGCTTCACTAACGCCTTGAGTGATTTTTCCAACAACCTCCACTGTTTTCGCGGCCTCGCCCGCTACTTGTGCAGCTTCTGTAGCAGCCGCTGCAACAGTCCCAGCCGCCTCAGCGACTCCTGCGGCTGTTCCAGCGACTTCAATAGCCGAAGATATTGGATCCATAATTATTCTGTTTTATGAATATATACCCTTATTTTTTCTAGCAATTCATTTGTCTTCCCTTCATCAATATAGGTAAGTAAAATAGCATTTACTTTTTCCAGCTTAGGATAATCTTCAACAAATGTTTTAATCTTGCTTTGCATATCCTCTTCGGATGAAAATGGGAGGAGAGCTAAAAAATCCTTTCCAGATTGTTTTGCTGTTTGAAGAGTTATCTCCCCATTTGAAAGTAGTTCGGAGATTGCTTTTAAAAAATCTATTTCAATTTTTTTGGCTAAAATTGTTATTTTATCCATAATATGAGTATGTCTGATAATCTAGATAATTTCAAGTCAGAAACTGTATAATTCTCCTCAGGCCCAAAGTTGGGATTGTGAACCGTTAGCTATTTTAATTTAGAGCCTTAGGACAATATGAAATTAAGTTGCGGAATTGTGGGGCTGCCGAATGTCGGTAAATCTACTCTTTTTAACGCCTTACTGAAAAAACAAACGGCGCTAGTTGCTAATTATCCCTTTGCGACCATCGATCCAAACGTCGGAGTCGTTGAGGTTCCGGATGAGCGACTTCCTGTGTTAGCTAAAATCGTTCATACGAACAAAATTGTGCCGGCGGTGGTCGAGTTTTATGACATCGCAGGTCTGGTTAAAGGAGCTGCAGTTGGCGAAGGACTGGGGAATAAGTTTCTCTCGCATATTCGCGAAGTTTCAACAATCGTTCATGTTATTCGTCTGTTCGAGGATAAGAAAGTTATCAATACTCAGCAAGCAATTGAGCCGACAGTTGACATTAAAATCATTGAGGAAGAACTGATGCTGGCCGATTTACAAACGTTGGACAAACAGAAAGAACCCAAAGGTAACGCTTCAAAAGATGAAATCGCAATATTTAATATCGTAAAAAACGTTAGGGGAAATTTAGATAAAGGAATTCCTGTTCGTAATCAAAAACTGCCCGGAGAGCAGTTGGAATTGATTAAACATCTGAACTTGTTGACGGCCAAACCGGTGATTTTCTGCTTTAACTGCTCGTTGGAACAACTGGAGGAGAAAGAAAAGACGGAGGAAACGGTTAATCAAATTCTGAAACAAGTTCAGAATAACGGTGAGAGTCGGAATGACACCAGTCCGTTCCTCTTGTTTAATCCCCTCTTGGAGGAGTCGCTAGATGAACTCATCAAAAAAGCATATGAAGCTTTAAATCTGATTTCTTTTTTGACTGCAGGCGAAATTGAGGCTCGGGCCTGGACGATCGTCAAAGGAACTCCTGCTCCACAAGCGGCCGGAGTAATTCACTCGGATTTTGCTAAGAAGTTCATCAAAGCTGAAATCGTCAGTTATGATAATTTTGTCAAAGCAAATGGTTGGATTGGCGCTAGAGAAAAAGGCCTTATCCAAACAGTTGGCCGAGATTATATCATCCAAGAAGGGGATGTCGTTGACTTCAAAATTAATGCCTAACGGCAATTATTACTGTTCCTTCAGCTTTTGGTATTCCAAATAGATTGCGCCATATCTGATTGAGGAAAAAAAGGCAAAAATCAGACCTTGCCAGCCGTCCATAAACCCTTTGTGCCGCCCATACATCATGACAAATGTCCACAGCGGTTTACCGAAAAAATAACTGAAAAAACCGGGCTTCTTATCTTTTTCTACTAACAATCTAGCATCCAACAGGTTGTATCTTTTCCATCTTTTCAGATAACGGGAAAATTCTGGGTCTGCGTAATGCAAAAGATCGCTGGTGAGATAACCGACTTTGCCGTTTATTTCGACATTCTCATGGACGCTTTTACAAGGAAAGTGTGCCACGCCATTCTTGTATAGACGGATTGTTCGGTCGGGATAAACTCCTCCCTTAATCAAAAAACGACCCAAAAAATAGTTCTTACGCGATAGCCAATAAGCAGCAAATTTTGTTTTTCCCTTGATTGTTTTCAAAATTTCCCTTTTTAATTCGTTGCTGACGTACTCGTCCGCATCCAATTGCAGAATCCACTCCCCTTTTGCCGCCTCTATCGCTTTTTGTTTGTTGAGGTGAAACATCGGCGGATTGGTAGTTTTAATAATTCTGACTTTATCGCCATAAGAATAGGCTCTCTCTACCGTTTTATCTTTAGATCCCCCATCAACGATCACCACTTCATCAACCCAAGAATAAGTAGAATCGAATGGATAGTGAATAAATTTCTCCTCGTTAAATGTAGCAATACACAGCGATAGCTTCATCTTAGTACTTTATTATATAATATCTATGGATGCTAAAGATTCTGAATGTACCAGATAAAGTCCTTTCCGAACCTGCCAAACCCGTGATTAGAATTGATCGGCGCCTAAAGAAATCGGTTCAAGATATGGAGAAATTGTTAATCGTTCAAGATGATCCGCCGGGAGTCGGCCTGGCCGCTCCGCAAGTCGGCATAAACTTACGCTTTTTCATTATTAAACCTTCGCCCAAAGCTAAAACTGAAGTTTTTATCAATCCTAAAATCATTTCCAAATCACAGATTAGACAACAAGAAACTGTTGGTGAAGTGGCCGGCGACGTGGTCAAAAAACCAAAAAATTCGAAGTTGGAAGGGTGTTTGTCTATTCCCCGTATTTGGGCTCCTATTAAACGGCAAAAAATGGTCAAAATAAACTATCTTAATCTTGAGGGTGAAGAAAAAACCGCTTCTCTTACAGGCTTTAAAGCCATCATTATCCAGCACGAAATTGACCATCTCAATGGTATTCTGTTTACTCAGCGAGCTCTCGAGCAAGGCAATTCGATCTACGAAGAACAGACCGACGGCAAACTGAAAAAAGTCGAATATTAAGCAGTTTTCGCAGTCTTAACAGCAATTAAAGGTTGAAATTTAAGCACTTGCAAGAACGGTTTCTTTCCATCTTTAAGATCTTTTTTTATCCGCTTAAGACACTTCGTGCATAATCTAACTCTTTTGACTTTGCCATCCTCAAAGATACTGAATACTTGTAGATTGGGCTTAAAGACGCGCTGTGTCTTTGGCGCTCTTTTTTTCCATCGTCCACCAGCTACGCCACGATGATGCGTATGTGAGCGCCCGAAAAGAATTGTCTTGCCACAGTGATAACATTTCATAGTCTTGGCAAATTTATCCAAGTATGATAGCATATAGAGAGCAAAAATTAAAGCTCAATCTATGTTTTCACTCTTAAGTTCTAGTCCCTTGGCTTTTTTGCTTTATGTTTTAGCCCTTCTGATTGCGATAACTATTCATGAATATTCACATGCTAAGGTTGCCGACTATTTGGGAGACCCGACTCCAAGGCTTCAGGGCAGGCTAACTCTCAATCCACTGGCACATTTGGATCCAATTGGGACTCTTCTACTTTTTCTGGTCGGCTTTGGTTGGGGCAAACCGGTGATGTTTGACCCTTTTAATTTAAAAGAGCCGAGAAAAGATGCTGCCTTGATCTCTTTAGCCGGCCCGGGGTCAAATTTTATTGTAGCTTTAGGACTTTCTATAATTCTAAGATTGTTCATTTTTTTTAATCTCTCGTTTCTTTTAACTATAGGTTCTGTAATCTTTGTCCCAATAATCTTTCTTAATGTCCTCTTGGGTGTTTTTAATTTTATCCCTGTCGAGCCGCTGGACGGTTTCAAAATAGTTGGAGGTCTTTTTTCCGATGCAAAGGCTCACGAGTGGTATCAGTTGCAAAGATACGGATTGATTTTCCTTATCGTCCTCATTCTCCCTCTTGGGCCGCAGGGAAGCAGTATGTTATCTTTCATCTTAGGACCCGTCATCAATTTTATCCTCAAATTATTGCTGCCTGTTGGTCTTGTCCCATCAGGAGTAATCTAAAACTATTGTGTAGGTGTGGGTGTTTGCTTGCGCACACATTTGAAGTAGTCTTGAGTCGTACAACCCTTGCCAAATTGCGCTTTCATGTCTTCACAGTTAGTGTAGTTACAACTGCCATTGGCTACTGTTGGCGTCGGTGTACTCAACGTTGATGTCGGAGTAGCTGTAGGAGTGGTAAGGACTGCTGTCGGGCTTGCTGTGGGAGTAAGATCCACCGCTGTTGCTTGCGCACTGTCTGCACCGCTTTTTGTAGTAAAAGTCCAAGGAATCCCTCCGTTATCAAACTTCTGATCTCCAACAGCAATATCAAAGTAGTAGGTAGTATTTTTAGAAAGTAAAGTTAAATCGACGGAGTGATTTTTGGTTTTTTGCGTTTCTGGCGCGCTGAAAGTCAAAGCTGTCGGCGAGGTACCATATTCGATATTGCTTAAGCTTTCTTGGTCGGTTGTCCAGGTTACGCGGGCCGAGTTTTCGGTCACACTGGAAATAATTACATCTTGAGGCTGGACATCGCTGGCACGGGTAAACACACCCTGCAGAAGTGTAAAACCGAGGATAATTACTACAATTCCTAAAACGATCCCTAAGCCAATGGCGATCATTTTCTTCTTACTCATGTTCTGAAACATATCAGTTTAGGCTATTCTACAAGAATTTAAACAAAATTCCAACCGTAAGCAAAACCAAGCCCGGAACCGAAATTGAAATCAAATTATCCAGCGTTCCAGCACGCGGCAACTCTGTCACTGTCACATCGGATGTTCCTCCACTCCCATTGGTAGAAGTAGGCGTAGGTGTAGGCGTACCAGTGCCTGATCCTCCGGCAGCGGCTATGGTCACCGTTGTACTTCCGTTGCTGCTACAGTCAATAACGTTGGTAGCATTGATGTCGTTTTTAATTATTTTGGAAGATTCGTTGACGCTAGTATCACAGAAATAGCTCAAGGTAACAGTCCCCTCTTGTAAAGCCTTAAAGGTTATCGTAGCTACGGTCCCCGTACCCGTTTTACTGGTGGCCGGATCGTCAACATAACCTGCGATATAGACTCTCCCCGTAGTCAAATTCTGGGCAATTGAGGGGAAATATGAACCTGCAGAAACTGATTGGGCTTGCAGCAGAGTACTGTTATAGTTGATATAGGCGTCAATTGAGTTTATTTCATCCGAAGCGGCATCAACAACAACCTGTACATCAAAGGTACTATCTACGTTTGTGTTGACCGTCGTTGTATCAAATTTCAGTATACCGGCTTCAACTATTTTGGGACTAAAAAAGAAGAGCGCAAAAAATATCCCCAGTAGCAGCCAATATTTGCCATATTTTTTCATCCTTATTCATTCAATTTTTGCAATTAATTTTCATCGTATTTGACTGACAATGATGAAATCAAGAGAGAATAATCTTGTGTATCAACAATGCCATCAAGATTAAGATCGGCTTTAGATAGGGTAGCAGATTCCTTGCAGATATTCGGGTTGGCTGTAGTACAAAGACTATTTCTGACTAATGAGATGTCGTAAGAATCAACTATTCCATCTTGAGGTGGAAGGTCACCTACTAAGAGCTTTATCCCGGAAAAGTCAAAGTTGTTTGAACCCGAGTTAATAGTGATGTTGCCATCTCCGCAGCGATAAGTACCGAGGGCCGACTCTGAAGGTGTTGCGTCACAAACTTTCTTCTGGATATGTTTTGCTCCTTTAACTAAGACTTTGTAGCCTCCACCTGTTGCCACGCTATTAAAGGAAACCGATCCTGTCCATTCACCGTTGCTATCGGCTGTAAAGGTTCCGGTGGAAGAAATAGTTTGGTTTGATGGACCGCCGGTAAGCGTCACTTTCACATCCATACTGTTTTCTCCTGAAGCCGGGGCTTGATTAATCCCTTGGAAGGAAAGCGCAAGATTGAGCGTGGCTGAAGCATTTCCTCCTCCACCTCCTCCACCGCCACCAGGCGTTGGGGTGGGCGTTCCCGGACCAACAGTGGGAGTTGGATTACCACCGCCGCCTCCTCCGCCGCCGTCCCCGCCGCCTCCGTCGCCGGAGCCCTGGACACAATAGGTGCCATTCCAACTACAATAACCTGCGCCACCGCCAGAAGTACAAGAGGCTTGATCAAAGAATGAAGGACAATTAGGCTGACAGCCATTTGCACTATCCCAGATACAACCGTAGCTTGAAGTAGTACAAGAAGCTTGATCGGAAATTTGCCCGCAGGCTGGAGGCGTGCTTGAACAAGATTGTCCACTCCAATAACACCCTGATTGTAAACATTGAGCAGGATCAGTTGTCATCTCGCAAATAGCACCACATTTGTTAGTGGTGCTATTCCAAGAACAACCCGCGGTATTACTACAAGCGGCTGGATCGGTGACACTTAAACAATTAGTGCCACACGTATTGGTCGTAGGATTCCAAGAACAACTTGGATATAACTGACAAGTAGTTTGATCGGGTATTGTCGCACAAACGACTGTCGGACATGTAGTCCCCTTACAAGCACTGCATGAATTGGTGCTTGCGCTCCACTGACAACCTGTCGTTGAGACACACGAAGATGCATCTGTTTTGCTCTTACATTGAACGGCGCAAATTCCTGTACCATTAGCATTTTTATTACGACAGACACTACTAGTATTACAACAACCTATCCCACCGGTACTACAAGCTTTACCATCTTGAACACAAGCTTGCTTAACAGCACACTTTCCGCTATTACAAGTCTTGGAGCAACATTGAGCACCGCTTCCTGAACAAATAGCTCCTGCTGGAGCGCAGCCCCCCGGTCCGGTCGCTGCTACTGGTAAGCAGGTTTTAGTTTTGGCTGAACAAGCTCCTGAACAACATTTGGCGCCGGAACCTGTGCAAGGTTTACCCCCCGTGAAACAACTAGGTGTTGGCGAAGGTTTGCCGCCTCCTCCGCCTCCGCCGCCTCCGCCAGGAGTGGAATTGCATTGTCCATTTGAACAACCTTTTCCACCACAACTGACCGTTGACCAAGTTATACAATTATTTGGTCCTGGTGGATTCTTGCAAACTTGTACATTTCCGCCTGAACATTTTCTTGAAGGAGAAGGACAAGTTTTTTGACAGCCCGAGGCCGCGCTGGAACGATAAACTTGGATTTGTTGGACAGCGTAGTAGGTTACAAATAGAAACAATCCCAGAAGTGCAGTGAGAAGTAGAAGATAAAAACTCCTAGTACTTGTCGGTTTTTTTTGCGCCATCGTTACTAAAATAGTATTGAAAAAAAAAGTATTTGTCAAGAGGAGGCTCTTGTTGTTGACAAAATTAAAATTGAATTTTATAATTCACACCATGTCAAACAATAACAAAAAGGTCTCACTCTCCGATTTACCCGATCTTTTAACTATCCGCGAAGTTGCAGAACTACTTAGAGTTTCTCCGTTAACCATTAAACGCTGGGGCAAAAAAGGTAAACTCCCCGCAGTCAGAATTAACTCCCGCGGTGATCGCCGTTATAAAAAAGAGGTCATTACTCGCCTTCTCGGCGTCGAAGCGGAAGAATAACTTTAAACTTTGCTGTGGGTTGAACTCCAATTTTCAATCGCCAAACCAATTTTTTGTCTTTGAAACTCTCCTCTAAGCGCTGCGGAAAGTTTTTCTTCTAATGCGCCGAAGGGATCTGTCTTTGCGATTTGTTCTTCAACCCCTAAACTTTGAGCAAACTCAGTTACTTGATTCGGCTGACTTACCGGCCGCCGTTTTTGGACTTCGTGGATGCCCTCAATTACTGTGTTTGCCTCAAGAGCCAAGCCCATATCCAGAACATTTTTGGTCAAATTTTCTTTCAATTGACTGTTTAATTCTGTCGCTCTCTTGATCAATAAACCAAGTTCAATATCGCAAACTAGGGCTGTCTGCTGCGGATTTCCTTCGGCCTTTTGCCGCAACTTATCAAGTTGCTCAGATAAATCACCAGATAGCTGTTGACCCTCCGCCGCAAACCTTAGAAGCAATCTGGGAAAATCAGGAGCCGTTTCTCCGCTAATAGTTTTCACCAACTCACTGAGAACAGTTTTTGGTGGCAGTGGAATATCAAGCTCTCTGGGTGGAATTGGAATATCAATCTCCCTAGGCGGTTCATCGGCCATATTAATTTTTTTCTTGTATCTTAAATTCTAATAAATTTTTAATGTCTTTATGATATTTTTCTTCATATTCTGTCTTAATTTTGAAAACTACCGGAGCTAGTTCAGGATGCAGGTTATCGAGCTTGACGACATTTTGGTAAAGTTCGGTGAGCTGCATCCCTGGCCGGATCATTTGTAAAGTAGTTTGAGCAATTTGCTGAATTTTTTCTCGCGGCGTGTCGTCTTTTTCGACTAATTCGCGAATGATATTTAAAACTTCCATTTCAATCAACCGTCTAAATTCTTCTGCTTGCGGAATCGCCATATTTTATTTATAACATAATTTAATATATAGTATATATATATGTCGTGTCCCAATTGCGGCCAGCAGCTTTCTCCACGTCACCTCGACAACCAAACCGTCTTTCACTGTTCAAACTGTGGCGGGACTTTTTTTGAAGAAAATGGAATCAACAGACTCTCTTTAAAATCTGCTGTTCAACTGGCAGTGGACAAAAAAACAGATGAGATCTCTTCGGAGATAAAACATTGTCCCAAAGACGGCAACCGCTTAGTGGCTGTTCTGAATGATGAAGCAATCCCTCGCGGTGTTACTCTCTTGCGTTGCCAAAGGTGTCGGGGAATTTTTGCCTTTCCCGAAGATTTAGTTAAGTTCAAACAAGCACAAAATACAAAAGTTGATTACTATAAAATGTGGGAGACTCCCCTTTCGTCGCTGCGGGCCGTAATCGTGCTATCTTTTATCCTCTTCATCTCTGCAAGTTTGTATTTCACCTATTCTACAATCCAAAGAAATGCCAGCCTGCAATTACAAGCAGCAAATCAGATCAAAAATCTGGAGATCACTTCTTCCGGCCGCTTCTTGATTGTTGCTTTCCAAACCAATAGCGCAGACCGCTCGCAAATAATTTTTAATGATCAGACACTTAATAAAAAATTTGTCAAAACTATTGCCCCCAAAAATAGCAAAAACCATGTTTTTACCTCTACTCAGTTAAATCTGTCTGATAATCTGAGTTATCAAATCGTCCTTTATCTTCCCAATGGCACTGTCGTTAAAACACCAGAAAGAAAACTGACTACTAAGTAGTTATGACAATGACTGGATTATGAAATTACTAATTGGCTTAGGTAATCCCGGAGAGAAATTTCAACACAATCGGCACAACGTCGGCCAGATGTTTATAGATTGGGTCATTAATCATTCTCTATCTGATCGAGATTCTGCAAATCTTCGTTTCCTCGAGAATAACAGGAGGCATGAAGCTGACGGATGGCGTTTGGTTAAAAGCACAGTCTTCATGAATCAATCAGGGGCCGAGGTTAAGAAATTACTCAAAATCCATAAATTGACACCCGCTGATTTAATTATCGTCCATGACGATTTGGATATTCAACTTGGACAATTTAAAATTCAGCTGGGGGGCGGGCCGAAATTACACAATGGGGTAAATTCTATCGAGAAGAGCTTAAAAACAGCCGAGTTTTGGCGCCTGCGAATCGGCGTTGATAATCGGGACTCGCAACACAGAACTGAAGGCGAGAAATACGTTTTACAAAATTTTTTGCTCCAAGAAGAAACTCTTTTACCGGAAATTTTTAAGAAAGCGGTTGACAAACTACGAATTATCTTTCATAATGAATTAATAAAATGAAAGTTACTGTTTACACCACTTCTACCTGTCCTTTTAGCCAACAGGAGAAAGCTTATTTACAGAGTAAAAACATTCCTTTTGATGAAAAAAATCTTGAGCTTAATCGCGAATATCTAAATGAACTTCTGGCTGTTTCCAATAATTTTGCCGGTACGCCTGTAACCAAGGTTGAAAAGGACAACGGACAAAGTGTCGTTCTCAAAGGTTTTACCAAAGAAGAGTTTGATAATGCCCTCGGACCGGTAATGCAAGCGGCGCAGCCGCCCGCCGAGCCCGTCACTCCCGCGGCGCCACCTGAACCTCAACCGTCAACCCCCAATCCGCCAGTTGGCGAACCAGCTCCGGAGCCTCCAACAACTGATACACCCCCTCCTCCACCTCCCATGACTGAACCAATTGAGCCGGTGCCGGCTCCCGAGCCGCCTCTAGAGCAAGTAGCTCCACAACCGGAACCGCCAACGCCCCCTACGCCACCTGAACCTCAACCCCAACCGCCTACTCCAGAACCTGAAATTCCTACTCCGCCTGTTACCGAACCGCCAAAACCAGAAACACCGCCACAAAATGCTGAAGGTAATACCGCTCTCGACGCAATTTTGAAAGATCTGCAAAATAAAGTCAACGAAACATATTCTGCACAACAAAATCAGTCAACACCGCAGCCAGTTGACCAACCCAAAGAAGAGCCAACAGAGCCCCAAACTCCACCTCCACCACAACCGCCAAATCCAAATCCTCAACCTCAACCCATAACGCCACCAATGCCTCCTAGTTCTCCGGTTGTCCCGGACTTTCCTAATAAATAACTGCTATACTCTGCTCATGCAAACGGTCCGCGATATTCTTAAAGATTTTGATCCTTTAGAGGATCGCTATGTTTCCCATGAATATCAAGCATATGGTGTACATTTGGCTGAAAAACTCCAGGATAAACAACACAAAAGTATGTATATAAAATTTGCCAAAAATCTTCCTCGCCCCGTCCTTGAAGAAGCCCTACGTTTTGTTATCGATTCCAAAGCTCGCAAAAAAGCCGCTCTTTTTATGTGGAAACTTAAAGAAATGGGAACCTTCAAGAGTCAAAAGAGACCGCTACAAAAGGCAGAATAGCTATAACTAGCTCCAGTTTTATGGTATAATATTTGGATGGCGAAAAAAATAGAAAAAGTACAAATTAAGAAAAAATACCCATCTAAAATCAATAATTTCATTCCTCTGCTCATCGTCCCGCTGGTTATTTTTGCTTTGGTAGGCGGCAGTTTCTGGCTTTTGTCTAGGCCGCAAGCAAAAAACGCTGAACAAACTATCTCAGTCAAAACAGTTTCTGGTCAAATTGATGCTGAAGGAACAGTAACTTCGCAGCAACTGGTTACTTTACACTTCCAAACTGGTGGGAAAATGGTTTATGTGCTTAAAGAAGGAACACCTGTCACACAAGGACAAGCTATTGCCCGTCTGGACACTTATGCTTTACAACGTCAACTCTCGACAACTCTGAACAATTTTCGTTCAACTCGCGATGTTTTTGATCAACTAAAACAAAATAGTCAAGATAATGTAGTTCAGGGACAACAAAAATATCTTTTGGATGTACAGTCAAAAGGCGTTTTTCCCAACAGTAACGAATCGCCAATAATCGATGATATTGTCAAAAGGATAATTGATGAGAATCAAGCTAGTCTTGATAACGCCGTGATTAATGTCGAACTGGCTAATTACGCTTTACAACTGGCAACTCTCACTTCACCAATCAATGGTGTGATCACGCGTGCCGATATTGATGTTCCCAATGTTAATGTCACTTCTAGTACAGGCTTTACCGTAGCCAATCCGAATGATCTAGTTTTCCAAGCTCACGTCGGCGAAAAGGATATTGATTTTGTTAGCGAAGGCGCAACTGCACTAATAAAAATTAACGGTCTCGACCAATCATTGACAGGAACCGTAACTAAAGTCTATCCGGGAAAGATGACTTTACCCGATGGCCGCCAGGTCTATCGTGTCGACATCTCCAGTGATAAGTTAAATAACAAAGCAAAATTAGATCAGACAGGCACAGTACTGATTAATTCAAATGCACAGAATAATGCTTTGCTGGTGCCGCTATGGACAGTTCTAGCAAATAAGTATATTTGGGTGGCTAATCAAGGAAGACCCGTCCTGAAAACTGTTCGACTTGGTAAAAGACACGGCGACCAAATTGAAGTAATCGGGGGTCTATCGGCCGGAGATAAGATTATCACTAACCCACAATTTATAGTGACAAAAAATTATTAAAAACGATGAACAAACTTTTTCAACAAATTAGAGATCCACAAGTTATCAGATATCTAATCGGAGTAACGATTGGTTTGCTTTTGGTTGGAGGATTTATTTATCTGCGACTAACTCTAAACAGAGTTTTCGTTGAAGATTCTTTAGTCCAAGCTCAAATTGTTAATGTTTCTCCCACGGCGCCCGGAAAATTAACAGAGACTTATGTTACCGAAGGAGAAACGGTCAAAAGGGGTGACCCGCTGGCCGCTGTAGGTACCGATACCTTAAGAGCCGATTCTGACGGCCTGATAATCATGGCTAGTGATCAAATTGGTTCTCTTTTTTCTGCTCAAGCGCCAGTTGTGCAAATGATCGACCCAGCAAAAATGAGAATTGCTGCGACTATCGATGAAAACAAAGGTCTTAATCTAATTAAAGTGGGCCAGTCTGTTTCGTTTACGGTTGATGCTCTGCCGGGTCAGACTTTTTGGGGCTATGTCGATGAAATTTCACCCAGCGCCAAGCAAACACAACTTTCTTTCAGCATTTCCAGCGAAAGGCCTATTCAACAATTTATTATTTATGTCAGGTACGATGCGAGCCGGCACCCGGAAATCAAAAATGGCATGTCGGCAAAAATAACAGTCTTTACTAAAACCCCATAATTTAGATCGTGGAACAAAGAAAAAAACACCCAAGTCATCATATCTTGATTTTGATTACGGTCATTCTAGGTACTTTTTTAGGTCGTTTGGATGGAACGATTGTCAATCTTGCCCTGCCTAAGATTATTACAGATTTTGGAATTACAGTTGATCAGGCCAGTTGGATTTCAACCGCATACATTATTGCCAATGCCATTTTTGTCCCTATTTTTGGCAAACTCGGTGATATGATTGGACGTAAACCGCTGTATATTTTTGGGATTGTTGGCTTTACTGTCAGTTCGATGTTTGCAGGAATTTCTTTTAATCTCTCCTCACTCATTTTTTTCCGAATTTTACAAGCAATTACAGTTTCGATTGATTATCCTCTTGCGCTTTCTATCATTGCTTTCACTTTTACCGATCGCGGAAAAAGAGCTCAGGCTATGGGAATCTGGTCAGCAGCTTTTGCGGCAGCAGCGGTTTTCGGCCCCCTTCTCGGCGGCCCCTTGATCGATACGTTTACCTGGCGGTCAGTTTTTTATATCAATCTGCCTTTGGGGATCATCGCGACTTTTCTGGCCTGGTATTTTATTGAAGAACCTGTGCAAAGAATCCGCGGTTTGAAAAATTTTGATATTCTTGGTTCTCTGCTTCTTGGCGTTAGTTTGGGAACAATGGTTTTGGTTCTTGATCAAGGCCAATCCTGGGGCTGGATGAGTAGTAAAAGCTGGCTCTCTTATATAATTAGCGGCATAACTTTAATCTGGTTCATTCTCCTTGAACAAAGACAACCCGAGCCTGTGGTGGATTTGAAATTTTTTAAAATCCCTACCTTTACTGCCTCAATTATTACCTCCTTTATGTCTTTTTTGGGCATGTTCGGCGGGCTATTCCTAATTCCTATTTTTACCCAAAATCTGCTCGGATATTCGGTCACCAAATCAGGTTACATTTTTATTCCAATGGCAATCGCAATTGGTGTAGCAGCACAGTTTGGAGCTAGGCTTTCAACTAAAATCCAGGCCGGTTTTGTCACGGCTACCGGAATGCTTATTGCGGCAATAATGATGTTTGTCTTTGCCGGCATAGATATCAAATGGACCTTTTTTGATCTTACTTACCGTCTAGCAATTTTAGCCTTTGGATTAGGTTTAGGTCTTGCACCTTTGACCAACGCTGCAACCTCTACAGTCCCTATTCAAGAAGTCGGAGTTGCTTCCTCGGTCTTGGCTCTGGCCAGAAACATTGCAGGAGCTTATGGTGTTGCCATTTTTGCCACCATTCTTTCGAATAGTTTTGATGCCAATCTAATCACCCTCCAACAACATTCAATAATCAACACTCAGAACCCTTCTTTATTCGGAGCAATAACAGGCCTTGTAGCTGTTAAGGCCTACGTTTTATCATTTGCAACCGTCTTTAAGATTGCCAGCATCTTTATGCTTATTGGGGCGTTTTCTGCTTTGTTCGTTAAAGAAAATAAACGCGAATTTGAACCCGAAGAAGATTTGGGAAGAGAAAATCTTGCAGTCGAAATTTAAAATTTTTTTGACGTAGTCGTTTTTTTACGATATACTAAATTGCAAATACCTCTACTCCTTGTCTTTAATCTATAATATAGTTATGGCTAAAAAAATATTGTTGTTGACATTTCTAATTGTCGTGACGGGATTTTTTATCTTTTTAAAATTTAAACAACCGGATCAGCAAACAACAACGCGGGTTAATTTTCAATTACGACCAAGTTCAATTCCTCAACCTTCCGCCGCGATCACCGATACGACCATTTTTGTTCCCTCCTGGTCGCTGTCGCAAGACACAAGTGATCAAAATAATTATGACCGCTCTGTTTATTTTGGAATCAGTCCAACTGCCGACGGAATCGATAAGAATGATTCCGGATATACAAATCTAGTTGAATATAATCAGCGGTGGACATCAAAACAAAAGTTATTGGCGGTTATTATGACCAACTCCAATTTAAACAGGACGATTCTTGCTGATAAACAGACACAAGCAAAGATTATCGCTCAAAGTATAGAAATAGCCAAAAGCAACAATTTCTCGGGACTTGTCTTAGATTTAGAATTGTTTAGTCTTTTTGATGAACGAGTTCCGGGACAAATCGATAACTTTGTCGCTAATTTTTCCAAGGTTTTAAAACAGAATAATCTTTATTTTGCTATGACTATATATGGGGATTCTTTTTATCGGCGCCGCCCTTATGATCTCAAGTTTATAGCTCAGTACGTCGACGAAATATTGATTATGGCTTATGACTTTTCCAAAAATACCGGGGAACCTGGACCAAATTTTCCGCTCACGGGAAAAGAGAAATACGGCTACGATTTGAAAACAATGCTCAAAGAGTATTTAACAGTTATCCCGAGGGAAAAAATTTCCGTAATTTTTGGCATGTATGGCTATGACTGGACTGTAGACGAAAAAAAACGTCCAATTAAACCTGCGCAGGTATTAACTATGGCCCAAATAAAAGCTAAATATATAGATAACTGTTCTGTTAAAAATTGTGTGATTATCCGTGATGAACTTTCTCAAGAAACAGAAGTTGATTATGTCAAATTTTTAGGGATAAACGATGCAGGCTTGGCAGAAGAAGAAAGTCATGTCGTCTGGTTTGAAGATTTAAATTCCGTTCAAGCGAAAGAAAATTATCTCCGCTCACAGGGGATTGGCAAATTCGCCTATTGGGCGCAAGGATATTTTTAAACAATAGTTACTTCAATTCAACCAACTTTAACGGTCTAGTTGGTTCGTAAATAGATGCATATTCTTCACTAACAGGCAGACCGGCCAAATACAGTGGTGGTTTTTCATCATCTTTCGGCTGCGGCAGTAAGCCGGTTAAAATAATTCCTTCTTGCGAAGATCCTCCTAAATTAACTCCTTCCCAATCGAAAGCCTCAGCTAAATTGCTCAAAAAACGCTTATTCTCGGGTAATAGAATTATCTCCAGCGATTTATAAAACTGTTCGGGAGTGAGGGCTGATGAGACACGCCTTCTTGACAGCAAGTGTCTGTTTATAGACGATAGTACGCGCTTTAAATAGCTTTCTTTCGTTTCTATTATTTCATCTTCGGCAGATATTTTTTCAATATAGGCTCTTTGTTCCCCAAGCAAAAAATTTGCAGCGGATGTTGGTTTTAATCGCCAATGTGTTGCATAACCAATAAAAATATCATATTCGGGATGTACAAATTCTGTGCGGCAAGTCTGCTGAATTTCAGGATATGTCCGCCCGCGGGCAAAGGCGGCTTCCGCTTCGGCAACCCAACTTTGACGTTTGCCCCAACGGGCTTCGGATTCGGCCAAGGCCATCTAGGTTAAACCCACCGTCCTCTCTATAAGTAAAACCAAGGCTCTCATTTAGTTATTTTATAAAGGAGGATATAGTCTTTGTCAAGAGGTTTTTACGTTTTTAGAGTAAGGAAACAATAAAAGTTGCAAACAACCCTGTCAACCACCCCAGCAAGATAATCAAAGACATATTGCTTTCTCTGGCTTCAATTTCACGTAAAGATTTTCCAACCAACACAAAACCTGAAACATTTTGACCTTTAGTATCCTGACCTTTGTAATAGACAACGATGATTGCATTGCGAACACCATTTTGTGGTTGCCAGGTGATGATATCTCTGCCGTTTTGCCGCGCAAAATCAAAAACGCCAGCGGGTGGGGTAGGTAGTTTTTCAGCCAATAACCCCGATCCAACTATAGCATTACCACTTTCACCGTAAACAATCATATAAGGAGAAAGGCTTTTAGCGATATCAATGTTTTTTCCAGGCAGAACTGCCGAGGGATTGAAGCCTTGAGCAAGATCTGCGGCTGCATCTTCGGCCATCTGAATCTGTGGATCGTTGGCAGTTTGTCGAAAAGATTGTAGAATCACAACATAAACCATCAGTGAAATTACTGAGAGTGTAATTGCCAAAGGTAGCCACCGCCGCAACAGTGTATAAAACCATTTTTTAAAAGGAGGCATAAAAAAATTATAACAAGTTTATGAACAACTTCCATCCGGAACGTAAACCCCGGGGCTTGCTTTAACCTTCATGTTTTTATACCCTTGATGCGTTATTTATCCTGATCTTTTTTTTCCTTCTTAGCAGGAACCAGATACATTCCGCACTCCGGACATCTGCCTGGCTTATCCTGCTGGATCTCGGGATGCATCGGACAGGTATACACCGTCTCCTTATCCATCTCTAGTTTTTGAAATATATAATAGCGAACCGGCGACAAAAAATAACGAAATCAAAATCGGGACAAAAACAGGCCCTGCCCAAGGTGTTGGTAAAAGAAAAAAGATGTCTAAATCGCCTAATCTAGTGGGCCAGCCGATTGTCAGCCGCAAAAAAACATAGTAAAAAATATCCCAGATCCCAAAAGCTAAGAGAAAATAGGCAAATATCTCTCGCGATTTCTTTCCTGCTAACCAACCGGCCGCCACCAACATCGCCAAAGTCGCGCCCTCACGAATTCGTTCAACATTTAAAATTGAGGCGTTCTTTATTATTTTAACTGCAGCTTCTGGTTGCAAAAAAGCGATCCCAGGGACTAAAAACAGCACTTCCTTTTTTGAAATTCCCGGTTGCGCCGCTCCCAAAAGATGTCGCAAATAAACGACCGCCGCCGCCTCAACAAAGGCAAAAGCAATAGCGAAAACAATTATCAAGAAAAGCCCTTTGGCCATAGTTCCTTAAATCAAACATCTATAGCAGATCTTGGTTGTGCGGAAAACAAAAAAATTATGATTGACTATTTTATCCATCTAGAATCTCCTCTTACTAAAATTTTTATTCTGTGATCATTAACAACAAGGTTTCAAGTTTCTCATGAAATCACCTCCTTCGCTTATGCCCCACAGCTTCTTCCTTTCTGTGGTGGTTCTTTAACAATCCCTTTTTTGGTCAACCAATCTTTAACAGCAACATAGCCCGAAGCCGAAGAATAATTTCTCCCCAAGATTATATTGGCATCAATATCTTTAAAATTTTTACCCTCCTTGGCTTTAAAATATTGAGCTAAATCATAATATGTCCCCGGGAACCAATAAGAATTGACATACTTTGCCAAACTATACATTTGTTGTTCGGTCGCTCCCTGTGACGCCATCAATTCTAAGACTCCCAACATTGCCATTCCGTGATTGCAGTCGGGAAAGCTGGTTGGATTATCACAACAAGGACGATAAATATTTGAGGCAACCCTGTTGACAAGATCCTCCTGTTGCGGTGTTAAAGGAATCAAAATTTGTTTGGCGTAATATGTCATTGCATCTTGTTTTGCTATCGTCCACCCGCCTGTGGAGGCAAAATTAGCAGTATTTCCGTTTTTTACCATTGCCCCTTCCGTCAGAATTTTTGTTTTATTTGCAAGCCCGGCTGCCCAAAAAAAGTTGAGCAAAAAATGAGAATTCTCAGGAGTAATAACAATTTCTTGATCAGAACCTTTGGTCAAAATATCGAGCTGTTCTTGAGTCAACGGATCTCCGCCCTGTGTATAGATCTGCTTAAATTTCTCCAAATCTATCACTCCCGAGGCAAGCATTTCCGGGCCGAGATTTCCGTATTTTACTTTCAAAGCAACTCCTTTACTAGGATTAATTTCTTCCAAAAGAGGATCGTTTGCACCCGTCTGTTGAGATTGTTGCTGCCGTGAAAGATTTTTCTTTAGCAAAAAGGCAATAAATTGGGGTTTAAAAACAAAAAATGCTGTCACTATATCTATCACAAAAACAATTCCAATAAGAATCAGCAATTTTTTATTAGGATTTCCTTTTTTCTTTTTCATTTTCGTCTGATTAATCTGTCTTTTGCTCCTAGAAATATTTATGTGGATGTTTTAAAAAATTTTCATAACATCCTGAACCGCAAAAAAATAATTCGTTGTTAGTATCTTTATAAGCAAAAGCCGAGGTTTTAGGACTAACCCGCATTCCACAGACCGGATCAGAAGTAAGAGGCAGCAAATCAGTCATTTTTCTAAAGACAACGTCGGAAACTTGATTTCGGTTTTTTTCAATTAAAATCTCACGGAATAAATCGCTCGCTTTAACGAAGTTTTTGTGAGCAATGCTGTAGTAAATTTGTTTACCATTACGGCGCGTCTTGACAACCCCGGTTTTCCTAAGGACCTGTAAATGCTGACTCAGATTCGCCTGTGGCAAATCAAGCATCTCTTGAATCTCGCCCACCGGCAATTCGTGTTCTCGTAGAAGTTGAATTATTTCCAGCCTTTTAGGATGGGAAAGGGCTTTGAGCAGTCCGGCGTGGAGTTTGAACACTTCATAATACATATTCGATATTTCGAATATATCATTAATTGAAATGCTTGTCAAGAGGAAACAGAAGGAAAAATGTTTATAATTAATTGGTGGGAAAAACTTCGCGCTTCAAAAAATACTTCCACGGGCTTTCGATCAATACCGTCTTACTTGCCTTCGGCAGTCTATTTGCCGATATTTCAACCGAAATGCTCTACCCTATATTGCCAATTTTCCTCACTGAAACATTGAGGACAGGGGGCAGTGTTGTCGGAATTGTTGAAGGAATAGCTGAGGCAACCCAAAATATTGTTCAGGGCGTTTCCGGATGGTTTTCAGACAAGATTCACAAAAGAAAGCCTGTTGCCTTGGTCGGATATTTTCTCGCTGCAGTCTCAAAACCACTAATCGGTCTCTCAACTGCCTGGCAAGGCGTGCTTGGGAGCCGCTTCCTTGATAGATTAGGGACAGGCACACGTTCTGCCCCTCGTGATGCGCTAATCGCCTCCTCTGCCGATGAAAAAAGCCGAGGGAAGGCTTTTGGTTTGGAGGGGATCGGCGACAATTTGGGGGCGTTTTTGGGGCCACTATTGGCAATCGTCCTGCTTTTCAGTCTCAATACTAATATTCGTAACATCTTTTATCTTGCGGTCATCCCAGGATTATTAGCTTTTTTGATGATTTTATTTGTAAAAGAAAAAGCGACCAAAATTGAGCCAAAAGCAAAACTGGACGTGCGCACTGAAAAATTTCCCCAACAATATTGGAAGTACTTAGGGGTCATTGCCCTTTTTGGTATCGGTAATTCCAGCAATTCATTTCTGATTCTGCAGACCAAAGATTTAGGCGTTCCCTTAGCTTTAACAATTCTTATTTATGCCGCTTTTAACTTGGTTGCTGCTTTCATCTCTTATCCCTCAGGATACCTATCTGATAAGCTCGGCCGCAAACAGATCTTGCTAATTTCTATATTGATTTTCTTCATTACTTATTTAGGTTTCGCGCTGACTAAAAATGTTTATTTAATCGGAATTCTTTTCATTCTTTATGGCTTATATCAGGGAATTTTTAGATCGGTCGGTAAGGCTTTTTCGACTGATTTTGTACCGGAAAAGTTGCGCGCCAGCGGCATAGGTTGGTATAGTACTACTCTTGGACTCTCCGGGCTTTTCGCAAGTGTTATTGCAGGTCAATTGTGGGATAGGGTTGGGCATTTTGCGGTCTTTTTATATGGAGCGATGTTTGCCTTCCTTGGGGCAATTGCTTTATTATTACTTCTTTAACGACAGTACTTTTTAATCTATATTTTAAGTCGACTTAAGACTGACGTGAATTTTAAATTCGCCTTAAAAACAATGGCGACAAATAGTGCTAGGTTCATAAGAGAAAAAGTAGAAGCTATCAGCTGAAGTTAAAGCAGCATACCGCGAGCCTCATCGCTGGCAGGGGTGGAGAGAATCGAACTCCCATCGGCGGTTTTGGAGACCGCAGTCCTACCATTGAACGACACCCCCTGGTGACCTCGGGGCGATTCGAACGCCCAACCACCGGCTCCGCAAGCCGACGTTCTATCCAATTGAACTACGAGGTCTTTTAATAAGTATATTTTAGCATACGAAGGATTATTGACCAGCAGGAGCTTGTTGTTGGTATTGTTGCATCGTTTTTTGATAGTCAACTCCGTTGTTTTTTATCTGTTGTTGAAAATCGACGAATTTTACGTCTGTCGGGGCAGTGAAATAGGAATCAGATACTACAGCAGCCTTACAATAATTTTTGTATTGCTCAAGCCCTTTAAGAAAATCTCCGCCTTGATTATTCGTTGCCTGTTGTGGTGCCGCGGTAACCTTGGTCGAACCAGCATTTTTCATCATTTCTTGCAAATTGAAACTCATCATCATCCCTTGTTTGGTTTTATCATCCCAAATGTATATCTTGCCACCCTTCATCAAGGCCTGACCATATTGAGGCTGACCTTGATTGGCGTTAGCAGTAGCATAGCCCATAATTCTAACTGCGCCGCCTTTAATGTAAACGGAGGTATTTCCTCCTCCATTTTTATTAGGATAATTACATTGTAAAGAAAGCGATTTTGAAAGCGCATCTTGGATGCTGGTGAAAACATTGCCATTAGTTTTTTGCAGATTTGATGCAGGTCCTCCAACTTTTGCTGAACCTCGATTGTTAAGATAGAAATAGCCACCTAAAAGAAAAAGAATTACAACCACCAAGATAATTACCCATGTTGAAGATTTACCTTTTTGATATTTCATAAACGCTGATAAGCTTAATAAAAGCTTAAAAAATTGTCAAGAGCAAAAATTAATGCTATGATAAATAAGAATTTATGCTTTATAAAAAGGCATTCGATGTGCAAAAAAAAGTTAACTCGTTGGTCAAAAGTCTCGATCTAAAACATATCAAGATTAAAAATATTCACTGCATTCGTAGTTTCGATGCAAAGACCAGGGCTTACGCACGCATCTGGGGGATGGCTAAACTTTTCACTGACGTTGTAGGATTACAGCCGCATTATATTATTGAGGTCAACGCACGAAAATTTGATAAATTATCCGAACGTGAGCAAATTAAAACACTAATTCATGAACTCATGCACATCCCCAAGACTTTTTCCGGCGCACTGCTTTCTCATCGTGGAAAATATCACCGCATCAACGATAGGGAGATAGAGAAAATTATTTCACGGCTTGCTTCCTAATGGTAATTAATTCTCTCTGCTTGAAATCTCAGCTTTTGTCCTTATAATAGGCAAAGTATGATAAGGGGACGGCGGGCCGTTTCGGCGGCGGGCATTTCGATCCTGATTTTGGGTCTTTTTTATCTCCTCCCTAATGTAAAAGCCCAGCAACTTTCGACTCAATTAACAGTTACCGCTTCTGTTCTCCTTTCTGACTTGTGGAAAAATGCCTTGTCCAAAAATTCGCTTGTAGATTATAAACTACAAAATCAGCGCATTTTCTTCAAGGTAACTTCTCTCGGACCAGATAATCAACTACCTTCCCCTACACAAAAAATTTTGATGAAAGTTTATTTTAATGACCAAGAAATAGCCTCTATTGACGGGCAACTACAAAATCCTGTTCAATTTCAATATCCTCTATTTACAGACGGCCTTTACCGTTTCACTTTTTTCAATCATACCTATGATCAGGAGATCGAATTAGCCAAAAAAGTCAGTTTTTTTTATTCCACTCTCTTCCATACTCCTCTCAGTTTATAATTTAGGGCTTGAAAATTTTTTGTTCGCAGATTATAGTTAACTTTCCTATGAACAGAATTCAGATTATGCGCTCACCTGTCGCCTATCATTGCGATCTTCCCTGTGGGGTTTATGATCCTGCACAAGCCAGAATCGAGGCCGAATCGGTGCTAGCAATCATGAACAAATATCAGGATAGCTCTGACGAGGTTTTTCGCCACAGAGCATTAATTATTAAAGAAGAAAGGGCAGAGTTAGTTAAACACCATCTCTGGGTCCTCTGGACAGATTATTTTAAACCCGAACACCTTAAACAATTTCCCAAGCTCCATGATCTTTTTTGGCAAGCTACCAAACAGGCCGGAGAAGCTAAACATTCGGTTGACCCAAATGTCGGCAAGAAATTACTCGAACTGATTGCCGAAATCGACAAAATCTTCAAACAAACGAAAAAATAGAGTATACTTGAAAGTCAATAATGAAAAAGGCTTTACTCATCCTTGGCGGAGTGCTTCTTGGCTTGATCATTTTTTTCTCCATCAAAATTAACCAGTTTTATCAAGGTATTTATACACCAAAAAAAAACGATGGAAAAGTGCAAACTGCCAAAACTTCCTATAATATTCTTTTTCTCGGTTATGGAGGACCTGGTCATGATGGTCCGTATCTCACAGATACTATTTTAGTAATTAATATTGACCTTGCCAAAAATCAAATTACTCAAATTTCAATCCCCCGTGATGTTTGGTTAAAAGTCCCTACCAAGTCAGGTGAGAACTTCCATGCTAAAGTAAACACCTTGTATGAAATGTATCTTTCCCCTCAAGATTTTCCAGACGTTAAACAGTCTCCAAATATTCTTTTTTCGGGAATTCAACAAATTACCGGCTTACCGATAGATAACTACTTAGCCATTGATTTTGCGGGCTTTACCAAAATGGTCGATATTCTCGGTGGAGTTGACATTAACGTCCAGGTAGCTTTTGATGATCCACAATATCCGATCGAAGGGCGGGAAAAGGACCTTTGTGGGAAGTCTGAATCTGACTTACCGGAATTAGAAAAAATCGCTACTCAAAGCCCCCAGCTTGCGTTTCCTTGCCGCTATGAAAATTTGCATTTTAGTGCGGGTCTCCAGCATATGGATGGGGCTACTGCCCTTAAATTTGTTCGTTCACGGCATTCCCCTCAAGACGGTGGAGACTTCGCCCGCGCCAGACGCCAGCAATTATTTTTAGAAGCAGTAAAAAATAAGATTCTTCGTCCTGATTT
Organism: uncultured Gammaproteobacteria bacterium; assembly: GCA_964566425.1. Taxonomy (GTDB): domain Bacteria; phylum Patescibacteriota; class Microgenomatia; order UBA1406; family GWC2-37-13; genus CAZMIL01. The sequence goes on along the minus strand of CAZMIL010000003.1, from coordinate 10,135 downwards.
TGTTACAAAAATTGTTCCGCTTATGGATGAGCTTAAAAATAATGTCAAAACAGATATTCCTTTTGATCTGTCTAAAAAATTTGCAACAGAAATCGTCGACATCAACAAATATCAAATAAGACGTATGGTTTTATCCGACGCCGATTATCTTGATGATAGTTTTTCAAGCAACGGTCAAGCTATCCTGATTCCCAAAGAAGGAATCGACAATTGGTCAAATATCTATAAAGTGATTAGAAACGCGATTGCGGGAACAACTGTCACCCCCACTCCTCCCGCAGCAATAAAATAGTCTTAAGTAGTATAATAAGAAAGCTTAAAAGCTGCCGCAGTGGCGGAACTGGCAGACGCGCACGCTTCAGGAGCGTGTCTCAGCAATGAGGTAGAGGTTCAACTCCTCTCTGCGGCACTGCAAAGGAGAGGTGGCTGAGCGGTCCAAAGCACAGGTTTGCTAAACCTGCGAGCAGCAATGCTCACGTGGGTTCGAATCCCACCCTCTCCGCCAGCAATCTTTACGGATAAACAAGGTATTTTCGGGATGTGCTTTTGAGAAGATAGGTTAACAAGGCTTTCAATGAGACGGTTGCGCCGCAGACTACTTTATCTGCGCCACCGTAATAGAGATAGATTGTATCTTGCCGGATGACATAGCCGCAAGGAAAAACCACATTGTCTACTAAGCCGCGTTCTTCAAAATCGGTCTCCGGTTCAAGAATTGGGTACGGCGTCCAGCCGATCACTTTAGTGACATCTGAAAGATCTAAAAGCAACGCTCCTACTCTGTAATGTCCGTCAATTTTACTTATCCCATGATAAAAAACGATCCATCCTGCTGCGGTCTTCATAGGTGGAGTATTTATCCCAATCTTCTTTTCATCCCATGTCCGATTGTGGGGAGTAATAATGCCTTTTGTTTTTAAAAAGCCGTTTGAAAAATCAAGGTTTTCGACAAAATCAATACAAATATTGGGCTCTATGCGGTGAAAAATAACATATTTGTCGTTTATCTTTTCCGGAAAAATCATCCCGTCTTTATCCATTATTTTTGGGGGAGAAATCACTTTGGGGTAAGACCAAGCCTCCCATTTACGCTGCAAAAAATCAGTCACAGCAATGCTTGAGATTGCCAGACGAGCAGTTTTACCATTATAAGCTGTATAAAACATGTACAAAATATCGCCGATTTTAGTAATTCTTGGATCTTCGACTCCGCCCGGCTTATCATTTTCTAAGGGCTTTTCAAAATCTGCTCTCAAGGAATAAATCGGTTTATCTATCCGCTCGTCAATCAACAATCCGTCTTGGCTTATCGCCAATCCAAACTGTGATACATTCTCTTCGGACACTGCACGATAAATCAGATAAATTTTATTCTCAAGCTCTACGGCGCCAGGATTAAATACAGCTTTTGACTCCCATGAATGTTCCACAATAGGCTCTAAGATCGGGTTTTGGGGAAATTTGTTGCACTTAAGAGTCCCTGGAAGATTCACTTCAAAAGAGCGCATAAATTCGTCAAAAGGTGCTTCAGCAAGAGCACAGTAAGTATCTGCGGCACCGTAATAGACTCGTAACGTATTCCCCTGGACCAAAGCTCCTTCAGGAAAAACAACCTCGGAAATGTTGCCTTTTTTTTCGTACTCTTCCTCAGGGATCAAAAGAGGATTTTCTATTCGACCGATTATTTTTTGTGGATCATTTAAGTCGAGCAAAACCGCCTCTATTCTGAACTCTCTTTTAACATTAGCGCTAAAGTAATGTTTGATATATGAATGAATAAATACCCACCCGGCTGAAGTCTTTAGCGGCACTGCGCCAACCTCTACATTATCACTGTTGACCCTACGCAGTGGGACGATGTGCTGTTTTAAATTTTGATACCAATCCTGCCAATAATTCAAATCCCACAAGGTTTCAAGCTTTTCAAATTGTGCAAGCGCAATATGTGTTGGCGGATTATCTGTATTTACGGTTAAGATAACAGTATATTTGCCGTTTATCTTTTCCGGAAACATAACCATCGCTTTAGCATTAAAGGGCGTAACTAAATGTCGCTCAGTTATATTCTGAAGATCCGGCGAGATTGCCACACCGACACGAATATTTTTGAAGTCGGGAGGAAAACTGGAAAGAGCAGTATAAAAAATGAAATATTTTCCTTCTAGATAAGTAACTCTCGGATCTTCGCAGCCGTATTTTTCCCAAATATCTTTAGGGGAAAGGAATACAGATCGTTGATTAAAATTCACTCCATCGGCACTTATTGACTTGCCGATTACCGAAACCTGCAATTTTTTGTTCTCAATTTTTTGTTCGTCGCCAAGCGCACGGTAAAAAAGAACATATTTCCCATCGCTTTTTATAATACTCCCATTAAAAGTCGCGCTATTTTCCCAAGAATTAGCTGGATTAGGCTTCAGAATAGGATTATTTGGAGACCTAGAAAGTATCATCTGTAGGCAACCTCCTTAATTTGTACGTTTTTCATGTGTGGAGTTTGATCGGACTTGAACTCTGCTAAAAAAGCCGCCAAATTTGCTTTTGCCACGCAAACCACAGAATCGGCTGCTCCATAATATACAAGTAAATCATCCTTGATAATTACTGCCCCGCAAGGATAAGCAATCCCCGGCTTAAAACCTGTCACTTCGTATTCTTCTTCAGGGCTTAAGATCGGTCTATTTGATCTGTGCAAAACGCGCGTTGGGTCATTTAGATCCAAAAGCATTGCTCCAATATGATATTTAGAGGCATCTTTATCATCAACTCCATAATATATCAACAGCCAGCCATCTTTTGTCTTTAGAGGCGGCGCACCAGCCCCAATTTTTCTGCTGTCCCACTTCCCTGGCCTCACTTTTATTTGATATTTGCCTGGCAAGAAATTGTTTTTACCATCAAAGTTCAGATCGTCTACATAGTCAATAAGAATGTTGGGGAAAACTCTATGGAAAAAGACATATTTGCCGTTTATCTTTTCCGGCAAAAGACATCCGCTTTTATCAATTACACCTGGCGGCGAGATAAGTACGGGTTTCTCCCAATTCCAACGTTGGTTTAAAAAGTCGTAAATATCAATGGATGTTAGGGCTAAACGCAGATTTGACCACCCGTCAAAAGCGACATAGACCATATAAAGTCTCTTGTCAAGCACAGTCGCCCGCGGATCTTCACAGCCGCCGTAGCCGCCAGCAGAGACGAGTTTCGGATTTGCGCGGCCGCTTGTATTTGTCTCAAACCACACAGATGGTTCATAGACCGGTTGATTCATGCGCTCGTCTATAAATAAACCGTCAGAACTGACGGCATATCCGATTGTCGAAATATAATCATATCCCTGGGCCCGATACAAAAGGTGGACCTTACCGTCTAAATAAACCGCAGCCGGATTAAGCGTCGTGAAGGCTTCCCACGCATTTTCCTCTCGTGGAGCAAGAATTGGATTTTGCTGGTGTTTTTTTAAATAAGTAGGACGAATATCAATGGCTTGGGGTTCATAGAAAAAGTCTCTGAGCAGAACCGCATAGATAACTTCTTCACCGACATACCAATAGGCAACAATTTCCTTGTCGCGTTTGACCGACCCAAGAGGAACGGCTTGTTTATGCGGCCACGAATCACGACTATCCCATATTGGCCTATTCATTTTCCACAATAAATTTTCTGGGTTTTTTTTATCAAATTGGGCAAAAAAAGCGCGGTAGTAAGTAATGCCCTCTTCGATATATTTTTCAAAATAAAGAATCAGTGGCCCCTTAGAGAACAAAAACGCTCCACCCACCTCAGTTGGATTTGCAGAGAGGATAAGCGGCTGCGTGTTGGTCTCCCACTGCTGTCTTCCGTCTGCGTAGGCAAGAAAAATTTGACGGTCGCCATAATATATAACTTTTTTCCCATGTGCTTTGTACTCAGCAACAATGGCGCTGGCCGGATGTCGGCTTTCAAAGTTAGCCAGTTTGGGGATAGTTTCAAGATTCTCAAAATCAAATCCGTCACTGCTGCCAGCGACTAAATCACTCTCATTTTGCTTAAAATTTCTAAAAATCAGGTAATATTTACCGTTCTCCTCTATTACTTTTAAGGGACGAGCATAAGGGTACTTGACCTTACTTTTTATCAATTTTTGCAGTCGAACTTTGATTTTATTAATCTCTTCCATCCCAAAAATAACACAAATAAATGTGCTAACTCCAGCATAGTCTTTTTAAATCACTTTGGGAAGGGCAAAATTATATAGGTTATGAAATTGCTAGTTCTTGTCGAGAGATAAATGCCATATGCGCCTCAATTCTTTACTTGACAGATTAAAAAAACCCTGCTAAATTTTAGCGGGACGACGAAATTTTCAAGCCCGGAATTTGCTCGTACAAATGTCAACAAAAAATCGCCTAGCAGGCCTACAGCGAATCATTTTTTTAACCTTTTTTCTATTCTTTTTTTTCTTTCTTCCGGTGAGAGTTTTTGCTGTCACCAGAACTTGGGACGGCGGTGGAACTGATGGAACTTGTGGCGGAAGCGTAGGCGATGGAAACAAATGGTCATGTGCAGCAAATTGGTCATCGGACACGCTCCCTACTTCTGCTGATGATGCAGTCTTTAACAGCACTTCGACAAAAAATGCCACGATTGATGGAAATATTGAAGTTAAAGGAATAAGTATCAATTCTGGATACACGGGAACTATTACTCAAGCCTCTGGAGCTATTGTCAAGATTAGAGGTGATGGTTTTTCTCAATCTGCAGGAACTTTTTCAGGCGGCGACAGTGGTTTCTTAGTTGGAGATACCAGCGGCGGATTCGTCAACTCTTCATTTTCAATCAGCGGTGGAACTTTTACTCCCACATCAGGTTCTTTTACCGTCACCGGTAACTTTACTTCTAGTGGTGGATCCTTAAATATGTCCGGAAAAACATTAACTTTCAACGGAAGCACACAGACTTCAACTCTTACTTGTAGTGGGAATTTTGGTGGAACAGTTGGGATCAACAAAACCTCTTCCTCCGGTAGTTTTACTCTGGCTTCGGGCTGTAATATCAATCTGGCAACAACGATTTCCGGACCTTCAAGTCCTATAACCGTCACCAACAATGGGACAATGACCGTTGCTTCAAGTCTCACAATGACCAGCATAAATTTAGTCAACAATGGGACCTTCACTCATAATGGGACTACTTGGACCAGCACCAGTTCTTCAATCACTAACAACACTGGGGCGACAATCACTTATGCAGGTACCGATTTAAATATTTCCAGAAGCTTTACCCAGAATGGTACATTTGATCTCACCGGTAAAACTGTAACCTTTGACGATAATAACAACAGTGATTCCACAACCTTAACCTGTGGTAGTACTTTTCAGGGATCTATTTTCATTGAAAAAAATAATTCCGGGACGTCTTTCAGCCTTGGCAGTGACTGTACGGTATCTGGGACATTCAATCGTGATCAGGGACTTATAAATAACCCCGTCACCATGACAACTCTTACTGTCCAGGGAGATTTTATCAATCACGGTACAGATACCTTTGGTGGAAGTAATCTAAGCGTAGTTCTCACAGGCTCTACAGCAACCAATCTTGCTTCTGCAAACAGCACCGCTTTTACCTCTCCGCTTACAATTAACAAAAGCGGAGGTGGAACTGTAGCCCTTAGTACGGGGAGCTTCAGAAGTAGCGGCTCCGCCGCAACCTGTACCCTAACTTCAGGTATCTTAGATGTAAGTGGCGGAGCTTTTGATTTTGTCTGCGGCTCGACCTTAACGATTAAAAACGGGACAACCATTAAGTTACTTGGTGGCGGTACGACAATTACTACTCCCGTCTTGGAAGGCGGCTCAACCGTGATGTATGTCGGCACCGGCGGACCTTATACTCTTCGTGATTGGTCTTATCAAAATCTGACCATTAACGGCCCCGGCGGGACATACGGCACCTTAAATACTTTGAGTATTGCCGGAAATTTCACTCTCAGCGATGGAAATTTCACAGCTCCCTCCGATACTCTTACCCTCACTGGTAACTTTGCTCACAACGGCGGGACTTTCAATCATAACCACGGAACTATTCTTTTAAATGGAAACGATCAGACTATCTTGGGAACAACTACTTTTAATAATTTTCAGAAAGCTGTAACTTCAGCCGCCACCTTGACTTTTGACGCTTCCGGCAAACAAACTTTTGTCGGTGATTTAAGATTAAATGGAGCCCCAGGCAATCTCTTATCTTTACGCTCCTCTTCTCCCGGAACTCAATGGCAAATTGACCCCCAGGCCGGAAGACTTCTTTCTTATCTCGATGTCAAAGATTCCAAAAACACCAATTCCGATCCGATTATCGCCGGTACCGGCAGCGTTGATTCCGGCAACAATACTAATTGGTCGTTTACCGGAGCCAGTTTTGTTAATTTTTCTCTCGATTCGCCAGGAGATAACTCATATATCAGCAATGAACGTCCTGATTTTCGCTGGCGTGCTTCTTCAAGCGGGGCAATTTCCAGCTATAAGTTAAATATCGACAACGGAGACGGCGATTTTAGTATCGATAATATTCCTGCAACCGGAACTAGTGATATCATCACCAGCAAATATATGATCCACTATGAAAATTTTTCCGACAGTGATGCCACCAATAACTATATTTCTGTGATGACAAAATCTTCTCCTGATTGGAATTCGGGTCAAAACGATGCTAAGCTCAAAGAGGGAAAAAGAACCTGGTCTGTGACGGCAAAAGATAATTCCGGTAATAATCAACTGTTACAAAGAACAGTCTTTTTGGACACGACCGGTCCGGTTTTGAATCTTGAGAAGATAAACGACTACTCGGTCTCTGCCTCTATTGACTCGTATAGTGCTTACAGCACCAAGCCGACTATTTCTGGCAGAGTCACCGACTATTTGCTGGGCGAAGTTGGGAAAAAAGCAGCGTCTGGGCCACAGAGCCTGCAATTAAGCCTGGAAAAACAAAACTTTGCAGGTGGCTACGACGTTTACAGCCTCGAAAACTTTACTTTGACTGATTCTTTTTTTACTTCCAATGGGCAAAAAATAGACGATAATTCACAAAACGACAGCGATAAATATTCGCTTTTTTCTTTCACACCATCTGATCCGCTGACTTATGGAAGTTACCGCGTAACTTTGACGGCTAAAGATAAAGCCGGAAACACTTCGGGAAATTCGGTCGCTTTTTACTTAACTATCGGCTCCTATTCGCAAATCATTACTCCAGAAGAAAATAAATATATCGAACAACAAATTGAAAAAAAATTTCCCAACGCAACTCCGGAAGAAAAAAATAAGCTTAAGCAACAGCTAAACGTGGTTAAACCAACGGCAGTAAATAAAAGTTCTCCTCTACAAAACTTTTTCAGCCAAGTCGGCTCAGGAATTTTAGATTTTTTCTCCAAAGGCGTACAATCAATTCAAAAAATTCGCGCACTAACTTCTTATGCGGCAGCAAAAATACCTCTGTTCATAAGCCAAGTCGCAAGAAAAATTACCCCACTAAAAACAACTGTTTCTAAAATCCCCTCAGAAGATCCGTTTAAGGAAATCAAAAATAAATTGGCAGTAACCGTAGATACTCTTAGCGCCATTTGGTTAAATAAAGAGCCGACTAGAATTACGGAGGTTAAAGTTCTCACCACGGGCAAAGATTATGCAGTGATTTATTGGAAAACCAATCAGTACACTAACAACAATAAGGTCAATTACGGTGAAACAAGGTCCTATGGGAGTCAAGCTTTTGCTCCTGATGAACAAAAAGAACACAAAGTAAAGTTGACACATCTTAAATCTGGAGTAAAATATCTTTTTGAAGTGATGTCTCAAGGCAAAAATTACACTTACGACTCGTTCCACGAATTCACCACTGCGAAATAAAGCTTTTTGACTCGATAACTAACTTATAGTATAATTTTCTCTTGTTCTAGAGCCTAATTAGGCGCTGATAATAACCAAGCTTTTATCTGTCGAGTAATAGGTCTCTATTCTTTAACAACTGGGTTTGGAACAAAATAGATTGGGGGTGGTAGAAAAAGCCAACCGTAGCTAGGCGTAAGGCACCGGGAGCCGATTGCCAAAGCGAGGTGGTAATTAAGATGAGAAAAGCTCTCATCAGTTTTACCCTGCTGAGTGTAGTTTTGCCTGCAGGTTTTTCGCAAGTTAACCTTCGCCAAAAAGATCCGTCTTGGCGCCTCAAGGAGTGCAGTTATCAAACGCTACAAAAAGGCAACTGGACGGTCTGGGAAATCAAGAAAACTATCCAATGTGCCATCGATAAGTGGCCTGTCCAAGGAGGATTTAAGAAGGCGCTTACCGTAGCCGAGTGTGAATCGGGTTCAGATCTGCGTGATCCAGGCGGAGATGGTTATATCGGTACCTTTCAACAAGCCGAAAGGTATTGGTCTGGACGACGCAATGAGTACAACCCGCCCACATGGAAACATCCGCTAGCAAAGTGGGGAGATAATCCACGCTCTAACGTGATCGTTTCCATCAAAATGGCCCATGCCAAAGGTTGGACTTCTGATTGGCCTATCTGCGGCAGACGCTGAAAGGAGGAAACTCGGTATAGCTAAAAACTGAAGGAGCGGAACATGATTTAATCACTGCCCGCATGATCCGCTTCTTTGGATCAACAGTCTTGAAAGTCGAGTTTCAAACCCAGATGAGGGAGAGAGTGTGAAGATTGTCGACTTCCAGTCGACTCCTGGCCCTTGCCAGCAGCAAAATCTTCACACTCTCCCCTCTTTCTTTTTAGGGGGCAGGGGCTGCCGATCCGCTCGCAGAAGGACTCCCTCCGATACTTATCGGCGCAACTTGGACAATTTTATTCAACGACGGTCGATACAAAATCACTTCTCGAGCTTTCGTATAAAACAAAATCTTATCGCCGTTTTGTGCGTTTCTGAAAAAAGGCTGATTCTTCAGTTTATTGATATCGGAAATCGTGGCAACAGTCGGATTCTCGCCAGTAGGTAAAACAATTAAATTACCTACTTTTTTAATTAAATCTTCTATTTGAGTTTCATTAGCAGCGGTAGTATTTTGGTTTGCTGATTTCATATAAATAGTCCAAACAGCTGCAGTTACGAGGAGCAAAACAACAACCAGCAGAACTAGTGATTTCTTCATTAAATTAAATATAAATTAGGTAAAAAAAAATTGCAAGCAATTAGCTATAAGCTTGCCGACCCTGTGGCTGTATTTTCCGGTGTGGGAGTTAGTGTTTGACTCGGAACCGGCCCCCAACTCGGCGTCGGACTCACACTTGGAGTCGGAGTAGGACTCGGCAAGATTGCCGGGAAATTAAATTGCGAAGAGTTCCCTTCTTGGGTTGCGGTTTTTGCGTCTTTGGCCGAAATGGCAATCCATGAGAAAGTAACGTCTGTCGGCGCGTAATCATTGAGTAAAATAACAAATCCTTTGGTTGTCTGTTGAGTAACTACAAACTTAACTTGATTAGTAAACAAGTCACTCAACAGTTTATTGGCACAATCTTCCTGTGTCGACGGCAAGACACAGACGCCTTGAATTACTTTTTGCATAAATTCGTCTTGAGAAAGTTTTGGCGCGATAATCGTAGCACTAACAATCGGTACTTGCGTATATTCTTGATTAAATTGCACTTCAACATAGCGCTGCCCTTCGGCAATTTTGGCAAAGCCGGCAGTATCCGCCGAAAAAGTCGGAATTTTTTCAAAAGAAACTGATCCTTTGAAAATAACATTTGACAGCAACGTAACTAGCTTTTCAAAAATACTTTCATTTTTAAAAGTCGTCTGTCTTTCAAAAGTTAAACCTTGATTGTTGATAGTCATCGTTCCCAAAACATTTTCTGCATTAAGTGTGTTTGCGCTGGCGGTACTATCAGGCGGAGTGATCAATTCTTCCAGCTTTGAAATTTTGTTGGTTATTACCTCAAGACCCTCAATCTGATTGGCTTTTATTTTATCCGCGGTAATCGTCCCGGCAAAGTATGCATTGCCATCAGTATCAAAATTGACTGCTGTGGTCTGATTATCCGCACCTTTAAGAACGTATTTCCCGTCCTCAAATACCAATTGTTGTGAAGCCCCAAACCACCCAGTATTCACAAAAACAGTAATTGTCCCAACAGGGTAGATTGTCAA
>CAZMIL010000002.1:0-73798 GCA_964566425.1 uncultured Gammaproteobacteria bacterium | reverse complement strand
GTGATTGTGCCAACGGTTGAACGCGGATTATGAGAAGTAGTTTTCTGATCAATCGAAATGGCAGGAGATAAACCTTCAATTGTATCTACATCGGGCTTACTCATGATGCCTAAGAATTGTCTAGCGTAAGCCGACAAGGACTCGACATATCTGCGTTGTCCTTCTGCATAAAGAGTGTCAAAGGCTAAAGATGACTTTCCCGAACCGGAAACACCAGTGACTACCACCATTTTGTTTTTGGGGATATCGAGATTGATATTTTTGAGGTTGTGCTCGCGCGCGCCCCTAATTTTAATATTTTCCATCTTAGTTATCTTTTAGTTCCTTAACTTTATCTCTAATTCTGATTGCTAATTCAAAATTCAATTCTTCTGCCTGTATCTTCATTTCTTTTTCGAGTCGTCTAATTATTCTTTTCCGATCATAAGGAGTCATGGCCTCTGTTTTTAAATCTCCCAAGAAATCGTCGTTAATCATCTGTCTACCACGATCATAAATAAGGAATTCCTCGGCTCCTTCAATAATTCTTTCTCTGATCGGTTTGTAAATAGTTTTAGGAGTAATTTTATGCTCTTGGTTATATCTCTTTTGATAGTCTCTCCTTCTGGTGATTTCTGAGATAGCTTCACGGATAGAGCCGGTAATATTATCGGCATAAATTAGCACTTCTCCCTGGACGTTTCTAGCAGCCCGCCCCATCACTTGAATCAAGGAGGTTCGTGATCTCAAAAAACCTTCGCGGTCGGCGTCTAAAATTGCGACTAGGGCGACTTCCGGTAAATCCAAACCCTCTCTTAATAAATTAACCCCGATCAGAACGTCAAATTCATTCTTTCTTAAATTATCAAGCACGTCGGAACGTTCTAAAGTTTTGATATCTGAATGTAAGTACGCCGCACGAATATTTTTCTCCTTTAGATACTCGGTTAAATCTTCGGCTGTTTTCTTAGTTAGAGTTGTGACTAAAATTTTCTGTTGTTGTTTAATTCTTTGTTCAATTTCCGAAATCAAATCGACAATTTCTGTCTTGGCAGGTTTAATAATTATTTTCGGATCAAGAATGCCGGTCGGTCTGACCAACTGTTCAATTACTCCGCCTGCGAGATCAATTTCCCACTTATTAGGCGTGGCAGAAACGTAAATGAATTTGGAAGGAATTTGATAGAACTCTTCAAATTTGAGCGGCCGATTGTCAAAAGCAGCTTTGAGGCGAAAACCGAAATCAATCAGAATCTTCTTGCGTGATCTGTCTCCGTTATACATCCCACGGATTTGCGGGACTGTCATGTGTGACTCATCAATAAACACCAACCAGCTATCACCATAGGCTTTCTTGAAATAATCAAGTAAAGTATAAGGTGGATCGCCGATCTTTCGGCCGTCAAAATAGCGAGAGTAGTTTTCGATGCCGTTGACATAGCCGACTTCTTTAATCATCTCTAAATCGTAGTTAACTCGACGCAATAACCTCTCGGCTTCGAGTGATTTATTTTTTGTTTTGAGATCAGCGTATTCATGCTTCAAATCCGCCCTAATTTGCTGTTCAACACCAGTAAAGATTTCGGGATCTGTGAGATAATGTTTAGCAGGGTAAATGTAGAGTGGAGATTTTGAATTCAGCTCGCTGATTTCTTTCCCGGCGAGTGGCTCAAACTTGACAACTTTCTCGAGCTTATTATTTTTAGCATATAATCTATAACCAAAATCCTCGTAAGCGGGATAAATATCCAAATAATTTCCACGTAAACGAAAACTACCCCTTTTGAAATCAAATTCGGAACGTTCATAAAGGAGCTGGACCAATCTCTCGATAATTTGATTCCAATCAAGCGGCTGCCCGACTTGCAGCTGCAGGGTAAATTTATCATACTCACTGGGAGATCCGATGTTATAAATACAAGAAACCGAGGCTACTACCACGACGTCTCTACGCGTCATGATGTTAGTTGTTGCCTGCAATCTTAACTTGTCAATCAGCTCGTTGATGTCGGCTTCCTTTTCAATATAAGTGTCAGTTTGGGGAATGTACGCCTCTGGCTGGTAATAATCGTAATAAGAAACAAAATAGGAAACCGCGTTATGAGGGAAGAACTCGCGCATTTCTTGATAAAGCTGTCCTGCCAGAGTTTTATTGTGGGAAATAATCAAGGTCGGGATCTGCAGTTTTTGAATGATATTAGCCATAGTGAAGGTTTTTCCTGAACCGGTAACTCCCAGCAGAACTTGGTTTTTTTGGCCACTTGTAAGACCGTTTGCAAGCTTGAGGATTGCCTGAGGCTGGTCGCCGGTGGGTTTAAATTTAGAGGTGAGTTTAAAATTCATATATTTTTAAGAAAACTACAACCTGTCATTTTAACAGCTTTGTCAGTAAAAGTGAAGACTCACAAGGGATTGCTTTATTTACGCAAGTGCTTGATCTTTCTTAAAACATACCAAATTACCAAGAGTAAGAAAGCGCCAATGATGATATATTCAAATTGACGGTAAATAGGCTCAAATATCTGCCAGTTTGCTCCCAGATAGAAGCCTAGATAAGCTAAGGCTGCACTCCACAACAACGAGCCGACAAAAGTTAAAATTGAAAATTTGACTATTTTCATTTTAGAGACGCCTGCGGGAAGAGAAATAAATGTCCTGACTATAGGTAGAATTCTTGAGAAAAAGACAATTTTTTCACCGTATTTGATGAACCAGTGCTCCGAGCGGTCATATTCATTTTCAGTCAAGAGAAGGTATTTGCCATACCGTCTGATCCAACTCTTAATCACATGCTCTTTAGCCCAAAACCCGAGCCAAAAGGCTAGTAATGAACCGACAAGATTGCCGATTGCACCGACTAAAATGACAACAAAGATATTAAGCCCACCAACTCCAGCTAAAAAGCCGGAAAAGGGCATGGTTATCTCCGAAGGTATAGGGATTAGAGCTGATTCTGCGGTCATCAACAGAAAAATGCCGACATAGCCTGTTTGAGTAATAAAGCTAGTGATTAAATGGGTGGCCGTCTGTATAATATTGTCAATTATCATGCTTTATCTTGTCGCTACGCCGATTGGCAACCTAAACGATCTTTCTTATCGTCAGGCTCAAACTTTGAGCTTTGTGGATTATATTTTAGCTGAAGACACTCGCTCAGCCAAAATTTTGCTAAAAAAAATAACAGAGTTGTTTAACTTCCCTGTTAATCCCAATCAGACTTTAATTTCTTATTATAGGGAAAAGGAGTTTGAAAAACTACCAGAAGTGATTAAATTGCTGGAAAATAACAAAAATGTTGCCTTAATTTCCGAATCTGGCATGCCTCTCATTTCTGATCCTGGAGAACTATTATTAAAAGAAGTGATTAAAAGAAGGTTACCGTCTACCGTTGTTCCCGGCCCCAATGCCGCTCTCACCGCCCTAGTCCACTCCGGTTTTAACACCAACAAGTTCATGTTTCTAGGCTTCATGCCCAAGAAGGAATCAGAAACCTTCAAAGTAATCGCCAAGCTCAAAAAGCATTCAGAATTAGATAAAGAGCTGGTTTACGTCTTCTACGAGTCGCCAAACAGAATAAAGAAGACGCTAGAGCTGTTAAATCAAAACACTCCCAATGCCGAAGTCGTCGTAGCTCGGGAATTAACCAAGAAATTTGAAGAAATTTTGCGCGGAAAACCTAAGAACTTAGTCTCAAAAAAATATAAGGGAGAGATAATCATACTGATAAGACTTTTTTATAAAGATGAGTGAGATAGAACAGAAAAATTTTTTAGTAGAGCATAAGGATTAAAAAACAGAATATTAAAAATCAAGAAGACAAAGGAATTAAGAAAACAATTCTCAAGATTTAAGTAGCTTTAGGCACTATCAGAGGAGCCACAAACAGAGCCCCATTGCCGTCGACACGACCCCATTGGCCAACATGCAAACCGTTATCGGCATCGAAGCCACCAACACGAGCAACGTCGACCTCGCTCGTAGGTGTTATAGTTCTTGTATAGTTGTAGCCGTAAGCCTCTCCAAATAAGCGTCCATCTGTAGCATCAAGATGGTTAAAGGCAAGTTCAACATAATCTGGCATTTCACCAACTATAGCTTCAACTCCATCGACTTTAAGATTCTTTAAGAATTCTCTAACCATATCTTCCTGGTCTTTGAGATTCTTTCTGTTTGAGTCCGGAAGAAATAGATTCTCAGGATCAATTGCGACTTCAGAGTATCTTGACTGCGCGGCTTCAAGTTCAGGATAATCTTGGTGCCAAGTTGACCAGAAGGGACGACCTGCATCTCTCAAGGTCTTTATTGATTGACCAGTCGAGTCATAAATTCTATATCCTCGTTCAACCAAGGCAATTCTAGCCTCAGGAGTAAATCTTTGGAGTCCATGTAGGGTTTCTTCTACTACTGTAGGTAGTGGAACGTCTCCATATTGCTCGCGAAGGATGCGAGCCATATCTGCAGCGTGATTATTTCCTTTTTTTCGTTGTTCAAGTTCCCAATGCTCAATTGCCATACAATAGAAAGTAATATATTAAACTATATAGATTGTTTGTAAAAAATTATTTATCGAAATATGGTAAGGATGATTATATTAAGCTAGAAGAGCTTCGTTGGTCCCTAAATCATTATTACTCACCATTACTCACCGCACTGTTTTGTATTAGAGTATGATCCAAATCTTTCCAAATGAATAAAAGTTCTTAATTGAAAATAAATGCTTATTGTGTGACCCCAGGGGGATTCGAACCCCCGATTTTCGGGATGAAAGCCCGATGTCCTAGGCCGCTAGACGATGGGGCCAAGATTTGTTCAGGAATAACTATTTTACAACGAAAGATCGCCTGAAACAACTTCAGGCCAACCCTTCGTGGCAGAATTTGGCTATTTGACCTTCCTTTTCAGCTCATCCAGCATATCCTTAGCCATGTCGCGACCCCCCAAACCAAAAGCCAAACCACCGGCAATAGCCAGCATTCCGACAATCCCCGTGAAAAGAATACGGATCAAATCTTGCGCTACACCCAATTGATTGAGAACAACCAAAGCCGTAAAAAACACGATAGCTGTTTTTGTAAAGACGGCTAAGGCATTGGCCGTGCCGGAACCCATGGTTTTGACAGCTCTTTTAACTAAATCAGCAACGAGGTTAGAAGCAACCAAACCTACGAAGCCAATGACAACAGCCACCACTACATTGGGCAAATAAATTACAAATTCGTTCAGGACCGCAGTTGCTCTTGACAATCCCCAAACTTCCAGAGTCGGGATTAGGAAGATCACTACCACAGTCCAGCGCAAAATTTCAACTAAAACTTCTTCCCATAAGCGGACTTCATTCTTATCCATCAATTTGGAGTCCTGAAAGAACCTCTCCAGGCGGAAAAAATTAAAAATCGACAGAAGGATTCTTTTTAAAATATCGGCAATAATTAAACCGATAATTAAAATTAACAGGCCGCCCAAAAGATTGGGAAGGAAGTTTACGAAACTTCGCCAGAACGCCGCGAGAATTCCGTTGACTAGTGAGATCATCTATTTATCACCCCCTTTCGTGTCTTCAGAGAGTAACATTTTCATAAAGTTTGATGCTCTCAATAGCGTCGTCTCTATTAACCAGAATAGCGACAACATCAATAGACAGTTTAGAATGTTTTAAGTTATTTTTCAAGAGATAATAATCTATAGTATTTTTTATATGTAGGAGCTTACGTTGATTGACAGCTTCGTAAGGTTGACCTTTATCTAAACTGCTTCTGGTTTTAACTTCGATAAAGTGCAATTTTTTGTCTTTGACGGCGATAATATCTATTTCACCAAACTTACATCTAAAATTAGTCTGGATTATTGAGAAGCCTCTTTTTTGCAAGAAAGAAAGAGCTATTTTTTCGCCGTCAATGCCCAACCGCTTTTTATAAAGCGACATGTTTATCTATAAAGTTTGTGACGGATTTCTTGTTCGGACAGATTGCGAATGAAATAAATTTTGGCTCGTCTTGCATTGCCTTTTTTTGAAACTTTGACGTCAATTAGAAATGGTGAGGCTACAGGGATGATTCTCTCGACGCCGATTCCGGAACGGGAAAGCTTGCGAGTGGTAAACAATCTTGTTTGATCACTATCACCTTTAACTTTAATCACAATCCCCGAATATTTCTGTTGACGCTCCTTATTGCCTTCCTTGAGTTTATACGTAACCACAACGCTATCTCCGATAGAAATGGTTTTATCTTTGAATTTAAACGATCTTGCCATGCTCAATTTTAGCATTTAGCCGTGTTTAGCGCAAGCCGTGATGAAACTCAAAAAAAGTGGGTGGGGGGAGAGAGGCTTACTTTTGTATTCCGGATGACCTTGAGTTCCTAAGTAAAACGGATGGATATTGGTTGGCAATTCAACGATTTCAACTAGATTTTCCTTAATTGAACGTGCGCTGATAAGCAAACCTTTATCGATAAATTTTTTAAAATATTTATTGTTAAATTCATAACGGTGTCGGTGACGCTCACTGGTTAAGCCTGTAGCCGGCTTAATAAAGCCATGATATTTTTTGTATGCTTTATAAGCTAACGTTCCCGGCTTAACTTTTGCTTGCCAGCCTCCGAGCCGCATCGTCCCGCCATAAGCCTGATTGCGCAAAATCTCTTCTTGATCGTGGATTAAATGGATGACCGGATATTTAGTTCTGGGCTGATTTTCCGTAGTGTCGGCATCTTTCCAATTTAAAACATCTCTAGCAAAGGCAATCACAGCCAATTGCATACCATAACAAAGACCAAGATAGGGGATTTTCCTCTCTCTTGCATAACGAGCAGCTTGGATCATTCCTTCTGCTCCTCGTTCTCCCCATCCGATTGGGACAATGATTCCTGCAGGTTTATCAATAATTTCGACTCCCTGCTTGATTATTTTTTCGGCATCGATCCATTTAGTTTTAACTCTTACCCCAAGTTGCCAAGATGCATGATCAAGGGCGTCAAACAAGGCCGCATAAGAATCACGAAGTTGATAATTCCCCGTGCCGAAATATTTTCCGATTATGGCGATTTCCACAGTTTGTTTTTTGGCTGATTTTATATTCTTTACGAGTCTATTCCAACTTTCCAGCCTCGGAGGGCGAGCTTTTAAGTTTAATTTTCTTAAAATTTTTTGTTCGAGTTTTTGTTCGTGCAAAACTAAGGGAATTTCATAAACAGAATCAGTATCAGGATTGGAAATAATACTGTCGGGTGTCATGTTACAAAAAAGCGCAAAACGATTTTTTCTTCTTTCATCGAGCATGACTTCCGAACGTGCAATAATAAAATCCGGTTGAATTCCCATAGAGTTAAGCGTTTTTACAGAAAGCTGAGTGGGTTTTGTTTTTGGTTCTCCTAAATGTTGCGGAGTGGGCACATAACTAACATGGATATGAAGAACGTCTCCGGGATATTTGAGGGTCATAATCCGTGAGGCTTCATAATAAAGTATATTTTGATATTCACCGGCCGTGCCGCCTAATTCGATGACAACAATTTGAGCTTTTTTAACCTTGGCTAAGTTTTGAATCCTAGCAATTACTTCGTTCGTAATATGAGGGATTGCTTCAACATCTTCTCCGTCATAGCCGAATTTTCGCTCTCTTTCAATCACTGTCTTATAAATTTCACCCATAGTGACAAAATTAGCTTTGCCCATATCTTCATTAAGGAACTTCTCATAACTACCGATATCCATATCGGCTTCTGTCCCATCTTCACACAAAAAAGGATCGCCGTGCTCGATTGGGTTGATCGTCCCGGCATCGACATTCAAGTAGTTTTCAAATTTGAGAGGAGCAACTTTATAACCTGAAGCCTTAAGAAGGAGGGAGATTGAGGCTGCGGTAAGTCCTTTACCGATTCCTGAAATTACGCCGCCAGAAACAAAAATAAATTTAGGGCTCATATTGTCATTTTCAATCAAGTCCTCTATTTTTCTTTTTTTAAATTTGTCAGTTTCAAGTAGGAAAACTCTATGTAATCGCAATTCGGGTAGTTTTCACAGCCGAAAAAGCGCCTCCCTTTCCTGCTATATCTTATCACAACTCTACCGCCGTCCTTGGGACAAATTTTTCCCTCGGCGAATTTCAAAAAGGGTTTAGTGAATTTACACTTGGGATAAGCCGTGCAAGCATAGAATTTGCCAAAACGAGAGAGTTTAAGCGTTAGTGGGCTGCCGCATTTGGGACAGTTTTCTGCTACCTCTTCTTTTACTTCAATTCTTGTTTTGTCAGATTTCTTCTCCTCCAATTCTTCTTTAAATGGACTATAGAAATCTTTCAGTAGTTTGGTTAACTCCAGTTTTCCCTCTGCAATCTCATCCAATCCTTCTTCCATCGAAGCGGTGAATTTAAGATCGAAAATTTTTGGAAAGGCTACGGAAAGGTAATCGCTTATCGCGGCTCCTAAACTAGTCGGCTTGAGAGAACGTCCTTCCCGCTCACTATAACCTTTATCCTGAATTAATGAGATGATAGAGGCGTATGTTGATGGTCTACCAATCCCCCATTCCTCTAATATTTTGATTAACGAGGCCTCTGTATATCGTGGTGGCGGGGTTGTCAATTTTTCCTGTTCCTCAAGTTTTAACAAGGTTAAGGCTGTATTTTTTTTAATAGATAAAGCGTTTTGATGATTAGCCACAAAATTTGGATTTAAAACTTTTAGAAACCCGTCAAAAATGACTTGTTGAAAGTCTGATTCAAAAAGATAACCCTTGGTTCCACGAATCGAAATTTTAATTTGTTTTATTTGTGCCTCTTTCATTTGCGTAGCCAGAGCTCGGTAAAAAATCAGGGAATAAATTTTACGTTGATTGGCGTTTAACTTCTTTGCCTTTTCAACTACCTCCGGAGAATTCTCTACCCGAGTTGGTCGGATTGCCTCATGAGCTTCTTGAACGTTTCTGGCGCGGGACTTAAAACCTCTTGGTTTTTCTAACGCATATTCTTGACCATAGGTTGTCGTGATGTAATCTTTGGCCTTAAATACATAAGCAGCGGAAAGATTAAAGGAATCGGTGCGATGATAAGTAATTAAGCCTCGCTCATATAGGCTCTGAGCAATACGCATGACCATTTTGGCTGGGAAACCGAATCGATTAAATGCGTCCTGCTGCAAAAGTGAAGTCGTATAAGGGGGTGGCGGATAACGTGGAACAACTTCTTCTCGGACTTCTTCAACCTTATAGCTGTCTGATCTTAAGTCTTTTAACAACTCCTGTAAATTTTGTTCATCGATTGACGTTTTAACATATTTATAGTCGCCTGCGAAGAGCTTGATGATAATCTCTTGCTGATATTCCTGGTCATTTTTTTTAACCAATCTTGCTTGGATTTCCTCACCATCTTTGAAATCTCCGATGATTTGATAGTATTTTTCTTGCTTAAAAGCTGCTATCTCTTTTTCACGCTCGACAATTAAGCGCAAAGCAACAGTTTGAACTCTGCCGGCGGAAAGCCAGTTTTTACCCATTTTTTTCCAAAGTAAAGGTGAAAGTTCATAACCGACTATTCTATCGAGAATCCTTCTTGCTTGTTGAGCCTTAACTAAATCTAAACGCAATTCTTCAGGATGACCGAGAGCATCTTTTAAAGCAGATGCTGTAATTTCGTGAAAGACAATTCTTTTGAGAAGATGATCACTGACGTTTTTTAAGCCAATTTCAGGCCATTTTTCTTTTGCAAAGCCCAAAAGGTAGGCTACATGATATGAAATCGATTCCCCCTCTCGATCCAAATCTGTGGCAAGAATAATCTCTTTGTTTTTTTTGAGAAGATTTTTCAGTTGATCGACAACTTTTTTCTTTTGAGCGATAATTTTATAGTCGGGTTTAAAGTTTTGTGAATAATCTATAGCCAACTTGTTATGAGGTAAATCGCGAATGTGACCCAATGTGGCAAAAACATAATAACCCTGATCTTTGAGAATGCGGTTAAAAGTTCTTGCCTTGGTTGGGGATTCAACAATAATCAAAGCCATCCAGTTATTATATCAATATTTTCTTTTGCGCTTTTTGAGCAGTTTGAGATCGATCACTGATCGTCTATATGATGAAAGAGCTTCGTGGCGTGTTTTTTCGTCTTTTGCTTCTTTGAGCAATTTTTCTGCCTCCTTGAGAGCTTTTTCGGTCATTTCTTGATTAATCTCTTCTTGGTGATATGCGCGAGAAACTAGAACGTTGGCTGATTTGCCATCCGTTTCCAGATATCCCCCGCCGATAGCTAAATAGTCCTCGTTTTGACCCTTTTTAATCTTGACTACACCTTCGGTAAGCATGCAAAAAAGATTCATATGTCGCGGAAGAATTGTCAATTCACCTTCTGAGCCCGGGACGGTTAAAGCATTGATTTCTTCATCTATAACGACCTTTTTAGGCGTAATGATACGCAAACGCAGAGTTGCCATATTATTTTACCTCCTCTATATTGCCTACCATATAAAAGGCTGTTTCCGATTTTTTATCGTGCTTACCTTCAAGAATTTCCTTGAAACCTTTGACCGTATTTTGTCGAGAAACGTATTTTCCGGGTTTATTGGTAAAGGGCTCGGCAACAGCCATTGGCTGAGTCAAGAAGCGTTGAATTTTTCTAGCTCTATCAACAGTTAACCTATCTTCTTCCGAGAGTTCCTCCATACCTAAAATTGCAATAATATCTTGTAAGTCTCGATATCTTTGGAGTGTCCTAATAACTTCTCTGGCGATTTGGTAATGTTCTTGACCGACGATGTCAGGGTCCAAGGCTTGAGAGTTAGAAGTTAAAGGATCGACTGCTGGGAAAAGAGCTTGAGCGGCTAAATCCCGATCTAGCGATAAAGAAGCATCAAGATGAGCAAAGGTAGCCACTGGGGCTGGGTCGGTATAGTCATCGGCGGGGACGAAAACTGCTTGGATTGAAGTAATTGAACCTTGTTTGGTGGAAGTAATCCTCTCTTGCAGAGCTGCTAGTTCAGAAGCAAGAGTAGGTTGATAACCAACTGCAGCAGGGATTCGACCTAATAAAGCCGAAACTTCAGAACCTGCTTGGGCAAAACGGAAGATGTTATCGATAAACAACAACACATCCATATTCTTTTTATCACGAAAATATTCGGCCATCGTTACGCCTGTGAGAGCAACTCTCAATCTGTTTCCTGGAGGCTCATTCATTTGACCGAAGACTAAAGTAGTTTTATCCAGAACCTTAGTTTCCTTCATCTCTAGCCAAAGATCGTTACCTTCTCTACTTCTTTCTCCAACGCCGGTAAAGACAGAAACGCCTTTATGAGCTGTGGCGACGTTATGAATCAGCTCCTGAATCAGTACGGTTTTGCCGACTCCGGCGCCACCGAACACTGCAACTTTACCACCTTTAATAAAGGGTGCAATTAAATCAATAACTTTTATTCCTGTTTCAAAGATATCCTTTTCCGGTTGTTGTTCTTCTAGTGCAGGTGCAGGATTATGAATAGATATAAGTTGTTTAGTTTTGAGATCGCCTCCTTCATCAATCGTCTCGCCTAAAACATTAAAAATTCGGCCTAAGGTTTCCTCACCAACGGGAACCTCAATAGTTTTATCGGTATTGATCACTTTCAATCCTCGGGATAAACCGAATACATCCCCCATTGCAACAGTCCGGACTTCACCAGGATTGATGATTGCCTGGACTTCCAGAATGAGTTTTCCACCTTTTGGATTTTCCACTACTAAAGCATCGTTAATCCGCGGAGTTTGCTCTTCCGGAAATTCAACATCAATAACTACGCCTCTAATTGCCAATATTTTTCCTTCAGACATATTAAATTGTTCCAACTGATTCTTTGGCTGTAATCATGTCCAGCAATTCATAAGTGATTTTCTGTTGTCTTAATTTATTGCCTAATGAGGTTAAGTTGCTAATAACTTCTGTAGCGTTATCTGTTGCATTTTTCATGGCGATCATTCTTGCTGAATGCTCCCCCGCTTCATTCTCGGCAATCGCAAAACGGATTTTTTGCTCAAGAAAACTTCTTAACAATGAATCTACGATTTCCTCTGCTTGGGGCTCAATCGAATAATTATTTGCTATTTCAATTTGTTGCTCTTCGAATTTGAATGGCAAAAATTTCTCCTCTGTTGGCTCGGATTTTAAAGTAGAAATAAACTTATTATAGTATATAGATACTGCCTCGTATTCGGCGTTAAAATATTTTTCTAAGACAAAACCAAAAATTGCCGAGACCTCGTTAAGGGGAAAATTAGAAACATAATCTGCAATGATTTTACCTCCGATCTGGTTGATTAACATTGCGCCTTTTTTTCCTATAGTTATAAAATCGCATTTCTTAATTTCCTCGTTCTGAATTATGGATCGAATCAGATTAAAATTAAAACCGCCGCATAATCCTTTGTTTGTCGTGACGACAACGATTAATTTCCTCTTGGCTGAGTTGGGCATAGGGTAAAGTAAAGGAGAAATTTTTGCTTGAAGTTTATAAGTAAATTTATGCACACTCCTAGTCAAAAATTCCTGATAGGGTTTTGCTTGGATGGCTGCCTCTTGAGCTTTGCGCATTTTAACGGCCGAAACAAGTTCCATAGCTTGAGTAATCTTTTTGACATTACCCACTGATCTGGCTTTTTTTCTAACGTTTCTTAAATTCATGGCAAATTGTTATTAACTATTTTTTTTAGCTCAGTCTCGTCTGTTTTTTCAAGCACTTTATTTTTATTTATTTTAGTGATGAGTTTTTTGGCTGTAGTTCTTAAATCAGTCAGAAAATCCTCTTCAAATTTAGAAATTTGTGTTAATTCCAATTTATCCAGATAACCATTTGTAGCAGCCCAAAGTAAACAAACCTGGTCTGCCAGTGAGTATGGTTGATTTTTCCTTTGTTTAAGAATCTCTGTCATTTTGGCTCCACGATCAAGAAGTTTTTTGGTTTCTTCATCCAGATCCGATTCGAATTGCGAAAATGCTGCCATTGCTCGATATTGAGCTAAGTCAAGTTTCAAAGATCCAGCAACCGATTTCATAGCTTTGGTTTGAGCTGTTCCACCGACGCGAGAAACCGAAATTCCGATATTGACGGCAGGGCGGATGCCGGCATTAAATAATTCAGTCTCTAAAAAAATTTGCCCATCGGTAATGGAAATAATATTTGTAGGAATATAACCGGAAACATCACCTTCGAGCGTCTCTACGATTGGTAAAGCGGTAATTGAGCCGCCACCATATTTTTTATCAACTCGACAAGCTCTTTCCAGCAATCTTGAATGTAGATAAAAAATGTCTCCTGGATAAGCTTCCCTTCCAGCAGGGCGTCGTAAAATTAGCGACATTTGACGGTAAGCCCAAGCGTGCTTTGAGAGATCATCATAGATAACCAAGACATCCTTGCCTTGATCCATAAAATATTCTGCAATGGCTGTTGCCGCATAAGGCGCTAAATATTGTAAGGCGGAGGGAGAAGAGGCTGAAGCATTAACGACGATTGTATAATCAAGAGCTTCATGTTTGCGTAAAGTCTCAATGACGTCTACTATCTTAGAGTTTTTTTGTCCGATTCCACAGTAAATGCAAACTACATTCTCTTTTTTTTGATTAATAATTGTATCTATTGCTAAGGTGCTCTTACCTGTGCTTCTATCGCCAATAATCAATTCTCTCTGTCCTCGGCCGATAGGAATAAGCGCATCGATGATTTTAAGCCCTGTTTGTAAAGGCGTATTAACCGGCCGCCGATAAATTACGCCCGGAGCAATTTTTTCCATTGGATACTCTTTACTTAATTTTGGTTTTTTTAATCCATCCAATGACTCCGCCAGAGGATTGATTACTCTGCCCAATAATGCTTCTCCAACAGGAATTGATAAAATTCTCCCGGTACTTTTTACGGTATCGTTTATTTTTAGACTCTCGTATTCGCCTAGAATTACTGCCCCGATGTTTTCCTCGGTTAAATCAATAACAAAAGCTTGAACGCCATTATCAAATTCGAGAATTTCTCCATAGAAGGCGTTCTGCAGACCAGAAAGACTAGCGACTCCATCTTTAAGTTCGAGAAGAGTTCCTCTTTCCTCGGCCCGCTGGATACCTGGCTTTTTCTCTAACTCTTTTTCGATAGCTTTTAAGTATTGATCAAGTAATTTCATTGACGATATTATGTAAAGTTTTAATTTTTTTTGCTAAGGAAAGATCCAGAATTTTTGTTCCTTGCTTAATAATTACTCCAGCTAGAATTTGTTGATCAACTTGCTGGACAATTTTTTTTTTCGCGAGTTGAGGATAGCGCTGAATTATGTCTTGTATTTCTTCTTTGGTTAAATTGTAAGGAGAGACAATAGTAATCTCTTGTTGTTTTGAACGTAGTCGTTCTTTAATAAATTTTTTGATATCTTGTTTAACTTCAGGTTTAATTTTCATTTAATTCTCCTTTATTTGAATTTTTAAGCAATTGCTGCGTAATTTTCTTGCGTATATCCTCTGTTAAGATATCTTTAAGAGCTCTATTAATCAAATAAAAACTCAACTCATTAATTTTTTCACGTGCTTCTTTATAAATATTTTCTCTTTCAAGAGTAATTTGCTTTGCGGCCTTCTTTTTAGTTAGTTCCGCTTGTTCTTTAGCTTCATCAAGAATCTGTTGTTTAACGATTTCGCTCTCTTTTCGTGCTTTTTCGATGACCTTTTCGCGTTCTCTCCTTAAGATATGTTCTATTTCCTGCTCTTTTTTTTGTAGTTCAGCTTTCTGCTTTTGAGATTCCTCATGAGCATTTTTAATTTCCTGATCCTTTTTCTTTTCTTCATCTAAAAATTTTAGAAAAGGCTTCGAAACATAGCGAGCAAAAATATAAAGAAAAAGGGCGAAATTTATTATCTGTGCAAAAAGTTGTTTAGGATCAATGCCTAGATTTTCCATAGCTTAATTTATGTATATTTGAGAATAAGGGCAATAACTAAAGAAAAAATTGCCAGCCCTTCAGCAAAGGCTATACCTAAAATCATAGTTGCTCTGATCGATCCCTCAACCTCCGGATTTCTACCCAAAGCCTCAACTGCTTTTCCGGCAACGATTCCGATACCAATACCAGGACCAATAACACCAAGACCAATTGCTAAAGCCGTTGCTAATTGTTTTGCTGCTTCTACTGACATTATTAACACCTCCTTTACATTCAAGAGTTAATCTTCTGCTTTTTGCATGGCTAAATTATAAAATACAGCTGATAACATCGCGAAGACGAAGGCCTGGATTAAACTTACAAATATCTCAAAAATTAAAAAAGGAAATGAGGCTAAAATTGGAATTAAAAAAGCCATAATTGCAATAATTACCTCGCCGGCGAAAATATTCCCAAAAAGACGAAAAGAATAGGAAATAATTCTTGAGAGTTCAGACACGATCTCGATTATGCCGGCAAAAAAAGCCAGAGGATTTTTAAAATTGACAAATTTGCTCATGTATGATGCAAAACCGAGAGTTCTTATTCCTATATATTGAGCATAAATGACAGTTATAAGCGCTAGGGCAACCGTAGTACTCAAATCTGTAGTATCACCGCGAAGCAATGGAACCATTCCTTCAGGTGTTTTAATCAAGATAGATCCGTCTCCAGGTAATAGTCCCGAAAGGTTTTGCAATAAAATGAAAAAAAAGTAACCGCCTAAAAGTGGGAAAAAGTAATTTATCTTTTCACCGAAAATAGATTCAAACAAAGAATAAATAAAACGCAAACCAAAATTTAGAAAGTAAAACCACCTGCTTTTCCTTTCTTTATTTGCTTCAAAGCGATATGCAAGTGCAACAATAATGAAAAAAATAAAAACAATTGTCGACATTAAGAGACTGTTTGTTACCGGGAAACCCCAAAGTGTAAAAACAGATTCAGGTTTAATACTAATTCGCAGCATTCTATTCTTTAGCGACTTTCCAAAAATTGTAAAAACTACTAATTGTTCCTAAAATTATAAATAAAATTAAAAAAAGAGGTTTTGTCTTTAACCATCTATCCAAACTTAAACCTATAAAGACGCCTAATAATATTGGCGTCATTAAATAAATTCCTACGTTATATAAAAGTGGGTTTAACCAAAATTGTTCTCTTTTTTTGTTTTTCTTGGTTTCCAACCCTGCCTTTTCAATGTCAAAACCTTTATTTATCTTTTGTTTTTCGACTGCCGTCATATTTTAACAGTTTTTTGTACACTCTGTCAAATTACTCAAGTCATTTTAATTCGACTGCCTTTTCGATGATCAGTGAAAGTTTATTATCACGATCTGTAACTTTTCCCCGAGTAAAGATTACTTGATTGATGAACAAAAGACTGGAAATTTTTTTGAAGAGTTTTGGGAAAATTACGCACTCTAATGAGCCTGTTTCGTCAAAGATTGTAATGAAAGCCATTTCACTATTATCTCGTTTCGTCTTGATTATTTTTTTCGCACTAATAATGCCTGCCAAAACGACTTCTTTGTTGACATCGTCGGGTAAGATTTCGCCTATTTTCTTTGAACTTCGCTTAGCAATGATCTCTTTAAACTTCTCCAGAGGATTTCTGTCGATCAGGAATCCTATAACCTCCCTCTCCATACCGAAAATCTCTTCTTCTGAAAAATCTTCAATAAGTTCATATTTATCACTGAGATTTTTGTAGGTATCGTCCTGAGAAAACAGTCCGAATTGTCCCTTCTCAAATTCAGTTTTGAGAGTTCCAACTTCACTTACCGCCCGAGGATAGTAGGTCAAGAGAGTCGCACGATTAGCAAATTTCATAAAGGCACCCGCTTTTATTAAACTCTCTACTGTTTTTTTATTCACCTTGCGTAAATCTACTCTGTAGAGAAAATCCCTGAAACTGATGAATTTGCCGCTTTTTCGTGCTTCCAAAATAGATTCTATAGCTGCATGACCGACATTTTTAATTGCTGAGAGACCAAATCTTATTCCTGAATCTTCAATTTTAAAATTGTTAACTGATTTATTAATATCCGGAGACAAAACTTTTATTTTCATTCTACGGCATTCCTCAATCGTTTGAGCCATTTTGATCTCTCTTTGCGGTCCGGCAACGCCCTGTAACTCTGCGGAAAGTAATGCGGTCATAAATTCAACTGGATAGTTGGCTTTAACATAGGCTGTCCAATATGCAATTAGGGCGTATGATGCGGAGTGAGGTTTATTAAATCCATAAGCTGCAAATTTCTCAATAAAGTTAAATATTTTTTCAGCTAGAATTTTTGTATAACCATACTTTAAACAGCCGGAGATGAATTTTTCTTTTTCAATTTTCATCAGACTCTTCTTTTTTTTACCCATAGCCATTCTTAAATTGTCAGCTTGACTCATTGAATAACCGGCGAGCTTATTAGCAATTTCCATGATCTGTTCTTGATAGACTAAAACTCCATAGGTTTCTTCAAGAATGGGTTTTAAATCCGGGTGAAGATAGCGTATTTTTCGTGGATTATTCTTCCCTTCAAGAAAGCTTGGGATAAGTTCCATCGGACCTGGTCTAAATAGGGCTACCATGGCGATGATATCGCTTATTTTTTCTGGGTTTAATTCCTTGGCTAATCTTCGCATTCCCGAAGATTCCAATTGAAAGACTCCGATTGTTTCACCTTTACTGATTAACTCATAAGCTTTCTTATCGTCAAGAGGTACTGTGTGAATGTCGATTTTTTTTTCTGCTGTTTTTTTTACTAAATCCAAAGCCTGCTCCAAAATAGTTAAATTTCGCAATCCCAGAAAATCCATTTTCATTAAGCCTAGTGCTTTGTTGTCCGAAACAGCATTCAAATCCAAACTATACATGTCATACTGAGTAATAATTCTTCCTTCTTTTGCCTCTCTTTGTAGAGGAACATATCCCATTAGATCTTCATCCGAGATTACAACACCTGCGGCATGAGTAGAAACGTGTCTTGGTAAACCTTCTAATTTACGAGCTATGTCGAGAATTTTTTTTGTGTCGGCTTCTGTCTGATAAGCAAATTTTAAAGGAACAGATTCTTCCAGAGCCTGAGCAATTGTCATCGGAAAACCCTGTTTACCTTGTGGGATCATTTTAGCCAATCTATCTCCTTGTGCGTATGAATGACCCAAGGCTCTGTTGACATCTCTAACTGCTAATCTCGCCTCCATTGTTCCAAAGGTAATAATTTGTGCAACTTTATTTTCACCATATTTTTTACGAACATAATCCATTACATCATCACGACGAATATCGGCAAAATCAATATCAATGTCTGGCGGCGTTGGTCTTTCTGGGTTGAGAAATCTCTCAAAGGGCAAGGTATATTCTATGGGATTGATATCTGTTATTCCTAAAGTATAAGCAACTAATGAGCCTGCAACTGAACCTCTGCCAGGCCCCACTGCTATATTATTCGCTTTTGCCCAATTAACAAAATCCTGCACAATTAGGAAATAAGTCGAAAAACCTTTTTTTGTAATCACGCTCAATTCATAATCGAGTCTTTTTTGAATTGAGTTTTGTTCATAGTCTTTAAGACGAGAAACCCTTTTTTTTACCAATTCCCGTAAATAAAGATCAGGGCTTTCATCATTTGGGGTTTTAAAATAGGGAAGAATAAATTTGCCATATTCTAACTGCAGATCGCATTCCGAGGCAATTTTCAGTGTATTATCAATTGCTTCTGGAATATCTAAAAACTGGCCCTTCATCTCTGCCGGAGACTTAAAATAATAATCCGGATCGTCGAGCATTGATAACGGTCTCTTTCTTTCAATAATAGTTCTTTGAGTTTGAATGCAGAGTAAGACTTCTTGAGCATACGCATCTTCAGAATTAAGATAGTGATTATCATTAGTTGCAACTAAAGGAAGACCCAGTTTGCGTGAAAGTTTAATAAGTTGTTCATTCACTTTTTTGAGCTCGTTGGATTTTGGATGTCGTTGAATTTCTAAATAAAAATTATTATCAAAAATTGTTGCATATTTTTTGACTTTTTTTTCGGCTTCCTTATCCTGATTAAGCAAAATTAATTCGGGAATTTCACCATTTAAACAGCCGGAAAGTGCTATCAAACCTTCATGATATTTTTCAAGCAACTCAAAATCTAGCCGAGGCTTGTAGTAAAAACCTTCCAGATTGGATAGAGTGATAAGTTTGAGCAAATTTTTATATCCGGCTAAGTTTTTAGCTAATAGAATCAAATGATTTTGATCTCTATCCACACCATTTTGTTTGTCAAATCTTGAACGTTTTGCTTTATATGCTTCAACGCCAATAATGGGTTTAATTCCAAGATCTCTAGCTTTAAGATAGAACTTGAATGCTCCATAGAGACCCCCATGATCGGTGATGGCTAAAGCAGGCATACCGAAACCAGCAGCCTTTTCCAGTGCTTCTTCCATACGGCACATTCCATCTAAGAAAGAATATTCTGTGTGATTGTGTAAATGGACAAAGCTCATACTAATTTATTTTAGTTTCTCCAGGATTTTTTCTCTAACTACCTTTGCTTCTACTTGTCTTTTAAGTACACTCATAACTTGCCCCAAAAGAAACATTAATGCATTTTTCTTACCTTTTTTATAATCCGAAACTGCTTTAGCATTTCGCTCTAAGACTTCTTCAATTGCTTTTGTTAAGTTTTTTTCATTTGCTTTTAATTCCTCCGATTTTGGCTGTAGGTACTTTTTTGTTTCCTCCAGAGACAGATTTCTCCTATTAATAATAACTTTGGCTATGCTTTTTGCATCTGAATATTTAAGCAGAGCTTCGAACTTCTGCCAAAGTTCTCGGTTATAGGCGATTAAATAGGCTTCTTGAGTTGCTAGACCTATTTTTTGATATCTTTGCATCCTCTTGCGAGGAAGCTCGGGAAGCTTCTGTTTTAATAGTGTTAATTCTGCAGATTTAAATATCATTGCTGGAATATCAGGCTCAGGAAAATATCTATAATCATGAGCATATTCTTTTGAGCGCTGCGAGAAAGTTGTCCCTCTTTTTTCATTAAAGCCTCGCGTCTCCTGTACTGGTTGTTGACCTTTATTTAGAATTTCCGTCTGCCTTTTTATTTCATATTCGATTGCCCTTTTAACAAAATTAAAAGAATTAATGTTTTTTATTTCTACTTTATAGTTTGGGAGTCTTTTTTCGGATTTTAAACGCAAAGAAATATTTGGTTCGAGACGCATGCTGCCTTTTTCCATATCTGCATTGGAAACTCCCAATTCACGAATAATTATCTGTAATTCTTTAAGAAAAGCTTTTACCTCCTCAGGATCGCTGAAATCCGGCTCGGTAACGATTTCGACTAACGGTACGCCCGAACGATTAAAATCCACCAAACTTTCTTCTCCTTGATGAATTAGCTTTCCAGTATCTTCCTCCATGTGGACGCGAGTGATTGCATGAATACTCTCTATTTTAGTTGCGGGCGGATATAGATTTACTTTACCTTCAATACACAATGGTTCATCATATTGACTGATTTGATAACCTTTTGGCAGATCAGGATAAAAATAGTGTTTGCGGTCAAATTTAGAGACTAAGTTCAATTTACAGCCTAGAGCAAGTCCAATTAATTGACAATATTCAATCGCTTTGCGATTGGGTACCGGAAGTGCGCCCGGCATTCCTAGACAGACTGGGCAGACTTGAGAGTTTGGAGTTTTGCCAAAATAGTTTGTCGAACATTGGCAAAACATTTTTGACTTGGTTGTTAATTCGACGTGAATTTCTAAACCGATAACTGGGATATAATCAGTCATATTAGTCTGGATATTTAGTTAATATTTTCTCGCGGATGCCAAAAAAACCTGTTTCTTCTTCAAACTGGGCAGCTAAATTGAGAATTTTTTCCTCGGCAAAATAGTTTCCGATTATTTGTATACCAATTGGGAGATTATTTTTGTCTAAGCCTGCTGGAATATTTATTGCTGGGATGCCGGCGATGGCGGCCGGTTCATTTAAGACATCCATCATTTCACCAAAAAAAGGATATTTTGCAAATTCGCCAAGCTTTAAGGCTACGCTTGGTGTCGTCGGGGCGATAATCACATCAATCTCATTAAAAAGTCGCTTGAAATCTTCTATAATCAATGTCCGCACTCTCTGAGCTTTTTTATAAAAAGCATCGTAGTAACCGTGGGACAAAGTATAAGTTCCGAGCATGATTCTTCTCTTAGCCTCCTCTCCAAAGTAAGTCCTGCCGTTTCCATAGCGAATACCGTCATAGCGGGCCAAATTTGAACTTACCTCTGCGCGTTGGATTATTGTATAAACGGAAATCGAATATTTGGGAGGAATTAACTTGATTTTTTTTATTTTGTGTCCTAACTTGCTGAAAATTTTAATTGCTTGTTCAATACTTTCTTTAACTTCTATATTTACTCCTTCAAAATAATCTTCAGCGAGTCCAATAGTCATCGACTCTTGTTTAGCCAGTAAGCTTGGATAATTTGGAATACTAAGCGAGGACGTGGTTGCATCAAAATCATCCCTTCCGGCAATAATTTGTAAAAGTAAAGCTGCATCCTTAACTGTCAGAGTTAGAGGACCTGGACAATCTAGAGATGATCCCATGGCGATTAATCCGTATCTGGAGACTCTTCCATAGGTCGGTTTCAGGCCGACTACACCGCTCCAAGCGGCAGGTTGTCGAATCGAACCCGCGGTTTCAGATCCGATTGCTGCAGGCGCTAAATACGCTGCTATTGCTGCAGCAGAGCCACCCGAAGATCCACCCGGCGATCTAGTCAAGTCCCATGGATTTTTGGTTGGCCTAAAGTCTGAAGTTTCTGTAGAGGATCCGTGAGCCCATGCATCCATATTGGTCTTTCCCAAGAGGGTAGCTCCGGCAGCCTTGAGGCGGCTAACCACTGTCGCATCATAAGGAGGAACAAAATCTTTTAAAACATTGGATGCAGCAGTAGTTCTTACACCATTGGTGCAAAAATTATCTTTATACGCCAAGGGCAATCCAAGCAATTTTCCTCCTTTTTCTTCTGCTTTTTCAACTGTAGTGAGGTAAGAATTTAACTCTTTATTATATTTTTTTATTCGCTTCATAAAGTAAATAAATAATTCCTCACTCGACAGTTCTTTTTTTTCAAGAAGGTCTAATAGTTCTGTGACTGATTTCCCTAATAGTTTCATAAGATCTTTTTAACTGCAAAAAAATCCCCTTTTTTCTTTTTGGTGTTTTTAAAAATTTGCTGATTTGATAAACCTCTAGTATTTTTCATCCCATCTTTGAAAGACTCATTAATCAAATTAAGAGTGTGGTTAGTCTCCTTGACCTTATCTGTACTGAGTTCATTTAAGTTTTGAATATAGTCAAGAGTTTCGCCAAGCTGTTTGGCTATCTTACTTTTTTCTTGGGGGGAAAGCTTGAGCTCTGCGAGTTTTGCCAGATGATCAACATCCACTTTCATGGAAATATTATAGCTCAAAAATCAGGGCTATTGGCGTCTGTTCTCGGCTTTGCCCTAAGGGATTATCTCGGAAGACACTTTCAATTAATGAATTTTGCATTTTTGTTGAATTGCCTAAAACTTTTTGCCCTAAATCGTTTGCATCTATGATTACAACTCCTTGGAAATTCTGCACCTGATCAGGCGTGAGCATTTTTAATAAATATCTATGAATTTTTTCAACAACTAATTGAGGATCTTTTGGTGCAAGTTTTGCTGAGAGGTTTGAAGGATAGAGAGAATACTCTGTTGGTCCGTCGATTGCAGCAACTTGTCTCCCGGCTAAGTAATAAAAGAGACCCTCAATTCCAAGAGGTTTTGTCACCAAGGAAACTAAGGCTGCCAATAAGATTCTCGGTAAACCGACTTCATTAATTGCCAGTTGCATTGTCCAGGGACTACCTAAACCTATACCAGCCGGTGTTTTTTTTACAAATTTTGACAGATAAATTGCCAAACGTGATGTCTTAATATCCCAAATAAAATACGATCTGCCTTGTGCGACAGCAACTATTTTCTCCGAAATGGCTAGCAACCAATTTTTAGTGAGTTGCTTTCCTTTGAGATTTAAAAGCACGGAACCGGCTATCTCTTTAACATAGTCATCTCCACGCTTAAAGAGTTTTGTTTTCAAAGGGATTCGCAAATAGGTTTTATCTTTATTAACAATTATTTGTTTAAATGACTTAGGTTTAATCTCCTCCTTTTGTCTGTCAAAAAAAACTCTCAGCCAAATCTCTAGATTTATTAAACGCCAAAAAAGCATAGAATCCGAATTCTTACCCTCTATGAAAGTTTGAAAAGCTTTAACAACTTCCTGGCGCCTAAAATACTTGCGTTTAGCAAATGATTCCGAAAGAAATATTGTGAAAATTTCTCGTTTGATTTGTTTGAACCATTCTTCTTCGGGGGTTGTAAAGCCTATTTTATTCCTTCGTTTTACAATTAACTTCGGTAAAAAATTACTGAAAGATTGGCGAAGAATGTTTTTATTCCATCCTCGTCTAATAAAAGCAGTATCGTTAAGGGAAAAAACAAATTTAAGTAAATTAAAGTCTAAAAAGGGGACTCTGCCTTCAATTGACCAGTTCATGCTATTTTTATCTTCGTATCTTAAAAGTGCAGGAAGACTGTTATAAAAAATGTCATCGATCAATCTTTGCTTAAGATTATCGCCTCTGATCTTAAATTGCTCGGACTGAAATTTTGAGATAAATGTTTCTGAAAGTATTTTATTAGCGCTTAGGTTCGATTTTGAACCAAAAGTTGATATCATTTTTTGTCTTAAGTATTTTGAAGTAATATCCCAAGAGTAAATTAACTCCATGATTAGTCTAAATAGTCTTTTTTGCTTAATTAATTGCTTCAGGTAGACGAAAAAATAAGGATCATAACCTGCCAACATCTCGTCAGAACCTTGCCCGTCCAAAACCACCTTGACATGTTTAGCTGCAAGCTCCATGACTTTAAATTGTGCATAAGGGCCTGTGCTGATTGTCGGCTCCTCTTGGGCGCTGATAAAAGCTGTTATCTCTTTTATAAACTCTTTTGCTTGAGGCTTGATCTTGAAACTTTTAATCGTCTTTGTTTTCCCTAATAATTCATCTATATATTTTTCTTCGTCATTAACTGCCTTTGGGAAAATTGCTGAAAAGGTTTGCTGTCTTTTTCCTACTGCTTTTGCTTCGTTATCTTTGATCTTAAGTAAATGATTAATAACCGAAACGATTGTTGAAGAATCGAGTCCTCCTGAGAGGCAAGTCCCAACTGAAACATCCGCGATTAATCTGAGTTTTACAGCTTCAATTAATTTTTGCTTAAACTCTGTACCTTCACTTTGAAACTGTCTTTGTTGAGTTGATAGATCCCTTAATTCCTGCTCCAAATTTGAAAAAAATTCGAGTTTTAATCCCTTTTTATCTATGCTGGCGAGTTGTCCTGGCATCAATTTTTTTACTTGTTTAAAAAAAGTTTCTGATTGGTCATCGTGGACTCGATATTTTAAATAACGATAAATAATTCTGTCATTTGGTTCTTTTTTAAATAAACCGCTCTCAATCAAAGGTCTTATCTCTGAGCTAAAGAGAAGCCTGTTTTTTAACCAAACATAATAGAGTGGTTTAATACCAAAATGATCGCGAGCCAAAAAAAGCTGATTCTTACGTTGATCATAAATTGCCAAAGCAAACATTCCATTAAAACGTTTAAAACAGGTCTTGCCCCAGGCCTCATAACTTCGAACTACAACTTCTGTGTCTGACTCTGTATAAAATTTGTACCCTTTTTTTCTTAAATCTGCCCGTAGCTCACGAAAGTTATAAATCTCTCCGTTATAGACTATCACAACAGTCTTATCATCATTGTACTTTGGCTGGTCGCCGGTTTTGAGATCGATTATGGCTAAACGCCGGTTAAGAAGAGTGACTTGTGTATTTTGGAAAATACCTTCACCGTCAGGGCCGCGATGTGCAAGCTGCTGAGAAATTTTTTTTATAAGTTTTTCGTCTTGGAAGCCATAAAATCCGGCAATACCGCACATAGTTTACATTTCTTCAAGAATTTTGATTCTTTCGGCAATCGGGGGATGTGTGCTGAATAATCCTGCCAGCCACGAGGAAAATTTCTTACCTTTAAGTGGATTTACTATAAAAAGGTGAGCAGTCGCGCCAGAAACTCTCTTCAACGATCTCGGATCACTGGAAATTTTTTCCAAGGCACTGATCAAACCTTTAGGATTTCGCGTAAGAAGAACACCGTCAGCATCTGCCAAAAGTTCTCT
Organism: uncultured Gammaproteobacteria bacterium; assembly: GCA_964566425.1. Taxonomy (GTDB): domain Bacteria; phylum Patescibacteriota; class Microgenomatia; order UBA1406; family GWC2-37-13; genus CAZMIL01. The sequence continues at coordinate 48,612 of CAZMIL010000002.1, read as the reverse complement.
TTTTCTGGAAATTGCCAATTGAATTAAGGTCGCCACCAACGGAGCGAGAATTATCACTAAAATATACAGTAAGAAAAAAATTGGCGCAACATCACGATTTTCATCATCTCTGCCAAAACCCCAAAACCATGATCGAGTTATCCAATCTGTGACAAAAACCAAACTTCCAACCAGAATAGAAACCATTGAAGATAAAAGGATATCGTAGTTTTTAACATGCGAGAGTTCATGGCCAACTACCCCCTCTAATTCCTCTCTGTCTAATCTATCTAATAGCCCAGTGGTTGCACAAACCACCGCATGAATGGGATTTCGTCCTGTGGCAAAGGCATTTGGCGAAGGATCATTAATTACGTATACCTTGGGCATTGGCAAACCCGAAGCAATACTGAGATTTTCCGCAACCGTATAAAAATCAAAATATTGCTTTCTATCAGCCGGCTTAGCCCCAGACATAAAAAGAACAATCTTATCTGAGTAGAAATAGCTGCCGATTCCTGAAAGCAATGAGATTAATAATCCAATTGCGAAATAAACTGTAGAGTTTCCGGTGACTTTACCGATAACAAAAAAAACAAAAGAAAAGAAGACGATAAAAAAAATCACCAATAAAATAGTCCGCGACTTATTGTTTGAAATCTGATTGTAGATTGTCATTGTTTATTCTCGGAAAAGTCCACTTTGACTCCCTTTTTTTCATCCTCGGCGGTTTGGAAAAACTCGCTTTCTTTGAAACCAAACACTCCTGCAATCACATTGCCTGGAAAGACGGCAATACGGTTGTTATAATCCAAAACATTGCTGTTGTAAAATTGTCTAGAGTATGCGATTTTATCTTCAGTATCTTCCAGTTGTTTCTGCAGTTCTTGAAAGTTTTCACTCGCCTTTAATTCGGGATAGGCTTCGGCAACAGCAAAAAGAGACTTCAAGGCATCGCTAATCATATTATTAGCTTCTGCCTTTTCTCCTAAAGAGCGTGCCGAAATAAGTGCACTTCTAGCTTTGGTTACATTTTGAAATACTTCTCGTTCGTGCTTTGCATAGCCTTTAACTGTTTCAATCAAATTAGGGATCAAATCCGTTCTTCTCTTGAGCTGGACATCAATTCCTGAGAGAGCTTCTCTGATTCTATTTCTCAAAACAATAAAGCGATTGTAGACAACTACAACATAAACGGCAAAAAGAAGAATAAGAGCGATAGTAATATTAGTCACGGTCATTTGTTAGACACCTCCTTTAGTTTTTAATCCACTGCTTAAAATTTTTATAATCGAGAGTATTAAGTATATCATTTTTCTCAGCCCATCCACGCCTAGCCACAGTAACTCCATACTTCATGTTGTCCATATGTTCGTTGGCGTGAGCATCTGTATTAATCATCAACTTCACTCCATATTTTAGGCCCTCCCTAACGAGAACATCGGGTAAATCAAGTCGCTCTGGCCATGCGTTAATCTCAAGAGCGATATTTTTTTGCTTACATTTGTCAAAAATTTTATCCCATTCTAGTTGATAACCTTCACGCTTATTCAAAAGTCTTCCTGTTGGATGACCGAGAATCTTTACTTTTGGTGAATCTAGAGCCTTTAAAACTCTCTGTGTCATTTCTTTAACTCCCATACGAAAAGAACTATGGACAGAAGCTAATAGATAATCAACATAAGCAAAAGCTTTTTCGGGTAAGGCCAATGCTCCCGAAGGCAAAATATCCACCTCCAAGCCAATAAAAAAATGGAAGGAGTTCTTTTTAAGAATTCTTTGGATATATTCTTGTCTTTTTTTCATAATTGTGATAATTTGTTCAGCAGGCAAATCTGTAATTTTAGGATTGTGCTCACTAAATCCCACATATTCGTAATTTAGACTTTTAGCTTTCTTACAGATTTCATTGAAATTATTAAGTCCAAAATCATGTGAAGGTTTGAGGTTGTAATTTGAATGTATATGTAAATCTCCCTTGATATCTTCTAATTTGACAAGCTTAGGAAGTTTTCCTTCTTTTGCCGACTCGATCTCATTCGTACCTTCGCGGATTTCTGGAGGAATATAATCTAAGCCTAAAAATTTATAAAACTTTTGCTCACTAGAAAACTCATCTAATTTTTTGGTTTTCAAAGATTTTATTCCCCATTCTGATAAAGAAAGATTTTTTTTAAGGGCAAACTCTCGTAACTTAATATTGTGATCTTTATTCCCGGTAAAATACTGCAGCATTGATCCGTAATTTTTTACTTCTTGAACTCTCAAATCGACTCTGATTCCAGGCTCAACAATGATTGCGGCCTTTTTTTCACCAGAATTCTCAATCCTAGTTTTTTTATAAAAATGAATAAAATGATTGACAATTTGTTCAGAATTTTCCTTTTTTGCCAATACGCATAAATCAATATCCCCGATTGTTGACATCATGCGCCTCAAAGACCCCAAAGCTTCGACTTTGAGGACATTTTTGTTTTTTAGCATGTATTCAATCAGCTCATTTGCCAAAGCGTTAGCGTAGGGCAATGGCATGCGGCTGCTTTCGGTTGTTGTCAGAGTGACTAAATAATGCTCAAGTTCTCTTAATATTGCCTCTTGAGATTTTTGTCCGAAATTGGGTAACTTTGCAACCTTACCTGACTCACAGAGAAGTTTAAGATCATCATAGATTCTATCTTTATTGCGCAATCTAAACGCTTTAACTAATTTATATGCTTTTTTAGGCCCTAGGGAGGGGATTCTCATCAATTCAAAAACTGTATCGGGTATACCTTTAAAAATTGATTGAAAATGCCGAGAATAGCCTTTGCGGAAATATTCGTCTAATCCGGAAGTAATTGTTTTTCCAATGTTGGGGATTGCATCAAGCTTGCCCTCTTGCCAAAGATCTTTAATCTCACGATTAAGATGATCAACTGAATCGGCCGCATTTTCATATGCTATAATTTGAAACCTATTTTTATTTTTTATAAGATGTGCAGCTGCTAAGGAACGAAGAAGGTGAACAATTTCTCTATTACTGGTTAAGTTTCTTTGATTTCGTCTCATAGTACTTGACAGATTAAAATCTTCTGCTATATTATATAAAAATTCATGGCTGATAAATCTAATCAAAATCTGCAATCGTTACTCAATATTCTGCGTAATAATTTCTCAACCTTTCTCTTAGGTCTAACTGTGCTCTTAGTTTTAATTCTGGTAATTTCATTATCTTTTACTAGTAGTCAAAAAACAAGCCAAAAACCAGGAAAGAATTGGGTAGCAAATATTTCCCAAATATTTACAGGTAAACCTAAATCAACTCCATCAGCTAAAGCAAGTGTCAAAACATATCAAGTTAAAGAGGGAGATGATCTTTGGCATATTGCTGAAGCTACATATGGTTCAGGCTATAACGCTTACGACATTGCTAAAGCTAATAAAATACCCGATCCAAATCTGATCGAGCGCGGACAAAAATTGATTTTGCCCAATGTGAAACCAAAAACTCCAACCAAAGGGATAGCTGCAGGAGTAATGACTGGGAAGGCCGCTTCCAGGCCAGTACAATATACAGTCCAAAGTGGAGATTATCTTTGGAAAATAGCTCAGACTTATTATGGAGACGGCTATGCTTGGATAAAGATTGCCCAAGCAAATAACCTTGCTCATCCAGATCTAATCTTTGTAGGTAATATCCTCACTCTCCCTTAGAGAAACTAATTTCTTGATACTTGATATAATTTACCTTATACAAGCGGGATTAGTTGAGTGGCTCAATGCGTCCTTCCCAAGGATGAGACACGGGTTCGATCCCCGTATCCCGCTCCTAAAATAGAAATGAAATTTTCTTTTAATCGTGCGTTTAATTGTTTAAATTCTTCAATACCTTTCTCGCTTCCGTATCCGATATAAGGAGCGTAGGCAGTCCACATATCTCTTGGAATTCCCTGTCTTGATAATTTTTTTTCCCAAGTTACATCCCGACCTATTGCTTCAAGAGAAAACGAATGATCAACTACCCACAGCAACTTAACGTATTCTCTATTATTCATTTTAAAGAAAATTCTATCACCCGTCTCAAGCGCTTTGGTTAAGAGGCAGATTGTTAGCGAAGGTCCTGCATACCCAAATACTTTCTTATTGTGTTTTATCTCTGCCTGCGTAAAAGAAGTAGAAAACATTGAAAACATTTCTTGCTCATTAGGTTCCTCTCTGCTAACTGAGGTGAGCACAGCATTATTTCCCAGAGTATTTAACGAATAAAGAGTAGTATTTAGTTTTTGTTCCAACCATTCTCTGCCTACTGCAAGGTGTACTGATTGATCTTCGTATGGGTTGTAAAATGTCGCCAAATGATTAAGACCTCTATGGATTAATTTAACTAAAGAGGATGGAGATAAAACATTTCCAGTTTCAATATCTCGTACTCTTGGGGTTTCTACCACAGCAAAAAATTATACGCAAACAGCAGGACTATTTCAAACCTATATGTTTTGCTATAATAACTTTAGCTGCCGATGTAGCTCAGCTGGTAGAGCAATGCTTTCGTAAAGCAGAGGTCGTCGGTTCGACCCCGACCATCGGCTCATTTATGACACGTCTTGAAAGACATCGAAAAAAACAAATCGCTATCTACGCCGCAATTCTTGTCTTTTTTTTAATCGCCTTTATTCTCTTCGGTTTACCTTTTTTTATCAGCAGCTCTGTCTTTGTCTCTAACCTTTTTGGTCGTAAAAGTGAAAATACTCCCAACGGTATACAAACAATTAGGGATTTAAATATAACTGATATTCCCGAGGCGACCAACAGCGGTTCTTTTATTATTACAGGAACATTAAATAATTTTGATTCATTAGATTTTTATTTAAATGGTGAAAAGGTTAAAAGTATTGATGTAAGCAATAAAGACAGTTTTGGCGAAGAAATTTCCGGATTACGGGCAGGTGATAATAATTTCTATATTATGGCTAAAGCGAAAAGTTCAACTGATATGAAAAAAACTTCAACGTATACAATAACTTATAAAAATAACAAACCCAAGCTTGAAATTTCCACACCACAAGATAATTTTAAAACGAATCAAACAGAAATTAAAGTTGCAGGCAGTACCGATAAAGATGCGGAAATTGACGTAAATGCTATCCCTGTAATTGTGGATCCAAATGGCAATTGGCAAACCCAAGTGAAATTGAACAACGGAGATAACAAAATTATCATTAAAGTTCGTGACTCAGTTGGCAATCAAGACGAAAAAACTCTTACCGTTAATTACTCCTCCGATAATTGAGTACTCTTTTTTCTAAACTCAACAGAACTATAAGTAGAAACAGAACAAAGGGATGGAGAAGGATATTATCTGTTAGAGAAAACAAAGATATAAAAATAATCAAGAGCAATGAGAATTGACTGATCTCAGCCAATCGCCATAACCAAAAAACAAACAAGGTTAAACCAATGACCCCGCTTGTCACCAAAATGATTAAAAAACTAGAGGGAAAGGAGGCACCTGAATGTGTAATCTCTATATTCTGGTCATTTAAGTAGCCTAATTTTTCTTTTTCGTAACGAATATGATTATAACCAATGCCAAAGAGAGGCTTTTTTTGCCAGATTGCTATTGCAATTTTATCTTCCCGCTGTCTAGAAGTGATTGAGAAGGTTCTCAACAGATTAACACCTTCGCCAAACCGTTTTGGGAGAACAGATAAGCTAGTAATAAAAATCACTGCGACTAGAAAAATATAGATATATTGCCGTCTGAAAAATAAGTAAACAGTTAATGTTAGTAAGATTGCCAGATAGAAGCCTCGCGAATAGGTCAACAGACCTAGAAGAATGAAGGCAAGAATTAAAAATAGTTTTACGTATTTGGATAAGTTAATTTCCGAAGATTTGATTAACCAAAACAGCAAAAAAATCCCATAAACAGCCGCCGCCGTTGAGGTATCAAAAAATAGACCAAAAGTACGATAAAGGTGCGGATCCCAACCTAGATAAAAAAGATTGCGTAAATCAGGATATAAAAAGTATTGACTAAAACCAACAGCTACAATCAGAGAACTAAGAATAACTAAACCAAAAGTTATTTTCTGTTTAAACTGAGGATTTTTACTAATTAGCCAAACCAAATAGAAAAAACTTAAGATATAAAAACTTAATCTAAAAAGATAGAGAAAAGCAATGAAGTTTTGTTTAGTAGTGTAAGCTCCAAACGCTAAAATATACGTAATTAGTAACCAACCGACAAATAGCCAGACAATTCTATACTTTGCGAATAATCTCTTAAGGGGATTGAGCTTATATTTCCAGACTAAAAAACCAATAATCAATCCGTAAAAGATCTCATAGAGATAGACATTGGCTTCTTGACCAGCAAACGAAATTCTACCAATCTGACCTAAAGAAAAAAGAAATAAAATCAAATAAAACCAGATTTGCATGATCTTAAGGACTATTTAGTTTTGTGTATTGGTAGAGTTTTGCTCGAACTAAAAAAGAATGAAAACTCATCATAAAAGCATAGAGAAAACCAACTGCTCCATCTAAAAAACCCCACTTTAAAAAATAATTATTCAGAAATTTGCCAACAGGATAGGCGACTATCATCCACAAGGAAGGATTGACTTTAAATCGCAACAATTCTCTTGCGCGAAGCTCGCTGTAAAAATTTATATCGCTTAGGAATGCCCCAAGTGTTTGGTGAGGATAGTGATCAATAAAATTTTTTAATTTCCCTGTCAATTTGCCGGTGACAAAAGTCTCGTGAACAGAAGACTTCCATTGGCCGCTGCCTTTCTTGATTAATCTTAAAAGACCTTTTTCTCTCACATTTTTTGTTTCACCAAAAAAAAGCTCTCTTCCCCACATGAAATCACGTCGTTTAATGTAATAGGCAGAATAATCTGGCTTTTCGTTGAGCAATTTTTTAATTTCCTCTTGTAATTCTTTACATAAAAATTCATCTGCGTCAAGAAAAAGAACCCATTCTCCTCTACTCTTCTTCAAACCAAAATTTCTTTGCATGGCAAAATTTTTATTTAATTTTCTGTGGATTATAAAAGCTCCCATTTCTCGAGCCCGCTCAGTAGTTCGATCAGTAGAAAAATCATCGATCACTAGTATTTCATCGGAGAATTCTACAGATTCTATAGCTCTGACTATATTTTTCTCCTCGTTTTTAGCCAGAATGACGGTTGATAGCTTCATAAAGGGCTTGAATCTTAAGAGCTGTCTGTCTGCTGTCAAAGAACTTTTCAGCTCTATCTCTCCCCATTTTACCAAGTTTTGCCCGCAAATTAGTGTCTGTCTGTAACAAATTCAGTTGTTTAAGCAGGGAATTTTTGTCACTTTCTTTAATCAAGATGCCTGCGTTCCCGAGATTTTCGGGAATTGCTCCACTTGCATAAGCAATAATCGGTAACCCGGAAGTCATAGCTTCGATCAAAGCCATGCCGTATTGTTCCTCCCAAGTTTTGGTAGTTTTAGAAGGCATGACAAAAATATCGCTTTGCTGAAATACCTGAGGCATTTCTCGATAGGAAATTTTATCTATAGAGATTAAATGTTGTAACGAATCTTGCTCAATTAACTTATTTAGGACTGATTCTAGAGGTCCCGCTCCGACAATTTTTAATTTACAATTCCGCAGTCTTTTAAACACAGAATATAAGTCAAGAATCCCCTTTTCGTTAATTAACCTGCCAACAAATAGAATTGTCAAAACTTTGCTTGCATGTTTTACTGGCTTAAAGCGAGTAAGGTCAACTCCTAGTTTAATTGTCTTTATCTTATTTAGCGGGACTCCTTCCTTTACCAAACATCTCTTTGCCAAATTACTATATGTTAAGTAGAAGTCAGCAGTAGACATAGTGAAATTCTTAATGATTTTTTTTCTTCGCACAGTTTCATTGTTAAAGGGCAGTGTCTCCCAACAAGTTAGAATTAATCTGCTGATTATTTTTTTTTGTCGCAGTTTTGCTAATTGATAACTATAATAATAATGTGGATCGGCAGAATGAAAAAGATCAAAATTTCTCGCATATTTTTCCAAGCCGAAAAGAATTTGACTATCACCAAGTAGACGATTTGTCAAAATTTTTGTTATTCTTCCCTCAAAATCCGAAAGACTAGATAATCTGATTACTGAAAAATCTACTTTTGCATCCAAAGGATATTTGCTTGCAAAAGCAGTAAGCTGAATTTTGCGCTTGTTAAAACGATAGTTTTGTCCTTCAAAATTATTTAAGTATTTCCCCCTAATTAAAGCCACTTTTAGCATGATCAGTAAAAATCAATCAAGTGTTTAACATAATTTTTCCAAGAAAATTCACGTAGTAATTGCTTCCGTTTGACAGGCTGATAGTCGCCACTAGAGATCTCCTTCATCAATCTTACAAAATCCACTTTATCGGTGGCAATATTAACATAGTTAACAAACTCGGGAATAATTGCCGATTTCAAACCGATAACAGGACAATTCTGCGACAAGGCTTCTAGAATAGGCAAATTAAAACTCTCGTACAGGGATGTAGTCAAATAACCGCTTGCTTCCTGATAAAGCTGTTTAAGCTCCTGTCTGCCAATTAATGATTTATTGACTAGAAGCAATTCAAAATTCCTAAACTTAATATCACGTTTGAACTCATTAAAAGCTTGTCGTAGCCAGCTAAGATTTTTGATTTGATGATCCATCCCTACATACAACCAGTATTTCTTTCTCTGACTATATCGATAACTTAGAAAATCAAAAGGAACTCCAAAGGGTAGAACGATTATTTTTACTTCTCTTGATGCAAAATCAACTATTTCTTTCTTTACTTTCGACGAAGAAACCACAATGACGTCTGATCTGTCAATCATTGTTTTTACTTGCCTTAACAACGAAGAAGATGAATCTGGATAGAGCTGTCTATAAAAATAAAATGAAAGGCCATGTGAAAAGCCAATAATCTTCGAGTTTGTTCTAGGTATAGCTTGATTCAAGGCTAAAAAAATATCTCGTTTATTCATTCGCTCCTGTAAGCTTACAGATAACGACATCCATAACTGTCGAGGGAAAATGCTCTTAAATTTAAAATTAGAGTTGAGCTTTAAATTTTGAGGCTGCGGGCAAAACGAATAGGTCAAGTAATTATTACCTTTGTCATAAAGACTAAGAGCTTGTAACAAGTTGAGACTAAAGATATAGTTGCCAAAGCGCTTGTCAGGATCGGTGCAAAGAGCACCGCCATCGATTGATATCTTCATGCTCTACGAGCGCGATAATTTTTAAAGAAATATTTGAATAAGATTACGACGATAAACAAGTTAATCATTTCACTAACTACAGTAATATACGAGCTGGCAATATAGGAATATTTTGGGATAAAAATCCAATTCAATCCTGCATTAATTATAACTTGCAACAGGAATAAATAAACGACAGCAGAGGCCTTTTTTAAAATATAAAGTCCGTTTAGCATGACTGAGGTTACAAGGAGTAAAGGTAAAGCAAAAATTACAATTTGAAAAACGGCTATTGAGCTTGTGAAGTCTCCTTTTAAAATAAACTTTAAAAAAAAAGGCGCAAGATAAGCTAAAATTAAAGCAAAAATCACACCAAATAACCCAAGAAAAAGGAAGTCACGTTTGACACGCTCAAGGTAAAGTCGTCGACTATTGCTTAAAAGTGTACTCAAAATAGGGATGGAAACAATATTGTAACTAGCTGGAATGAATGTTAAAGCATCAAAAAATTTATATCCGGCAGAATAAATTCCAATTGCCTGTTGACCTTTAAAATAATTTAGGAGAAAAACATCAAGCCTAAAATATAAACCTGCAAAAAAACTAATTAAGACAAAGATCGAAGAATGTTTAAGGATCTTAAGCCAAGAAAAAAAATTCGTATTCAGAGATAGGCCATCACTCTCCCTATTAATTACAAATAAATTAATAAAAGTATAAATTAAATAAAAAATAAAGATTCCTTGAAAAACTACACCTAAATTTCGTGATAAATAGAGAAGAAGGATTAAAATACCCGATAAAAAAAAGTTGAAAATAATAGAAAGAATTGAAGTCAAATATGCCTTTTTTTTAAGAGAAGTTAAGATGAGTAGTGAACCGGAAAAAGCATTAGCGAGAAAAACAGGGGAAGCCAAAAGCAGAAAAAAGATTGCTTGAGAACTAAATCTGAGTAAAAAAGCTAAGGCAAAGGTCAAAATAAATGCTAAGGCCGAAAATGCGGCCCGCATCGAGAAAAGATTATTAAATTGTGAAGGCCTTTTAAATTTTTGTTGTAAGATTCCGTAACTTGTCGTCCCAAAATCGGCCAGAGGCGCTAAAAGACCAAGCTGTACCCAAATTAGTGTATATAGACCATAGTCAGAAGGACTCAATAACCTAATCAAAAAAAGAAAAAGAATGAAGGTAAAAACTTTATTGAGAATTGAAGATGTGTTTAAACTCAAAAAATTAAAGAGAAAACCTTGTCTGTTTTCGAGAATACTTTTTGGAACTCTGATCAACTCATAAAATTTTTGGCGGGGAGAACCGTATTTAAGCAAAAAACGCAGTCTATTTTTCCTCAAATAATAGTCCTTTAGCGCATTAGTAGAGTCTGAAACTTCAAAATGTTCATAAATATTTCTGCTGTCTATGCCCACTTTGAAGCCGGCTCGACGAGCTCTAAAACAATAGTCAACTTCTTCATAATAAAGGAAGTATTTTTCATCCCAAAGACCTATTTTCTCCATTACTTTGCTTTTGAAACAGATTAAAGAACCTGAAACAAAGTCCCGATTAACAAACCTTAAATGAGGCTTTTTATCAATCAATCCCCCACTCATTCTCCATTTATCAATTTTTCCACCATAATAACGTTTGTCTCTTTGTTTCATAGCAAATCCCCAGATGTCAAAATGTCCCGCTGGTTCAAGAAGCTTTTTTGCATCCAATTGCATTAAAGAAAGGTCTGGATTCAAAATGATAAAAATATCTGGTTTTTGTTTAAGCGCTAAACTCACTCCTTTATTTACCCCTCTTGCGTATCCTTCCTCGCCGCGTCTATTTTTAATATGATAAATACGAGATTTGGGGGTCCTTAAACCTTTTATTTGTGCAATTAGTTTTTTGACTGTTTTTTGTGACTCGCCAGCTGTAATGACAATAAAGGCAATTTTCATTTTTTCCTCTTCAAAAATAACATTGAAAAATACATCATAAACTCCATATAGGCAAAGCCTAGATCGAGAGGAACGCGCCAAGCTCCGTCTTTGTAGCCTTTATCTTTAATAAAGCGCGCCCAGAACATATGTATAGGATATAATACTATTTTTTTCAAGGAAGTTTTTTCACCACGCTGTCTATTTTCTCTAGCCAGTCTAATAGCATAATCGTTAAATTTACTATACATTTGCCAGATAGAGCGATATGAGTAATGATTTATTTTATTTTTCAGGTTCGCTACTCTGTTTTTTTTACCTTTCAAATCAGCATGCACAGAAATATTCCTAATCTGTACTGCGCTTGTTCCTCTTCTAAACAATCTCAATTTTTTATAATTCTCACCCCCATAATGCAGTTTTTTACCCAAATAATAATTTTGAAAGGGAATTCTATAAGCACTTGCCTTAGGAAGTGAAAATAACATCTGTCTGATTTCCTTGTTTAATGAATCACTAACAACTTCGTCACTATCGAGGACTAATATCCAGTCCTGACGAGCTTTTGAGATAGCGAATCTCCTTTGTTGGGCTTCACTTTCATATGGATGCTTAAAAAGGCGAGAGTTAAATCGCCTAGCAATTTCTACTGTTTTATCCTTTGAATAGGCATCGATAACAACAATTTCACTAACCAAATTATGAACCGATTTGAGGCTCAAAGCTAGCGTATCTTCAGCATTTTTGGTAATCATCACTAACGAAATCGGTAGTCTTCTCATCGGTTTGTAGATTATAAACTAGAGCTGAAATGAGTTCAATCGATCACCAGATAATGTTAGAATGATTGTATGAGAGCTTTAATCCAACGTCTGCAAAAGAAGTTTAGTAATAAAAAGGTTCTCATTGTTGGTTTAGGTTTGCAAGGCGGTGGAGTTGGTCTGGCCAAATTTTTTAGTGAGCTGAGTTCAAAGGTTACAGTCACAGATCTTAAAGATCAGCAACAGCTCTCAGCTTCTCTTTCTCAACTACAAGGATACTCTATTAAATATACTCTTGGAGAGCATAAATTGAACGATTTTCTTGAAACGGATTTTGTTTTTAAGGGACCCTCTGTGCCATGGGACTTACCAGAGCTAATTGAGGCAAGTAAGCATAACGTTCCTATCGAGATGGAAGCTTCTTTCTTTGCTAGTTTAGTGCCGGCAAGATTAATCGGTGTAACCGGCACGCGGGGCAAGACCACAACTTCACAGATGCTTTATAGTTCACTAAAAACAGGAGAGAAAAAAGTTTTTCTTGCCGGAAATATAACTGACACTTCAACTATAGACTTACTCAAAACAATTAATAAAGATGATATTGTTATTCTCGAACTCTCCTCCTGGCAGCTTTCAGGTTTTCATCGCAAAAGAATCAGCCCGCAGATTGCTGTCTTTACCAATTTCTATCCTGACCATCTCAATTATTATAAAGATGAACAAGCATATTTTTATGATAAAAGTGCAATTTTCAATTATCAAAAAAATGACGATTATCTCATCGTCAACTCTTTTCTCCAGACCAAATTAGACAAGGAGGAAGTCAAGTCCACTATTAAATATTTCTCAACTAAAAATTTTCCCACAAAATTAACTTATTTAAGAGGAGAACATAACTACGAAAACGCCGCTGCTGCTTTAATGGTTAATCAGATTTTAGGTAGGAATATGACAAAAGCAGCTGAAATAATCGCTAATTTTAAAGGAGTAGCATTCCGGGAAGAGCTTGTTAAGCAGAAAAATAACATTTATTTCATTAACGATTCCACCTCGACAACGCCTACAGCCGTAGTTAAAGCTCTGGATACTTTCAACGATGGAAGAATCATCTTGATCTTAGGCGGCAATTCAAAACGCCTCCCTTTTTCAAAGTTGCTCGATAAACTCGATCTCGTCGATTATATTGTCTTACTTAAAGGATCTTTTACAGATGAAATATTGTCATCTCTACATCAAAAATACAAAAACAAACTTTCAAGCACTTATGAAGACCTTGAGACCGCTATCAAAGACGCATATGAGCAAACAAAAACATCTACAAAAAAAACCTATATCTTATTTTCTCCCGGTGCAACTTCCTTTGCTATGTTTGCCAATGAATTTGAGCGCGCACAAGCATTTAATCAAATCATTAGTAGATTATGAGAAAAAGCAAAGAAAAAATGAAGAGTAGTAAGTTTTCCCTCTTTCTTTTTCCAATTGTCCTTACTCTGTTTGGTTTATTATTTGTTTTCGAGGCATCTTCTGTCAATGGTTTCAGTAATTTTGGCGACAGTTTCCATTTTTTTAAACTACAAGCGCTGTGGATGGGAATCAGTGTCGCTGCGATGATTTTTTTTGCTTACTTTGATTATCGAAGGCTATATTATCTGTCTTTTCCGCTTCTTTTGACCACAATTATTTTACTTGTCTTAGTCTTAATCCCCGGAGTAGGAACTACCTCTGGCGGAGCCAGGAGATGGATTGATCTAGGTATCATCAACTTCCAGCCAACTGAAGTTGCCAAGTTTAGTATTATTGTCTACCTCTCTTCATGGTTTATTACCAAGGAGCATAAGCGTTTTTTTTCTTTTATAGCTCTTCTCAGTTTGATGGTTCTACTAATTTTGCTTCAACCGGACATGGGAACAGCAATTATCGTCTTTTCTATAGGTATTATTCTCTATTTTCTTGCCGGAATCCAACTTGCTTATCTCATCATCTTTGTTCCCATAGCCCTTCTGGCTTTTATTTTTTTAATTAAAATCTCCCCTTACCGTTTTAAGCGCATAACTGCGTTCCTAAACCCTGCTACTGATCCTTTAGGCATAGGCTATCATATCAACCAAATCCTTATTTCTTTAAGCAACGGTGGTTTGTTAGGCCAAGGATTCGGCGCCTCACGACAGAAATATCTTTTCCTTCCAGAAGCCCATACGGATTCTATCTTTGCTATTATTGCTGAGGAGTTCGGCTTTATTGGATCGTTTTTGCTCATCTTTGCTTTTTTTGTTTTTATTTATAAAATTTATGAAGTCGCGACCAACGCTCCAGACAAGTTCGGAAAACTGTTAGCCGGTGGTATTTTTGCCTATTTCGGCCTCCAACTACTTATAAATTTAGCAGGAATGGTAAACCTATTACCTCTTACGGGTGTACCTCTGCCCTTCATTTCTTACGGGGGTTCTAATCTATTTGTCTCCTTTTCTTTAATGGGAATCTTGCTCAATATTTCAAGTAAAAGCAAGCCGATTTGAACAATAAATAACCCATAGCATCTCGCCTAAAGATGATGATAGAATATAAAGAGATGAAAATTTTGGTTACTGGTGGACATTTAACCCCTGCTCTTGCTGTAATTGATAAGTTGCTTGGGCATGAAATAGTTTTTGTCGGCCGAAAATATGCTCTTGAACGTGAGCAAACCCTTTCTCTTGAATATAAAGAGATTACTAAGCGTAAAATAAGATTTATTAACCTCAATACCGGAAGAATAAATCGTTCTGTTTCCGTCCGTGATTTTTTGAGTATCTTACGCATACCTTTCGGCTTATATCAAGGTCTACAAATTATTAAAGAAGAAAGGCCTCAGAGACTTCTTTCTTTTGGTGGTTATTTAGCTGCGCCAGTGGCTTTTTGGGCATGGGTGTTTGGAATTCCTATCTTCCATCATGAACAGACCATCCAACCAGGTTTATCCAGTCGATTTGTTGCTCTCTTGGCTAAACGTATTTTTGTCTCCTTCGCTGAGACTTCGCAGTATTTTCCTGCTGAAAAAACTGTCGTTACAGGAAATCCTGTTCGCCAAGCAATTTTTAAAATTAGAAAGAAACCATTTAAAGTTGAAAAAAATAAACCGGTTATCTATATCACAGGTGGTTCTCTAGGTTCACACAGTATTAACATGCATGTCAAAAATATTTTGGACCAATTGCTGGAAAATTTTATCGTCATCCACCAAACTGGCGATACAAAAGAGTATCAAGACTTTGAGGAATTGGAAAAATATCGAAAAGGCCTCCCCAGTATGTTGAAAAACAATTATTTATTGCGCAGACATTTTTTCGAAGAGGAAATTGGTTATATTTATTCACTTGCTGACTTGGTAATAGGTCGCGCCGGCGCTAATACTTTTTTTGAGCTTTTAGCTCTTGAAAAACCAACTATTTTTATCCCGTTACCATGGTCAGGACACAAAGAGCAACAAAAACAAGCAGAAATCTTCAAACAAAATAGAGTAGGTGAGATTTTTTTACAATCTGAGAAAAGTGCGGAATTATTTAAGCTTATTGACAATGTAAACCGCAATCTAAATAATTATAAAAGCAGCTTTAAGCATTTGAAATTTTTATATAAAAGAGATGCAGCGAATACGATCATCGAAGAGCTACTCAAAGCTTAGAAATTACTCTTTAATTTTATTTATTGCTTCAGTAGGATTTTTTATTCTCTTTTTTGCAGATCAATATTTTGCGATCCGCAAAATCACAGTCTTTTCAGAGCAAGGAAAAATAGGCGTGAGCGGCCTGGAAAATTTACAACAGAAAAATATTTTGCTTATCTCTGATAATAGAATACAACAAATAATTTCTGAAAAAAATCCACAATTGACTGATATCCAAATCGTCAAAAAACTTCCCGATCAATTATTGATCTCTGTCAGTAAAGAGATTATGCAGGCAGCCCTCGTCGTTGATCAGGGATATTTTATGCTTAATCTTAAAGGAAAGATAATTGATAAAGCTAAAGATAATTCACAAAATCTACCAACAATAAACTTTTATCAAAAATTAAATTATGATAACTATAGTCTGGGAGATAAAATTGATTTTAAGGAGATTCAAGTTGCCTTATTTTTGACCCAAAAGGCAAAAGATATCGGTTTGGCGGCTCTTAGTATTGATATTATAGGCGAAGATGTGATACGATTAAACATACAGAATCAAAGAGTTTTAATTTTTTCAATCAGTAAAGATCTTAATTTACAAGATTATCAATTTGAAACTCTAATTAAACAGTTTAGAATTGAAGGCAGGGATTTTACATCCCTTGATTTTCGTTTTGACAAACCAATTGTAAAATTGAAATAGTTATGGCTGAGAATTTAGTTTGTGGAATCGATATTGGAAGCACAAAAATAGCTACTGCCATCGCCATAAAATCACAAGAAGAAGAGGAAATGAGAATTATCGGTTTCAACACTACCCCTTCTCGTGGAGTAAAAAAAGGACTTATTGTTGACATCGACCAAGTCACTGCTGCGGTTGAGGAAAGTATCGAGAAAGCTGAAAGAATGGTTGGGCAAAAAGTAAATCATGCTGTAACTTCTGTAGGTGGCCCTCATATTTCTTCCTTAAATTCTCATGGAGTTGTTGCAATCACAAACCCCCAAGGAGAGATAAGCGAAGAAGATGTCAAACGCGTTGTTGAAGCAGCTAGGGCAATTTCACTCTCAACAACACGGCAAATCATTGATGTCTCGGCTCGAGAATTTATCGTCGACGGTCAAGAAGGAATTAAAAACCCGGTTGGAATGAGTGGTATTAGACTTGAAGTCGATACGCACATCATTACAGCTTCGTTGACAAATCTGAAAAATATTGATCGCTGTTTAGCGGACTTAGGAATTGATAATGATGGTTTTGTTTTTTCAGGTCTGGCCTCTGCTGATGCCGTTTTAACCGATACAGAAAAAGAATTGGGCGCAGTTTTAGTCGATATCGGCGGTGGAAAAATAGATGTTTGTTTATACGCTGACGGCGCACTTTCTTATTCTGCATCGATTCCTATTGGGGCAAAGCACATCACTAATGATATCGCTGTTGGGTTAAGAATTTCTTTGGAATCAGCTGAAAGAATCAAACTCTTTTTGAGCAGAAATCTTCGTGGTCAAAAGGACTACAAAAAAAAGCTTGATGAAATAAATTTTGCCGAATTAAATTTGCCTGAAAGCATGAATGATATTTCAGCCAAAACTGTTGTTGAAAGCATTATCGGCGCACGACTTGAGGAAATGTATAAGTTAATCGCTGATGAAATTGAAAAAAGTGGTTTTGGAGATTCGATCCCCTCGGGATTAGTGGTTGCTGGGGGCGGTTCCCTAACCGTAGGAATCGTAGAAACAGGCAGAAAAGTTGTTGGTCTACCCTTAAGGATTGGAATCCCGTCGAATGTTACGGGTTTGCTCGATGAAATCATTGACCCTCAATATGCAACAACAGTTGGATTGATTTTACAAGCTAAAAAAAATATAATAGACCAGGAAATCGGAATAAAAAGATTTGGGAGAGTACTTAAAGATTTTTCCTTAGGAAATTCTTTAAACAGAGTTAAGAATTTTATTAAACAATTTATTCCCTAGGTTTGATGTTAGTTAAACCAAGAGCCGGACAACCGGCCAAAATAAAAGTCGTCGGAGCAGGAGGAGCTGGCAGCAATGCTCTTAACTCTATGATCGATGATGGAGGAATCCCAGGTGTGGAATTCGTTGTAGTAAATACTGATTCACAGGCTCTTCTTTACAATAAAGCTCCAATTAAAATTCAAATCGGCGAAAACTTAACCAAAGGTTTAGGCTCTGGTGGCGATCCTGAAATTGGTCTTAAGGCTGCCGAGGAATCCAAAGAAAAACTAAAAGATGAATTGACTGGCGCAGACATGGTGTTCATAACGGCTGGCGAAGGTGGAGGCACAGGAACCGGCGCCGCCCCAATTGTTGCAGAAGTCGCTAAGGAAGCTGGAGCCCTAACAGTGGCAGTTGTAACGAAGCCCTTTGATTTTGAGGGCGCAAAAAGAAAAATTATCGCCGATGAAGGAATACAAAGATTAAGAGAAAAAGTCGACACTTTGATTATCGTCCCAAATCAGAAAATTTTGCAAGTAGTTGATAAAAAAACCCCGATTCTGGAAGCCTTCAAAAAAATTGATTCTGTTCTTCATCAAGGAGTGAAAGGAATTGCCGAATTAGTCACCACACCAGGTTTGATTAATGTTGATTTTGCAGACGTCAAGACGGTAATGACTAGTGCCGGAACAGCCTTGATGGGAATGGGGTTGGGGAGTGGCGAAAAAAGAGCAATGGTCGCAATCAAGCAAGCTATTTCCTCTCCCCTCCTGGAAGTCTCAATCGAGGGAGCAAAAGGTGTACTTTTTAATATTGTTGGCGGTCCAGATTTATCAATGAATGAAGTCGATGAAGCTGTTTCTATCATCGCCAAAACGGTTGATCCTGATGCAGATATCATTTTTGGCGCCGTTATTGATGATAAAATGCTCGATCAAATAAAAATCACTATGATTGCTACCAAATTTGATGAAGGAAAACTGAGATTATTTAGATTTAAGAAGAATTATGAACAACAGAAGGAGCCTACTCCCGTTACTCTCGAAGATTTAAAAAGAACTCAACCTATCAATGAAAAAGCCGATGAATTGGACGAAGAGGAATTTCTGGAAGAAGAATCGGAGTTTGATATTCCGGCTTTCCTCAGAAAAAAGTAAAGCTGCTATAATTATCTTTTATGTTCACGCCTCCTGACACTAAACAGAATTTCGTAGATATGGAGAAAAAATGGCTTGAGCATTGGTACAAGCAGGGAATTATTTCTAAATATCTAATTAAAAATCATGCTGCCGATAAGGTCTTTTCCTTTCAAGACGGCCCGATTACTGCGAACAATCCCATGGGAATACATCATGCCTGGGGAAGAACATATAAAGACCTTTGGCAAAAGTTTTTTAATCTCTTAGGGTACCGTCAGCAATTTCAAAACGGTTTCGATTGTCAAGGATTATGGATCGAGGTAGAAGTTGAAAAGGAATTGAAACTAAAAAATAAGAAAGAAATTGAAAATCTTATTCCGGGTGATAAAAAAGTTTCGATCGCCAAATTCATTCAACTGTGCAAGGAAAGAGTATATCGCTTTGCCAAAATCCAGACAGCGCAATCGCAGAGATTAGGCTATTTTATGGATTGGGAGCATTCCTACTTCACAATGAGCGACGAAAATAATTATATGATTTGGCATTTCCTAAAAAAATGTTATGAAAAGGGGTGGATTTATAAAGGACATGAATCTGTCCCTTGGTGTCCACGCTGCGAAACCGCAATCTCACAACATGAAATGCTGACCGAAGACTACAAGGAAACTACTCACAAATCTATCTATTTCAAACTACCACTTATAGGAAGGAAGAGAGAGTTTCTCTTGGTTTGGACGACTACTCCTTGGACGATACCTGCCAATATTGCAGTCGCTGTTGATGCAAAGCTTGATTATGTTTTAGTTGAGTTAAAAAATGGCGATTTAGTTTGGTTGGCTAAAGATGCAATAAAAAGAGTTTTAGCCAATTCTGCTAAAAAAGAGGTCAAAATCATCAAGGGCAAACAGTTGATTGGTTTGAGATATGAAGGTCCGTTTGACTATTTACTCGCTGTCGAAAAAGTCAAGAAAGAGACCGCCCAGACTTTTCATACTGTAATTGCAACCGACGACAAAATTCTTCCCATTTCTAGTACTGAAGGAACTGGCCTTGTTCACACGGCAGTCAGCGCAGGAACCGAAGATTTTAAATTGGGTAAGAAATTTGGATTGGGGATGATTCCTGTTATTGCCGATAATGCCGACTATTTGCCAAGTCTGGGAGAACTTAGCGGTAAAAATGCAAAAAATCATCCCGAGATAATTATTGATTCATTAAAAGACAATGAGCGGGGAAGATTTCTTTTTAGAGTTGAGCCTTACACTCATCGTTATCCTGCATGCTGGCGATGCAAGACCGAACTAGTTTGGAAGGTGGCAGACGAATGGTATATCTCAATGGATAAAAAGGATAAGGATGGTAAAAGTCTTCGCCAACGAATGATGATTGTCGCCAAAAAGATTAAATGGTTACCGAGTTTCGGCCTCGAGCGTGAACTGGATTGGCTGAAAAATATGCATGATTGGCTAATTAGTAAAAAGAACCGCTATTGGGGATTAGCCTTACCAATCTTTGAGTGTCAAAAGTGCCACCATTTTGAAGTTATCGGCTCAAAAGATGAACTCAAGCAACGAACAATTAGAGGTTGGGAGCAATTTGAAGGTAAATCTCCACATAAACCCTATATCGATGAAATTACGATTAAATGTTCAAAGTGTAATGCCGAAATAAAACGTATAAATGATGTCGGCAACCCCTGGCTTGATGCTGGAATTGTCCCCTACTCTACCATTACTGAGAACAACCAGGGAAAACCACTCTATCTTACAAATAGAAGAAAATGGCAGGAGTGGTTTCCCCGCGACTTTATCACCGAATCATTCCCTGGTCAGTTTAAAAATTGGTTTTATGCTTTGATCGCGATGTCAACTGTTCTCGAAGACACAAATCCTTTTAAAACTGTTCTTGGTTTTGGAACCTTGCTAGGAGAAGATGGCAGACCGATGCACAAAAGCTGGGGCAATGCAATTGAGTTCAATGAAGGTGCGGATAAAATTGGCGTTGACGTCATGCGCTGGATGTATTGTCGTCAGGATCCTGCAAATAACATGCTTTTTGGCTATAAGCATGCCGATGAAGTACGTCGGCAATTCTACCTCCTCCTGTGGAACGTTTATAAATTTTTTGTAGAGTATGCTAATCTCGATGAATTTGAAGGTCCAAAGGAACAAAATAAAAGCAACAATATTCTTGATGTTTGGATTACCAGTCGTCTTACTAATTTAAGTAGGACGATCAAAGAAAGTCTTCTTAAATATGATGCAAAGACCGCAATGACAGAGATTGAAAGTTTCGTTAAAGACCTCTCAACATGGTATGTTCGTAGAAGTCGGGGCAGAGTCTGGGTAAATTCAGAAGATCAAAGAGATAAAAACTCATTCTATTCAGCACTACATTCAGTTTTGATTAATCTATCCATTATCCTCTCCCCGTTTGTTCCATTTATTTCTGAAGAAATCTATACTAACTTGACTGGAAAGGATTCAGTCCATTTGGCTGAATGGCCAGAAGCTGATGAGGGGTTAATTAATAAAAAACTTGAGCAAGATATGCTAGACGGAATGGAAGTTGCTTCATTAATCTTAATGCGTCGAAAGTTAAATAATCTCAAAGTCCGAATTCCCTTAAAGGAGGTTTCTTATAGAGGACCAAGTACACTTTCGGATTCTGTAAGAAAAGTTGTCGAATCTGAGATAAATGTTGAAAGTTTAAAATATACAGGCAAGGAAGAATTTTTCTCTAGTGATGAGAAACTCGTTAAAAAGGAATATCAGAATGTTGAAAATCAAGATTTGGAAGCCGGACAAGCACGAGAGATTATCAGACAAATCCAAGCTGAGAGGAAAAAATTAAATACTAGACTAAGGCAAAAAGTCGAAGTTGAACTTCCGGGATGGCCTGCAGCCTTTGAAATTGAAATTAAGAAAAAGGCTCTCGTAACTAAGTTGATAAAAAAACCGGAATTTAAGGTCATTAAAAAATAAAGATATGTTCGTCTCCCTTTTTTCTGCTTTCTTGCTTAATATCTTTGCTTTTTTTAATCTTTTTGGGATCAGACGAGATTTAGTTGTAAATCAACTTCTCTTTTTTTTGATTGCCGTTGTTGTCTTTGTTGTTGTCAAAAAATTAGGAATGAATTTTTTCAAAGCTAATTCCAAATTTTTTTATTGGCTATTTATTGCACTCTTAGTTATTACTTTTATTATCGGCATAGAAGTCAAGGGCTCACGACGTTGGATCAACCTATTTTTCTTTAATTTTCAACCCTCAGAATTTTTTAAGATTTTTTTTATTATTTTTCTTGCAGATTTCTTTACTCGTCATCGTAAGGAATTGGGCGAGCTCATAATTTATCTTAAAAGTCTAGGTTACCTTTTTTTACCATTATTGATCATTTTTAAGCAGCCTGACTTGGGTAATGCTCTTATTTTTTTCTTTATTTATTTAGTCATCGCTCTTTATTCAAACCTCCCTAAACGTTATCTCATTTATACAGTCTTAATTGCGATTCTAATCATTCCCGTAGGCTGGTTTACACTTAAGGATTATCAGAAAAATAGAATTGTTAGTTTCCTCAATCCAGAGATAGATCAACAAGGTATAAATTACAATTTGACTCAGGCAATTATTACGGTTGGCTCTGGAAAATTTTTTGGTCGTGGTTTAGGTTATGGAACTCAGACAAAATTGTACTTTCTGCCCGAAAATCATACAGATTTTGCCTTCTCCTCTCTAATAGAACAATTTGGTTTTTTGGGAGGAGCCAGCGTCCTTGTTCTCTATTTTGCGATTTTTTTTAATCTGCTGAAGAAACTAACCGCATATTTTATTTCTGACGATGAAGATAGCCAATTTAAAAAATTTTTTATATTGGGCTTTTGTGCTTACTTCATCTTTCAAGTTTTAATCAATGTCGGAATGAACCTTGGTATCTTACCAATTGCGGGAGTCGCCCTCCCATTACTCTCCTATGGTGGATCCTCATTGGTTAGTTTTCTGCTCGGGCTTGCTCTAATCTTATAAATCTTGTATAATTTTATATGGCAAAATTGGCAGTAGTTAAAACTGGAGGTAAGCAATACTTAGTGTCTGAAGGTCAAGAATTAATTGTAGATCATCTCAAAAGCAAAGATAATGTCGAGATTCTTTTAGAAACTTTTGCGATCATCGACAACGACAAAAAACTAGTTTCCCTGGGTTCGCCCACGCTCAAGGAAAAGACTCAGGCAAAGGTAATCGCCCAGCTGAAAGGGGAAAAATTAAGAGTAGCACGATTTAGAGCTAAAGTCAGATATAGGAAAGTTAGAGGTTTTCGCGCTCAATTAACAAAAATTAAAATTACCAAAGTTTAATATGGCACATACAAAATCACAAAAAGCGGCCTCGGGAAATAGAGATTCGCGCTCAAAACGTCTTGGGGTTAAACTCTATGGAGGTCAGATTGCGAAGCCCGGAAATGTTATTATTAGACAAGTCGGAACTAAGTTTAGAGCAGGTGAAGGAACCCTGCTCTCGAAGGACTACACGATTATTGCTATCAAAAAAGGTAAAATCGACTTCAAACAGATCAAGGGAAAAAAATACGTTTTTGTCAGAGACTAAACTGGTAATATGAACCAGGAGATTGCTAAAATATTTGCGCAGATTAAAGACACTCAAGATTACTTTCGAAAGGCACAACTCCTTCGTATACTTAAACACGATAAGGGTTTAAAATTAATTGAGATTTCTCAGCAGCTTGGCCTCAAACCAGCCTATGCTAGTCATCTTTTACGTCTTAATCGCTTGCCCGAATTGGTTAGGGACGGATATTACTCGCAATTAGTTTCAATCTCCCATTTGTTTATAATTTCTCGCCTCAAAAATGAAATTGAAATTATCAACGCATACGAAAAAATTTTGGCTGAAGATTTAACCACACAGCAGACCGAAGCATTAGTCCGTGAAAATCTTTATCAGCTTAAAGATCAAGGCCAATATTTAACAAAAGAAGAGCGCGCTGATTTTGCTAAAAATTTTAAAGGCGCGGGCGGGATGAAAACAAAAATTATCCAGTCAAGATTAAAGGGAAAAATAGTTATTGAGATTAAGGGAAACTTAGAAAAAACTACTCAGGAATTAAGAAAAATAATTAGTCTGCTTAATCGATAAGGTTCTTAAATTTGTTGGGAAGGGATTTATCACGGGCCCAACCTTATTTAGCGGAAAATAGCGATAAAAGACCTGACCAATGATACTAGAGATTGGAATCGGCCCAAATTCTCTTGAGTCTGAAGATCGTGGCCGATTGTCGCCTAAAACTAAAACTTCACCTTTTGGAACAACAACCGGAACACCTTCCCTAATGTAACCTCCTTCCCATAAGGTGGTCTTATCAGAAATATATGACTCATTAAGTATTACTCCGTTAACCGCAACTGTTTCATTTTGAAAAAGAACAGTATCCCCGGGCAGGCCAATTATTCTCTTAATATAGTCTATATCCGGATTTTGGGGGGATTTAAAAACAACAATGTCACCCCGCTCAATCGGCCTGAATTTATAAGTAATTTTACTCGTAAAAATATATTCTCCCGAATAAAACCCAGGTTCCATCGAAGCTCCCTTAACCTGATTAGGTTGCAAAATGAAAAGGTAAATGACAATAAAAATTGAGGCTACAAAGGTCACCGTCTCCAGAATATCCATGATGAAATCAAGGATTTTACGTAAAAAGTTCATAAGTATTAATTTTAAGGGATTTTAGTATAATAAATCAAGGCCGTTTAGCTCAGTTGGCTAGAGCGTTCGATTCACATTCGAAAGGTCGGAGGTTCAACTCCTCCAACGGCCACCAAAAGCCTATAGTTTGATCTCAAAATCTCAATATGTTATACTAAAAATATGACAGAGAGATTACTTGAAGAGAAAGTTAGTCCTCAAAATGTAGCAGAAGCCTTACTTAAGGATCTAGTAAAGGCTCAAAGGGCTATTTCTGAAGCACATCAGACTCCATCGGATAAGTTAAAAAAGGAGGCAGCAGATCTTGCACGAAGAGAATTTGAAGGGACCTTACAACTTGTTCCCTCATTTTTTAATGGCCAAAGAAAAAATTTATTAGGAGATTTATATTCCGCAAGAAGATTTCTAAGCATGCCTTACGTGGATGTCATGGCTACTGTTAGAGAATGGAATTATCAGAGAGGGTTAGATTCGGAGCCAATTATTGGGCATAACAATATTCGCTCGACGATTCAGTATTTCAAAATCAATCCCAGAACTATGGATTTTCTCTGTTTGGGTCTCCCCCTCAATGAAAGATAGTTAATTTATTCTTCTCAATTTCTTCCTGAGCAAAGCGAACCCCCCCACAGAAAGAAGCGTAAAAAAGATTAAAAATAGATAAATGTTTTGTTGTGATGGATTTTTAGATTTGTTGTCCTCATCATATCCTACTCTCTTACTTACACCTAAAATCTTTTCATCGTTACTCCCCATTTTGTTTATTTTGGCTTTTGACGGCGTTACTGTTTCTACCAAAACAGATGTTTCTGTCGCAACAGGATTCGTGTTATCAACGATTAAGATCGGTGCTAAGTAGGATGTAGGAGTAATTGAAGATATTTGTGGATTAGAAGCAAGTGTTGGAGTCGGATTTGGTGTAGTTATCGCTGGAGTAGGTGTTTCTGTGGGTTCATCCGAAATTATTTTATAAGAAAGATTGTCTCCAAAATCAATCTGATAGGAGTCGGTTTGATCCTGCGGTTTATCATTACTTATCACACCCTCAACCTTTTGCCAAGAATCATTATTCTCGTTTATACCACCTATACTTACTGTATATGCGCCTTTCTCATTTCCTCTTACTTTAAGATTATATTGTCCGTGGGCGGCTCCTGGGATAAAAATTATCCCATCCTCTTCATGATAACTCTGTCCATTAAAAATCACCTCCATTTCTGCTGGCGATTGCATCATAAAAATTAACGCCGGAGAAATTTCGGTTTTTGATCCTTCTGTAATTTGATTATCTTTATAATCCAAACTTAGAAGATCGAAAATTCTCTCAATGCCCATTTTTTTGTAAATTAGTTCATTGTGATCTAATGGTAATTCTTGATAATCCTCATCTCTTTCATCTTTAGCACTATTGGAAAGAACCATGTAATCGCCTGCTTCGTAATAGGGGCTTACCGGCTTCGGATCTAATTGTTCATCACCTGAAATGTTCACAAAATATCCTGCTAAAGTGCGATTGTTTTTTTCCCCATAAATGGCAGTAAATTGAGGAAAAATATCAGCAAAGGAATTGTTATATCTTTTGAGAGTCGTATTAACAATCATCATGCTATCGTTCGGAATAATTTTATTATCTTGAGTACGTAAAAAATCAAACGTCGGGAAGAGATCATAAAGAACAGGTAAAACTCTGCCGATCGTCTCTTTTTCCTTTTCTCCTTGTCGTTGATTAATAAATACCATGATTTTTTCTATTAGCCATAAAAAGGTATTTTCCCGCTCAATCTCGCCAAACTCTAAAGGATTATAGACTTGCACTACACCTTGATGCGGAGTGCCAACGGTAATCAATCTATCAACATTACGTAATGGATACTTCTGCAGATAAATTCTGCCAATCAATCCCCCCAGTGAATGTCCGATTATTCTGATTTTTTTATTTGGATCGCTTGACCAGATTTTAGTCTGTAAGAAGTTGTCTAAATCGGCGGCTGTTTCGTCAATGGATTTTCTCCAATCATAAGGAAAAGCAATAAAATCTTTATTTTCAACAAGTCCCAAATTGATTAAAGATTGCTCTATTCCCCTATATTCTTGAATAAAACTCGGCAACTTCCAATCAAAAATAGAGACTTGACGATTATGTAAAATCGCCTCTTTATTCCAAGAAGCAAAAAAACCTGGAATAATCAAATAGAGAATATTTTCTGTTGCTGGCTGGCTATAAGCTAGATCTAAACTCCACTTTCTCTCTGTATCTCTACCTGAGTAATATAAATCGAGCCTGCTGTTATCAGCAATAATACTCGGCGAGACTAGATGTGTTTGATCATAGCTTTTATCCGGCAAAAGAATAAGCTGCGGCTCTCCCCAGCGCATATTACAAGAAAGCGCATCTGATGATTCTCTAACAGCAATTCCCTCCTCCCGAGGAAAATGGTAATAAAGATAAAAACGGTTATTCGCTTCAAAGAGAAATTCACCAGCGCCATAGTCAATGATTGGACTATTAGTGCATTTAGTCCAATGCAGCCCATCAGAGGAATATGCTAGACCGATTTGAAAACTATCCCCCCAGGCCGAGTAAAATAAGTAAAAGAGTCCATTCTTAAGGAAAGGATAGCCCGATTCTATACCTCTATATTCCCATGTTTCTGATCTATCAAGAGCTAGGTTAGGCTCCCCATAACAATTAAACTCAGGATTGCAATCCAAAGAATAGAGCTTGTAATAAGTCTCAAATTTGGTATAAAAAAGGCGGATGCGCTGATTGTCTATAAATAACACTCGCGGATTTGAGATCTCCTGCTGATCTGTCAAAACTTCTTTTTTAATCTCCCAAATGTTAGGAGCTGTCTGCTCGCCAAGACCTAGACTATATGAACCATCATTTTTTTCTAATGTAAAAATTCCCCTGAAGATACCGTTCTGCTTAAAAATGTGAGTTTGACGAATGGAGATTTCTCCTGGCAAAAGCTTAATCTGTAAGGGATTTATTGACGACTTAAAGAAAGTCTGATTTGCTTGAACATTAAAACTACAAGTTATCAAATAAAATAAGAGAGATAGGATGAATAAAATCAGGGTCTTTTTCATAAGGGTCGAAACTATAGTCAAATTGAAAAAGAATCACAAGGGAAGATATGCGACAAAAAGGAAGAAATAGGCTGTAAGATTGCTCTTTATTTAAGGAAGGCTATTAGTAAACCGAAGAAGGCAAAGAGGATGGAAATTATCCAAAAACGCATTACAATTTTCGATTCTTCCCAACCTCTAGATTGCAACCACAAATGTAGCGGCGCAACAGGAAAAATTTTTCTTTTCATGAACCTTTTTCCTAAAAGTTGAATCAAAGAAGTAAAAATCTCAACAACAAAAATTCCTCCGATAATAGTTAAGGAAATCGATTTTCCTAAAGCCAAACCAATAACGGCGAAAGTTGCTCCAAAAGAAAGCGCTCCCGTATCGCCGAGAATTAATCTGGCGGGCGGAATATTAAAGTAGATAAAAGCAATTAATCCTCCCAACCAAGCACTAATGAAAATTGAAGTTGGAACATCCAAAATTGAGCGCGAAATAACCCAAAAACTAATCAACGAGATCATCATTACCCCGCTAGCTAAACCATCAAGCCCATCTGTGATATTCACCGCATTGGCAAAAGCTACAATAACAAAAGCAGCTAAAGGAACATACCACCAACCTAATTGGAAGACCCCAAAAAAAGGTATATAAATAAAATTAATCTTCAGGTCGAAAAACAACCACCAAGCAACCAGCACCGCCAGAATAATCTCTAAAGATAGTTTGTAACGCAAGCGCAGACCATGAAATTGATTTCTTTGCCAAAAAAAGATTTTACTCAAATCATCAAAAACTCCAAGGAGAGCAAAACCGATAAATGAAGAAAGAATAATTTTAATTTCGGCAATAATCGAAGGAAAATTTGATCGCAATGGCTGATTAAAAAGAACAAAAAGCAGCATTAGAAATGCAAACAGAAAAACAGTCGTTAATACAGTCAAAATTCCTCCCCCTACTGGGACGCCTGTTTTATTAACGTTATATTTATCAAAAATTGGAGTACGTCGATTAAATACATCTCTGGTCTTTTGCGCGATGCGCTGAAATTTCATTTTGTAAAGAAAGTTGATAAAGGGAACGATTAAAATTGCATTCAGAAGAAAAGAAATAAACAGTCCTAATAAATAAACAGACATAAGAAAAATTTTTAAACTCCCAGAAAGCCTAAAATCCTAGGGGCAAAAATTATATAAGCAATTACCGTCGCTCCAATTGAAAATATGAGCATGGAGGCGGCGGCAACATCCTTGGCGATCTTGATTTCCGGACTCCAATCTTTATGAATCGCGTCGATAGTTTCTTCGATCCCTGTATTCATGGTCTCAATAACTAATCCAATGACAATCAAAACAATAATTATCAGCCATTCATCATAAGAGATTTTAAAAAACCATGCGCCAAATAGACTCAAAAGCGAAAGAAAAATATGAATTTTAAAATTTGCCTGTGTTCGTATCACCCAGCTCAACCCCTCAAAAGCGTGTTTGAAACTCAAAGTATGTTTTCTAAGCATAGCCTATTTTTATTGTACTAAACTTTTCTAATTTCACCGCCTAGGTTTTGGACTTTCTCAATGAAATTCTCATAACCTCGCTCAAAAATTGAAGCTCCGTTAACAATTGAAACACCATTAGCGATCAATGCGGCAATCGCCAGTGAGGCACCAGCTCGCAAATCCCAAATATTCAGAACACCCCCGTGTAACGGATAACCACCGGTAATTTTTATTTTCTGTTGATAACCTCTATTTTTCTCATAATGAAATTCGTAAAATTCATTGGGATTGTCAACTTTTACCGTCTCAAAGATTATATGAGCTCCTAATTTCTGCAACTCGGCAACATAGGAAAAACGACCTTCAAAAACTCTTTCATGGATATAAGAGACCCCCTTTGCTTGGAGCATTAAAACAGCCCAATTAGGTTGCCAATCTGTCCTAAATCCTGGATAAGGGGTTGTCTCGATTGAAACGGGTTTAATTTTACTTTTGTAAGCAAATCTCAAACAACCATCTTTTTGTCTCTCGGCAAAATTTCCTGTCTCTTTTATCTTCTCTACAAATTCATCAAGATGCTCATGTGGCGGATTATCAATAATTATCTCCCCTTTGGAAGCGATCGCCAAAACTGCAAAAGTTACGGCCTCATTTGAATCGGAGACAATTGTAAATGGTTTCTTTTGCACTAATTTCTCAACACCCTGAATTCGAATATTTCTACCTTCTCTAGTAATGTTCGCCCCCGATTCGTTAAGGAAACGAATTAGTTCGTCAATCTCGGGTTCCAAAGCAACGTTTTCTAACAACATTTCTCCATTCCCAAATACTGTAAACATTATCAAAAGCTCTGTCCCGGTGTGTGATGCTTTTTCAAAATGATAATGACCATGAACCGAATTCTCCAAGTAGGCTTCGTAATAACCAGTATCGTGATTATAAACAATCAACGCTCCTAATTTTTCTAAACCGTCGA
Organism: uncultured Gammaproteobacteria bacterium; assembly: GCA_964566425.1. Taxonomy (GTDB): domain Bacteria; phylum Patescibacteriota; class Microgenomatia; order UBA1406; family GWC2-37-13; genus CAZMIL01. The sequence continues at coordinate 18,732 of CAZMIL010000002.1, read as the reverse complement.
TGATTCTATCGATAGGTCTTGCTCCAATTCTGCAGCCTCCAGGATTAGGAATAAAACACTTTTTAAAACGATGAAGAAGCGGTGCAAAAAGCATGAAAGAAACGCGGGTTTTAGAAGCGTGCAATAGATCAACCTTATTCTCACTTAAAGTCGAACTATCAATTTCCAAACTATTCTTCTGAGTGAACTCCGCTTTTACCCCCAATTTTCTGATCAAATGCACAAGCTCAGTAACATCGCTAATTTGGGGAACGTTTTCCAAGATGACTTTCGATTCAAACATCAAAGCCGCAATAATTGTTTTTAAAGCCACATTTTTAGCTCCGGACAGCACCACGTGCCCTTGCAATTTATTTCCGCCTCTAATGATGTACGCATCTTCTGTCATAAGATTTTAGAGCTTTCTAATAAGACTAATTATATCATCTCCAAGCTTATAGACGTCCCCCGCACCCATTGTAAAAATAACATCGCCGCGGCGAATGTTTTTCTCAAGCAGAGTAAAAAGTTCTCCCTTGGAATCAACTGCTTTTAGCTTAACATTTTTGACGAGATCATGAGAAGTGATCGTAAAATCTCGTACGTCTTCGCGGGCCGATGAGAAAATCGGCAAGATATAAGCCTTATCTGCCTCCTCTAAAGCTTTTGAGAAACTCTTTAATAATGCCTGAGTACGTGAATATGTATGCGGTTGAAAAATAACAATAATCCTATGATTAGGAAATCTCTCACGAGCAGCTCGGATCGTGGCTACAATCTCTTTTGGATGATGAGCATAATCGTCAAACAACAAAGTATCGTGCTCAACGAACTTTTTTTCAAATCTCCTTTTAGCTCCAGTGAAATCTTTTATTGCTTTCTGAATGTTATCAACATCAAAACCTAAAGCTAGAAGAACAGCGATCACCCCAGCCGCATTGAAGGCATTTTTTTCACCATACAAAGCCAGGAAAAATTGTTCATGATTAAAAATAAAAGAAGTTCCTTCTGGGTTGACTCTTATATTTTTGATCTGTAAATCTTCACATCTGATAACTTTACTTGCCTGCTTAAAAAATAAAGCAAATGCCTGTTGCACGTCACTTAGGTCTTTAAAAACATCAGGATGATCAAAGTCAATATTAGTACAGAGAATTATTTCAGGATGGAGAAAATTAAACTTAGGAGTTTTGTCGTTGGGGGGGTCAAGCGCGTATTCATCAGCTTCTATCACAAAATAATCAGAAGAGTTAAAATCTCCTGCCGGATAACCGTCAAACTCACTTGAACCAACCAGATATGTTGGTTTTGCCCCGAGCTTGAGCAACGCATAAGCTAGAAGTGCAGCTGTTGTCGTTTTTCCATGCGAACCTGCTACGGCAACCGTGTGTTTAAATGATTTGAGGAGCTCGCCGAGAAATTGAGCTTGATGAAGAGTTTTAATTCCTCTCCTTTGTGCTTCTAGTACGAGTTGGTTCTGTTTTCCCCCGTGGGCGGCCGAATAAATGACTACATCGACCTCTTGCGGAAGATTTTCAAAGCCAATTGCGACTGGAATAGCATTTTTCTTTAACCATTTATCAGTGATAAATTCCTCATCTATATCGCACCCTGTAACTATTTTGCCCATCTTCTTGAGAATCAAAGCCAGGTTGGCCATTCCCACTCCTTTGATCCCAATTATGAAGATGTTCTGAATTTGATCAATCATAGTTGGTGATAAACTTCTGCGGCACTAACGATTATGCAAAATTTGTTCCACCGTTCTCTTCTCGTCCCAAGGATATTCTTTTTTACCTCGAGCAAGACTCTGTTCATGACTTTTGCCGGTGAGGACAACGATATCGCCTTTTTTGGCAACACCGATTGCTTTAGCGATTGCTTTGCGACGATTGATGATAATCGCATAAATCCTAGGGTGTGCTACCACGAATTTAGGACTGGTTTCCTTAAACCCCTTACGTTGCAGGCCGACAGCAATTTCTACACAGATCTTGTCAGGATTCTCTGTCCGGTAATCTTCTTCTGTCAAGATGACAATATCGGCAAATTTGCCGCTGGCCGCCCCCATAGCCGGCCGTTTACGTCGGTCACGCAGGCCAGCAGAACCGAAAACGTGAATTATTTTCCCCCTTTCTGGTTTTTCTTTAGAGACTGCCTCCAAAAGTTTGTAGATTGAATTTGGTGTATGCGCAAAATCAATGATCACCTTAAAATCCTTGTCATAGATGATTTCAAATCTCCCCGTGGGCAATCTGAACGATTTGAGGGCATCTTTGACCGTTGTAGGGGGTAATTTCAATAATTCCGCAACCGCATACGCAGCAAGATAGTTATAATTGTTATAATCTGTTATAGTTTGATCGATTTCTTTTTGTGAATTGAAGCTAAAATCTGCCTTTCCCAGCAAACCATAAGTAAGGAACTTTTTGCGCTTCTGCTTCAATATTTTCTGCAGGAAATCAAAGGAAGCGTCATCACGATTAACTAAAACAATTTTCGAAGCTAAGAGGAGCTCTGCCTTGGCCCGAACATACTTGGCGTATGTTTTATGATAATCAAGATGCTCAGAAGTAATATTAGTAATTAAACTTATCTCGTACCTTATTCCCCAATTTCTGTTTTGATCTAATCCATGGGAAGTTGTTTCTAAAATAAAATATTCATCACCCTTGAGAACCGATTGTTTAAGCAGTTTTTGCAGCAACCACGAGTCAGGAGTCGTCACATGTAAACCTGTACTATACTCTTCATCACCAACCTGTGCATAAATGCTCGAGATCATTGAGACTTTCTTTCCTGCTAATTTAAGAAGGTAATAGATTAAATGTGTGGTCGTAGTTTTCCCATCTGTTCCAGTCACACCGATTATTTTTAATTTTTTGCTGGGAAAACCGTACCAAAAATTGGCAATAACAGCCTTAAAAAGGTGATAAATATTAATGAAAGGCTGGATACTTCTTTTAAAGCGTTCGAACATTTTTATTGTTGTGGTGCAATATTATAGTAAACAAAGAGCTCTTTTGCTATGTCGAAAAAGATTGGGGCGGCCGTCTCTGAGCCGTAAATTGATGTTCCAGGTTGATTGAGGACGACTAAAGCTATAAATTTCGGGTCGTTTACTGGCGCAAAACCTATGAAAGAAGCAATCGTTTTTGAAGGGTCATAATAGCCTTTAATTGGAATTTGTGCTGTTCCCGTTTTACCACCAATCTTATAGCCGTTTGGAATATTCCATTTGTATTCTCCACGCTCAACAGTAGCTTCAAGCATTTTTTTTATCGTCTCAGATGTTTTTTGACTGATTATTCTGCCTTCAACAACCGGCTCAACTTGTTTTTTCTCAAGACCTGAATCGATCTCTTTAACTACGTGGGGTTGAAGTAAAAAACCACCATTAATCAAGGAAGAAAAAGCCTTGATCATCTGGATAGGCGTAACTGCAATCCCTTGACCAAAAGTGACAGTAGCAAAATCAATTGGATACCATTGCTTTTTAGGACGAAGATAGCCACCTACCTCACCTTGTAAATCAATATCAGTAGGTTGGCCAAAACCATACTTATTAAGATAATTAAAAAGATTATCGTTGCCTAATTTTTGTCCGACATAGGTCATTCCGACATTGGAAGATTTCTCCAAAATCTCAGTCATCGTTATTTTCCCGCTATACTTGTTATCCCAAGTTTGAATTTTATATTCCCCGATTTGTACCGGCCCTTTTTCATTATAAAGATCATCTGGTTTAACCTTGCCCTCGTTAATAGCTGCAGCCATTATCATCGGCTTGAAAGTCGATCCTGGCTCATAAAGCGAAGAAATCGCCTGATCTTTAAAAATATCCTGGCTAAACTGATAATATCTGTCGGGATCAAAATCTGGGAGACAATCTAAAGCTAGGATCTCCAGAGTTTTCGGATCAGCAACAATAATGCAGCCAGATTTAGCCTTATATTTCTCTAGTCCTTCATTCAGTTTTGTTTTGATAATTTTCTGAACAGAGTTATCAATAGTCAAAATAAGATTGCGTCCGTTTGCAGAAGCAATTTTCTCCTGGTTACCTAATAATATAGGCCGCCCAAGCAAATCTCTCTCTGTCTGCACAAAGCCAGTCAGACCGGACAAATCTTGATCATAATATCCTTCAACCCCAAAATAGCCAACATTATCGCCCCGAACATTTTTACCGACAAAGCCTAGAAGATGAGCTGCTAATGAAGCTTCAGGATAATATCTTTTAGAACTATCGTTAAAACCTATTCCGGCAATTTTCAGACTGGTAAGCTGATTCTTTTGATCTTCTGTCAATCCTGACTGAATTGCCACCCAATCTTTGCTCAGATCGATTCTCGCCTCAAGAGTCGCCTCACCAATCCCCAAAACTTCATCTATCCCCTTGATCGTTGTTTGCTTATCTTTAATCTTTTTAGGTTCCACATAAAGTTGAAAAGATGGTTGATCTAAGACTAAGGGGTTTCCGTTGCGATCTAAGATGAGACCGCGCTGAGGAATAATTTTGCTATAGTTGAGATAATTTGTATCCGCAGAACTAAAAGGAGCAATGACTTGAAGATAAAAAAGCTTAACAATAATTAAAATAAAAACTACAACGAAACCGATAAAAATTAACCTGAGCTTGGTCATAGCTCATTTTCTCAAAGCAAAGCCCAAGTTTTCAAGAAAATAAGGTTCAGCTTTTTGGGCAAAATTTAGTTTGGCGGCCACCGAAGCCGCATACTGCAACGAGTCGGCAGCATAGGCCTTTTGCTGTAAAACAAGGTTTTGTTTGTGTAAACGTCCTGTTTCCTGTTCGAAATAGCTCACTTGTTGTCCCAAATTCATTTCAGAAACAAAAATAAAGATATTTGCAATAATCAAGCCCAGGAAGGATAGACCGATAAGCAATTTCAATGTTTTTTTCATAAATTATTTAGCAAAGACTCTTAGAATTGCCGACCTGGCAAACTCAAGCCTTTGATCGCCTTTGACCTTACTAATCTCCGTTAATCTTTTCTCTTTGATAAAATGTTTAACTATTCTGTCTTCGAGCGAATGAAAGGTTATCACAGCAATCCGACCTCTCTCATTTATTAAATTTAAAGAACCTGTCAAACCTTTTCGCAAATTGTCAAATTCCGAATTTACCTCGATTCTTAATGCTTGCCAAACCCGTGCATAAACGGCCTCATCTTTCCTAGCCAATACTCTCTTAATTATTTCCGTTAATTCACCAACTGTTATTATAGGTTTCACGCGACGGGTGCGAACAATAGCGTCAGTAATTGCCCGAGAATTGATTTCTTCAGAATTTTTAACCAAGATTTCATAGAGCTCCTCTCTACTCAATTTATTAATTAACTCCGCTGCTGTACTCTTGAATTTCAAGCTCAATCTCATATCTAATGGTTCCTTTTCTTGCCGATAAGAAAGTCCTCTTTTTGCTGTTTTTAATTGTCCATAAGACAGACCTAAGTCGAGCAAAATACCGTCAACCGGAAAAAAAGCATGCTCTTTTGCAATTCTCTCAATGTCAGCAAAATTTCCTACGACTAAGCTCAAACTTCCTTTTTTGAGTTTTTTTTTGAGCTTGGCTATTTGCATCTCATCGAGATCTATCCCTAAGACTCTCCCGCCTTTTTCTAGTATTTTTTTAAGGTGCCCACCCTCGCCTGCGGTCGCATCAATATACAGACCTTTTTCCTTTACTCCTAAGCCTATTACAGCCTCTTTAAGTAAAACCGGTACGTGCATCAGTTATAGTTCAGAGGCAATGTTTTAAAGTTCAACTTGACGCTTAAGGCTTTTTTCAAAACCGATAGATTATGACGCGTCAGCTTACTCCTCAATTTTTGCTTCCTCGCTGATATTTTTCCCATACCTCAGGCCTCCAAATTTCAAAGTGGTCGCCTATACCGACAATCATCGCTTTATTAGTCAATTTTGCATATGTCAACAAGCTCTTAGGCACGACAAAACGCCCCTGATCATCTACATCCATGTAAACTGTTGAAGAAAAAATAAATCTGCGCTTTTGAAGATTGTCTTGTTCTAATAAGGAAACCTGCAGCAAATCTTTAGCTTTATCTTCCCAACCATCTTTATCGTAACCAGCTAAACAAAAATCAAAACCTTTTGTTAAAATAAAGATGTTACCTTTGAGAAGATCGCGAATTTTCTTTGGTAAAACGATGCGCCCGGGGGCAGAAAATGAAACTAAATATTCACCAAAAAACACCATATATAACCATTTAACGCCATATTTTGCCTATTGTCAAGAGGTAAAAGCAAATTATGAATAAATTATTTCTAGGCACTAAAAGATTGATTCTAAGCAAACAAACTTCGATCTTCTCTTCAGCTACTATTGTCGGAATAATGATTATCATTTCCCGCTTTTTTGGCTTCTTACGCTATAGGATAATGGCAGGCTATTTTAATCCTGGACAGCTGGATATTTTTTTTGCCTCCTTCCGAATTCCTGATCTGGTCTTTGAAATATTGATTACTGGCGCAATTACTTCTTCCTTTATTCCTATCTTTATAAAATATCAGAAGAATAAACAGGAACTTAACGAAAATATTTCTTCGATTATTAATCTCATCTCCCTAGTTTTTTTCGCAATAATTGTAGTTATCTTTATTTTTGCCGATACGCTCATTCCTTTAACTGCTCCGGGGTTTTCTAAGGAAAAAATCGATCTTGTAATTTATTTTTCCCGTATCTTATTAGTTTCCCAACTTCCCCTATTAGTTTTTGCCAATTTTTTGACTGGGATCGGTCAAGCCAATAAAACTTTTATCATTTCTTCTTTAGCCCCGATCGCTTATAACGTAGTTATTATTTTGGCTACGATTTTCTTCACTTCCAGCTTTGGTCTTTTAGCTCCGGTGCTCGGTGTCGCAGGTGGAGCCTTAACTCTTTTTCTCCTTCAACTCCCTCTCCTCTCTTCTTCTGACTTTATCTATAAGCCATTTCTTAAAATTACAAAAGGAGTTAGAGAATTCTTTCATTTAATTGTTCCCAGAGTTATTACGGTCATCACCAGTCAAATTGATGCCACAATCGACCTTGTTTTGACTAGTATGCTAGGTTCAGGGGCTTACACAGTTTTTTATTTAGCGCAACATCTGCAACTTCTGCCTGTTTCAGTGATCGGAGTAGCTTTCGGTCAAGCATCACTGCCATATCTCTCCACAGTTTTTCAGGAAAAAAAGATTGAAGAGTTCAAGCAATTGATAATAGAATCTATTGTCAGTATGCTATTTTTAACAATTCCGATTATGAGTTTTTTTGTCTTTGCCCGCACACCGCTCATTCGTTTGTTCTTCGGCGGTCAAAAATTCGACTGGAATGCCACTGTCCAAACTGCAATCACTCTTTCCTATTTCGCTCTCTCAATTCCTTTTCACTCAGTCTATTATTTCTTGACGCGATGTTATTTTGCTTTTTTGGATAGTAAAACGCCGTTTATCATCAGCGTTTTATCTATTCTCCTCAACACAATCTTGAGCCTGATCTTTATTTTTGTCCTTAAACTACCTGTATGGTCTTTGGGAGCTTCCTTCTCGACCTCAATTTTATTCAACGTCATTCTTCTTCATATTATTCTAACTAAAAGATTAAACGGTCTCGATAACACTTTTTTGGTCAGAGAGTCGCTGAAAATTGTCTTGGCGACGTTTGTTGCTTCCTTTTTCGTCTGGTGGGAAATGAGAGTGCTCGATGGCTTAATCTTAGATACTTCCCGCACGATAAATGTTTTCTTCCTCTTGTTAATCGGTGGTCTCTCTTATTTAAGTCTTTTTCTTTATCTAGCCTGGCTATTTGAGATTAGAGAATTCAGAATAATTTATCGTGTTCTTCACAAAGCCAAAGCCTACCGTAAGAAAGTAGTTGAAATTTATACAGAGGTTGAATAAATATATGGAAAAAGATATTGATCGAGAAAGAGCAATCAAAAGTATCCAGAAGAAACTTCTTGGCAAAAAATTAACCTATAAGGAAATTTTTAATCTGATGAAAGAAATCGCTGATGAAAAGCTGAGTAAAGTCTTAACTACATATTTCGTTGCCTCTTCTTTCAAAGAAGGGTTTTCACCGCAGGAACTTTATTACTTTACCAAAGCGATGGTTGAAACAGGAGAAAAACTTCATTTTAAAGGAATTGTTGCAGATAAACACTCTACTGGCGGTGTCGCCGGAACTAGAACAACAATGATCATTGTCCCCATCGTTGCTTCTGCCGGTTTTACCATTCCCAAGACTTCTTCGCGGGCGATAACGTCGCCAGCAGGAACGGCAGATGTCATGGAGGTCCTAGCTAACGTTACCTTCAAAATTCAACAGATTAAAAAAATTGTTGATAAAACCGGTGGGTGTATTGTCTGGGGAGGACATTTAGGAATAGCTCCTGCTGACGATGTAATCATCAATATCGAAGAAGAGATTTCTTTTGAGTCCTTTGATAAAGTAATTGTCTCAATTATGGCTAAAAAAATTTCCGTTTCCACTAACCACTTAGTTTTGGATATCCCCGTAGGCAATACGATGAAAATCAAGCATTTCGACGATGCGGAAAAAATTGCTTACAAATTTAAAGAATTGGGTAAAAAATTTGGAATCAAAATTGTAACCGATATTAATCAATCTTTGGAGCCCGCCGGAAATGGGATAGGTCCGGCCCTAGAAGCTTTAGATGTTCTTTATATTCTTGAGCAAAAAAAGGAAAGACCTCTGGCGCTTGAGGCAAAAGCTCTCCGCTTAGCAGGTAAATTACTAGATATTTGTTTTAGAGATGCGAAAATAAACAAAAACGGCGAGGAGGAGGCAAAGCAGATTCTCTACAGTGGAAAGGCTTTGGAAAAATTCCGCCAAATTGTCAAAGCTCAAAACGGTGGCGATCAATTTAGTTCCGAAAAATTTAAAATTCACGCTACTTGTCATGTATTTAAAGCTGCTAAATCTGGTAAGATTAAAAGAATAAATAATTATAATTTGAATATGATTGCCAAACTTCTGGGAGCTCCGGGTGATAAATATGCAGGAATCGTTCTTTGCAAAAAAACAGACGATAAAATTGATAAAAATGAACCAATAATGAATTTCTATACTAATGACACCTATAAATTAAAAGAGGCAGAGGTTACGCTGCTTAATTTCCCAATTTATGAGATCGAAAGCTAAAAAAAAAGGTCTAATTACCCTGATTTTATTTTTGTTTATATTTGGCGGTTTTTACCTTTTTTATTGGGAAGGGTCTTTGCCGGTGAATAGAGAAAATAAAACCTCAAAAATTTTTGTGATTAGGCCTGGCGATGGAATAAACGCCATCGCTCAAAATCTTCGCGATGCCGAGTTAATCAGAAGTCGTCTTGTCTTTTTTATAGTCATTAAGCAATTTGGAATTGAAAAAAAACTCCAAGCAGGCGATTATCGCCTTAGTCAGGCAATGAACGCCGAACAAATTGCCAGAGCTCTAACTCATGGGACTTTGGACCTTTGGATTACTCTAATTGAAGGCTTGCGTAAAGAAGAGATTGCCGAAATTATGATCAAAAATTTTAACATTCCCGAAGCACAGTTCATCGATGAAGCTCAAGAAGGTTATCTGTTTCCGGATACCTATCTGATTCCTCGCGATGCCAGCTCAGAAGCAGTGATAAAGATCATGACTGATAACTTTAACCAGAGAGTAACACCTGAACTAAAAGACAAATTTGGCAAGCTCAATTTAACAACTCAGCAGGCTGTTATTTTGGCTTCGATTGTGGAACGAGAATCAAGATTTCCAAATGACCGAACTGTTGTTGCAAGTATTTTTTTAAGACGAATGCGGGAAGGAATTCCACTCCAAGCCGATGCCACGGTTCAATATGCTTTAGGCTATCAAGAAAATGAAAAAACTTGGTGGAAAAAAGATTTAACGACCATTGATCTTAAGATCAATTCACCATATAATACCTATCTCAATCAAGGACTCCCGCCGGCACCTATTTCTAATCCGGGATTAAATTCTCTGGAAGCGGTTGCATCTGCGAACCCTAATACCCCTTATCTTTTTTACGTTTCCGACAAAACTGGAAAGCTGCATTTTGCCAGAAATATTGATGAACACAACGCGAATATTCAGAAGTATTTAAAGTAATTATTCTTGATTAATTTCTCTGCGCTTAAGAACTTCTCGCGGCTTTGAGCCTTCGGCAGGACCCACATAACCGGACATCTCTAGCTGATCAAGTAACCGGGCTGCGCGAGCATAACCGATCGAGAGCCTACGCTGCAACAACGAGGCCGATGCCTTATCAGATTGAGAGATAATCTCCAACGCTTGATTGAACAGTTCATCTCTTCCTGTACCGTCACCGAGATGCGGCAACGATAAAATGCGGGTATCTTTCTCGGTAATCTCTTCCGTATAATGCACCTCCGGGGTTTGCGATCTCAAGAATTTGACTAATTCATTTACTTCCTTTTCAATAATATAGGGGCCCTGAATACGTCTTGGTTTGGCTTGATCTGGCGGTAAATAAAGCATATCTCCTCTTCCCAATAGTTTTTCTGCTCCTGGCATGTCGATTATTACTCTTGAATCAACTAAGGAAGAAACATTAAAGGCGATACGAGTAGGAATGTTTGCTTTCATCAAACCCGTAATTACATCAACAGATGGACGTTGTGTGGCTAAGATTAAATGGATTCCGGTAGCACGAGCCATCTGGGCAATGCGGGTAATCAAGTCTTCTGCATCTCCAGGAGCGAAGATCATCAAATCGGCTAATTCATCAATGACGAAAAGAATGTATGGTTTCTTTTCCACGCCGGAAACAGCATTAAATCCTTCTAGATTGCGCACCCCTACTTTCGCAAATTCTTTATATCTAGTCTCCATCTCTGCAACAGTCCACTTGAGAGCTTTAATGATCTTATCTGCTTCAACAATAACTTCTGTGAGAAGATGGGGAATACCATTATAAAGAGTGAGTTCAACCCTTTTAGGATCGACTAGGATTAAGCGTAATTCTTCTGGTTTAGTTCGAAATAAGAAGGTTGAAATCCAAGAATTTAGCAAAACCGATTTACCTGATCCCGTAGCTCCCGCAACCAAAACATGGGGCATTTTGTCGATGCTGGCTGCCTGGGGGTGACCTGATACATCTAATCCTAAGGGGACTAATAACGGATCAGGGCTTTGTTTAAAAAGCGGGGAACCGAGAAGCGTCTTAAGAGTAACTATCTCCGGACGAATGTTTGGTATCTCAACGCCGACTAAAGACCGGCCGGGAATCGGCGCCTCGATTCTAACTTGGCCTGTCGGAGCAGCCAACGATAGCGCTAAATTATTGCTCAAACCAGTAATTTTTGATAGTTTTGTCCCCAACGTAATTTCCAAGGCATACTGAGTAACAGTCGGACCATAATTAACTTCGGCAACGCGAGCCCTAATTCCAAAACTCTCAAGAGTCTTCTCGATTGTGTCAGCATTCTTTTTTATATCTCCTCTATCGGCTTCTTTTTGGGCTACATCGTGCAACAGGGTTAATGGCGGATAAACCCAATTTGAGCCTGTTTTGGCAAACGGTCGAATCAACATCTCGGAAGAAGCGCTTTGTCCCGTTATAGGCTTTGCAGCAGGAGAAATTTTAGGCGGCAAATCCAGCTTTCGATCTTGAATAAATTTCTCACCCATTTTTTCTTTACCCTCTCCTCGATTATCTTTTTTCTTTGGCTCAAGTGCCTCTCGAAAAACGTATTTTCTCGAAAAACCAAAGACAGCTTTCAATAAAGCAATAACGAATAACACAAATGAATCCACCGAAGTATCCAAAAATAAAATCAAGCCCATGAAGAAAACAATAACTAAAATAATAATAGCTCCGGCTAATGAAAAATCCGCACTCAAATTTTTGTAGATAAAACCGCCCCAGGATCCAGCCTGAAAAATGCCCAAAAGTGAACTGAAAATCAATACGGCACCTATAGTAACATTAGGTTTAATAAATTTAAGTTTTTTGGTGCTAAAAAAATGTGCAGAAAAAAGGAAAAATAAAAAAGGAATTAAAATACTAAAAACGCCGGTTTTGCCAACAATAAAATCATTGATCTTTACCAACACCTTTCCACTATCTCCACTCGCCGAAAAAAAATTGAGATAAGAAAAAAGTAAAATCGCTCCAAAAGCCGCCAATAAAAAACCTATAAGATTGAAAAAAGTTTTATTGTTAATCCTAAAACGTAAAAAAGGAATCCCTAAAAAAGCCTTTGGTCTCCGCCCCATATAATCTATTATAATAAAGAAGTTCTAGTTTAAAAGCAAACTAAAAGCAAGTTTAATTAATGCAATAATTGCAGATTAATCCTATTTTGTTTATCAATCTCATAGACTTTCACTCTTACTTTTTGACCAATTTTCACTATATCTGCTGGATTTTTGACAAATCCTTTCCCCATCTTGGAAATGTGAACCATCCCCTCTTTGCCGGGAAAAATTTCGATAAAAGCGCCAAAGGGTAGAATTCTCTTCACTTCACCTTCAAATTCTTCACCAACCTTTACTTCTCTAACCATATTTTTGATCAGATCTGCGGCTTCTTCAACTTTTTTTCTATCTAAACCGCTGATTGTTACTTTCCCATCATTGGAAACGTCAATTTCAGTCTCTGTCTTGGCTATCAAGTGACGAATATTTTTGCCTCCTGGGCCGATTATTTCGCCGATTTTGTCTTGAGGTGGCGTAAGAACTAAAACTTTGGGAGCAAACCTAGATATTTCTGTTCTTGGCTTACTAATCACGGTCATCATTTTGTCTAAAATAAATAACCTTGCTTGCTTAGCTTTGACCAAAATCTCTTTAAGCATTTTGTCTGTTAAGCCTTTATTTTTAACATCTAGTTGGATAGCTGTAATCCCATTCTTCGAGCCTGCAACTTTGAAATCCATTTCTCCGGAAAAATCCTCAATTCCCATAATGTCGGTCATAATTAGATAGTCTGTGTCGGATTTGCTCAACATCCCCATCGCAATTCCCGCAACCGGTGATTTAATCGGCACGCCTGCATCCATTAAAGCTAAAGTCGAACCACAAGTCGAGGCCATTGAAGTTGAACCGTTTGAAGATAAGACTTCAGATACAACTCTGACTGTATAAGGAAAATCTTTGGCCAGAGGAAGCACAGGTTCAATTGCTTTTTCAGCTAAAGCACCGTGTCCGATCTCTCGCCGTGATGGAAAACCGATTCTACCCACCTCACCGACAGAATAGGGCGGCATGTAATAATGGTGAATGTAACGCTTAGCCTCTTCTCCTTCCGGGCTCTCGATCAATTGTTCCAGACTTGGCGAGCCGAGAGTAACAATTGATAAAACCTGCGTATCTCCACGTTTGAAAATGGCAGATCCGTGCGTTCTTGGAAGAATAGAGACTTCGACTTTGATATCACGAATCGTATCCATATCTCGACCATCAAGACGCTTTTTAGTTTTAAGAATTGTCTCGCGAATTGTTTGCTTGGTTAAGTAATCGATTGCTTTCAGAATGGGTTTTTTTTCAAATTTCTCCTGATGTTTTTCTTGAAAATCGGCAACCATTTCTTCAAGCATATTTTTATCTTCAAACTCCTTGCTTGCGCTTTGCCTAATCAATTCGTCTATCTGTTTCTGAAATTCTTTTTTGAGTAAACTCACTATCTTTTCGTCTACTACTTCTGTTTCAACTTTCTCTTTTGCCAGACCAACCTTAGTTCTTAAATCCTCGATGAAAGTGATAATTTTGTTATTTTCTTCTTTGGCAAGCTTAATCCCTTCCCAAAGAATCTCTTCCGGAAGTTCCTCTGCTCCGATTTCAAGCATTACTACTTTTTCTTTTGAAGAAGAGACGATCAGATCCAGCGTCGAAAGACGCTGATGGTCTTCATTCGGATTGGCCAGGAATGAACCTTGACCATTAGTAGTAACATAACCTATACGGGTTGTCGCAAGAGGCCCTTCCCAAGGAAGAGAAGAAATATGTAAAGCTGCGTAGACGGTATTAGCAGCCAAAATCTCAGGAGAGTTAATCCCATCAATCGACAAAAGCGTGATTACCACTTGAATACTCTTGCGGAAGTTTTTAGGGAAAAAAGGGCGGATCGAACGGTCAATTAAACGCGCATTCAAAACCGCTTCATCTGAAGGCTTCCCCTCTCTTTTAACCCATCGAGAGCCCTTGATCCGACCGCCAGCATAAAGTTTCTCAACATATTCAACATGCAGAGGCAAATAATCTATATCTTCTGACGCAGGTGCCGTATTAACAGTGACTAAAACGCAAGTATCACCTAGACGACCAAATACAGCTACGTCAGAGGCTTGAGCCAGCTTCCCCACTTGGAAAGTAAGCTTCTGATCGTTTAACTCGAGAGATTGTTCTAAAAATTTCATATAATTTTCTGTTATGCGATGGAGTTCTATTTATTTCTTCAAGCCAACTTGTTCAATAAGCTTTTTATAGCGCTTATTGTTTAATTTTTGAAGATAATTCAAAATTCTTCTGCGCTTAGCAACAATTTTTAATAAGCCTCGGCGAGAATGATTGTCCTTTTTATTTTCCTCCAGATGCTCAGAAAGGCGATCAATTTTATAAGATAGTAAAGCTACCTGAACTTCTGGTGAACCTGTGTCTCCTTTATGTTGGGCAAATTTTTCAATGATTTCCTGTTTATTATTAGGAAGTTTCTTCATAGAATGAATTAAATACATTATAATGGTTTCGGGCCTTGTTTTCAAGCGCTTATGACCATGAAGAAACGCCTACGTTATACGATAAATTATCGCCTACTTAGTTTAACTCTGCTTTTTATTATGCTTTTATTCATCCTCTTGCGGGTTCCACCTGTTAATTTGTGGTTTGTAATCCTTTTCTCTCTCCTTTTTTCCCTATTTATCCTGTTATTAAGTTCTTTCTTTCTGGCCAAGAAATATACTTATTTACTAGCTATAACGCTGTTACTCTTTCTTAATCTAAATTATTTTGTCGGTTTTCAGATAGTTAACACAGTGCTTCTTTTCTCGTTTATGCTTGGTGTGGCGTTTTTGTTAAAATAAGATCAATGAATAAATCTGCCTATATTACTACAACTCTACCGTATGTTAATGCGGAGCCGCATCTGGGTTTTGCTTTAGAATTAGTTCAGGCTGACGTGTTGGCTCGCTTCTGGCGACAACAAGGCTTGGAAGTTTTTTTTAATACCGGCACAGATGAACATGGCTTAAAGGTTTATAAAAAAGCTTTAGCTGAAAAAAAAGATCCACAGAAGTATACAGATGAGTATGCCGAAAAATTTAAAGCCTTAAAATCCGTGCTTAATTTAAGTTATACGAATTTTATTCGCACTACCAATCCTGACCACAAACATGCAGCTCAAGAGTTCTGGAAAAGGTGTATCACTGCCGGTGATATCTATAAACAAAACTATAAAGTTAAATATTGTGTGGGTTGCGAGCTGGAAAAAGTTGGTTCAGAATTGGTCGACAATCACTGTCCTCTACATCCTAATCTGGAATTGGAAATCATCGAAGAAGAGAATTATTTTTTTCGTTTTTCTAAATATCAAAAACCTTTACTTGATCTTTATTCCAAAAACCCCCAGTTCGTTGCTCCTGATTTTAGACTCAAGGAAATTAGGAATTTTGTGACTACTGGCTTGGAAGATTTCAGCATTTCGAGACTAAAGAAAAAAATGCCCTGGGGGGTGGAGGTACCGGGAGACCCCGAGCATGTCATATATGTTTGGTTTGATGCTCTGGTCAATTACATTTCGACTTTGGGCTGGCCGAAAGACGAACAAAGATTCACGCAATTCTGGCCAGGGCTACAAATTGCCGGCAAAGATAATCTCAGGCAACAAGCAGCCATGTGGCAGGCAATGCTGATGTCAGCAAATCTTCCCGCCAGCAAACAAATTATTATTCATGGTTTTATTACCGCCAATGGACAAAAAATGAGCAAAAGTTTGGGTAATGTCATCGATCCTTTCCAGCTAGTTGAACGGTGGGGAACGGATGCTGTTCGCTATTATTTACTTCGTGAAATCCCAATGTTTGACGACGGTGATTATTCAGATCGCCGGATGAAAGAAATCTATGATGCCGACCTTGCCAACGAACTTGGAAATCTTCTCTCTCGATTGACTACGCTTGCGACAAACGATAACTTAAAGATTAAATTGACTTCTAATAAGATTCGGTGGAGTGATGAACAAATTAAATTGTTTAACCAATTTAAATTTGATAGAATTTTGGTTCTTATCTGGCAAGAGTTAAAAAAAATAAATAAAGCAGTCAACGATTTCGCGCCATGGGAGAAAAAACCAGCACAAAGGAAAGATTTCTTAAAGACATCATTGCAAAAGTTAAACATCATTGGTTTACAATTAAAAATTTTTCTTCCTGATACTGCACAAAAAATAATTCAATCTACTCAAGGTGTAGTCGCCAAGACGGAATCTCTCTTTCCTAGAAAGTGAAATTTGCTACAATTAGACCCATGCAAAAAATCAGTGAAATCGGTAGGAAACTGATACGAAAAATCAAGAACAATAAAAAGAAGACTGTAAATATTTTAATAGCTTCCGCTGTTATCATCCTTATTCTTTATATTTTTTGGGGATTACCAACTCCTTATGATCTAATGGACTATAAAAAAATTCCCCTGTCTACGCAAATTCTGGATAGAAATGGCAAACTTTTGTATGAAGTTTACGGCGAGCAAAATCGAACTGCAATCAAACTGGATACTTTGCCTAAATATGTTTATGAGGCAACAATCGCGATCGAGGATAAGGGTTTTTTTCAACATGGAGCTGTTTCGTTCGTTGGAGGGGTTTTAAGGGCACTTAAGGATTCAATCCTCCAGCGACAACTCCAAGGAGGATCAACTATTACTCAGCAATTAGTCAAATCAGCTTTGTTGACTCCCGAAAGAACTATCCGCCGCAAGTTGAGAGAAGTATTATTGGCTGTTTGGACGGAAAAAATCTTCACTAAGCAACAAATTATGGAGTTTTATCTCAACCAAGTTCCTTATGGCGGATCAGCTTATGGAATCGAAGAAGCATCTCGCACCTATTTCAATAAACACGCCAAAGATTTAACTCTGGATCAGGCTGCTTTTTTGGCCGGTCTACCTAGGGCTCCCTCTATTTATTCCCCATTTGTTAACCCAGATTTAGCTAAGAATCGCCGCGATGAAGTGTTAAAAAAATTACTCGAGCAAAAATACATTACACAAGAACAATATCAGACGGCTGTCAATAAACCTCTAAAAATCACTTCACCAACAACCAGTATTAAAGCTCCACACTTTGTTTTTTATATCAAGCAAGAGTTGGAGAAAGAGTTTGGACCTGAAGAAGTGGAAACAGGAGGATTAAAAGTCACTACAACTCTTGACTTAAATATTCAACAAGAAGCGGAAAAAATTGATCGCGAAGAATTAGACAAGGTCAAAAATCTTAAAGTTTCTAATGGAGCTATTTTAGTCACACGTCCACCGACGGGCGAAATTTTAGCCATGGTTGGCTCTGTTGATTATTTCGCTTCACCTTCTGGGGCTTATAATGTTACTACTGCTTTACGTCAACCTGGTTCTTCAATCAAACCCATTAATTATGCGATTGGAATCGAGAGGCGTTTAGTTACCGCTGCCAGCATCTTCCTCGACGTACCAATCTGCTTTCCATCTGTTCCCAAACCCTACTGTCCCGTAAATTATGATGGTAAGTTTCGAGGGCCGCAACCCTTGCGAATGGCTCTAGGAAATTCTTTCAATATTCCGGCGGTTAAAATGTTAGCAATGAATGGTGTTTCTAACTTTATTGCCTCTGCTTCTGCTTTTACGATAGATACTTTTAAAGATCCGCGCAAGTATGGTCTCTCCTTGACGCTGGGCGGAGGTGAAGTTAGAATGACCGAGATGGCTCAAGCCTTTTCTGCTTTTGCTAATCATGGTATCCCAAAAAAATTAAAAGGCGTCTTAAAAGTAGAAGATAAAAACGGAAAAATACTCTACCAGTTTCAGGATCCTAATTTTATCCAAAACGTAGAAAAACCCCTAAAAAATCCAAATTTTTTAGCGATGAGTGGTAAAAAAGCAATCTCACAGGATACTGCTTTTATTATTTCGCATATTTTACTTGATAATAATGCTCGTACTCTGGAATTCGGAGCGAATTCTGCTTTAGTAATTCCAGGTCGCACTGTTTCGGTGAAAACCGGAACTACCGATGATAAAAGAGATAACTGGACTATCGGTTTCACGCCAAACTTTATGACTACCGTCTGGGTTGGGAATAACGACAACTCACCAATGAATCCTTATCTTGCTTCAGGAATTACTGGCGCTGCCCCTATTTGGAATGCGGTCATGCGTTATATTTTGAAGAACCAACCTGATCTTTTCCCGATTAAACCTAGTACAATAGTCGGCCGGCAAGTCTGCTGGGACACGGGAACCGTAGTCTCTATACCAACAACACAGGATCAAACAACACCTCAATCAGCCGCCTCACAACCAGCAGGCTGCCCGACACGTTTTGAATATTTCAGTAAAGGGACGGAAAATATCCAAAACCTGAAGACAATTCGCGGACCTGTCTGGGTAACTAAAGATAGTGCTGTCTCGGTAAAAACCGGAACTACCGATGATAAAAGAGATAATTGGACGATCGGTTTCACGCCAAACTTTATGACTACCGTCTGGGTTGGGAATAACGACAACT
>CAZMIL010000001.1:0-92927 GCA_964566425.1 uncultured Gammaproteobacteria bacterium | reverse complement strand
TATTTAGTCTCACTTGGTTTTTTCGCTAATCCTCTAACTGTCGCGCCTAATAATTTTAAATGATGTGCTAGTTCGGGTTGTCGACCAAATGTTTTAACTTCATAGGCTTCTTTAAATAGCGCAGTTGCAATTGTATTGGGAGAAACTCTTCCACCAAGTTTTTTTGATCTTGCACCGTAATTATTAATTTTTTCCAAAACATTACTTATATTTTCAACCAGCAGTCGAGCTGTGTTAGGTTTATCCCCGTACAAATCAGGAATAGTCATTTCGTCGAGTATATTTCCTAAGACTCTTTGAGCATCTTCTGAAAAATTATTCCACGTCATACCCAACTCCGTCGGAGCTCGATCTTCTATACGGTTACTCATAAATTTAAATTATATTATATGAGCCGATTATTTCAACTATAGGTCGAGATATTGAATTCTTCTTTTGGATTGTTTTAGAAGTCTATTCCGAATTGTCCAGGGGGAGGGATTCGAACCCCCGCAGGGCTTAGCCCGGCAGATTTACAGTCTGCTCCGATTGTCCACTCCGGCACCCCTGGTGCCGATTCATATTATACCAACAATCTGCTACTATTATTTATATGAACCTCACGGAGCTTTCTTATGAGATTAGAAAAGCTTTGCCATACATTATTTTTTTTATTCTACTCGTCTTTATTCTTTACTACTCTGTGACTCTAGTTTTAAGAATCATTGAGTTAAGTAGAGTCCCTGCAGTTTATACCGATGCGATTTTTGGGAAAATAGAGGCGCCGAAAGTTAAAAACGCATCAAGCAGTGCCGGCCTATCTTTTACTTTAGATACAATTGAAGGTAAGCCGGTAACCGCCACCGACTCAGCCAAAGTTTTTTATCTGCCGCCGCCAGCCACCCGCTTCGGTTATCAGGAACAAGTTTATTTGATCGCCAAAACTTTGGGGTTTAATACAGACGTGACTAAGTACCAACTTAATAACGGGAATACGGCTGTTCTCGACGATTCAGTCCAACACCTTTCAGTAGATATACGAAATTTTAATTTCAATTATCAGTATCGTTTTGAAAATGATCCCAATTTTTTTTCCAACGCAGTTGTTCCGACTACAAAAGAAAGTCAAGATCAAGCAGTGGCTTTTCTGCAAAAAATAGATAAGTATCCGGATGAATTTGCGCAGGGTAATTTGAATACGGTTTTTTTTAACTACAATCCTTCCAGCAAAGAACTCCAGCAGCTTCCCAGAAATGATGGAGCGAATTTGGTTGAGGTTGATTTTTATCGCCCCGACATCGATGGTTTTCCAGTGCTTTCTCCGTCTTTTTTTAACAGCCAAAATTATGTTTTGATGATGTTGACCACCAGCGGAGACGCGAGAATTATTAAAGCGCAAGTGCAATTTTTTGATAAATCACAAGAGCAAATCGGTTATTATCCACTGAAAACGGGCGATGAAGTTTACAAGGAACTAAAACAAGGAAAAGGGATCGTTGTTTCCAACCCACAAAACAAAAAGAATATAGTCATTAAAACGATGAAATTGGGATATCTCGACCCTGATTTTTATCAGACCTATCTCCAACCAGTATACATGTTTATTGGCGAAGGAGATTTTGTAGCTTATGTGCCGGCTGTGAGTAATGACTACTTATTCCAATAACCTACATCAGTGTTGATCCAATTAATTGCATTGGTAGTATCCTGAAAACGGTCTAGACTTTTCATAATTACAATAATAAATTCGCGGCCGTCGGGCCGTTTGTAAAGACTGACCAAGTTTTCTCCGGCTTCTTCGGTATAGCCGGTTTTCAAGCCGCCAATGCCTTGGATCTCTCCCAGCAATTTATTAACATTGGTCAAAGTGTGAAAATATTTGAAATCAACATCCGAGACGATGATTTCTTTTGTCGAGACGATTTTTGATAAGTATGGGTTTTTGAGAAGTTCCCGTCCCGCAAGCGCCAAATCAAAAGGCGTGGTATAGATCCCGTCTTGGTCCAAACCCGCAGGATTACTGAAGCGCGAATTATCCATATGTAATTCTCTAGCTTTTTTATTCATTAGCTCGACAAATTTCGGCCGGCCATAACCATCGGCTAAAGCATAAGCGGCATCGTTGCCGGAGTAAACTAACGTCCCATACAGCAAGTTTTCAACGCTAATTCTTTCGCCGTCTACTAAACCCATCGTTTGTCCTTCTTGAAGTGGATTTTTGATTGTTAGCACTTGTTCTGGTTTGTAAATATCGTAGGCTACTAAAGCAGTGATCATCTTAGTGGTTGAGGCAGGGAAGAGACGTTTATTGGTATTTCTGGTGAAAACCGGCGTGAAACTGTCAACGTCGACAATATACACTCCCTCGGCTGTTATAAAAGGAGTGTAGGGATAGAGAACGTAAGGAACTGCTTTTGGTGTGGCAATTTGTTTAACAGCTGGTTGGTTAAAAAGTTGGCGATTGTAGGCAAAGAGATGGAAGTAATCAGAATTACCCGGATAGAATAAAAAAAGTAAGGAATAGAAAAGGAACAGCAAATAAAAGCGGACTCTCATTTTTTGGATTTTTTGGCAATAAAACTCGATAGTCTTATATCTACGCGCTGCATGTCACGGGGAAAAAGAGAAGCTTCGCGAATATTAGCCAATCCAATAATTGCCTTGGTCATTCTTTCCAAGCCAAAAGAAAAACCGCCTTCTTCCGGCATACCAAAACGGAAAGCCATCAGATACATCTCAAATTCTTTAGCTTTCAGTCCGCGTTGTTTAAGCGTCTCAATTAATTGCTTATAATTATTGATTCTCTGACTGCCGCTGGCAACCTCCAAACCTTTAAAGAGCAAATCGTAACTCAGGCTAATCTCGGGATTTTGCGGGTCGGGGAGACTATAGAAGGCTCTTTTTTGGGTTGGGAAATGAGTAATAGTGACAAAATCGCTTTGGTGTTTTTTAAGCGCCCACTTACAGATATCGATTTCGTCTTCAGGAGCAAGGTCGTCTTCGCCAACAACCCTGCGGCCGGTTTCTTGCTGAATAATCTCTTGCGCTTGTTTAAGAGTTAAACGCGGGATTTTACCATAAGTAATTTTTTCAGTCCCCAACTGTTTGAGCTCATCGGCCGATTTCGCTTCGACGTGTTTAACCATTGTCGTCCCAACTTTTTCCAGTAAATCGAGCAGGTCATTAAAATCTACAAAGCCGAATTCACAATCGAGTTGAATAGTTTCCGAAAGATGTCTGGTTGTGACCGACGGCTCGGCCCTGTAAGCATGAGCTATCGTATAGACACGTTCAAAAATCGGGACCATCATCTGTTTGTAAAGCTGCGGACTTTGGGTGAGTGAAACTTGGTGATCGTAATAATTTACTTTGAATACTTCGGCCCCGCCTTCGGTAGCGTTGGCTGCAATCTGCGGGACAAAAACTTCGACGCATCCCAACTCTTCCGCTATTTTACGAAAGCCGTCAACAACCTTTTCCTGGATTTTAAAAATGGCGCTGATTTTAGGATGGCGTAGAGTCAGCACCCGATAATCTAGCAAAGTCGGGAGATTAACGTTTAAATCTTCTTTAGTCATATCAATAGGGGGATTAGCGGCTTTGGCGATTACCTTGACTTCTTTTGCCTCGATCTCAACAGTTCCTGTTTTGAGCTTGGGATTGATTAGATTTTTGGGACGTTCCTTGACGATACCTTTTATATATACTACATCCTCGGGCATAAAATCTTTCAGTTTGACATCGCCGATTATTTGGACAATTCCCGAGCGATCACGCAAATCAAGGAAGACGATTTGTTTATGATCGCGTTTGTTGTGGACCCAACCATAGAGTTCGACTTCTTTGCCGATTTTATCGACTACTTCTTTAACAAACAGCTTTTTCATCTCCTATATGATACTACAACTTTAGCACCTTGAGAAGAACGTTTGCTGGGTGTAAAATGGTTGGGCGATGGAAATAAATATCCTAATTGGAGTGATTATCGGTCTACTTTTAGCCTATGTTTTGTTTCGCTTTCTCTATAAAAAAAATAACAGTGATGATTTCTCAGCCCTTTTGGATAAAAAACTTCCCGAGGCAATAAAGTCGGCCGGCGAGCACCTAGTGCAATTAGTCGAGGCCGAAAAAAAAGAAATCCGTTCGGACTTGAGCAATAAGAAAAGCGCGATTGATGAAGCAGTAAAACGTGTTTTGGATGAACTCAAGACAACCGGCAAGAAAGTTGAAGAAGCTGAGAGAGAAAGAATAGGTTCTTTTAAAGAATTAAGGAACGTTATGGAAAATCAAGGCAAAATTACCGAGCAGCTTTCGGTTACGGCAGAGGGTCTAAAACGCGTTCTTTCCAATAATCAGTTGCGCGGCCAGTTCGGCGAAGAAGTGGCTGAAGATTTATTAAAAATGTCCGGTTTCGTTAAAGGGGTGGATTATGAAGTAAACAAAAAACAAAAAGATTCCGAGACGCGGCCAGATTTCACAATTTTTCTTCCCGACAAAGTCAGAATCAATATCGACGTTAAATTTCCTTTCAACAATTTGGTCCGTTCAATCGAAACCGAAAAAAGTGCTGAGAAAAAAGAGTATATGAAAGCTTTTGAGCGCGATGTGAGAGAAAAAATAAAACAAGTCGCCACCCGCGATTATATTAACCCAGAAGATAACACCGTTGATTTTGTCATTCTGTTTATTCCCAACGAGATGATCTTCTCTTATATTTACGACAAGATGAATGATGTCTGGCGTGACGCAATGAAACAAAAAGTGGTTTTTGCCGGACCTTTCTCGTTCACGGCAATTTTGCGTTTAGTCCGACAGTCTTATGATAATTTCAAATATCAACATAATGTTCAGAAAATTATCGCTTCGATTAAAAATTTTGAGGTCGAGTTCAAAAAATACAATGAGGAGTTCGAAAAAATAGGGGATAGGATTTCTTCTCTAAATCAACAATATGATAAAGTAAACACGACTCGCCGCAATCAACTTTCACGTTCAATCGATAAAATTCGTTTGGAAGAATCTGCGAATCAGACTCCTTTACTGGAGGCCGAAAATTAGCTGTTTTCACCTGTTCCGGGCTTGAAGATTTTAGGTTTAAGAAAGTCTTGATCTTTTTCTATGTCCTCGATCGCTTTTGTCTGTTTTTCAAATTCGGCGTTAACGTATCTGGGGAAAACGCCCTCAGCAACGGGTGATTTCTTGCGAGCGCCTAATTTAAGCAAAGCGGCTGCATCCTCAAAAGTTTGAGCAGTAACAGAAAAAGAAGAGAAATTCTTGGTGGCAGCCACCATGCCTTGGTAAAGGTTAGTAGCCATATCTTTGTCTACGTTGCATTTTATAGCCTGGAGAAAAGATAAAACAATTTCAGAAGTAGAAGAAGCAGTGCGGTAAACGAGATTAGCCGCTCCGAAAAAACCATTTGTCAGATGGCGATCGAGATTAATAATTCTAGCCTTGTCAAAAAGATCCTGCTTTTCGCTATAAAGATCGCCGAGCCTTTTTAGGTTATCACAGTCTACAGTAACAATGAAATCAACACTTCCTCCTGTATAGCTGAATTTAACCTGTTTTTCACTCAACTTGTCCTCTTCCGCACCTGGCACGACTACAATATTAAAGTTATTCCCTTGAATGTAGTAGTCAACTTTATCGATAGAACCCTCTTTATAGGGGAAAGAAATGACCAAATTATTGCCAGTGGCGGAGATTTCGGGTTGAACCTTATTCAAACCCATAAAATCGCCTTCTAGGCTGCTAGAACAAGCTACAGTGACATTTTTACCCATGCTGGTTAAACCCAGATAAAGAGCTAATGCAGCACCTATAGCATCAGGCGTGGGGTTTTGTGGTAAACAAATGACTCCCGAGGTTGATTTTTGCAGAATTTCAACTGCTTTTTGTAGTGAATTCCGTTGTGAATCCATATACTATAAGATTAATTTTAGCACATCACCGATATGGATGTCAAGCGCGGGAGAGAGAATAATTCCGGCTTCTTGATCTTTTTTTACTTCGTCAGTGGTTTTTGCTCTGACGCGCATTGAAACAATCTTGGATTTTCCCACAGTCTTTCCTTGAGCAAATAGTTCGATAGAATCACCTAAATTAGCCTTGCCTTTTGTGACTTTTATTCCATAGATTTTATCTCCTTCAACAATAAATGTTGCCAAAACTTTTGCCTCTCCCTTGTAAGTTCTCTCGCTTTCTTCTTTTTCCTTTAATAAAGAAGCGACTTCCGTTAACTCTTCAATTAATTCATAAATAATATTATAGGTTCTGATAATTACTTTTTCTTGTTTAGCCAGAGCTTTAATCTCGGTAGATGGGATAACGTTGAAACCAAGGACAATAGCTTTAGCGGTTTTGGCTAGAAAAATATCGGAATTGCTAATTTCGCCAATTGCCTGGAGGACAATTTCCAGATTTTTGTTGTCAGCAAAGGAATTAATAATTGCATCCAGCGAACCTTGAGAGTCCGCTTTGATCACTAGAGAAATTTTTTTCGTCTCTTGAGCGCTCAACAGCTCTTCCAAATTCGGGAGCGGCCTTGCGGAGGATACAGTTTGAACTGGTTTTTCAACTTTAGGGCTTTGTGAAGTGCTAATTATACTACCAACTTCTGGAAGTTCACTAAAGCCAAGGAGCTCAAAAGGCGAAGATGGAGTTACCTCTTGAAGCGGCTTCCCTAGACTATTAAACAAAGATCTAACCTTTGTTTTGAGGCTGCCGCAATAAATAGTATCACCTACTTTGAGCAGGCCGTTTTTAATAATACAGCTTACCATAATACCTCGTTTATCCTTTTTTGTTTCAATAATATAAACAGTTGCCGGAGCTTGAAGGTCGTATTGTAAGTGCAGATCAGAAGCAAGTAAGAGAATAGATTCTAAGAGCTCTTCAACGCCCTGTCCGGTTTTCGCTGAAATAGAA
This sequence comes from uncultured Gammaproteobacteria bacterium, assembly GCA_964566425.1. Lineage (GTDB taxonomy): Bacteria > Patescibacteriota > Microgenomatia > UBA1406 > GWC2-37-13 > CAZMIL01. Next base: position 86,018 of record CAZMIL010000001.1, on the reverse strand, counting down.
AGGCAGGGGACTTTTCCTCCCTTATCTTCGACCACAACATCATGTTTAATCAAATCTTGCTTAACTTTATCGGGTTTAGCTTCAGCAAGATCTATTTTATTAAGAACAACTATAAAAGGGATATTGGCGGATTTGATATGAGAGATCGACTCGACAGTTTGTGGTTTTAACGAATCTTTAGAATCAATTAACAGGAGAGCAATATCTGCTACATTGGCGCCTCTGGAACGTAGTTTAGTGAAAGCTTCATGGCCCGGTGTATCAATAAAAGTAATTTTATCTGTGGGGTAGCCCTTTATTTTGCTGAAGATTTCGTAAGCGCCGATTTTTTGGGTGATTCCTCCGTGTTCTTGCTCGGTAAGTTTGGTTTTACGAATGTAATCCAGTAGAGTGGTCTTCCCATGGTCTACGTGGCCTAAAATGGTAACGATTGGTGGTCTGGGTTGCATATTTGGTAATAAATTTAAACAATCTTTATGCCTGTGGTTGCTCAGGTTGTTCAGACTGAGCAGTGGCGGAGTCAGGTTTAGAGTCGGGGGCTGGCGTTTGCGGAGGTGTTTCAGCCCTAGCCGGTTGTGGTTCTTGGGTTTGGAGTGCTTCATTCTGAGTTGCTTGTGACTCCGCAGAGGTTTTTTCCTCAGCCGGTTTGGTCTTTACGGGTGTTTCTTTGGTTGGTTGTTCCTCCGTTGCGGCCGCCCCACCAGCTTTCACTTCTTCAGGTTTAGGTTGTTGGGGTGCCGGAATCTGGACGATATCAATTTCATATCCGGTCAGTTTTGAGGCGAGATTGACATTTACTCCATTTTTACCAATGGCTAAAGGCGCTTGTGTTTCGTCGACCGTGATCTTGGCTTTGTTGTTTTTCTTGTCGAGCTCAACCTGGGTGATTTTCGCCGGCGAAAGCGCAGAAGTCAGGAACAATTTCTCGTCGTTATTCCATTGGATAATATCGATCTTCTCGTTGCCGCCAAGCTCGGTGGTAACTGTTTGTACACGCACACCTTTTTGACCTACGCACGCGCCCACGGGATCAACGCCGCCTTGACTGCTGAAAACAGCTATTTTGGCTCTTTCACCAGGTTCTCTTGCCACCTTCCGGATTTCAACCGTATTATTGGCGATTTCCGGAACTTCTTTTTTGAACAGTTCGATTAAGAGTTGAGGGTCGCTGCGTGAAACGACAATGCGTGAGTTGCCGAATTTATCTTCGCCAATCTCTTTGAGGTAAAAAACCAGATTGGTATTGACAGCATATTTTTCATTTCGAATTTGCTCCTCTTTGGGTAAAACTGCTTCAATTCTGCCGATGTCAACGTAGGCGTTATAGCCGTCGTATCTGATTACTCTTCCTTTAACAATTGTTCCTATTTGTGACTTGTATTGTGTGATAACTGTTTTTTTTTCAATTTCACGAATTTTTTGCAGAGTGACTTGTTTGGCCGTTTGGGCGGCGATGCGGCCGAAACCAGGCGGAGTAATATCCTTGCCGTCTTTATCAGAAACTCGGGCTTCACCCGTATCTTTATTGACTTTTATGCGCACACCATCGTCTTCTCCTTCGGCTAGATTAGTCTGGTGCTCCTTGCGATAGGCAGCCAAAATTGCTCCCTCAATCGAGGTGATAACGTCATCCGGTGAAATACCGCGCTCAGTGGCAACTTGATTCAAGGCCAGGGCGAATTCACTTTTAACAATGCTCATAAGGGTTACATTTTAACAGAAAAACGCTCGAATTGCATTAGCGTAGATTTATCCTATAATATATAAAATATGTCTAAAGAATTCTATCGAGGCCCAATTCATTCACGGAGAGTAGAAGATGGGTTAGAGGTGATCCCGAAGAGTGAACTTCTTTTTCTGGCAGAGATGAGATTAAGGAGAATCAATCATCCAGAACAAGAAGTGATCATGACTGAGGTTGGAAAAGTCCTTGGGATTAGTAGAGAAAGAGCTCGTCAACTCTATAAGCAATTTTCTGGCGAATATGAATTTCCACCAAGACAAACAATAGAGGGTAGAAAGAGACGCAGCAAATTGTTAGCTCAACAATCACAGCAATTTAAAAAAATTAAAAACGAGTACCTTGACGAATATAAAAAAGGAGTAGACGAGCGCAAAAGAAAAATAATTAGCCTCCGCAAAAAAGGATTAAGTAACTCTGCAATTGCGCAAGCAACGCATCTGACTAGAACTTATGTAGCACATATTCTGGCGAATGAGCTTTTAGAAAATCCCGATTTAAGACTGAGGAAAAAAAGAAGATCCGAGGAAGAAATGCTTATCTTTGATGCAGAAGTTAAACAGACAAGACAAAAAGGCTTATCGGACTACGAAATTGCCCAAGAGCTAAACGCTCACCCTTTTACAGTTAAGCGGTCAATAAAAAGAATGTTACAACGCGGAGAGATCCAAAGAAAAGTGCAGAATTTTAAGTGACAGAGATTTACTTCTTTCCCTCTTTTGGCTGTTTTTGTTGTTGGGGAGTCTTCTCTGATGATGCGGCTTTTCCTTCTTGAACAGGTTTCTTTCCTTCTCCAGCTGGTTTTTTAGCTTCTTCGGCAGGTTTCTGTCCTTCTTCTGGGGCGGCCGCTTCTGCGCCTTCTTCACCCCCGGCAGGCTTTTCTGTGATTACTTCGGGAGCTTCTGTTGCGGTCTCAGGGGCAAGACTTTCTTCTTTATGGGCAATCACGGAAACGAGCAATTTTTCGGCCTCGTCTTTAATGTCATATTTAGGATTTTTTGGCAGATCGGCGACTTTTATTTCGTTACCAATTCCAATAAGTTTTGAAATATCTACCTCGACTTCATGGGGGATATCCTGCGGTAGGGCTTCGACAGTTACTTCATCCGTTTGAGTGAGGAGAACACCACCTTTATCTTTAACTGCCGGGGATTCGCCAACGACTTTAATTGGCACCTGGGTGACAATTTTTTGTTTAAGATCGACTTTTCTAAAATCAACATGAAGAATTAGATGTTGTACCGGATGCATCTGGACATTTTTGATCAAAGCTGGAATTTCTTGACTATTGAGTTTAATATAAACAATTCCGGTTTCTTCTGCGATCCGGTAAACTCGATTAAAGTCTTTACCCTCTACAACAATAGAAGTAGATTTGAAGTCCGGACCGTAGACATTGGCTGGGATTTTACCTTCATGACGCAATTTCTTGAGTTTTTTGCCAAAAACCTCTCTTTTTTCACTGCTTAAGGACAATTTTTCGGCGTGACTAGCTGTTTTTGCCATAGCTTATTTTCTGTTTAATTGCAGAAGAAAAATTTTATCTGCATTAAGAGAAGTATTATAAAAGATGCGATTATCTTTTACAAGCGGCGAAAAATTCTGGCGGACTAGAGAGATGTTTTCCGGTAGGGAGATCTCTAATTCAAGGTCAGAATTCGATGAACCGGTTTGTTTTTGCATGACCAGTTGATAGATGTTTGTACCTTTAATGATTTCTTGTGGTAAGCGATAATCAATTTGAATTTCAGTTGATTTCTGCGGCGAAAGTTCAAAGTAAAAACCTAAAATCTTAAATTCTGTTTCACGTTGATCTAAATTATCCACAATAGTTCCATCTCTAGTTAACGAGGTGACCTGACTGCCCAAAGGCAAAAAAATTTGGAAATAATTTTTATACGTACCACCGGGAAAAACATCATTAACCGAATCGTTTTGGATTTTGATCAGTAATGAGTTACGGATTATTCCCTGTTTGTCGAAAGTTATTTTTTGAGTAAAATTGTGACGGATAAAGAAATTTGCCTTGTTGACGCCAAGGTTTGCTTCAACCGGGAAAGCATAGTCTAAAATGCAACTATTTTGCTCTTCCGCACAGCGAGGAGTAATAGTTTTGCCGGCCCAATAAAGCGAATCGATTACTTTTTGAATTGCAGAATCTTCAACGATCATGACTATTTGTTTTTCATTTAATGATCTTTCCAACTGTTGCAGGAGAATTGGAGCCGAAACTTGGTCGAGATTAAGCAAAATCTGTTTTGCCAAATCACCCAAAAAATTTTTCTTCTGCGTTGATCCCGGGAAAAAATTTTGTTCGGAATAGAGTTGAGCTTTGATATAGAAATTATCTTTATTAACGTTTTCATTATAATTGGGGAGGTAAATATTTCCATATGCCTGCAAAATATTTTGAATAGAAGTAGTGGTTAATAAAACTCCTCCGGCAAAATCGGTCATTCCCAATTCTTGATTAAGGAAAAATTTAGCTTCGTTGTAGTTTTCAAAAAAATCAGAGGAAAAAGCTGAATCGCGGAAAAACCAGTGTGGCTGCTGCAAATACTTACGGACTGGTTCAGGCGGATCGATATGAATTTTAAGTTGCCCGTCAGCATCATAAACGTCGTAAACTTTAATTGAATCAAGGGTCATATTTTTCATTGTTAAAATGCCAAACGAGCCGATGAAGCCGCCTCCGGGCCGCAGCTCCATATTGTTTGCAAACAGGAGGAGATACTTTTTTTGCGTATTTTTCGCCAATAGATTATCAAGATGAGGCAGAATTTTTTGGGCCTTACCAAGCATTAATGAAGCATCTGCTAACTGTGGTTTCAATTTCCCTATTTTTCCGGGAGAATTGGGAAGTGCTTGCGCCAACGAAGCTAGGTCGTCTTGCAGGCTGCTCAAATCGCTTTTCATTCTGGTAAATCTCATTTCCAAGAGACGGATATCTTCAGGGGTTTTGTTCTTTTGCAAAATTGCCTGAAAGATCTGATTGGTATTTTCGGACATTGTTATAAAATGATGGAGAAGAGAACGTGTTTTCTGATCAATATTAAAAAGACTGTCAGGAAAAAGAGCTAAAGAGAAAAAAGCATAAACGGGGCGGACCGGTCGATACAGTATTTTGGAAACAGCCAATGATTTATCGGCATAAATAAGCAGAGGTTCAACCTGTTTGATCTGATTATTTTTTGCCAACAATCCTGCTTTGTAATAGAGATATGAAGAAAGAGCAAGAAAAGGAATCATTAGTAGATTAGCAAACAAAAGCAGAAGGATAAAGATAATGATTATTGTCTTGCGGCTAAACTTAGGATTACGTACTCTTTGTGAGGATATTATTTTTTGCTTGCGTAAGTTTTTTGTTAGACGACCTATGGTTAAGAATGATTCATTACTTCGTGAGAAAGAAAACCAGAGGATCTTTTCCAAATCTTGAGAGCTGAGTAGATCAGTTAGACAAGAAATAATCTTGATATCAAGTTGACGTTTTTCAACCGTTTTTAGTGCAGATTGAGCGGCGGATTGTTGTTTGAGAAAAATAAACACCACTTTTTGTTTGGGGCTAAAATCAATTTTCTTTAGACTCTGTCCTTCGTTGATAAAAAAAATATAATCAAATTTTTCAATAACCAAAGGGGGACGTGTTGCTAGATAAATTTCTGTATTGAATTTTTTCAACTCTGTTTGCAAAAGATTAGTTATAAGAGTAGGTTTATCGCTGACAATTAGGGCGTGTTGTTTTTTTTCGCTGGTCTCGGAGATAAACTTCATATTTTAATATTGTATAATTTCTCGATGAACAAAGTTATGTCTCTTGAACGATTTGTCATTTTACGACAAACCCTTGCTCAGAAAATTGTGTTAGTTGGGGGTTGTTTTGATATTTTTCACTTTGGGCATTTAACTTTTCTTTCCAAAGCTAAACAGCAGGGAGAAAGTTTAGTTGTCCTGCTGGAATCGGACAAAGCAATTAGAGCCAGAAAAAAACATCCGCCTTTTCACAGTCAGCAGGAGAGAGCCACTATTTTAGCCGCTCTTGAGTGTATTGATTATGTTATTCCGCTGAAGTTTTTAAATAGTGATGAAGATTATTCAAAGATAGTTATGGAGATAAAGCCATCAATAGTTGCAGTCACTGTCGCCGATCCACAAATGACTAATAAACAACAACAGGCGTCAAAAATTGGAGCGGAAGTTGTTGTCGTCACCCCCTTGATTAAAAAATTTTCTAGCAGTAAGATTAAAAACTATGCGCCTTTTTCTGGCAATTGATCTCCCTGGTGAAACTAAGAAAGCCATCGCCGGCCAATTAAAATCCTTTCAGCAGCAATATCCCAATTTTCGTTGGGTTGAATCATCAAATTATCATTTAACTTTACATTTTTTTGGCGATATCAGTAAACAGGATAAGATTATCCAGTTCATGAATGATTTAGTCTATGATATCCCTTCTTTCTATCTTTATTCTGCTGAATTAGGTTTATTCATTAAAGATAGTATTACTTTATATATTGGTTTTCAACGCAATAAGCTCCTAGAGCAGTTAGTGAAGAAAATAAAAGAAAAAAGTGCTCTAGGCACCTCTCGAAAATTTGTTTCTCACCTGACATTTGGACGTTCGCGCATTCCCTCCAAGCAGCAATATCTCTTACTTAAGAAAAAATTGAAAAACTTTCCTTTAGAGATTGAATTCAAAGTAAAATCAATTACTCTGTTTGAAAGTGTCCTTGGAACGCCCAAACCGGTTTACAAGAAAATTGCCGAATTTCCTTTATTGATGGAAAATTAAGCGGCTCCGATTTTGAAAACTGCTGTTCCACAAACTGGGCATTTTCCTTTCATTGCCGGTTTACCATTTTTCATGGTAACTTTTTGTGCATCAGGGACATCTCTTTTTGCTCTACATTTTACACAGTACATTTGGGCCATATTTTTCACCCCCTTTCAAAAATTCAGACTTTATAGTCTGAAGTAATTATTAATCGTACCAAAATAAATAATGATTTCAAGCGCAATTATCAAACCGATTAAGATTAAACTTTTACGTAGGTCTTGTTTAAAAAATATTTTCAAGCTTAAATCTTTTTCCGTAACTGGCAGTTGATCGACAATTTCGATTTTTTTTTGCTGCGGAGTTTTGCTAATAATTTTTTCCCCAGTAGATTCCACTTTAATTTCTTTTGTAGCCCGACTAAGAGGAGTTTGATTTAATTGCTCGAGCAGTTTGAGCTTCCGCCGATAAGCGGAAATGACCTTTTGTTGTCGAGTTTTTTTAGGCATACTCCAGTTTTTAACATATTGACAGCTATTTGTAAAGCGTTTAAAATGTTTATTAATGTTGTGGTACGTGATAGCAGCCACTTTTTTTTTATGGATTAGCTTTTTAACGTACTTTATTTTTAAGACACGCAGACATTATTTTAATCTCGTTAAACGAACTAAGAAAGACACTATAGATGAAATTCTTGATTCGTTAATCGATGATGACAAGAGATTGCAGACAGAAACAGCAGTTTTAAAGAAAGATTTACATGAGGCGACTGACAAGTCGCGTTTTTATTTTCAGAAAATCGGGGTTGTTAGGTTCAATGCTTTTGGTAGAGTGGGTAACGACCAAAGTTTTGTTTTAGCATTGTTGGATAAAGAAGATAGTGGATTATTGATTAACTTTATTTATACGCCCGACGGAATGCGCGTTTACACCAAACGCGTCAAGAACGGAAAGGGTGAAGAGTATCAGTTATCGGACGAAGAGCAAAGAGTGATTAAGGAAAGCAAATAAATTTAAATTAAATATGATTTCTAAAAAAGTTACTTTTATAAGTGCCATTGTGTTGTTTATTATTGCGGCAATCGGCTCATACTATTATTTTGCACAAAGAGTAGACTTAACAGCATATAAAGGACCTGTTCCTGCGGATACTTCCCAGTTGGCGGCAGACTCCGGGCCAAAAACAGAATCTTGTCCGTTGAGTGGCGCACTTTATTCTAAAGTTCAGAGAGCGGTGTGGGAAAAACGCAGAATATTGGGAGTGATGATTGAAAATTCGACTGCAGCCAGACCGCAATCAGGTCTGTCTAACGCCGATAATATCTGGGAGGCCGTTGCTGAAGGAGGGATTACCCGCTTCTTAGCAGTGTACTATTGTCAAGACGCCGACCCGGTTGGCCCGGTTCGCTCGGCAAGAATCTATTTCCTAGATCTTTTACAGGGTTATGGGGAAAATCCTCTTTATGCTCATGTCGGCGGAGCAAATACTCCCGGTCCGGCTGATGCTTTGGGAACGATTCAAAAAATAGGTTGGGATCAGTACAACGACTTGAATCAATTTGGCGTTCCTTTCCCATACTATTATCGTGATTATGAAAGATTGCCGAATGTCGCCACCGAACACACCATGTATGCTTCTACAGCAAAATTATGGCAGTTTGCTAAGGACAAGCGAAAACTGACCAATATAGATGACAAAGGGATTGCTTGGGATGCAAACTTCACTCCTTGGAAGTTCAAAGACGATGCCCCGCTTACGCAGAGAGGATCGACCAATAAAATCAGTGTTTATTTTTGGCAACAAATCAGCGGTTACGATGTAGTTTGGAATTATGATAAGCAAACCAATACGTATAAACGGGTTAATGGGGGGGCGCCTCACATGGATAAGGATACCGGGAAACAACTGGCCCCAAAAAATGTAGTGGTTGTTCTGGCCGATGAGTCGGTGGCTAACGACTCATATAATGGTCAGCACCTGCTCTATGGAATTATCGGCAGTGGTGACGGCTATCTCTTCCAAAATGGTAAGGCGGAAAAAATCACTTGGAAAAAGGCAGACGCGACTTCGCAAATGAGATTCTATGACGTGTCGGGTAATGAAATGTCCTTCGTGCGGGGCCAGATTTGGGTGCAAATTGTTCCTACTGGCAATAAAATCACTTATTAGAGTTGCAATTTTTTGAACAACATTCTACACTTGTAGCTCTTATGTTGCAGCAGATTATTACTTCGAAAACCCGGCTGAAGATTTTTGAATTATTCTTTCATCACCCTATGGAAAATTATTACCTGCGGCATGTGGTGCGCGAAATTGATACAGAAGTAAATGCTGTCAAAAGAGAACTCGATATTCTCGAAAATGAAAAAGTTTTGTTAAAAGAGCGGAGACTAAATAAAGTCTTTTATACTTTGAATAAACATTACCGTTTCCATGATGAATTTATGAGAATTTTTACCAAAACAGATCTGTTGGCCACTTTGATCTATAAAGACGCTCCTCGTTTGGGAAAAGTAAAATTCGCTGCAGTTTCGACAAAATTTTCAAAGAGATTAGAGATTAAAAGCGACGAGATTTATCTTCTTTTAGTGGGAACAATTGTCGTCGCGGAAATTGCCGGAATTGTTGCCGAAGTCGAAAAAGACTTCGGACGAGAAATTAATTATTCGGTGATGAATGAAGAAGAATTCTCCTTTCGTAAAAAAAATAATGATCCGTTTATTTGGCGTTTTTTGAGACAACCCAAAGTTATGCTTATCGGTTCTGAAGAAGAGCTCCTAAAATGAAATGGTTCAAAATAATCAGCATTGCACTTATTACTATCTTAATCATTTGGATTGATTTACCGGAGAATTTCCGCTTAGGTCCATTGACGATCAATCCCTTACATATTCGAACTAAAATCTTCGGTGGGCAAATTGATAAAAATTTCGTTACGCATTTGGGTCTGGATCTTAAGGGAGGAAGCAACTTAGTCTTTCAAGCAGACACCTCAAAAGTTAAAGCTCAAGATCTTCAAGACGCTCTAAATTCGGCAAGAGATATTATTGAGAGAAGGGTTAACTTTTTTGGCGTTTCCGAACCTACTGTACAAACTTTAAAATCCGGTGAAAACTACCGCATCGAAGTTGATTTACCTGGGATAACTAATGTTGAACAGGCGGTTAATTTGATTGGCAAAACAGCACAGTTGCGTTTTGCGGAACTTGTTCAAACTCAAGCTACCAAAACAGCTAGTCCAACGGCGACTCTTAAAGATACAGGGTTAACCGGTAAAGACGTCAAAAAGGCCAGTGTGAGCTTTGATTCACAGACTGGTAAGCCGCAAGTCGCGTTAAATTTTTCTGCCAAAGGAGCAAAATTATTTGGGGAAATTACTCAGCGAGATGTCGGTAAGCAAGTCTTTATTCTCCTCGATAACAACATCTTAACCGCACCAGTAGTCAATCAGCCGATTCTGGACGGAAACGCAGTGATCACCGGAAACTTTACCGCAGAGGAAGCTAAACAAAAAGCGATCGCCATAAATTCTGGAGCGCTACCTTTGCCGATCAAACTAATCGAACAACGCAATATCGGGCCGACTCTGGGGGCGAGTGAGGTCCAGAAAAGTCTTTATGCCGGAATCGTAGGCTTGCTGGCTGTTATGGTTTTTATGGTCGTTTATTATCGGCGTTTAGGAATGATAGCTTGTTTGGCCTTATTGATTTACGGGTTTATCACCTTTGCTCTTTTTAGAGCAATTCCTGTAGTTTTAACTCTTTCGGGAATTGCGGGTTTTCTGTTGTCGATAGGCATGGCGGTTGACACCAATATTCTTATCTCCGAAAGAATCAAAGAAGAATTTAGAGCGGGTCGAGAGTTTGAGACCGCAATTCGTATAGGCTTTGGCAGAGCAATTGATGCCATCAAAGATGCGAATTTTACAACTTTGATTGTTGCATTTATTCTTTTTAATCCCCTTAACTGGAGTTTTTTTCCTCAATTCGGTTTGGTTAGAGGTTTTGCTTTAACACTAATAATCGGGGTGGCAGTAAGCTTATTTACCGGCATTTTTATTACAAAAAGATTAATCAAAGTTCTTTATAAAAAAGCTGACAAATTTACTTAACCAAAATGATTGATTTTTATAAATATAGATTCGTTTACTTGGCGATTTCTCTGACAGTGATTATTGCCGGCATAATCTCAATCGTCAGTTGGGGTTATACTTATTCGATCGACTTTATTGGCGGAACAAACCTCTTATATCAAGTCCAAAAAGAAGTGACTCCTAAACAAGTTCAGGACTCACTTAAAAGAAGTGCTGTTTCACTAGTAAGTCTGAATATAAAAAATAAGCAGATTGCGGTGCGCTTAAAGGCGATTGATGAAAAAACAGAGGCTCGACTCAAAAATAATTTGAATCGAGATTTACAAACTAAAATTATTGTTCTGTCTTCGGAGACGGTGGGGCCGGTTCTGGGTCGAGAAACAATCAACAAAACTGTTATTGCTTCGCTGGCAGCGATTATCGGTATTCTGCTGTACATGAGTTTTGCCTTCAAGGGTTTTAAATTTGCTCTGGCCGCGATTATTGCTTTGTTACATGATTTTTTTGTCGTTGTCGGAACATATTCACTGATGTCTAAACTTTTCGGGGCACAAGTCGACACTTTGTTTGTAACTGCAATTTTAACTACCATGTCTTTTTCCGTTCACGACACGATTATTATTTTTGATAAAGTTAGAGAATATATTCGCGTCGAGGGGAAAGGGAATATTCTGTATTATTCTAATATGGCTTTAACAGAAACTTTGGTTAGATCCTTGAACAATTCTATGACGATCATTTTTATGTTGCTTGCGCTTTCACTGCTTGGCGGGTCAACAATCAAATTCTTCATCATCACTTTGTTGGTCGGAACAATCACCGGGACTTATTCATCGCCATTTGTTGCTACTCCACTCTTGATTTGGTTGGAAAAACCACGAAAATGATAATTCAGAAATATTCTGTAGGTCAGTTGCAGGCGAATTGCTATTTTTTAATTGAGGACGAGCAATGTCTGCTTATCGATCCTGGTGATGATGCACACTTTTTATTGGAAAAAATTCAGAGCGAAAAACTTAAACTGCTGGGAATTTTTGTCACTCATGGTCACTTTGATCATATTTTGGGAGTAGGGGAGATGCAGTTGAGTTTCCCAGTTCCGCTTTATATTTTCCGAGAAGACGAATTTCTGGTTAAAAGAGTTAGACAAACAGCCAGACATTTCTTAAGAATGGATCCGCACATGATCGAGCCGTCTAAACTGCAATGGTTAAAGGAGGGAAGAATGACTATCGGACCGTTTACCTTTGAAGTCTTGCAAACATCCGGACATACGCCCGGCGCATGTTGTTTTTATTTCGCCAAGGAAAAAGTAATTTTTACTGGTGATACATTATTTAAAAATGCTGTTGGTCGTTATGATCTATCCTACAGTGATAAAAATAAACTAAAAGCCTCATTAACGCGCTTGTTTAGTTTGCCAGGAGAAACTATTGTTTATCCTGGACATGGTGAAGAAACTCTGCTTAAAGATGAAAAAGGCAAAGGAATAATTTGAGCAGATTCTCGAGCAGGTTTAAAATGACGACTTGCTTAGGTCGAGAACGATTTGAGTTCGGCAAGCAATTTTTGTCTATCGTTGGCGAGCTCCCCCTCTTCAACTTGTTTGAAAAGACTGTTTAGAATTTTGCCGACTTCCGGCCCAGGTTTTATCTTCAATTCTTTCATCACGTCATTACCGCTAATTTTAAGATCAGTAATCTTAAATGGCTCTTTTTGTACTTCTTCAAGTCTTTTCTTAAACAATTCCAATCGCCAAGAAGTTTTAGTTGCTCCTCCGCCTAAACGATCGCCAATTCGCAGATCAAGAATATCCTGCAAATATTCTTTGCCAACATTGCGAATGAAACGCCGCAGGGCTTTATCTGTCTGTTTTTCAGTAACGGTAAATTGATGTTGGCGAACCAAAGTAATTAATTTATATCTATCTTTTTTTGAAAGTCTCAATCTTTCCGCGATATCCTCGGCAATCTTAGCGCCGGCGACTTCATGATTATAAAAAGTGATTAAACTGCTTTTGTGATCTTTATGATAAGTATTTACTTTGCCGACATCGTGGAGCAAAGTCGCAAAGCGAGTGATGATGTCTTTAGAGGGGCAGTATTTGAGCGACATGATTAAATGAGTTCCGACATCGTAAATATGATGCCTTTTGGGACTTTTTTGGGGAATTTGGAAACAGGCATCAATTTCTGGGAAAATTATCTCTAACAAACCAGTGCTGCGCATAAATAAAATGCCTTCAGCAGGATGATTACTGGCTAAAATTTTAAAAATCTCATCTCTAATTCTTTCTGCAGAGATTTGTTTGATTAGTTCGGCATTTTTTCTAATTGAATTACGGGTTTTTTCTTCTAACAAAAAGCCCAATTCGGCTGTAAATCTAACCGCTCTCAATAATCGCAGAGCATCTTCAGAGAATCTTTGATTAGGGTCACCAACAGCAACGATTAATTTTTCTTGCAGATGTTTTTGTCCGTCAAATAAGTCAACAGTTTTTTTGCCATCGTAAGCCATGGCATTAATAGTGAAGTCTCGACGCGACAGGTCTTCTTCGATTGTTTTGGCCCACTCGATTTTTTCAGGATGGCGTTTGTCGCGGTAATTTGATTCCTTGCGGAACGTGGTTACTTCAAAAACGAGTTCTTTTTCTCCTTGAGGGATTTTTACACCTACAGTCCCAAACTTATTGGTATAAAAAGAGTCCGGATAAAGTGCTTGAATTTCTTCAGGTTTAGCGTTAGTTGTGAAATCAGCAAAATCCCAATAGGGGACTTTATTTAATAACAGCTCTCTGACAATTCCTCCAACGAGATAGATCTTGTATCCAGCGTTCGTAAATCTCTTCATGAAGTCAACCACAAAGTCAGGAAGCTCGTGCATAAAAAAGGGTTAGCAGGAAAGGATTTAGGCTAAAGGCAGCCTGCTACTTCTGCTAACCCATATTATGGTAACATGGTTTGCCAGAAGTTGTCAACACTCGGGGTTGACAACTGTTAGCAGATGTGTTAATCTATTGCTAATCCCATTTACAATTTAAATCAAAGTAAACGGGAAAAGTTATGGAAACATTAACCAGTCGGCAAACTGACATTCTGCAAGCTTTAATCAGAGAATACAGCGAAACCGGAGAAGCAGTGGGTTCGGAAATTCTGGAGAAAAAGTATAAACTTGGGGTTTCGCCAGCAACTGTCCGCAATGAAATGGTCGAGTTGGCAAAAAAAGGGTTTATCGAGAAAGATTATTTCTCTTCGGGACGCATCCCAACGGCCAAAGGCTTCCGTTTCTATATTAAAAACTTAATGAAGGAAAAAGAAGTCTCCACCACTGATGAAGTTGCTTACAAAAATAGTATCTGGGACGAAAGAAGCGACTTGCAGAGACTTCTGGCTCATGCGACAAAAATTTTGGCCCAAAAGACTGGTTTACTGTCTTTGACTGCCACTAATAGTGGAGATTTATATTACGCGGGAGTCGGCAATCTGCTTAATCTTCATGAATTTCTTGATGAACAGTTATCGCGCTCACTTTTTGGCAGATTAGATGAATTAACTTTTTGGGGAAAATTATTGGACAAAATTCAACTCGGACACGATGAAATCTACTTTTTACTAGGCAAAGAAGATTTCAATGATCCTGCTTTCGATTTATGCGCCAGTATTTTTGGTGAATTTGAAGGCAAAGGAATTAAAGGGATGATTGGGATAGTCGGCCCGCGCAGAATGTATTATGATGTTCTTATTCCCCAGGTTAAATATTTTTCAGGACTTTTGGATCAAATTATTAAGGAAGAAAAGAAATAATGAAAATAGATGATGGAAGAATCAAAGCGAAAAAAGAAGCTGAAAAGGTTGAACACTTGAAAAAGTTAGCGGAAGAGTATAAAAATAAGTATTTAAGAGCCCTTGCCGATTATCATAACTTAGAGAAGAGAGTTAATGAACAAAGAGAGGAGCAGGTTACTAACACAACCAAGAGAATATTTTTAGACTTGTTGCCTTTTTTGGACAATTTGGAAAAAGCCGAAGCTTTTATTCAAGATCAAGGCCTAAAAATGGTTAAGGAACAGTTTCAACAAGTTCTGACAAAAGAGGGTTTAAAAGAAATCGATTTATTAGGTAAAGAATTTGATCCGCACTTGGCAGAAGCAGTTGACGTTATTGAAGGAGAAAAAGACAATATGGTCAGCGGAATACTTAGAAAAGGTTATATTCTGGGAGATAAAGTTTTACGTGTAGCCCAGGTTAAAGTGACTAAAAAAATATAAGTTGTAAAATTAATTATGGCAAAAATAATCGGGATCGATTTAGGAACGACTAATTCTGCAGTAGCAGTAATGGAGGGCGGAAAACCCAAGATAATTCATTCCAAAGAAGGAAGAAACGTCATCCCTTCGGTGGTAGATCCGGTGAAAAGGATCGTGGGTGACGTAGCCAAAAGACAGTTGGTGACTAATCCCAAAAATACCATTTTTTCGATTAAAAGATTGATGGGGCGGCGCTTCTCTGATCCTTCGGTCAAAAATGACATGAAATGGCTACCGTATGCTATTAAGGAAGGGCGCGACGGCATGGCTGTAGTTGAAGTTGAAGGAAAAACTTATACGCCGCAAGAAATTTCGGCGATGATTCTCAAAAAAATCAAGGAAGATGCTGAAGCATATCTGGGAGAAAAAGTCGCCAAGTCAGTAATAACAGTACCGGCTTATTTTGACGACTCCCAGCGGCAGGCTACCAAACAAGCTGGAGAAATTGCCGGTATGGAAGTAGTCAGAATTATCAATGAGCCGACTGCCGCCTCGTTAGCCTATGGTCTGGAAAAATCTCACGCTCATACGATTGCGGTCTATGATTTGGGGGGAGGAACTTTTGATATTACTATTTTGGAGTTGGGCGAAGGAGTTTTCCAGGTAAAGGCAACCAATGGTGATACTCACTTAGGAGGCGATGACTTCGATCAAGTAATTCTTAATCATCTCGCGAGTGAATTTGCTAAAGAACAAGGAATTGATTTACGCAAAGACCCGCAAGCTCTTCAACGCTTAAGAGATGCCGCAGAAAAAGCTAAGATCGAGCTTTCTACTTCCAAAGAGGCAGAGATTAATCTACCATTTATTACGGTTAAAGACAATCAACCTTTGCATCTGGTGATGAAATTGACTCGGGCGAAATTGGAATCATTGGTGACGAGCTTGATAGATAAGACTTTTGAACCCGTAAAATCGTGTTTGAAAGATGCGAAAATTGATGCGGCTAAAGTAGACGAGATAGTCTTGGTGGGAGGGATGACGAGGATGCCGCTGGTTAATCAAAAAGTCAAAGAATTCTTTGGCAAAGAACCCAATCGCTCTGTAAATCCTGATGAAGTCGTGGCCATCGGAGCGGCCATCCAAGGTGGTGTGTTGACAGGAGAAGCGAAAGATGTTGTTCTGCTTGATGTTACCCCTCTGACATTAGGAGTTGAGACTCTGGGTGGGGTAATGACACCACTGATTCAGAGGAATACAACGATTCCTACAGCCAAATCAGAAGTGTTCTCTACAGCAGCTGATAATCAGACTCAAGTTACGATTCATGTCTTACAAGGGGAAAGATCCATGGCTAAAGATAATAAATCTCTTGGGAATTTTGACCTGTTGGGAATTCCACCTGCGCCCAGAGGCGTCCCCCAAGTTGAAGTTACTTTTGACATTGATACCAACGGAATTTTAGCCGTGACCGCGAAAGACAAGGCTACAGGAAAATCACAATCGATTAAGATTACCGGTTCGACAGGTCTGTCTAAAGACGAAATAGAAAGGATGAAGGAAGAAGCGGAAAAGCATGCGGAAGAGGATAAAAAAGAACAAGAGAAAATCGAAGCCAGAAACAAAGCGGATAGTTTGATTTATACCGCCGAAAAATCCTTGAAAGATGTTGGCGACAAAGCACCACAAGATTTGAGAGATGAGATTGAAGGGAAAATAAAAGATTTGCGAGAATCTTTAGATAAGGCTGAAGCACAAGAACTTGAGCAAAAGACTCAAGCTCTTTCCGAGTCACTGCAAAAAATCGGTCAGTCAATGTACGGCCAACAACAGCAAGCGCAGCAAGAGACTGCAGAAGGAGCAAATACCGATAATAAAAAAACTGCTAAAAAAGACGTCGAAGAGGGCGAAGTTGTTAATTAGTTATGAATGATTATTATGAAGTTTTGGGTATTTCCAAAAACGCCACAGAAAAAGAAATTAAATCTGCTTACCGTAAACTTGCCTTAAAGTGGCATCCTGATAAAAATAAAGCTCCGGAGGCGGCCGCTAAATTCAAACAGATTAACGAAGCATATGAGGTTTTATCAGACTCTAAGAAGCGACAAATTTATGATCAGGTAGGACCTGAAGGCTTTAAACAAAGAGTCGGCACTCCCGGGGGAGGGACTTACAGCTATCAACAAGGACCTTTCAGATATACTTACACTTCTTATGGAGGTGAAGAAAATCCGTTTGAAGGCTTTGATTTTGGAGGATTTTCCAATCCATTTGACATCTTTGAACAGTTTTTCGGTGTTCAGAATCCCTTTGGTAGACAAAGCAACGCCAAGCGCAGATTGGTTTACACAATACAAATCGATTTTAATGATGCGGTGTTTGGGGCGGAAAAACAGATTAAGATTGACGGAAAAACTAGAAAGATCAAGATTCCGGCGGGAGTCAATGACGGCTCAAGAATAAGATTTGAAGATTTTGACCTACTAGTTTCGGTTAGAGCCCATCCGCATTTTCACCGCCAAGGACAAGATATTTATCTTGCCAAAGAAATTTCCTTTCCAACAGCAGTTCTGGGGGGTGTGGTAGAGGTATTGACTCTTGACAAGCCGTTAAAGTTGAAAATCCGCCCAGGAACACAGTCAGAGACAACGGTGCGTTTACAAGGTAAGGGGATTCCTTATCCACACAGTTCACGTCGGGGCGATCAATATGTAATTCTCAAAATAAAAGTTCCGGACAGAGTTTCTTCACGGACGAAAAAGAGTTTAGAAGAACTCGAGAGTGAATTATGAAAGTAAATGCAAGTAATGTAAAAAAAGGGGATTTTATTCTCTATCAAAATGAGATCTGGCAGATTCAAAAAACAGACTTCTCTTTTCAAGGCAGAGGAATGGCTGTGGTCAGGATTAAGATCAAGGCTATTAGTTCCGGCAAGAATATCGAAATAGCCATGAAATCTGTCGAGTCGCTACAGCGAGCTGATGTAAGTACAATTCAAATGCAATATTTATATAATGATGGAGCCCAACTATATTTTATGGATGAAAAAACTTATCAACAAACTAGTCTTCCAATTGCAATAGTTGGAGATTTGGCAAAATTTCTCAAACCTGAGGAAAGATATTATGTGATTATGTTAGGAGAAAAAGCTTTGAGCGTTCGTCCTCCCGCCAACGTTCGTCTCAAAGTTATTGAATCAGAAAATGCAGTAAGAGGAGATACTGTTTCCGGAGCAAAAAAACAAGCGATCGTTGAAACCGGAGTGACTGTTAGCGTTCCCTTGTTTATCAAAAAAGGGGATATAATTGCTATCAATCCGGAGACTGGCCAGTATGTCGAGCGAGTTAAGGGATGAAGAGATATGTTGACAGTTGGCGAAATTTTACAAACAGAAAGAATAAAGCAAGAGCTTACAATCAAAGGCATTGAAAAAAAAATTAAGGTCAGAGAAAAATTTTTAAAAGCCATAGAAGCTAACGATTGGAGGGTTTTTTCTTCAAAAATTTACATTGCCGGAATTATCAAAAACTATTCTCTTGTCTTGGGTTTGAATCCCGATAAAATGCTGGCTTTTTTCAGGCGAGATTATGCCCGTAAAGAAGAAGTTAGTTTTAAGAAAAGAATTGCCAGTAAACATTTGACGCCGCAATCGAGACGTTACTTTATATTTATAACAGCAATAATTTCACTACTCTTTTCTCTATATTTTAGTTATCAACTTTTTAGATTCTTGTCCCCACCGACTGTTGATATTCTTTCACCGACGGTAAATTCTTTTAAAAGAAAGGACAGGGTAAAAATAATCGGTAGAACAGAGAAGGAAGCAGTAATTACCATTTTCGGCGATAGGGTTTATCAGAATAAAGACGGAATTTTCTTCTATGATTTTCCTCTCAAGTCAGGAAAGAATACTTTGATTATAAATATAATTGGAGCTAACGGCAAAGAAACGATTATTAAAAAAGAATTTTTCTTATCTCCCTAAGAGTTGTAATATTTTGTGCGGAAACTATCGAATGGAATTTTAATCTTTTCGCCTCGGTGATTATTTTTTCCTCGCCAGAGATTGATCTTATTTCACCTAGAAGGCCAACTTCACCAATAAAAACTGTTTTTTGTGGGATATGAATATTTTTCATTGAGGAAATAAGCGAAGCAGCAATTCCTAAATCGGCCGCAGTCGATTTAATACTCACGCCACCGACGACATTAACATAGATATCAAAACGATCCAGGGGAAGATTGAATTGCTTTTTGATTACGGCGATTAATAATTGAACTTTATTATAATCGACACCTTTGACTACTCTTCGTGGAGTAGAAAAAACTGTTGAAGAAACCAAAGTTTGAATTTCAAAGAAAAGCGGTCTTTTTCCTTCAATTACTCCGACGATTACTTTGCCGGCCGCCTCCTCGGAAGAAGTTTCCAGGAAAGCTAAAGGATTATTGACTTCTTTGAGTCCGTTAGTTTTCATCTCAAAAATTCCTATTTCATCTGTCGAGCCAAATCTGTTTTTGTTGGCTCTCAAGATGCGGTGGTGTGAGACTTTTTCACCTTCAAAACTCAAGACGCAGTCTACAAGATGTTCTAAAGTTTTGGGACCGGCGACGTTTCCGCCCTTAGTAACGTGGCCAATCAAAATGACCGCTAATTTATTTTGTTTAGCAAAAGAAATGAGTTGAGTAGCGGTTTCTTTAAGTTGCGAAATATTCCCTGGGGCAGCATCCAACTTGTTTGAATAAACGGTTTGAACAGAATCGATGACTACAGTATCAATGTCTTCGCGGTGATTGTCGATCCCTTCAATAATTCCCTCAATTTGTAAGTCGCTGGAAAAAAGGAGATTATTAAGGTCTATTTTTAATCGTTCGGCCCGATCTTTAACCTGTTCGGCAGATTCTTCGCCGGAGATATAGAGCGTCTTGATATCTTTGAGCGCTTGCAAGAGAAGAGTTGATTTTCCGATTCCTGGTTCTCCGGTAAGTAAAATAATCTCTCCCGGAATGATCCCTCCTCCCAAAACTCGATCGAACTCATATATTTCCGTGTGGATTCGCGGTTTTTGTCGATTGTCTACTTTCCCCAAAGCAGTGAGTCTGAGAGGCTTAGTCTTTTCTCGGGAGCGGCCTTTTTTTTCTTGTTGTTGCTCTATTAACGTATTCCACTTACCACAATCGGGGCAGCGCCCCAACCATGATGCAGAACCGTAGCCACAATTTGAACAAATAAATAAAGCCATATGTCATTTTGAACTTGATTCAAAGTCCGATTTAAATCAGCTTCTCAATCAAGCTAAGGACGATATTCAATGTCACATTTTACTGACAGTTTCTATCCCTAATAGGTAGAGACCGTCTTTGAGAATTTTACCAACAGCGGAAGTAAGTGCCAATCTAAAATTTTTGGTCTCTCCGTTAGCTTTCAGCACTGGATGTTTCTGATAAAAAAAATTAAAAGCCTGAGAAAGTTGGAAAAGATAAGTAGTCAACAAATGCGGAGAGTAGTATTGACTCGCCCGTCCCGTAACTTCTGGGAATTGATAAATTAATTTGAGAATATTTTTTTCTTCCGGGTTTTGCGGCGGTGCTTTTAGCGGTGAAAATTCGAATTTACCGCTTTTGCTTAAAATACTTTGGGTTCTGACATAAGTATAGAGAAGATACGGCCCGGAGTCTCCTTCTTTAGTGATACTTTTTTGCAAATCAAAAAGAATATTTTTGTAAGCGTCTGATTTTAGGAAAGAATACCTGATTGCGGCGAGAGCTATTTTTTCGGCAATCCCCGCCCCAAGCTTGTAATTTTTGGCGATTTCCTTAATTGTTAAATCGACCAAGCTAAAAGCGTCAACAATTTCGCCGGTGCGTGAAGACATCTTTCCAGTCTTTAGTTGGATTAAACCAAAACCCAAATGCTTCAATTTTCCAGTTAATTCCGGGAAAATTAATTCGCTGGCCTTAGTTACAACTTTGTAATAAGCGTTTTGCTCGTTGGCCGTAGTGACGATTGAGAAATCAAAAGATAATTGTTTTTTGGCTTCATTGAGGCCGATATCTTTAGCTTCATAAGTCGGCATGCCAAATTTGGTGATAAATACTCTGGTATGCAGACCATATTTTTCACCAGGAAAAATTATCGCTCCTTCACTTTCTCTGAAGATTTTACCGACAAATTTCGTGACAATTTCTTTCCCGCGATCGGCGATTTCACTTTCAAAATAATATTTGTCGTATTTAATTCCCAAAAGCTGTTCGAAGTGTTTAAAAAAATCCAGAGACCACCGTCGAGTTTCAGTCCATGCTTTATTTATTGCTGGATCGTGATGATAAATAGTCTGATTCAACTTATCTATTTCTGTTTGGATTTTTTTATCCTGCTCGTAGAGTTTTGACCCTTCTTGATAGCATTTTTGCAGCCAATCAATCTTTTCCTTTAAGGGTCGATCTTTCATCTGCTCCCATTTCTTTTGAGCGACATAAAGACATTTAGCTACGTGCGGGCCGACATCTCCTTGATAGTTGGCGCGAATAAGCTTATTTCCTTGACTCTCCAGAATTCTGGCTAACGATTCACCAAAAATATATGAGAAAAGATGACCAATATGTGGAGTTTTATGGGTGTTGGGCTGGCCATATTCGAGCAGAATTGTTTTCTCTGGCGGGGATTTTTCTTTTTTATCTTTATTTATATTTTCCAATTCTTGAAGTAATGCTTTATCTGATAAGAAAAAATTGATAAAACCAGGCTTGACAACAGTTATCTTGGCGACAATCTCATTTGCCGGCAGAGAATTTTTAATCTTTTCCGCAATTTCCAATGGTTGTTTCCCGAGTTGTTTGGCAGACATAAGAGCTATATTTGTTGAATAATCTCCATGCTTGAGGGTTGTAGGGTGTTCAAGATTGATCTTATCAGTCTTAACTCCGCTTTTTTTAAGCCCATTTTGCAAAAGAGTAAAAATTTCGTGCCTGATCATTGCTAAATATCATAGCAGAAATTAAATGAATTGGGAGATAAATAGGGTTAACAGTCAATGGTAGAAAAGGACGATTCAAATAGACAGTCGAATGTTGATTGCTTTTCAGCAGCCCTTCTATGGCGGAAAAGTAGGGACATCGATCATTAATTCAGAACGGAAGGATCAATCATCTCAACTCTAAATCCTTTCTCAATCTGTTCATAAGCGACGACAAAAGATCGCAACATCAGACTATCGCCAAACATGCTTCTAAATTTTTCCTCGTATCTTCTAATTTTGGCTCTTTTAGCTTTTTTTAACCCCAGAGCTCCAACTTCCAAGATATTGACTGAACCTCTCGGGCTGATTCCAATAAGATCAGGTTGGCCAATTTCCTCCTCCGTACCGTTAAAATGATTTAGGCGAACTTCTCTAAAACAACGCGTAGGGACAGCATAATGCATATCCGGTTCAAAGTGTTCCCATAATTTTTCCCAGTTCTTCCAGATTAAATCTACAACTCCATTATGGGGTTCTTCATTAGGAATGATTCTTAAACCTTGTTGTAGACCTTCAAGTTCATGTAGAAATTCACTAAACTTAAAGCCATTGGGGATTTTGCAATGTCCGTTGGAGAAAACAGCCGAACCGTCAACAATCCACAATCTCCCGTCTTTGGTGTAAAAAGGAAAGTCAT
Source organism: uncultured Gammaproteobacteria bacterium (assembly GCA_964566425.1). Lineage (GTDB taxonomy): Bacteria > Patescibacteriota > Microgenomatia > UBA1406 > GWC2-37-13 > CAZMIL01. Next base: position 63,510 of record CAZMIL010000001.1, on the reverse strand, counting down.
TCTCCTTGATATTAATATTCTTGAGTTGATGTGGTTTGGCTAGATTTTGGAATTCAAGAGCACGAGAATTTAGGCGGGGGTTTTCCTGGGTAGGAAGATGGCCGTTGAATTTTACTGCCTCTGCTGGAGCAAAAATTCCCCTTTCGGCACTCACTTTATAATATTTTATAAATTTAATTAAGACAACGTCAACTATAATTTTCTATGTTTAAAGGGATCAAAGAGTAGCTCTTTCAATCTTTTCGCGGTAGGCGCAATATTGGCATTCGGGGCCGCAGTCGGGGAGTGTATCCATCGACAATACTTTACGAATTTTTTGCAACAGTGGTTCGATCCAGGAAGTATTGCCTTTATGAGGGATAATTGACAAAATAAATTCTAATTTACCGTCAAACTTGGGTCGATTTCTGGCCGCGTTGGCGAAAATGAAATAGCCAGTATCTGAAACCTCAAAACCCTTTTTCCTGAAAATCCATTGATAAATCTCAATTTGTTTCTTATAACCCTGTTTCCACTTATCTTCGAGAGAGATTTGTTTAGAAGTACTAGTTGATTTATAATCAACAATCAGTAATTGTCCCTTGGAATTTTGCCAAATATCATCAATAATTCCGCTAATCATAAAGTTTGATTTTTCATCTAGGGCAGAAGCGCCTTTATATTGGTACATGTCATCTCGCCAAATAGACAACTCGGGGTGTCGAAACGGAATGGCATCGATATGATATTCTTTCATCAATTCGTGCGCCTCGCCATTTTTTCTCAACAAATCAAACTCTTTTTTTAACAGTGCATCGACAGCGCTGTTGAGTGTAAAAGCTGGCATGCTCGGTCTGCCGATTCCCAATCTGCGATCAAGATAGAAACAACGCGGGCATTCTATAAATAAGTCGATCTTTGAGCGACTCAAATTAAAAGATTCGGGAGAAGCAGGATCAAAAAGAGACTGGAAACGTTTACGCTTGAAAATTTGCGCCATCCTACAATTGTATCATAATCTGTCTTTGCCGAGGACCAGAGAACTCAAGCAAGACTACGCGTTGCCAAGTCCCCAAAACCAGTTGGTGGTTAGCAATTGGCAGACTTAATGAGGTTCCGATTAAAGAAGAAAGAATATGGTCGGGGGTATGTTCCGGATCATGTGGATGACGAAACTGCAGTCTTGGAATTAATTTATCAAAAGCGTTAAGCATATCTTGATCGGTTCCGGGATCTAGATCAGCCGTTGTCAAAGCAGCGGTCGTGTGAGCGATGAATAGATTGACGATTCCCTCCTTTAGTTTTTGCTTATGGATTAAAGCATTAAGCTGATCAGTAATATCGATAACCTCTTTTCGTTTTTTACTAGAAATAGTCATTTTCTGCATCTTTAATTAAAAAGAAATAATTGGTTGATTTTGGCAAGGAATTTTTTGATTGCTACTTCTTCGATTTGTCTGATGCGCTCGGCTGTTAATTTATATTTTTTGCCTATTTTTTCTAGAGTCTTTTCCTCAAGGCGCGCAATCAAAACATCTTTCTCTTTTTGATTGAGTTCTTTGGAGTCTTTAACTATTTTGATAAAATAACGCACAGTCTGATTGGCAATCATCCTGTAGACAGACTAAATTGTATTTTCCGCAATAAGTTTAAAATGTTCCCAATTTCCTGCAAGTAATTCATTGCGTTTTAATAACCTTTCCCAATCTTGTTTTTGTGTCAGATGAGCTTTCATAGCTCTAATTTTGGCCTTGAAAGTTTTATTGATATTGACATTGGTAGTAATTTCTTTATCGGGAGTTGGTTTCATGCCCCCGAAATAATCATATCTGAAACCTGCAGCCACGAATTTTTTATTGCTGCTTTCTGGAAGAACGACATGATAAAGGCGGACATGCTTTTTAGCGTTTTTCATATATGCATAAAATGCCAAAGTTGTTACCTTAGAGACGACTATATGGTCTGGGTGCTTTGAGATTCCATGCTCATCAAAAGTCAAAACAACGTCTGGTTTCTCTTTTTTTATCAGTGGTAGAATTCTAACTAAAAGTTTCTTTTGGGGAATTTTATGCAAAGTGCCATCTTTGAACCCCAAAAAATAGATTTTTAAGATACGGATAATTTTGGCAGCCTTTCTCAATTCCTTTTCTCTAACTTTACCTAAGTTCTTTTGGGAAGTAAAAGGAGGATCGCCGAGCATTCCGGCCTCTCCGCGTGTGACCATGATTAATTTGGCAATCCAACCTTTTTTAGTCAACAAAGCAATAGTCCCGGAAGAAGAAAATGTTTCATCGTCGGGGTGTGCAAAAACCAATAAGATCTTCATGAGGCTATTATAGCACTTGTGTTAGAATATTAATCTTATGTTGTTAGTTAGAAAGATTGCCACTTTTCAAGAATTGAAAAGTTATCGTTTGCCCGAAAACAAATACGCCCTTTTTCAAAGCATTTGGTATTTAGAAACTTTTGCTAAACATTTTTGCAAACAGGAAGAAATCATTCTCTTGGGTATTTTTGACGGGGAAGAGATAATCGGTTATGGAGCTTTTGAGCAAAGCGATCGCAAAGTGTTGTTATTGGGGATGAAACCGGTACTTTCAGGCGAGGAAGTAACCGATTATGGAGCGTTATATTTTAAACGGCGCGTCAAATCGGAGATGCTTGAAGCGTGGCGAAGAATTTGGGAGTGGTTTAAAGAAAATAATTTTTTGAGTTTACAATTGGATTATCTGCGCGAGGATGCGACTCTTTATATGGGATTGATTAACGGAGAATTCAACTTTGAATCCCAGACTATTAAACAGCAAGAAGTAGCTCCCTATATAGAGCTGCCAGCGACTTGGGGTGAATACTTGACGTCTTTGGACAGAAAGGATAGAAAAGAGTTGAAACGAAAAATGAACAGACTCGATATGATTAAAAATTTTCGAGTTTGTAGTGAAGAGACGGTTGAACAGGATTTCGAGGAATTTATTAGACTGCATCGTTTATCCGATCCGCAGAAAAATAAATTCATGAGTCAAGAAATGAAAAACTTTTTCAAGGACTTGTTTCAGGTAAAAAAAGAAAACTGGGAAACTAATTTGTGTTTCTTACAGATTGAAGACAAAAATGTCGCCGCGTTAATGACTTTTGAACTTGAAGATAAAATTTTTGCCTATAATTCTGGCTATGATCCGGAATATAACTATTATAGTGTTGGGCTATTATTGCAGGCTTTTAAGATTAAACAGGCAATTAGAGACAAAAAAATCCGTTATGATTTTTTACGTGGTAAAGAGCGTTATAAATACGATTTGGGAGCGAAAAATCTCAAGCTCTATAAAGTAGTTATTTCCCGACAGTGATCACGACATCGTAGTTGGAGTCGGCGCTTAGAGTTCCCGTACTTCCGATGGTGTATTTATCCTTGAGAGCGTCTTCGATATCGGTCAAAAAATCCTTTCGCGATTCTTTGATATTAATGGTAATGTTGGTGTAGTCAAAGTTATCTGCGTTACCAGTGTCAATATTTTTGTAACCCTCGGAAGTTAGATGGTCTCTGACTTCGCCAGCCGCCCCAACTGTTCCGCTCCCGTTAAGAATCTGTACATTTAATTCTGTAGCTTTGCTAACGGCTCCCGTAGTCGGCCTGATAGTTGGGGAAGCGGTTGCACTTGGTGTCAGCGTGCCGCTAGGAGTTGAAGTAGGAGTTTCTGTAGGCGCTTCTGTGGGAGTAAAAGTTGGGGTTGGTGTTGGTTTAAGTTGAGCTTTTTTTGTCTGCATCTTAAAGAAATAATAACCGCCGAGAGCCAACAAAAGAACAACAATAACAGTTATAATCAAACCCGTTCTGTTTTTTTTTGGCGCAGGAGCAGTAAAGTCATCCATATATATCTTTTCTAAACTTATTATAAATAATAAATTCTATAAGTCAACCCTTGAATCAAAAGCTAAATGGAGTATAATAATAAGCTATTCTCCTATGCTTAACCAAAAAGAGTTAGTCGTAGTCGTTCCGGAGGCTCAACAAGTCAGCAAAAGGGGTAAATTTCTGACAAAAATTAAGAAGGATATTTCCGAACTTGTCGAGCTTCCTTTTGAACATCCTGACATGCGTTTTGTTATAGGGAGTTTGAGATTCGCTCCTTACAACAGAATTCTTAGCGAAGATGGGACTTTTACCGCCAGATTATATAAGCAAAATGCCTTGAACCAATTACTTCCGACTTTATTTAGCAGTTATGCAAAAATTAATCATTGGCAAGCAGAATCTCCACAGATCAAATATATGGTCGGGTGGTTATTTAAGACGCATATCTCAAAGCGCATAAAATGGCTCCAGGAACAGATAGAGCAGTTAGAAACTGGGGACAGAAGATTCATAGACGAAGACCTGGCTGCTCAACGCAAGCAGATGGAAAAAGAAGAAGTACGTAGACTACAAAATTTTGATGAAAAACTTAATGCAAATCTACAAACGTTCGTTGAATATAATTTTAACGAGTTTGCAGATAAACAACAGTATCTCGAAGTTTTACAGCTTTTACTCAAACTTACAGAGTTTATTATGATGGATAACTGGATTAAGGATAGGATTAAGTTAGACGTATATAAACATCTAAAAAGAGGAGATATAAAACAAGCACTTGCTTTTCTGCAACAGAAGTTGGCTTGATATTTACTTTTTTAGTTATGTAGGATTTTACTATGAGGGAAAGACTTTCCGCCGACACATATGAGCGACCAAGTAAACAAAATCTCTCGCTCTTTTTCAGTTATTGTGCGAAATTGGCCGAAGATGGCTGGATGGAAGATGGTTATAAACAGAACCAATTTCCATTATTAGACGATAAAGGAGAAAAAATTTTTCACATTGGTCTACTCTCGGACCCCAAAAGAAAAAAAATAAAATATTTGCCCATAGTAACAGTTATGATAGAAGATTTACCTATTTATGAGGATATCGATGGAACAGAGCCTGAACTTGTTAAAGAAATAAATCTTTATTACGATCAATCAATTTGTTCTCAGATTTATTTGGAAATACCAGGCGACGAAAACGAAAATAATAACAAGTGGCCGGATAGAGAGATTTTTGAGCAGAAATCTGAGCAGATTTCAAATAATGAACTAAGTGAACTAATTGATTATCTTAAAAAAATAACAAAAGAGCTTTATGAATCAGATTATTAGGAATCACTTCAAAAAACACGATTCAACCCTTTTTTCATATATAGAAAAAATAAAAGTTGAGTTTAATTATTTACCTGACGATTTATTCTCCGAACTCTGCGAGATAATCATCAGCCAGCAACTTTCTGGAAAAGCAGCCGACACAATTTTTGATCGTCTTGAGAATCTTTTCCCAGACAAAAAAATTAGCCCCAAAACCCTCTTACGATTAAGTGAGTTGAAAATTAAATCATGTGGCACCTCTAAAGCAAAAGTGAAAGCGCTCAAAGACTTGGCCAAAAAAGTGAATTCTGGCGAGTTGGATTTGGACAGCCTGAAAAAACAATCAGACGAGGATGTAATCAAAGAATTGATTAAAGTCAAAGGCATCGGTCCTTGGTCGGCAGAGATGTTTTTGATCTTCGGATTAGGGAGAGAAGATGTTTTCTCACACGGAGATTTAGGTCTAAGAAAGGCGATTAAACAGATCTACGGTTTCAAAAAAGAACCAAGTGTTAAACAGGTCGGGGAAATCATTGCTAAATGGAAACCTTATCGTACCTACGCTAGTCTTGTCTTGTGGAGAATTCTTGAAGTTAAATAGATTTTGTCTTTTTGTTTATCTCTTCATCAGAGTAACCAAAATGGTGGGCGATTTCGTGCCTAACTACGTGCTGAACAAGTTGTGCCAAATGCTGAGCGTCGCAAGCGTGATTTTCAATAGTTTTTTTAAAGATAGTGATTTTGTCTGGCAAAACCCAAGAGTAATAACTCCCGCGACTCGGCTGAGGCACGCCCTGATATAGTCCAAGGAGATCAGGGGCAACAACGTCTTCGTCTTCAAGGATGAGCTCGACGTTTTCCATTTTTGTTTGGATTTCGACTGGGAGCGAATCAAGGGAATCGCTGATCATAGATTCAAACTCGGAATTGCTTACACTATACATAATAAATAAAATTATATTAGGCGCATTTTTTATGCTATCATAGATTATAACAAAGGGGGGTGAGAAGAAGATGGCAGATAGCAAAGTGGGAAAAGTAACTCATTATTATGATCACGTTGGTGTAGCAGTGGTAGATCTAAGCGGCGACTTAGCAGTTGGCGATGAGATCAAGGTTGTTGGGCATGGTAAAGAATTCAATCAGAAAGTGGATTCGATGCAGATTGAACATGCGGCCGTTTCTAAAGCGAAAAAAGGTGACACAGTTGGGATAAAAGTCGAGCAGAAAGCCAAAGATGGAGACGAAGTTTTTATAATCAAAGCTTGATTGATTTGTCTTTCGGCGAGTACTAAAATATTACCACCATGAGAGCAAGTGCTCGCGGCAAAATAATTCTTTTTACCACTCTTTTTTTTATTTTTATTCTCTTTGTTTTTGCAAAATATTTCTTTTTCGATAAAACTAGCCAATATGGAGAATTGAAAGTTAACTCTTCCCCGGAGGCGACTTTATTTATAGACAATGTTGATATTGGCAAGACGCCTTTTGATAGCAGATATAAAATAGGAGACTATACGCTCAAGCTTATTCCCGAAGGCATAGCTAGTAACACAGCAACTTGGCAAGGCAAAGTGACAGTCTATAAAAATTCCTTGACATATGTGAATAGAGAGTTGGGGACAACTGATCTCACCTCGGCCGGTGAAATTTTTTATCCCACCAAAATGAACAATGCCGGCCAATCGGGAACAGGAGAGATCGCAATTGATACCGACCCCAACGGAGCAATTGTTAAGCTGGATAATGATGAAAAAGGTGTCGCCAGCATGGTGCTTCAAGATGTACCCAAAGGGACTCACGAGATTAACGTTTATCTTCCAGGTTTTTTCCCACGAACCGAAAAAATTAACGTCGTTGAAGGTTACAGGACCAATGCTACTTTTAAGTTGGCAGTGGATTTGAGTCAAAAACAAGCGACACCAGCGGCCAATCTAAACACACAAACAAGCAACAAACCCAACAAAATTTTATATACAGTCAAGATTAAAGATACGCCCACAGGTTTTTTGCGTGTCCGCGACGACGCCTCGATCTCAGCGTCCGAAGAGGCACAAGTTAAGCCGGGCCAAACTTTTGACGTTCTTGAAGAAAAAAATAACTGGTATAGAATCAGCTATGAACCCAACAAAGAGGGCTGGATCTCGGTTGAATATACAGAAAAAGTGCAATAAACTTACTTAGTCTTTGTCTTCCAGACAATCTTGTTGTAAAGAATATATGAATAGGGAATAATGATTAAGGCAAGAATAAAGAATTTATAGACGAACCACCAACGCATTCCAAATAGATAAGCGAGATAAGTAATTCCAAAAGTTTGAATGAGTAGCCCTCCCAACGAAATAAGGTTAAAATGAAAGAATTTCTTAAGAATATAACCGGTCCCTCCGGCTAATTTTTTGTGGGCAAAGCTCCAGAAATTATTAAGGATGAAATTAAAAATAATCGCAGTCTCGGCGCTGATCATGGTTGACAGCCAAATAAATAGGCGAACTTTTTCAATCAAAATGAAGGAAAGTCCAAAATCGATAACTGTCCCCGAAAGACCAACCAGAACATAGCGGATAAAAGAAGAGTGACTGAAGACGTACAAGAGAGTTTGAGAAGTGTATTGAAAAGAATTAATTTTAGATACGCCATATTTACGGTCAATAAACTGAATAGGGATTTCACTGACTTTGGCATTTTTTTTCAAACTTTCATCAAGGAGCGCAACCTGGAAAACGTAGCCGGAATATTTTTCCAAACGTTGCAGGCTTGATTCGACTACCCAGGATTTGATTGCCCGAAAACCGGAAGTCCAATCGGTAATCCCGAGCTTCATAAAGCCGAGACGGATAACAAGATTGCCGATTATCGAAAAAAACTTGCGATCCCAGCTCCAATCGGCAGGAATGGATCCTCCTTTGATATAGCGTGAGCCGATAACAAAATCAGCTCCTTGCTCAATTTTAGCCAGAAAGCGAGGAATATCTTGAGGGTTATGTGAAAAATCGGCATCCATTTCAAAAACGACATCGGCTTTGAGTTTACTTAGAGCGTAAGTGAAACCGCGCAGATAGGCTCGGCCTAAGCCTTCTTTTTTTGTCGATAATAAGTAAAGACGAGAATAAGTTGTTTGCAGTTTACGCACCGAGTCGCCGGTTTTATCAGGCGAGGAACTATCAACTATTAAAATACTAAGCTGCCAGTTGGTGAGACTTTTTGCCAGAGAAAAGATGTCTTTAATAATTTTTGAGATATTTTCGACTTCGTTATAGGTTGGAATGATGATGGTTACTTTATTCATACAAAAAATCTGTTTTTAAAGTAGTTGATTGTTTCATCCAGGCCGTCTTCCAAGCTTACTTCTGGCTTCCAAGTCAATAATTTAATTGCCTTGCTGATATCGGGTTTTCTGCGTTCAGGATCATCCTTGCTTTTAGGCTTGAAAATGATTTTTGAGGATGTTTTGATTTTCTGTTTAATCAACTCGGCAATTTCACGAATTGTTCTTTCGTCAGGATTCCCCAGATTGACAATCTCTCCCTTGAGCTTGTTTTCTGTTCCTAATGAGATCAAGCCTCTAATCATGTCGGAAACAAAACAAAAAGATCGTGTCTGTAAACCATCTCCGTAGATAGTAATGGGTTTTTTGCCTAAACTTTGACAGATAAAATTGGAAATGACTCTGCCATCATCTTTTTCCATGTTCGGACCGTAAGTATTAAAAATGCGAGCAATTCTAATATCAAGGTCATAAAGACGCAAAAAAGTCGTAGCTAGTGCTTCTGAGAAGCGTTTACCTTCATCATAGCAGGAACGTTCTCCGACGGGATTGACATTTCCCCAATAATTCTCTGTCTGGGGATGGATTAAGGGACTGCCATAAACTTCCGATGTCGAAGCCAGAACAAAGCGGGAACTTTTGCTCTTAACCATAAATTCGAGTAGGTTTTTAGTTCCCCAACTGTTGGTCGTTAACGTTTGCAGGGGGTGATTAGCATATTGGAAAGGGGAGGCAGGCGAAGCCAGATGAAAAATGACCTCAACGCTATCTAGTTTTCCTTTGAAGTCGAAGTCCTCAATATTGCCTTTAAAAAAGTGAAAGCGCTGATTGTTTAAAAGATTGATATTCTGTTGTGAACCGGTAATAAAATTGTCTACGCCCCAGACTTCATCTCCTTGCCCTAGCAATTTTTTGGCTAAATTTGACCCGATAAAGCCTGCGACTCCGGTGATTAGTACTTTCATATTTATCGTCCCACACTGAAATATTTAAAACCTAATTTAGACATTTCTTTAGATTGATAGATATTTCTGCCATCAAAAATGAACCCTGTTTTGAGTTCATTTTTGACTTTTCCCAAGTCAATCTCCTTAAACTCATTCCACTCTGTGAAAATGCAAAGGGCATCAGCTAACTTTAGGGCTTTATAAGGATCCGAAACATAAGTTATTTGGTCATTCATAACGTGCTTAACATTACTCATGGCGGCCGGATCGTAGGCAGTAATTGTAAATCCTTCGGCTAAGAGTTTGTTGATGATATATAAGGCCGGAGCCTCACGAATATCGTCCGTTTCAGGTTTAAAACTCAGGCCCCAGACTGCGAGGCGCTTGCCGGGGGAGTTTGCAACAATCCGGTCGATAAAATTGTCTTTTGCCTGTTGATTGACAGCGTTGACAGCTTCTAAAAAAGAAGCGTCTAGGCCCATGCCTTTAGTCGTCTCCAGCAGAGCTAAAACATCTTTGGGCAGGCATGATCCGCCATAGCCCACGCCTGGATTGAGAAAAATCCTGCCGATTCGTTTATCTAGACCAACGGCATCGAGCACGGTTTCCACATCTGCCCCTGCTTTTTCGCATAACAAGGCAATAAAATTGGCAAAGCTGACCTTAGTAGCCAGCATGGAGTTGGCTGCATACTTGATAAGTTCTGCCGAAGCTAAATCTGTGACTACAGGCGTAGTTTTAAATGGTTTATGCAACTCAAGTAAAAGTTTTAAGGCTTCAGGAGAGTCTGAACCAATTACTATCCGGTCTGGATTGAAGGTGTCTGTCAAGGCTGTTCCCTCGCGTAAAAACTCAGGACAAGACGCAATTAAGATTCGTGCCTGTTTGGGCTTGAGCTGTTCCAGGGTTTGTTCAACTTTTTTGTTCGTTCCTACTGGGACTGTACTTTTGCAGGAAACAACAGTGCTTTCGGCCTTGAGATATGGCGCAATTTGCCTAGCTACGGCAAAAACAGCACTCAGATCAGCCTCACCGCTTTTACTCGGAGGCGTGCCCACGGTGATAAAAACAATGGCAGATTTAGGCACGGCTTCGGCAAAATCAAGCGTGAAATGGATACGGCCGGCCTTAAGATTTTTTTTTAGCAACTCCTTCAATCCGGGTTCATAGATCAACGGATCGCCTTGCTTAAGTTTAGCTATCTTGGCGGGAGTATGTCCGATGACCCAGACGTCATTGCCAAAATCGGCAAAAACGCAGGCGGTAACGAGGCCTACATAGCCATGCCCCACAAAACTAATTGTCATAACTTTCTATAATATCACAGAACGGCTAATTGATGTTTGATTTCAGCGAGCCCCTGCGCAAGATTCTTCATAGGATAAAAATTATTTTTCACGCTGACAATGATTGACTTTTGAGGTCGGGGAGCTTTCCCGTGATTAAACTCGGCAAAAGTGGTTTTACCGATCAAGGATGTATCGAAATCGAAAGTGGCGGCAATTTGCATACACGCCTCATAAGGAGAGAGACTTTGGCTGCCGACTAAATGAAAAACTTCAGGCGTGAAGTGTATAAATAGATATTTAAGGCCAGAAGCGATATCATCGATAAAAGTAGGAGTAATGAGCGAATCACTGACTACTTTTAATGGTTTTTTTTGCTCAAGCAAAGCTTTAAAGGAACGAACAAAATCTGAGCGTTGCTGGTAAACCGCTCGATAAGGAAAGGATAGGCGCACAATCATCCCCTTGTTTCTGACGATTTTTTCCCCTTCCAATTTGGACAACCCGTAGACTCCGAAATGAGCCTCAGGTTGACTGCTTTCGTTATATGAGGATTTTTCACCATTGAAAACAAAATCAGTGGAAATATAAATGAATTTTTTGTTCCTACTAATTGTTTCCTCAAAAACATTCCGCGTTCCCTCAACGTTAATTTTATAGCAGAGTTCTTTTTCTTCTTCTGCCTTATCAACGTTAGTATAGGCTGCCAGATGTAAAAAGAGATCGAAATCAAGGTTATTCAATTTTTCCTTTACTTGTTGTTGATTGGTTATATCCATCTCCTGTTGTGATAGTTGAATAAAATTGAAGTCATTAGAGAGGAGTTCGATTATACGTGATCCCACTAAACCGGAGGAGCCGGTTATGGCGATTGTTAATCTATTTCCCGTACTGTTGTTCATAATACTTTTTGTATTCACCTGATTTAACGTGTTGCCACCAGTCTTTATTTTGTTGATACCACTTGACAGTTTTTTGCAGATAGGTATCAAAGAGGAAGGCCGGCTCCCAGCCAAGGTCAGATTTGATTTTCGACCAATCCACACTATACTTGCGATCGTGCCCGCGACGGTCTTTGACGAGCTCGATCAACTCTTCATCTTTTCCCATAATTTTTAAGATTTTTTTTATTACCTCCAGATTGGAGACATCTTCTGTTAACCCGCCCACCAAATAAGTTTCTCCAACCTTTCCTTGCTGTAAAATAAGATCAATCGCTCGACAATGATCTTCGACATAGAGCCAATCACGAACGTTCAAGCCATCACCGTAAACTGGGATTTTTTGTCCCTCCATAATATTGGTTATTACCAAAGGAATAAATTTTTCCGGAAATTGATAAGGTCCGAAGTTGTTGGAACAGTTGGAAATAGTTATTGGGAGGTTAAAAGTTGTATAAAAAGCTCTCACCAGATGGTCCGAACCGGCCTTGGAAGCAGAATAGGGGCTGCGCGGATTGTAAGCGGTTTTTTCGGTGAATTTCTCCTTTGCTTTAAGTTCGAGAGAACCAAACACTTCATCAGTAGAGATATGATGAAATCTGGTAACTTTTGCTTTTAGGGCGGCCTTCAACAGGACATAAGTGCCTTCAATATTGGTTTTGATAAAAGGATCCGGGTCAAGAATTGAGCGATCAACATGAGAATCGGCCGCAAAATGGACTACGACATCAATTTCATTCATTGCCTGCTCAACAACTTTCCCATCACAGATGTCGCCCCTAATAAAGGAATAATTAGGCTTATCTTTAAGGGCAGTTAAATTTTCGAGATTTCCGGCATAAGTCAGTTTATCGAGGTTAACGATGTAATCTTGGGGATGATTCTTAAACCAGTAATAAATGAAATTGGTCCCGATGAATCCAGCGCCGCCGGTTACCAACAATTTCATATTTCAAATTTTAGCATAATTTAGTATCATATACGGACATGAATAGAGCTGAAAGAGTGAGCGAAATTGATTTTCCAATAGGCGAGGTCCGCGTAAATATTCCTTCATTGATACGAGGTGATTATGACGAAGCCGGGAATATTCGTCCAGAGAGAGAAGATGAATTAATGGGAGTTCTGGCTACAGATAGAGCGAGGTGGTTTAGAAGAATTAGTCGGGCAATAAAAAGCGGCGAAAAAAGCGGGTGGTACTATCCGGTGATTGGGGGAATAGTAGTTTTGGTTGGAGCTGCCGGGATTGAGTTTGGTCTACGTGAAGGCAAGGATATTCAAGAGTTGATCAGCAAATTTGAAGATTATCGAACAAAACAGAGACAGCAAGCAAAAAGAAATAAAATCCTTTAGGATCGTTTCGCGGCGGCGTGGCGAATCTTGATCTGATTGATAATCAAAATAAAGGCGATTAAAGCGACTCCAACCATACCAAAGGCAAGAACTTTCTCAACGCCTTCCAAAAACATACTGGCTATCCCCAGGAAGAGCGTAACCAACCAATAAAAAATGGCAATCCTTCTTTTGCCCCAACCGATCTCCAGTAGACGGTGGTGAAAATGTCCCCAATCAGCGCGAAAGGGAGATTTTTTGTTTTTAATGCGGCGAGCGATAGTGTAAAAAGCGTCGATCGTCGGGATGGCTAAAATCAAAATTGCTGTACCGATTTTTCCAAACGACAAAATTGCGAGGATTCCCAACCAGAAACCGGCTAAAGCTCCACCACCGTAACCAGGCATAATTTTCTGTGGGTAAAAGTTGAAAGGCAGGAAGCCTAGATACGCCCCGGCAATAATAAACGAAAGCAGAGCAACGGTTTGGATTGAAATATCGTGAGCTGTAAAACGGGTTGCCAGTAGACCCAAAAAGATGGCTGCAATGCCGGCAAAACCCGGCAATTGTCCGTCGACGCCCTTACTCCAGTTGACCATGTTAGTCGTCCAAGTGAGCCAAATAATAGCCAGTAAGTCGCCGACGACCAAGATGCTGTGCGGGCCAAAAAAATTAAAATGAATCTGCCACTGGTCCAAACGAATCGGCCCGCCAAAAGGGTTAGAAATAAAAGGAATACCTAAACCAAAGCCAATGACTAAAGATGATAAAACGAGATTGCCGAGGAATCTGCCATAAGGTGAGAGATCGAAATAATCATCAAATAACCCCATGACCACTAATAAAAAACTGGCGATGATGATACCCAGGACGATTTTATTAACTGGGATAAACAAGAGAATTGTTAAGAGGAAAGCTAGAAAAATCGGCACGCCGCCGGCTCTGGGCACAATTCCTTTATGAGTGTGCGCAGGATGTGTACGTTTTTGCTTATCTGTAATCAGTTTAAATTTTTTAGCCAAATAAATAGTCGGAATCGTAAACAAAAAAGCCAGAAGAAAAGAAATAATAAAAACAATAAAGGAATTCATCTTAAGCAATCAAAAAAATAATTTTTAAAAAAATTAGGGTAATTACGATGATTAAAAAAAGATTGAAGTAATAAAAGAAGGTTTTAACAAAAGAATTCTCTGAGAAAAATTTTTTAAGCAAGAATTGATTGAGAGCATAGAGAAGATCAAGTAAGAGCGGTAGGAGAAAAATATACCACCATTCACCGAGCTGAGTTTCTACTGAAGGTCGGGAATAGAAAAGAGGAATTTGAGGCGGAAGAGTACCGGATTTGAAAATGACCGCCAAAACCATCATGAAGTTTGCTCCAAGAAGAACAAAGATCATATCTTAGTATACCTTTTTGAGCGGAAATTTTCTGCACAGGCGAAGAGTTTTCTGACGTAATTGTTTTAGTTCGGGAATGGCAGCAATCAGTTTATAACGGATATTTTTGTCCTTTTCCTGTTCTAGAGAGAGATTCATTTTTTGTTTAGCTTTGCTGATCGCTTCTATTGTTTTGGTTATGATTTTGGCAATTGTTACCATCTCTTTTTCTTTCATGTTGCGGGTGGTGATTCCGGGTGTTCCCAAACGAATGCCGGACGGATAAAAGGGAGGATTGGTATCAAAGGGGATTGCGTTGCGGTTGAGAACAATGCCAACCGCTTCTAGCGCTTCGGCAGCAGTATTTCCGAGCAGTTTTTTGCTGCGCATATCAATCAATATAAGATGAGAATCTGTCCCACCTGTAACTAATTTAAAATCATTTTTAGCTAATTCTTTAGCTAGAGTTTTAGCGTTTTTGACGATCTGTTTAGCATATTTTTTAAAGGCAGGCTTGGCATCCTCTTTGAGGGCTACGGCAATGCCGGCAATGGTGTTAATGTGGGGGCCGCCTTGAATGCCGGGGAAAACCGCCTGGTTGATTATTTGGGCCAAGTCGGAGTTTTTTTGCAAACCTTTCTTAGTGACCATAATCATAGCGCCTCGGGGACCGCGCAAAGATTTATGAGTAGTGGTCATAACAATATCGCAATAAGGGACTGGTGAAGGATAGCTTCCACCAACAATCAAGCCGGCAACGTGTGAAATATCTGCAAGCAGATAAGCTTTGACGCTTCTGGCAATTTGGGCAAATTTTTTCCAGTCGAGAGTTCGTGCGTAAGCAGTAGTTCCGGCAATGATCAATTTCGGCTTATGTCTCTTTGCCAGTTGGGCGACTTTTTTGTAATCAAGCAAACCCTTTTCATTGACGTCGTACTGCACAGATTTGAAAGCTTTGCCTGTAAAGGAGGCGGCCGCTCCGTGAGTTAAATGTCCGCCGGAAGCGAGCGTCAATCCCATAATTGTCTGTCCGGGTTTGACTAACGATAAAATCACCGCTAAATTAGCAGGCGAGCCGGAATATGGTTGGACATTGGCAAAAGGGACCTTAAACAATTTCTTAGCGCGTTCGACCGCCAGCGCTTCAACCCGGTCCACAAATTCTTGACCTTGATAATATCTTTTATAAGGATACCCTTCGGCATATTTATTGCCGAGAACCGAGCCAACCGCTTCGTTCACAGCATAAGAAGAAATGTTTTCGGAAGGGATCATCATTAAAGTTTGTTCTTGCCTTTTTTCCTCTTGTTTAATCAATGAATAAATTTGTGGATCGCTTCTTTTCAAATAACCCATATTGTTTCTTATTATATGTAAAAAAGGCTTGAAAGCAAGTTATCTAATATTGCGCTTCGATATTATATGTGAGATCGTCTTTAAGGATAAAAGCTTTGCGCGGATAAAGGGGTAAGGAATTGATTATTTTATCCTGCGGAATGATGACTTTGCCAACATATTGCGGAATTTCAGCATAAGTCTTTCCGTAGACAAACACTCGATTTTCGTCTAAATAATATTCTGCGGGATGGAAATTTAATTCGTCAGTAACATAAAGTACATCACTTGGCTGCATTTGTCCCTTTATTTCCTTAACTATGGTATTTAAGGGCGCTTTGGTTCTGGCTTCAACCTGAATAACGTTATAGTGCAAACTGATGATCAGCAAAATGATAAAAAATAACCAGCGGGTTTTTTGATCGACTTGCTCCAGCATAAAAACAAGCAGTAGAATCATTCCCGCCGCCGAAAAAATAAGATAGCGGGCTAAAAAGACTGGATAGACAAAAGAGATTAGATATGTCAGGACTGCAGGAAAAATTGACCAAGAAAGAAACAAATACAATAAATCTCTTTTCTCCTTAGTTGCAACTGTATACCTCTTTTTATTTATTTGCCAGACACCGTAAATGATGATCAAGATTAGAATCAACGAGAAGAGTAATAACCACTGTTTATAAAAGTCTAGGACGCTTTCATAACCGGTAAACATGATTGCGGGTATTTGAAAAAAAGTTTCCGTTGGCGGCTTGGTAATCCAGAATTGGCCAGTAAACTTGTGTTGGAAGTAAACGAATACCAACCAAGGAATAAAGAAGATAAATGGTCTAATAATAGTTCTTAGTTGAAAAAATCGGTCTTGAGATTTATATGAGCGGGCAGTTAAGGCAAACAAAATTTGCGCAGCCAGCACGAACAACATAAAATAGTGTGTTAACAGACCTAAAAGCGTGACGACAAAATATTTGATTGGTCTAAATTCATAGAGATAATAAAACGACAGAAAAGCAAAAAAAGCAAATAACATATAGGGGCGTGCCTCAAATGCGTAATAATTTAAAAAGGGATTGAGAAAGAAAAGCAATAGATAAACATACGCCCATTTAGTTTTGATTTTGAGAACGCTAATTAAGAATAAATAGAAAACGTAAGCCAAAGCGACAAAAGAAACTAGTGAAAAAGAACGAAGAGCTATTTCAGAGGAACCAAAAACTTTTATCCAATAGTGAAGGATTAGTGTATAAAGGGGGGGGCTAAAATCTCGAGCGTTTAAAACTAAATTATCCCAGAGGCTTCTTTTGGCTAGGAGATAAGAGAAAGCTTCGTCACGCCAGAAAGACTGGGTGAAATAATGCAGAGGCGTATTGGTAAAAATCCAAGTTATCATTTTACTTACCCGATCCTGAAACAATTTCAGGATGACTGAAAAAGTCTATACTTTTTCGGTTACTTTATATTTTAACTTTTTTCCGAGAATTATTCTGGTATGTGCGTCAAGAGCAGGGAGCGAAGAGAGGATAAATGAGATTACAGGCAAGAGATACCATTGAATTACCAAGAGGGGGAGACTTTTAATTGGAGTTGCTTGGGAGAGCTTGCGGCGCAACTTTATATCTAAATAAACATAGATTAAAAGAGCCGAGGTAGAAAGGGTGAGGATTAGGCTTGAGAGTTTGGGTAACAAGAAACCCAGGACGGTACGTTTAAAAACGGGATTAACCAACGGAGGAATTAAAGCGCTGATGGTCAAGGCGAAAAAGGAAACAGGCCAGAGGAGATGGGTTTCAACCAAAAAGAGCAATTTCTTCAATTTTTCCGAAGTCTTGACCTCGGGCGAAGTAAAGAAACGTTTGAGGACATAACCGATATCGCTGGCTCCCCAAGCCCAGCGTTTTTCCTGTTCATAGCGGTTAACCAGCGTTTTAAATATTCCACCCGAGTAAACCGCATCACCATTGACCAAGGTAAACAAAGGTATGGTTTTGACTTTCTCGCCAAAAACAAAAAAGCTTTGATAATAGATATGCCAATCTTCAGGAATGATGTCCACATCCCAAAAACCAACTTTATTTAGCAGCCATAGGCTGGTTGAATAAGTCGAAATCTGAATTAGTCTTTTTTCTTGTGAAAGAAAAGCCAGACGCAAAATTGAAGAAAGAGTGGCTTGCATGCGGACAAAGAAAGGCAGTTGCCAGAAATTATTGTAGAGCAAAACAGGCGCCCAATAAAAGTGGTAGAGATGTTGATTGTCGGTAAGATACTCAAAAGTCAGATAAGAAAAGTAATTTTTGGGGAGCTGGCTATCGGCATCGCAAATTGTAATGACGGTATTTTCACGACGAAGGTGATTTTGACTAACATATTCATTAACAACTTTGGCAGCCCAGGTTTGATTACTGGCTTTGCCCGCAACCTCTTTGGCTTGCAGTTCGTGATAAGTGATAATAATCTCACCAAAGTTTTTTTGATATTTCTTAGTCAATTCATTGGCTTTATTGGGTCCTTCTGCCTCCCGTTGTTCAAAAGCCAGAACAAGATGAATATTTTTATAAGGGAAATCGTTGGCGGCAAGTGCGCTGATTGTCGACTCCAATTTATACATCGGCTCTTGATAAGTTGGAATGATGACAAAATGCTGAATGTCGGCCGCCCGCTTCATTATCTTTACTCTTTTAGCAAAAGAAACTCGCTGCAAGCGCTGAATAGTCCGATAGGATAAAACCGCATAATAGACAGTGGTGTAAGATTTATAGAAAAAATAAAGGTCAAAAGCGATGATGAAATAAGCAACAACAGCCGGATGAAATGGTGAAAGCCATAAGGGTAAAGTGATCAATACCCAAGTAAGTACAGGAACAACGATATCAAAAAATTTTAAAAGAAATCTTGATCCTGCAATCTGCTCCGACATACTATAGATATTATAGCTGAATCAGACCGCGTTATCGTTATAAATGAAGCAGTAGGAACACCTATTACAAGCTTTGAGATTTGAGGAAGTCCAATCAGTTATTCTGATGTCATGGATTATTTGACGGATCATATTTTTCACTTCGCCAATCTCAGAGCCGTGTTTATTGATTGAGGATTTTTCTCCTGTTTGTAGCCAATAAAGACTTAAAACTACGTTTTCTGGTTTTCGCGCATAAAGTCGCGAGTCAACAGCGGCCAGGAAATAAATTGCCAATTGTAAATCTTTTTGTTTATCTTGGCCGGTAGTCTTTTTGCCGGTTTTGTAATCGATAATTTCGATTTTGTGCTTATTTTTTTGGTCGACGCGATCTATTTTCCCAGAAATAATGGAATCATCAATTTTAATTTTGAAAAATTTTTCTAGGTCGAGAATTTTAGTCTTTGGCTGGTGAAGCTTATGCCAATAATTGTTTAATATTTTTTTACCTTCCTGTTTCATCCGTGCTTGATAGGCCTTGGAAGTATAGCCAAGAGGGATCCATGAAGACTTATATATTTCTAACAATCGAGCAAGGCCGATCTTTTTGTTTTGTAGCCATTCGCGGTAAAAAGTCTCCAAACTGGCATGAATCGTGCTCCCAAAAGATGCAGAGGCAGTTGGCGGCTCCGGAATTTTGAGAATGTATTTCAATTTATAACGCAGTTGACAGTCGAGGAAAGTATATAGTTGCGAAAAGGAAAAGAAATTGAGCTGCAGATTTTTTTTGATAATTTTTTCCTCACTTTGTTTATATTCTGCAAACAGACCTAGCTGATTTTTAGTTGATTGTTTACGATCTAACATTTGATTGATTTTTTCTTCACCTAACATTTCCAAAACAAAAGGTGAAAGTTTACGTTGTCTTTTTCCTTCCCCATAAAATTTTGCAGTTGTCAAGAAAAGTTTGTTTTGTGCACGGGTCACGCCAACATAAAAAAGACGTCTTTCCTCCAACAGGTGATAATCGCCTTGCGGGAGAGTTTCTTTGATCAACGCATCGGGAATAGGAATGATTTCACGGCGTTCTCTGGTCGGGAAACGATCATTAGCCAGATTGATCATGAAAACCACCGGGAATTCTAGACCCTTGGCGCCGTGAACAGTCAGAATGTTAACTGCGTCATAGAGCGTGAGGTCGATTTCGGCAACTAGCGGAGATTCGCCGAGTTCCATACTCATTTTAATAAAATCAACAATCGCAAACAGCGAAGAATCTTCATGCTCGGCTTCATAATTTTTTAGCTTAGTGAAAAATTTCATGATGTTTAAAGCTCGACGCTCGTCTTTTTCGGATTTATAATTAACCAGTTGAGTAATCATTTTGGTATCTTCCAAAAAGTAATAAAGAATTTGTCCCGCGCTTTCTCTTTTCACCAAACCCAAATGGCGTTTGATCATTTTGTAAATTTTACCCAGGTATTGTTTAGTTTCTGCTTGCAGTCGCGGTAGGTAGGGTTTATAAACTATAAACTCCTCTGTTTGTAGATTTTGATCATCAAGGGCTAGAATGACTTCGACGGCTTGGAAAAGTGAGAGAGTAGTTTTTTTAGCAAAAGTTAAAAGCAAGGCTAGCTCTTTTGCCTCCAAATCAAAAACCTCCATCGACAAAACACGAAACAGAGATAAAGAATCGTCGAGATTGGCTAAAAAATTAAGATAAGCAATTAGATTTTTTATTTCTGGTTGCTTAAACAGCATTCCCGGCCCCCAAAATTGATAGGGGATTCCTCTTTGGACCAAAGCGCGAATAAACGGCTCAGCATGATTATTGGCGCGAACCAAAATGGCGAAATCGGAATAAATATACTTACTCTTGTGGTGGAGTTTAAAGATTTCTTTCGCGACATAATCGGCCTCCTGTTGAACATTATCGGCAACAAAAAAATTGATGGCGGATTCTTCCCTCCGTTCAGGCTGACGAATAGCGATTAAGTTTTTGGAAATTCCCAGTTGCGCCTCTAGAGTATCTGGATCATTGTGTTTAATCAAGACATAGGCTGCATCCAGCAGCGACTGCAGCGAACGATAATTTTTACGCAAAGTAATTTGTTTAGCTTTTGGATAGTCGCTCATGAAATTGAGAATATTGGAAACGGAAGCTCCACGGAATTTATAAATTGCTTGTGAATCATCACCAACTACCGTTAAATTAGGTTTTTTCATCGCCGGACAAAGGAGTTTAATCAGCAAATATTGAGCAATATTCGTATCTTGGAACTCATCAACCAAAATATACTTAAAACGTTGTTGGTATTTGTGCAAAATAGCCGGGCGCTGGCGGAATAGCCGCAGGAGATAATAAATCAAATCGGCAAAGTCAAAAACGCCTTCCTTAATCTTTAATTTTTGATAATGGTTGTAAGCTTTGGCCAACTCCAGGTTTTGCGGTTTATTGTCTTTACTTTTCTTGGCCCAGCGTAAATACTCTTCAGGAGAAGCATTCTCGTCTTGTAGACGGGCAAAATGATTCAACAATGCACTGATAAACTTGTTGGGATTACTCAAGGGGCGAAAGTATTTCAGGTCGAAAGAAAAGAGATTGTTGCGCAAAAAAATCACGCTCTCGGCTTCGGTCATCAATTTAAAAGCAGGAGAAAGTCCGATATGAGCGATTTCTTCGCGCAGGATTTGATCGGCAAAAGAATGAAAAGTCGAGATCCACATTTGGAAATAGCCATAAGGGAGAGCTTTATCGACCCGTTCCTCCATCTCTTGGGCCGCTTTTTCGGTAAAAGTCAGAGCGAGAATCTCTTCGGGACGAGCCAATTTTTTAGCGATTAAGTATTTAATTTTTTCGACTAAGACTGAAGTTTTCCCGGTGCCGGCCCCGGCAACCACGAGCAAGGATCCCTGAGTATATCTAATCGCAGCCTGTTGTTCGGCATTTAAACGAACCTCTTCAGCCATAGCCTCACCATTGTAGCACAATCTTATTTATCAAAATAAGCCTCGTAGAGCGCGGAGAGAACGAAGATAACCATCAAGAATGCAAAGATAGGCCAAGCCACTCCCACCAGGTCATAGCCAAACGCCAATAAACCGTATTTGACTAGATAAGGCACTGTGGCAGCATGCAAAGAAATCTGCAAGGTTTTAGAGTAGTTGTGCTTTTTTGAGTAGAGAGCAAAAATAAGCCAACAAAACAGCGCAAGTACGATTAATTGGATAAAAGCTCCGAGAGTAGCAAACAGTGGGGTGATGATGAAAATGAATAAGATAAACAAAGTAGTCAGCCAGGGGAGGAGCCGATTATAAGTTGTCAACCAATCGTTGACTGTTTGTTTGGTGATGTTTAGGTTTATTTGTCCATAAGGTAAAATCATCGGGTTACTTTTATCTAGATTGTTGCGAAAAATTACTGCTTCGCGATTGGTAAAGATTATCTTTGCGTCTTGGAAATCTTGAACATTTTGACTAGTAGCAGTTTTGCTAACTACTGCCAAAAGAATTTTTTCTTCTCCTTGCTGCCCCCAAAGAAAATATGGACGGCTGTAATTAGTTGACAGCGAGCCGTTTTTAAGCGTAATTGTCAGATCTTTAGGAAAGCTTTGCAGCGCATTGGAAACTTCTGATAGGGAAACGTCAGCAAAAGGCCGCGGCGAAGGAGTAGTTAAGAAGATGGCGAAAAAAAGAACGTTCAGTCCAAAAATAAGGACCACAAAATATTTAAGTGAAAACCAAAAATCAACCTTGCGAATTTTATGATAATAAGCAGGTTGAGGAAACGCACTTTTACTGAAAACATGAAAAAAGGCCTTGACTTTTTTCATTCTGACAATTATCATAGCTTAAACGAAGAGAAAAAATCAACTGCATTTAAGCGCAGGAACTCTTGCGTTCTTTTATTATTTGGGTATAATAACAAGTTTGTTACATGGCAGAAGGAACATTTCAACGAACTAAACCGCATTTAAATATCGGGACTATCGGTCACGTTGATCATGGTAAAACCACATTGACTTCAGCGATTCATTTGGTTTTGGCTAAGAAAGGATTGGCCAAACCCATGAAGTATGAAGAAATCGACAAGGCTCCCGAAGAAAGATCCCGTGGGGTGACAATCAATATTCATCATTCTGAATACGAAACCGAAAAGCGCCATTACGCACACATTGATGCTCCCGGACATGCAGACTACATCAAAAATATGATTACGGGCGCCGCTCAAATGGATGGAGCTATTTTAGTCGTGTCCGCACCAGACGGGCCCATGCCGCAAACCCGCGAACACATTCTCTTGGCTCAACAGGTTAATGTGCCGGCGATTGTTGTCTACTTGAACAAAACCGATATGGTTTCTGACGCGGAAATTCTCAATTTGGTGGAAATGGAGGTCAGAGATTTGCTCACAAAATATAAATATCCCGGGGACAAAGTTCCGGTGATCAAAGGTTCTGCTTTAAAAGCCACTCAAGGAGACTCTGAAGCTGAAAAATCAATTCTGGAACTAATGAAGGCTGTTGATGAATATGTTCCTGAGCCTGTGCGCATTGTTGACAAGCCGTTCTTGATGCCGATTGAAGACGTCTTCACCATTCAGGGTCGGGGAACTGTGGTTACGGGTAGAGTCGAACGTGGTGTATTGAAAGTCAATGAAGAGGTTGAGTTGGTCGGTTTGAAACCCACTACTAAAACTGTAGTTACTGGAGTTGAAATGTTTAGAAAATCTCTGGATGAAGCTAGGGCTGGTGATAATGTTGGTTTACTGTTAAGAGGAATTGAAAAAAGTGATGTTGAAAGGGGTCAGGTTATCGCCAAGCCGGGGTCGGTTACTCCTCACACCGAATTTGAAGCGGAAATTTATGTCTTGACTAAAGAAGAGGGTGGTCGTCACACGCCGTTCTTCAAAGGTTACCGCCCGCAATTCTACATCAGAACTACTGACGTTACCGGCGAGGCAAACTTGCCTGAGGGTGTCGAGATGGTCATGCCTGGTGATACAGTCAAAATCTCGGCCAAGTTGATTTATCCGGTTGCTTTAGAAGACGGTCTGAAATTTGCAATCAGAGAAGGTGGTCACACGGTTGGTGCCGGCGTGGTCACCAAGGTCATCAAATAATTAAAAGCACTTTTAAATGCCAAAGGGGAGAATTCGCTTCAAGCTGAAATCGTATGATCATCGTCTCATCGATGACACTTGTCAGAAGATTGTCGATACGGCAATCAAAACTGGTGCTTCTGTGATCGGCCCTGTCCCTTTGCCCACAAAAAAAGAAACTTTCGTTGTCAATACTTCTCCTTTCACTGACAAAGACGCCCGCGACCATTTCGGATTATTAACCCACAAACGCATACTCGACATCGTGAATCCCACGAATCAGACCATCGACTCCCTGCAACATCTCGAGCTCCCCGCCGGAGTAGAGGTAGAAGTGAAGATGTAGTATAAAGAGCATCTAAAAAACATAGATTAATTACCTCAGTATTCAAACCTAGCATAAAGAAGTAATTAGTTCAAAATAGACTGTCAAAGAGCTAAATTACATGAGAATGTTGATTATATGCTATTTTAATAAGTTGCTGGATTTGTTAGACTAAGATTATGAAACAATGGCAACGTGAAAACTTGGTGATTTATCTAGATGATTTTTTGAGAGGGACCGTAATCAAATCTAATTCCGTTGACTTGATTGTTACTTCACCTCCTTATAATGTTGATATCCATTATGGAGATTATCAAGATGGTATCGCGTATGATGAATATAAAAAATTTTCGCAAGAATGGTTTACCCAAGCACTCAAAGTACTTAAAGATGATGGCAGGATGTGTTTGAATATACCCTTGGATAAAAATAAAGGAGGACAAAAAAGTGTTGGCGCAGATTTAACTACCTTAGCGAAAAAAGTAGGATTTAAGTACCACTCTACTATTATTTGGAATGAGGGAAATATTTCAAGAAGAACTGCATGGGGATCATATATGTCTGCATCAGCACCGTATGTTATAGCTCCAGTAGAACTCGTTGTTGTTTTATATAAAAAAGAATGGCGGAAACATATGAGAGGTCCTTCTGATATTTCTAAACAAGACTTTATGAATTGGACTAATGGAGTTTGGACATTTAGTGGCGAGAGTAAGAAAAGGATTGGTCATCCTGCACCTTTTCCAGTTGAGTTACCTAAACGTTGCATAAAACTTTTCTCGTATGTTGGGGATACAGTTCTTGATCCTTTTTTAGGAAGTGGGACAAGCCTGATAGCTAGTTATCTAAACAATAGAAAAGGAATAGGTTTTGAAATTGATAAAAAATATTATGATTTGTCTATAAAAAGGATTACAGAAGAGTGTAAATTAGACCAATTAACTATAGAGGGAACCCGTAAAGAACAGGTTTATGGTAGACCAGTTGCAACCACAATCTAATAATGAAGTAACTCAAAACTCTATTATCATGGAGTTTTTTCAGAATAATCCAAACAGAGATATTCATCATCCTGAAATCGTGGATTGGGCGGTAGAAGAATACAAAAAAAGAACGGAAAAAATTTTCAGGGATCCAGATAGACAAATCAGAAAACTGCATCAAATGGGGTTTTTGCAAAAAATTAAAAAGGGTGTATATAGATATGATCCGAAAGCGATTAAAAAAAGAGAACTAGAAGATTTTACGCCAGCTTTAAGAGAAAAAATATTTAAAAGAGATGATTATAGATGTGTTGTTTGTGGACGTGGTCGAGCTGAGGGTGTCGATATTCATGTTGATCACATTAAACCAAAAGAGTTCGGTGGGAAAGCTACTTTAGAAAATGGGCAGACTCTTTGTGGGCAACATAATATGTTAAAAAAGACATTTAAACAAACAGAAACAGGTAAAAAAATGTTTATTCGACTTTATGAACTAGCAAAGAAAGAAAATAATAAAGAGCTACTCAATTTTTGTAAGCAAATTCTAGAGGTCTATGAAGAAAACAATATGAATGGTCATATAGTTTGGGAAGAGTGAGGCTTATACTTCTGAGACTTCGTTTAATTATTTAGATGGCGCGTTTGGTAGAATATCCTTTATGAAAAGTGAGAGGGAGAGGCTTTCGGCGGATTTTAATGGGGTTGAGCTTCTTGAAAAGGGTCAAGAGGACACTTTCAGCTATGAAGATAGTCATTATATGTGTTTTGATAAAGATGAGTCATATGAAGAAGGGGAGTTTGAAATAAAAGGTGGTATGGAAAACTGGACTAATCCGAGCTTGATCGACGATCTTAAACAAGTTAAAGATTTAAAACGCAAGGCGAAGGATGTTCTCAGCATCAAAGATATTAAATAAAATCAACGCCTCCTTATCGGTGAGATCAGGCAGAAAAGAAGCAGTTAATTTATACGGTGTTTTAGAAATTGTTTCGTAGAGCGGATACCTTTCATCATTGTCTTTCCTGACCAATCTTGGGATTTTTAAAAACGAATTGGAAACGCCTAAACGTTTTAAACTAGTAATCACATCCTCGCGCCCGAACTCTGTTTTTTGCAGCCAATTATTCCAATACCTCCATTCAATATCACTAAGCATATGTAGAGATTTTGATGGTTCACCCTGTACAGTAAACAAGCCCGCCTTTGCGGCATATTTTCTATAGATAAAATCTTGTAACCGCAAGATGCCATATTTCCATAAATGAAAGGTATCTTGATAAAATTTTTCCTTTTCCCAACTATCTTCTTCACCGATCAATTCATCGAGCAAAGAGAGAGGTTCCGGGGGATTATTTATAAATTCTTCAACTTCGTAAGGTAACAATTGGCGAAAAAGATCTTGATCAGTTGCAACTTTACCAAAAAAGAGAGGGTCATAAGTCTGTCTCCTTTCGCGTTCGATAGAAACAGCCATGAGATTATTTATTTTCCTTCAGAAAATCAATAAATGACGATTGTGCCAATCTTCTTCGTTGCCCATTCCATAATGGCTTTCAAAGGTATTAGGAATGCGTTTTTTAAAGCTCATCGAATGAGGATTATGAGGGTAGTCACAGTCTTGAAGTTCACTCTCTATGATAGCCGATCTTTCCATATTATGGGCTTCTGCTCTCATGGAGAGTTATTCTAACAAAATGTAGGCGGAAAATGCAATCATTATTAAATCTGTTCTATTTGGCCTTGATTTGATCGTAAGTGTTCTATATAATATCAGCTACATGGAATTTTTCCGTAACTGGAAAAAGTTGTTCGGGTAAAAAGCACAGATTGGCTTGTTGCAACAGCCCCCAATCTGGGGCTATTTTTTTGTTGAACAATATGACAGGATTTATCCTCGGGGAAAAAGCAGAACAGTCGCAGATTTTTGACGAAGACGGTAGTCGTGTTCCAGTGACTTTTGTGAAGACAAACTCTTGCTTCTTGGTTGATATCCACACACCTGAAAGAAACGGCTATTTTGCCATTCAACTAGGCTTTAAGCAAACTAAAAACATTGCCAAGCCAGTCCAAGGAAAACTTAACACGGCGGGGATAAAAACCCCGCTTCGTTTTTTACGTGAGTTTAGGCTGGAAAAATATTCAGGGGTTCAGTCAGTTGGTGAAAAAGGTAAGCGCGGAGTTTCCTTTGGTGAAGTAAAAGTGATGATGGGGGAGGAAATCAAACCCAACTCTATTTTTAAAAAAGGAGAGAAAATCACTGTTTCCGGCGTATCTAAAGGAAAAGGTTTCCAAGGCGTGGTCAAGCGTCACGGTTTTGCCGGGGGGCCGAAAACTCATGGACAATCCGATCGTGAGCGAGCTCCGGGATCAATCGGGCAATCAACTACGCCCGGCCGTGTCTATAAAGGTAAAAGAATGGCCGGTAGGATGGGAGGAGATCGTATTACTATGAAAGGTTTGAAAATAATGGAAATACGCGATGACGGATTGTTATTGAAGGGCGTAATTCCTGGGGCAAAAGGCAGCTTGGTAGAAATTGCAGCCGAAAACTAAAATGGCAGAAACCAAAACTAAAAAGACAATCACAAAAAAGGTAACCCCGGTTAAAAAACCGGCAGGCTTAACTGTGCCTGTTTTGAATCTTGAGGGCAAAGAAGCATCGACGGTCAGTTTGCCCAAGGAAATTTTTTCCAGCCAGGCTAGCGATAAACTTCTAGCCCAATATGTTCGTGTTTATCTGACCAATCAACGTCAAGGAAACGCCGCTTCCAAGACGAGATCAGAAGTAAAAGGTTCCACTCGCAAAATTTATCGTCAGAAAGGGACAGGACGGGCCAGACACGGGGCAAAATCGGCACCAATTTTTGTCGGCGGCGGGGTAGCTTTTGGGCCACAGCCCAAAAACTTTTCTTTAAAACTCAACAAAAAACAACGCCGTAGAGCTTTCTTTTCTGCCTTAACCCATCAATACAAAGACGGCAATGTTCTGGGTTTAGTCGATAAAAGCCTAGAGATCGAGCCCAAGACTAAGAATTTTTCTTCCTTACTTAAAAATGCCCAACTCACCGACAAAAAAATTCTCCTAGTTTTACCACAGCTAAGCAAAAACAATTTAATTTTGGCTTCTCAAAATATTCCCGGTTTGACGCTCACCGACGCCAAATCAATCAATACTTATGAAGTTTTGAGCAACCAAAAGATTATTTTTGTCAGCAAAGCACTGGATGTACTACGTGAGCATTTTCTTAAACAATATGAAAATTAATCAAACGTTAATTAAACCATTATTGACCGAGAAAGCAACCAGGCTTGCCCAGCGCCAGATCTATATGTTTCAAGTCCAGACGCTGGCTAACAAACATCAGATTAAACAAGCGTTGGAAAAACTTTATCCGGTCAGAGTCAAAGACGTTGCCGTTTCGACCCGAAAGGGCAAGATCAGAAGAATCGGCAGACGTTTACAAAGCAAAAAATTGCCGGATAAAAAAATCGCCTATATCACTTTGAAAGAGGGCAAATTGGATATTTTCCCGCAAGCCTAAAATGAGAAAAAAAGTTTATACCACAACTAGCGATCCGGAAAAAAGTCTGACTGAAATCCTGAAAAAACATTCGGGCAGAGATATTAGTGGTAAAATTTCGGTTCGTCATCAAGGAGGCAGGCAAAAAAGATATTATCGTTTTGTTGACTTCAAACGCAACAAATTAGGGGTTAAAGGCGAAGTAATGACCGTCGAATATGATCCGAACAGAAACGCCTACATCTCTTTAGTCAAATATACCGATGGCGAGAAGCGTTACATTCTGCATCCCAAAGATTTAAAAATTGGTGATCAAATTGTTGCCGCCGAAAATGCAGAGATTAAGATTGGAAACTCTCTACCCTTGAAAAATATTCCTATCGGAATTCAAGTCCACAATATTGAACTCTACCCGGGACAAGGGGGGAAAATGATTCGCGGGGCTGGCACTGCAGCAACGATTTTAGCCAAAGACGAGAAATATGTACATTTGAAATTGCCCTCGGGGGAGGTACGAAAATTTTTGCAGAGTTGTTATGCCACTGTTGGCTTGGTTGGCAATGTCGAACATAAAGAGGAGATTATCGGCAAAGCCGGGAGAAAAATTTTAATGGGCATCAGACCGACAGTCAGAGGAACAGCCCAAAATCCGCGCAGTCACCCTCATGGTGGGGGCGAAGGTAAAGTTGGGGAAGGGATGCATCCGAAAACTCCTTGGGGTAAACCGGCCAAGGGCGGCCGCCGGAGAAAAAGAAACAAGTGGAGTGATAAATTAATCATTAAACCACGTAAAGGAAAATAATCATGGAATCGCAAACATATATCAGAAATATCAGAATTTCGGCCAAGAAATTGCGTTTTTTAACCAATGACATTAAGAAAAGAAGGCCAATGGAAGCATTGCATTATTTAAACTATACACCGAAGCGTGGCGCCAGACTTTTTTATAAAGCCGTAAAATCGGCTATGGCTAATGCCCGAGCAAAGTTAAAAACGGGTGATGATGCATTGCGTTTTAAGTTATTAGCGGTTGAACAAGGCCCAAAGTTGAAAAGGTACCGGGCAGGCGGCCGCGGCGCGGCTAAACCCATCCAGCGCCGCAGTGCACATATCAAAATAATTTTGACCAGTGCCAAACCGGCCGAAAAAACTCCATCATCCAAAGAAACTGAGCCGACTAAAAAAACAGTTAAAAAAGAAGTTAAGAAAAAGTAAATATGGGACAAAAAGTTAATCCAAAAGGTCTAAGATTGGGAGTCTTAAATAACTGGAACTCCAGATGGTTTTTTGGCAATAAAAAATATTATCGCGAAGCACTCATTTCGGATGCACGGATTAGACAAAAACTGATGGAAAAATTTAGGTTTGCTTCGGTGACGCAAGTCGACATTGAGCGGGCGATAAACAAGATTACTGTAATTATCTATTCTGTTAAACCCGGAATGATCATCGGCCGGGGAGGAAAGGGCTTAGATGAAGTCAAAAAAGCAATCGTTGACGATTTAGGAACCGACAAAAAAAATAGAGAAACCAAGGTAGATTTGCGCATAGAGCCAGTAAAAAAACCTAACCTTAATGCTTACTATGTTGCCCAAACGGTCGCTGAAAAATTGGTTAGGAATTTTCCTCACCGAGCGCTGGTTCATAATACGATGAATAAAGTGATGGAGG
This sequence comes from uncultured Gammaproteobacteria bacterium, assembly GCA_964566425.1. Taxonomy (GTDB): domain Bacteria; phylum Patescibacteriota; class Microgenomatia; order UBA1406; family GWC2-37-13; genus CAZMIL01. The sequence continues at coordinate 33,393 of CAZMIL010000001.1, read as the reverse complement.
CTGGCGCCAAAGGAGTGAAAGTCCAACTCGGCGGGAGAATCGGCGGAGCGGAGATTTCGCGTCGAGAGAAATATTTCCAAGGCACGATTCCGACTTCGACAATCCGCGAGGATGTTGATTTCGCCCGATTTTCGGCCCTGACAAAATCGGGTTATGTAGGGGTAAAAGTTTGGATTTGTAGATAACTATGTTGGCGCCAAAAAGACAAAAATACAGAAAACAATTTAGAGGCAGTTGGCGAAAAATTGCCATCAAGGGTGAGAAGCTCAACTTTGGCAATACTGGATTGAAAACAACCGAAGCAGGTTGGATCAAAGATCGACAGATCGAAGCAGCTCGCGTCATCTTAGCCCGCGCCACCAGAAAAAATGGTAAATACTGGATCAGAATTTTCCCGGATAAGCCTTTTACCAAAAAACCGCCGGAGGTGACCATGGGCTCTGGCAAAGGCGATGTTTCCCACTTTGTTGCCTCGGTGACACCAGGCAGAGTATTGTTTGAGATTGACGGGTTAAGTCCCGAAGACGCAAAAGATGTTTTCCGTGTAGTAGCCTCGAAATTATCAGTACGGACAAAAGTTGTCAGCAAACAATCATGAAAAAATTGATCAAGGAATTGCAAAATAAATCACTTAAAGAATTGATTAAACGGGAGAATGACTTACGTCAAGAAATCGGCAAGTTATCTCTAGAGTTTAAAGTCAATCGTCCCAAAAACGTCAATGAAATTTTTAGAAAAAGAAAAGAGTTAGCAGTTATCCTCACAGTTGCAGCCCAAAAGAAAGAACTGGAGGAGCTCAAAAAGACATAAATATATGGCAAAAGTTCTTATCGGTAAAGTGATTTCGACGAAAATGAACAAGACGGTTACTGTTTTGGTAGAGAGAAAAATGCGCCATCCTTTATATAGAAAAGTAATCACCCGACACAAAAAATATAAAGCTCATAATGACGAATTGGAGTTAAATATCGGAGATAAAGTTGAAATTAAAGAAACCAGACCTATTTCCAGAGATAAACATTTTCGAGTAGTTGAGAAATTAAAGTAATCATTATGTTGCAATTAAGATCAATGTTGGCGATTGCTGATAATACTGGGGCGAAGAAGGTGCAAATGATCGGTCTGCCTAAAAAGGGCAACCGCAAATATGCTTATATTGGCGATGTGATTACTATTAGCGTCAAGGAAGCTTTACCTTACGCCCAAGTCAAAAAAGGTGAAGTATTGCCGGCGGTGATTGTTCGTACACGAAAAGAAAAAAGACGCAAAGACGGAAGCTATATTCGTTTTGACGATAATGCTTGCGTTGTTTTGATGAGCAAGGATAATCACGATCCAAGGGGGACACGTATTTTCGGTCCGATCGCTAAAGAAATCAGAGATTTAGGATTTAACAAAATTGCCAGTTTAGCAGAGGAGATTTATTAAAATTATGAAAATTAAAAAGGGAGATAAAGTCAAAATTGTTGCCGGAAAAGACGCCGGGAAAGAAGGAACAATCGAGCGGGTTTATCCTAAACAGAATAAAGTTCTGATCTTGGGGCGGAATATGTATAAGCGTCATCTCAAGAGAACAGATCAGACTCAACCGGCAGGAATTGTTGATGTTCCTCGACCTTTAGGGATTGCGAAAATAAGATTGGTCTGTCCCAAATGTAAAAAAATGACTAGGGTAGGTTACAATCTTGAAAAGGGCAAAAAATTTAGAATTTGTAAAAAATGTAGGAGCAAAATTTAATGCCGATAACAACTTTTAAGGATTATTACAATCGGGACGGAAAAACGAAACTTAGTCAAGAATTGGAGATTGCTAATCCAATGGGCGTGCCGAAAATTGAGAAGATTATTCTTAATGTTGGTGTAGGCGAGGCGACGACTAATAAAAATGTTCTGGAAAAAGTTCAAGAACAATTAGCGACAATTTCTGGTCAACGACCCGTAATCACCAAAGCCAGAAAATCGATTTCGGCTTTTCGCATCCGAGAAGGTTTACCAATTGGCGTAAAAGTTACTTTGCGCGGCAAAAGCATGTATAACTTTTTAGAAAAGTTGATCAAAGTAGTCATCCCACGTTTACGAGATTTCAGGGGCGTTTCGGAGGCAAATATCGATCAGCACGGCAATCTGAATCTTGGGTTCATCGAGCAGACTATTTTTCCCGAAATAGATTATGACAAAATCGATAAAATTCGAGGTTTACAGATTACCATTGTTACCAATGCCAAAACTAGAGAGCGCGGCAAAAAATTATTTGAGGTGATTGGGATTCCCTTTAGACAATAATTATGGCCAAGAAATCAGACGAAGTTAAATTTAAGCGAAAACAAAAATACACGGTGCGTCAGCGCAATCGTTGCTCTAACTGTGGCCGCGCGCGCGGTTACTTACGCCGTTTTGGTTTGTGTAGAATCTGTTTCAGAGACAAGGTGTTAGCCGGTGAGATTCCGGGTGTTAAAAAAATTTCTTGGTAAAATCATGAGTAGATCAAGTAAAAAAGGACCATATATTGACGCCAAATTGTTAGCCAAAGTTTTAAAACAAAAACAATCTGGCGACCGCAGCCCGCTTAAAACTTGGGCTAGAGCTTCGCAGATTTCACCTGATTTTGTCGGTCATCGCTTTGCTATCCACAATGGGAAAAAGTTTATTGAAATTTTGGTTTCCGAAGCCATGGTTGGACATCGAGTAGGAGAATTTGCTCCTACCAGGACTTTCCGTTCACACGGAAAAGTAACTAAGAAGATTATTTCGGCAACCTAAAAATTGATCGTAACTATGAGCAGCCCAATAGATTTAATTATTAGAATTAAAAACGGTTATATCGCAGGAAAGGAAACTGTTGAATCTCCCTATTCTAAGTTGAGAGAAGAGATTTTGAAGAAATTGAAAGCTTTGAAGTTTATCGCTGATTACAAAATAGAAAAAGGGAAAAAATTTAACCAACTGGTGATTGAATTAAGATACGAGGCCGGGGAGCCGGCTCTGAGCGATGTCAAAATTTATTCCAAACCTGGAAGAAGATGGTATGTCCCGGCAAAAAAAGTTACTAGTGTTTTTGGAGGTCTCGGCGCGGCAATTTTATCCACGCCTCAAGGAATTTTAACCAATCAAGAAGCAACTAAAGCCAAAACAGGAGGAGAATTACTATTTGAAGTTTGGTAATTTATGTCAAAAATAGGCGAAGCAGTAATTAATTTACCACCAGAGGTTCAGTTTACGGTTACAGGACACACCTGTACTATTAAGGGCAAAGAGGGAGAATTGAAGATTGATTTTCCCTCGACGCTTAAAGTGGAGATTGTGGAGCAAACAGTAAGAGTTAAAAGACAACGCGATGATAAAAAAATTAAATCTCTCCACGGCTTGTATCGTAGTCTGTTAGCCAATGCCATTAATGGAGTACAAAAACCTTGGGAGAAGAAATTAGAGATCATTGGTACCGGGTTTAATGCTCAGCTCCAGGGTGAAGATTTGATTTTCAAGTTAGGTTTTTCTCATTCTGTGATTTTTAAACAGATCCCGGGAATTAAACTCCAAGTCCAAGAAGGTCGAAAAATAACCGTCTCAGGGATTGATAAACAACTGGTTGGTCAAGTCGCCCAACAAATTAAGATGATTAAAAAACCCGACGTGTATAAGGGTAAAGGGATAAGATATGAAGGTGAACAGTTAAAACTTAAGCCTGGAAAGAAGACTGGTGCAACAGAAGGAGGAGCTGCTTAATCATTATGAACAAGATAACTCATGATCGCAAATTGCGCAGAGTACGCAGAGTACGCGCCGGAATCACAGGGACTCATGAGATCCCCAGAATTTCGGTGTTTAGATCAAATAAATATATCTATGTCCAAGCCATCGACGACGTGAAAAAAGTTACCTTGGTAGCAAGTTCAACCTTTTCCTTGGACAAAAAAGAAAATATAGCAACTAAAACTGCTCAAGCATTTTTAGTCGGTAAGCAACTCGCTCAGAAGTTGGCCACTAAAAAAATTAGTAAGGGAGTTTTTGATCGCGGAGGGCATGCTTATCTAGGCAGAGTTAAAGCTCTTGCCGAAGGTTTGCGGGAAGGAGGCTTGAAGATATGACAGAACAGACAACCCAACTACCAACGGAAGAAAAAAAATTAGAAGAAAGAATTCTGATGATTAGGAGAGTGTCCAAAAAAACTAAGGGAGGTAATTATATTACCTTTACGGTTTTAGCAGCCGTTGGAGACGGCCAAGGCAGCGTCGGCGTTGGGTTTGGAAGATCACTGGAAATCCCGCCCGCAATCAAAAAAGCCTTAGCTAGAGCGAAGAAAAATCTGACAAAAATCAATATCTATCAACATACTATTCCGCATCAGGTAAAATTGAAATATAAAGCCGCAAAAGTGCTCTTGAAACCGGCTCCGGAAGGAACTGGTTTAAAAGTGGGGAGCGTTGCCCGACCCATCCTTGAATTGGCTGGTGTCCAAAATGCTTCCGGGAAGATAATCCAGTCCAGAAATAGAATTATTAATACTTATGCTCTAGTTAAAGCCTTGGGCAAATTAAAAGCTAAGCGTCGTATATGATAGCCTTGAATAAACTACCAAAAATAATCAGTAAGAATAAAAAAAGGGTTGGCCGAGGGCCAGGTAGCGGCAAAGGTGCAAAATCCGGTCGGGGGATCACTCGTCACCAAAAATCCAAAACCAATATTCCTCTGCATTTTGAGGGTGGGCAAGCCAGACTGGTCAAAAAATACCCTTTGCTTCGTGGTAAAGGCAAGAATAAATCGGTTGCTGCCCGTATCACCATTATTACTTTGGAAATGCTTAACAAATTCAAAGATGGCGGCAACGTAGATAGAGAAAGCTTAATCAAAATGGAGTTGATAGATGCAAAAAGTGGTCCGGTAAAAATTTTAAATAATGGAAAACTAACTAAGAAGTTAACGGTAAAAGTTCCTATTTCCAAAGCAGCAGCTCAAAAAATTATTAAAGCCGGCGGGAAAATTATCGACTAATGAACGAAATTAAAGACAAAATTTATTCTTTATTTAGAGATCCTGAATTAAGAAGAAAGACTCTTTTTACTTTATTCATTTTCTTGATTTTCAGAATCTTTGTTTATCTGCCGGTACCAGTGATTGATCTGGCAAAATTGCGAGTTTTATTTGCCCAAAACCAATTTCTTTCTCTGTTGGATATTTTCTCAGGAGGGACCTTGATCAACTTTTCCGTTATGGCTTTAGGCTTGAACCCGTATATTAATGCTTCGATTATTTTTCAGTTATTGACGGCGGTTGTTCCCAAATTCGAACAATTAGCTAAAGAAGGAGAATATGGAAAAGCAAAGATCAATCAATATACGCGTTTTTTGACTCTTCCGTTAACGATTATTCAATCAGTTGGAATTTATGTTCTATTACAAAAACAGCACATTATCAGTAGCTTAAATCCGATTCAATTTACTTCCTTTATTTTTACGTTAGTTGCCGGTAGTTTTATTTTGATGTGGTTTGGCGAATTGATTTCCGAATTCGGCTTAGGCAACGGAATCTCAATCCTCATTTTAGTTGGTATCATCGGCAGATTACCAGTGATGCTTGGTAGAACGCTGCAAGTCGTCAATCAGGAATTAATTATCAATATTCTTGTTTTTTTTATTTTGGCAGTTTTTGTTATCGCATCAATCGTCTTTATAGATGAAGCTACTCGCCAAATCCCTATTTATTATGCCAAACGAATTAGGGGCAACCGTGTCTATCAAGGAGCAAGCAATTATTTACCTTTAAAATTGAATCAAGCCGGTGTAATTCCAATTATTTTTGCTGTTTCGTTCGTTTTATTCCCTCAGATGATTGGCAATTTTCTTCAATATTCGAAAAATGCAGCAATGGCTGGATTTGCCAAATTTTTGATTGTTGTTTTTAATCCCTCGGGTTTTTTATATAACTTTTTTTACTTTATCTTAGTTATAGGTTTTACCTATTTTTATACGATTATTGTTTTTAACCCGCAAAAAATCTCGGAAGAAATTCAGAAGAATGGTGGCTTCATTCCAGGGATCAGGCCTGGGGAAGCAACCAAGCAATATTTGAAAAAGATTCTTTACCGCATTACTAGCGTTGGAGCAGTTTTTTTGGGAATAATTGCTATTTTGCCGGCAATTGTTTCTAAACTAACAGGAATATCCAATTTAGTTATCGGTGGAACCGGAATTTTGATTGTGGTCACAGTCATTTTAGAAACTTTTAAAACGGTTGAGGCGCAATTAGTAATGAAAAATTATGACAAATTTTTGCAGTAATTATTGTAAAATTTAAGTCTTATTTATATATATGGCTAGAAAGGGATCACGTGTGCTAATCGGTTTAGTTTGCGAAGTCTGCAATCGACAGAACTACGTTACTGAAAAAAATAAAGTTAATACTTCTGGGTCGATTAAATTGAAAAAATTTTGTCGGCATTGTCGTAAACGAACGGTTCACAAAGAAAAGAAAAAGCTAGGTTAAATTTATGAAAATTGTACTGATCGGTATACCAGGAGCTGGAAAGTCAACACAAGGGAATTTATTATCGCGACAGTTAAGTGTTCCCTATCTTTCCACAGGACATATCTTTCGTCAAATCGCCAAAGAAAAAACCAAATTAGGGAGTTATGTTAAGGTGACGATGACTGCAGGTTTGCTAATTCCAGACGATAAGACGATCGAGATTGTTGAACAGTATCTGAAAAGACCAGAGTATAAACGAGGTTATATCCTTGATGGTTTTCCGCGCACACTTACCCAGGCAAAGAAATTTGTTAATTCGGTCAATAAGGTTATTTATTTGGAGATTCCTGATAGAGAAGCGCTTTGGCGTTTAGCTTATCGTAACGAGAATGTTCGTGAGGATGATACTGTCAATGCCGTTGTTAAAAGAATTGAGATTTTCCACAAATTTACAGAGCCTGTATTGGATTATTATAAAAAGCAAAATAAATTAATTGAGATTGACGGAACAAAAAAAATTAAAGAAGTTAATCAGGATATTTTAAAAAGTCTGGGTAAACAACTGGTTGAGAATCAAGTTAAAGAATGGAAGAAAAAGGGTAAATCGATTATTGCGATTGTTGGTTTGGCCGGATCGGGAAAGACAGAATCTGCTAATTTTTTTGCAGTGGAGAAGAAATTGCCGGTTATTTCTTTCGGGAAAACTATCAATGATTATGTCGATGAACATAAGTTAAATCACGACGAACAGACCCATAAAAAATTGAGAGAAGACTTGCGCAACGAACACGGTATGGCTGCGATGGCAGTTATTAATAAAGATAAAATTAAAACAACTTTGAAAAAAAATGTAATTGTGATTATAGATGGGTTGTATTCATGGGAAGAATATACTTTTCTTAAACAGACTTTCCCCGAAGTTCAGATTTATCTACTCGGGCTTTATGCAGACAAGAAAATTCGTTACCAAAGAATTTCTCGGCGCAAATATAGATCAAAATTGTATGGCGATCAGCGAGATGTCGATGAACTCATTGGAGCAAATAAAGGACCGGCAATTGCTTATGCAGACTTTTTGATTAAAAATAACTTCTCTCTTGACGACCTGCATGATAAGTTGGAGGAAGTCTATCGCGTCGTCTACTTTTCATGATTAAGTTGAAATCTCCGAGAGAAATCGCCATCATGGCAGAGGCTGGCAAGCGTTTACGCAGAGTGATTAGAAGATTACTACCAAAAGTAAAACCTGGAGTGACTACGGCAGAGGTGGATCAGTGGGCGGATGAATTAATCATTAGGGAAGGAGGCGAGGCAGGGTTCAAACGTGTGCCTAACTATTATTGGGCAACTTGCTTGCCGGTCAATGAGCAGGCTGTCCACACCCCTCCGGGGAAAAGAGCCCTCAAGAACGGAGATATTTTAACTATTGATACGGGCCTATATCTTCAAGGTTTTCATACTGATTTTTCGACCACATTTATCGTTGGCAAGAACCCAGACAAAGAAATACAAAGGTTTTTGGAGGTAGGGAAAGAAACTCTAGACGAAGCTCTTAAACAGGTTAAAAATGGTAATTACCTTGGACAAATTTCCCAAGTAATTCAAAAGGGAATAGAAGTTAACGGGTATAAGATCTTAAAGAATTTAACTGGTCATGGAATCGGCCGTGATTTGCACGAAGACCCTTTTGTTCTTCAGTTTCTAGAAAGATCAATAGACGAAACCTATCGTATGCGTCCCGGCTTGGTAATTGCAGTTGAGGTAATCTATTCTCAAAGCAGTGAAAAAATCGTCTATGAAAAAGATAGTGAATGGTCAACTACAAGCGCCGATGGTAGCTTTGCGGCTTGCTTTGAACATACGATTGCCATTACCGCTAATGGATCTAAGCTGCTTACCTGATTTTCCAGTTCAATTTAGATCAAACATATGATAAAATATATAACTTATGAAAGATAACGTAATGGTGGTTGAGGGCGAAGTCGTCGAGAACTTGCCAAATACGTTATTCAAGGTGAAATTAGCCGATTCTGATAAGATATTATTGTGTTATTTATCCGGCAAAATGCGCAAGCATTACATCAAGATCTTGCCGGGAGATAAAGTCAGAGTTGAGCTTACCCCGTACGATTTACAACGAGGAAGAATAGTTTATCGGATCTAAACAAGTGAAGGTTAAATCATCAATTAAAAAAATTTGTCCCAAATGTAAATTAGTTAAGCGCAAAGGCGTGTTGTATATTGTTTGTTCAAACCCCAAACACAAACAGAGACAAGGATGAAAATTTATGGTTAGACTTTTAGGTTTAAATTTACCGGATGAAAAAAGGGTCGAGTACGCTTTGACTCTTTTTTATGGACTCGGTTGGAGGAGAGCAGCGCAGATTTTGGAGCAAACGGGAGTAGATAAACATAAAAAAATGAGTGACTTAAGTGAGGAAGATCTGAAAAAAATTATTCAGGCAATTGAGAAAAATTATTTGGTTGAAGGTGAATTGCGCGAACAAATCAATAAAAACATCAAACGTCATAAAGAGATTGGAACTTATCGTGGGGTAAGACATATGAGGGGTTTACCAGTCAGAGGCCAGCGTACCAGATCAAACGCCCGCACAAAGAGGGGTAAACGTAAGACCGTAGGTGCTCTCAAAAAAGAAACTTGGGCGAAAATGGAACAGGCAAAACAAACCGAAACTAAGAGTTAAAAATAATTATGGCAAAAAAACCAACAATTAAAACGATTGAAAAAGGGAGAATTTATGTCACTGCGACCTTTAATAACACTTTGGTGACAGTCACCGATGAAAAAGGCCATCCGATAGTTCTGGGGTCATGCGGGATGTATGGTTTTTCCGGAACCAGAAAATCGACTCCTTATGCAGCGACGATTACCACCGAAGCTACGCTGAAAAAAGCCATTGGTGTGCATAATTTTAAGGAGGCGGCCGTTTATATCAAAGGGATCGGCCCGGGTCGTGAGGCGTCTCTGCGCGTCATTAAGAGTTCAAACATCGAAATCAGTAAAATTACCGATATTACGCCAATTCCCCACAATGGGGTACGGCCACCAAAAATTAGAAGAGTTTAAACCATGAGAATTATTCAACCTAAAAACAAGCAAGCACGCCGAGAGGGAATCGATCTCGGTCTGAAAACGCCCGGTTCAAAAAGCCACGCCTCGTTATTGCGTAAATTAAACGTACTTCCAGGGCAGCATGGAACTAAAAGCAAACGCAAGCGATCAGAACGTTCAAGACAATTGCGTGAAAAACAAAAGTTAAGATTCCTTTTTGGAGTTACCGAATCACAATTGAAAAAATATTTTGATAAGGCGACACAGACTAGAGGAAATACTGCAGTTAATCTCAGTCGTCAACTGGAAAAAAGGTTAGATAATGTTATTTATCGCCTCGGCTTCGCTCCCACCAGACCAAGCGCAAGACAACTAGTCAGCCATCGTCATATCAAAGTCAATGAAAAAATAGTTAATATTGCCTCATATCATGTTTCTGTCAATGATTCTATCGGTTTCGCAAATGAGCAAGTGAAAAAAATTCCGGCAATTGAAACAAGCATAGCCAACAAAGATGTGATTATCCCAAAGTGGTTGTCAAGAAGAGATTCACAAGGTAAAATAGTTGCCGACCCGGATAATGAGGATATCGAAAAACAAGTCAATTTACGATCAGTTATCGAGTATTATTCCCGTTAATTTAATTATAATTTTATTTTTTTATAATGGAACCAAAATTTTTCACCAAAAAGACCGATGAGGGTCAAGCTTATACACAATTTATTCTCGAACCTTTGCCTTTGAGTTTCGGGAATAGCATGGGCAATGCTTTACGCAGAACTTTGCTCTCTTCCTTGAAAGGTGCAGCCATTACACAGATTAAAATTAATGGAGCACCGCACCTTTTTAGCACTCTTAAAGGAGTAAAAGAATCTGTGCTGGAGTTAATTTTAAATCTTCAACAGTTAAGGTTTAAAACACCCGGCGACGGCAGATTCAAGCTTCATCTTGAAGCTAAAGGGGCTAAGAAGATTAGCGGTAAAGACGTCGAGGGGGAAGTTAATGTTGTCAACCCCGAGGTTTACTTAGCTCAAATAACTGACGATAAAATCAAGCTGGAGGTTGATGCGATCGTCGAGACTGGAGTTGGCAGCATTTCCAAAGATGAAATTGAAAACAAAGAGTCGGGATATATCACTCTGGATGCCTATTTCTCTCCAGTAAGAAAGGTTAATTTCAAGATCGAGGAAGCTCGGGTAGGGAGAAAGACTAATTTTGATCGACTCGTCCTTGAGGTGTGGACTGATGCAACGATTACCCCGGAAGAGGCCGTCAAACAAGCTTCTGCAATTTTGCAGACACACTTTACTCATGTCCTTTCCAGTAAAGATCCTCAAGCTAAGGCCGAGTCCAGCAAGGAAACTGAAGAGGGAATGAAAGAGATCGATCAAAAGCTCAAAGACATCATTATTGACGAGCTGAATCTTCCTTCAAGAGTGATTAACGCACTCCTGCGGGAAAATATCGAAACCATTGCCGACTTGGTTAAGGTTGGTAAGGATAAGCTCATCAGCGTTAAGGGTTTGGGAAAAAAATCTTTTTTTCTGATTGAAGATGAGCTGAAAAAGATGGGGATAACCATCGATTAAAAATCATTCTCCTGAGTTTATGAGGCACAGAGTGAAAAGCACAAAATTTAAATATGGTAGCGATGCCAATAAAATGTTGACGCGCAAACTACTCAGGAATTTTGTTGAACACGGAAGATTAACTTCAACCGAGAAAAAAGTTAAGTTGGTCAAGCGCGAGGTTGAAAAGCTGGTCCATTTGGCTAAAAAAGAATCTCAAGCCGCCAGACGATTATTAACAAAGAGATTGGCAGATAAGCACAGCGAAGAGCTGTTATTGAAAAGTGTCGCCCCCGTTTTTAAGGAAAGAGTCAGTGGATTCACAACTCTAATCAATCTTACACAAAGAGATTCTGATGGTGCGTTTGTTGCGCGATTGCAATGGAGTCTGCCGGTGGTGATTGAAAAACCAATAAAAAAACCTGCCAAGAAAGAAGAAGTTAAAAAGGAGGCGGCCGCCACCAAGACTACCGAGCCAGAGAAAAAAAAACTTTCTAAACAAGTTAAAAGCACCAGTAAACAAAGCAAAAAATAATGACAAAACTTACCCCATCAACACAAGCTCAAAAAGCTAAAGATATTGTTCGCAATTGGCACTTGGTTGATTTAGATAAACAGATTTTAGGCAGATCCACCTCGGAAATTGTTAAATTCTTGCAAGGGAAACACAAAGTTAATTATGCTCCTTATTTAGATATGGGAGATTATGTGGTTGTGATCAATGCCGGTAAGGTTAAGTTGACCGGCAAGAAATTTCAAACCAAAACTTATTCCAGATATTCAGGCTACCCAGGCGGCCAGAAAACTAAAACGTTTACGGAAGTGATGAGTAAAAATCCTGCTGAGATTATTCGCCATGCAGTTTCGGGGATGTTACCTAAAAACAAATTGCGCGCCCGCAGGTTAACCAGACTCTATGTTTTTGTTGATAGTAATCATCCTTATCAGGCAAAATTTAAACAATAATTTATGGCAAAAAAAACTACTCAATACTACGAAGCTATAGGACGAAGAAAATCAGCAGTTGCCAGAGTGAGATTGTATCTGCCTGAGAAAGCGGGTTCGATCAGCCTAAAAGGCGTCAACGTCAAAAAGGGCGAGATGGTCGTCAATAGTAAACATGTGAAAGCCGACGATTATTTTGTTCCTCTGCGCCTTACCGAAAATGATAAGCGGTTTGCCGTTTCGATAGTAGTTAAAGGAGGCGGGAAAACGGGTCAATTGGAAGCGATTGTTCACGGTTTGGCCAGAGCGTTGGAAAAGATTGATAAAAATCAATATAGGAGTACCTTGAAAAAAGCAGGCTTGTTGACTCGCGACGCAAGGGTTAAAGAACGACGAAAAGTAGGTAGGGGGGGCAAAGCCAGAAAACAAAAACAATCTCCAAAGCGTTAAGCAAGTTGATACAATGCTCTTATATGACTGATCTTTCAGTGATAATCCCTTCTTACAATACTAAATCAATCACTAAACGGTGCCTGGATGCTCTTCTGGTTGCTCTCAAAGCAGATCGTTTACAAGCAGAGATAATCGTTATCGACAATGCTTCGAGCGATCAATCACCCAAGATGCTTAAACAATATCAAACTAGATATAACCAAGGGATGATTCAGGTTAAAACTATTTTTAATCGGCAAAATCTAGGTTATCCGAAAGCAAACAATCAGGGAATAAAGATCGCTAGGGGAAACTACATTCTTCTTCTTAACTCCGATGCCATTATCGAGGAGATTGATTTCCCAAAACTATTTACTTATTTTGTTGAGCGGCCTGAAGTTGGTGCCTTAACCGTGAGAGTTGTTCTTCCGGATGGGAAATTAGATCAAGCTGCACATCGGGGTTTTCCCACAATTTGGAATTCTTTTTGTTATTTCTTAGGTTTGGAGAAAATCTTGGGGAAAATCCCTGGTTTAGGGAGCATCTTCGGCGGATATCATCTGACCCATCTTAATTTGGATACAGTTCATGAAATTGATTCTCCTTCCGGGGCTTTTTATCTCCTAACCAAGAAAGCAATCGCTGCCGCAAAAGGTTTTGATGACAAAAATTTTTTTTTCTATGGTGAAGATCTGGATTTGTCTTTTCGTCTAAAAGAGGCTGGTTATAAAATCGTTTATTATCCCAAGTATACAGTTCTCCACCTTAAGCGGGCTAGTGGTTTAAACAAGGCCGATCGGCAAATTCGTAAGCAAACAAAGGAGTATTTTTACGAAGCGATGCGTAATTTTTATCGGAAGCACTATGCGGCAGAGAACTCATGGTTAACCAATCAATTTATTTATTTTATGATTTCGCTTAAAAAAAAATTGGGATGAAGAAAATAGGGATTGATGCAAGGTTATATTGGCAAACAGGCGTAGGGGTCTATCTCCGCAACTTCCTGTTTAATTTACAAAAAGTTGCTCCCCGCGAGGTTACTTTTTACGTTTACTTACTAAAGGAAGATAGTGAAAAAGTTACTTTTACCGATAAAAAGTTTATAAAAAGAAGTGTCAATCCTCGTTGGCACACTTTTGGCGAGCAGACAGAATTTTGGCAAGCGATAAACAGCGATAAGCTTGACTTGATGCACTTTACTTATTTCAGCTACCCGGTGATGTATCATAGGCCGTTTGTGGCGACAATCCATGATCTCACTCCAATTTTTTTCAAAAGCGGGAAAGCTTCAACAAGAAATTCTCTATTTTATAATTCAAAACATTTAGCTTTCAGCTTTGTTATCAGATCACAAATCAGAAATGCCCATCAGATTATCACTCCAACCAATACAGTTAAACGGCAGATTAGTGATATTTTTGGTCGACAATTTACAAATAAAATTACCCCCATTTATGAGGGAGTAAATAGGGAACTGTTATCAGTCAAAGAAAATGCTTCTTTGAGTAAACGATTTGCCAAGCCTTTTTTACTTTATGTTAGCAATTTCTATCCTCATAAGAATGTGGAGAACCTTATCTTGGCGTTTGCAACTCTCAATCCTGATCTTCAACTTATCCTTGTGGGCCCAAATGATTTTTTTGCCAACAAGACACGACAGTTGATTGACAAATTGGGACAGGATCAGAAGATAATTATTTTTAACAACCCTAAACTGGGAGATTTTGTTTGGTTCTATAAACATGCTTTAGCTCTGGTTCATCCATCTCTATCAGAAGGTTTTGGTTTGCCGCTGGTTGAAGCGATGTATTTTGATTTACCGATAGTCGCCTCCAAGATCGATGTTTTTCAAGAAATCCTTGGTGAGCAATATTTGGCTTTTAATCCCAATGATGTAAGCGATATCCAGAATAAGCTCAGTGAATGGTTGAAGTACAGAAGCAAATTTGACTATTCACAACTCTTACCAAGATATTCTTTTACCGAGATGACAAAAAAAACTTTGGGAGTTTATAATAAAGCTATAAATGAAAGATAAAATGGGAAGACCTTTAACGTCGGAAGAAGTTTGGCAGAAGTCTTTAAACAGGCTTTGGAATATTATTTTAGAAACAGAAATAGCCTTGTTGCATTTGACAGGTTATGTTCCTATACATTGGTTCAGAAAACTAATCTACTTGATGGGAGGGATAAAAATTGGCCGTGGTTCTACGTTGCATATGGGTGCTAGATTTTACGACCCTCGACATATCATTATCGGTCAAAATTCGATTATTGGCGAAGGAACGGTTTTGGACGGTAGGGGAGAGCTAAAGATAGGAGACAATGTCGATATTGCCAGCGAGGTGATGATTTATAACTCCGAGCACGATGTTCATGATCCTGAGTTTAAGGCTAAAACAAAAAATGTTCAGATCGACGATTATGTTTTCATCGGTCCAAGAGTAATTATTCTGCCAGGTGTTAAGATTGGAAAAGGAGCTGTAGTTGCAGCTGCTGCAGTAGTGACAAAAGATGTTCCTCCATACGCGATTGTGGCGGGAATTCCGGCAAAAATAATTGGCGAGAGAAAAACAAAAGATTTTAACTATCGACTCGGCCGCCCCCGTTTATTCAGATAATCATGGCAGACAACCTAGGCAATGACCCTTTTGTTAGATTAAAAAACTTTTTAATTCTGGCCACAGAGAGTTTGCTAACTTCTTATCAATGGGTTGTTATTGTCCTTGCCACGCTCTTTTTTCTTATTGTTGGAGTGCTATTGCTGATTTTTCGTTAACCTTGGCCGACGAGGAAGACTGCTTGCCAAGGTTTATAAACAGAATAAAATTCTTTTTGGAAAATGGTCTGCCCGTTTAAGGTTACAGTGTAATCGAAATCGGCCTTACCTCCATAAGCCGCAAAATCCACTTGTTTAATGGTCCCTTTAGGCAGAGTAGGGTCGTCTTGATAAGAAGCCGGAGGAGGAGGTTGAACATCCCACAATCTAACATTGGAGATCGATACAGTCCTTCCATCTTTTTTTCCGTAGAACTTAAAACGCAGAATACTGTTGGCTTGATCTATTTCGGTTTGAATCAGAATTGCGGCGCCAGTGTTATTTTTAAAACGAAAATCTACATAAGGTGAAAAAACTGTGGCGTCAAACCCTGGCTTTGAGTCATTTTCATAATAACCGACACGATAGGCATGAGCTGTTCGCGCAGTAATCGGCAAGCCAGAGTTAAGTGCAGATCGAAACAAAGTTGTCGACACCTGGCAAACTCCTCCTCCGTCACCCAGTACTGTTTTGCCATTTTGAATGATATACGCCTCATCATAACCGGTTGATTTAGAAATTTCTCCGACAGTCGCATTAAAAGAAAATTCCTGACCTTTAGGAACTAATGTCCCGTTTATTCTTGAGGCTGCTAAAACAATATTGTGAATTCTTTCAGGTGCAGACCGGCTATAATTTGACTGTCCTTCACCAATTTCCTCTTCAATTCCGAACTGATTAGCTTTAGCGAGAGTAATTTCGGGCTTAAGAACAGTTTCTTGAAGAATAATTTGCTTGCTTTGTGGAGCATCTTTAAGACCAAAGAGAGCTTTTTCCAGATCTTGTTTAAATTGTTCGGTTTTAATTTGTGTTCCATTTTCTTCCGGTCTGAAACTAGTCACTTTACCGTTAGCAAATTCAAACAGCGCATTTTTTGCAGGGATATTGTAATGTTGTTTCGTCTGATCAAGCCAATCATTGACGTCGCTTTTATTATAAACGAGGGATGTGTCTAAATTAAACTTACCCCAATTGAAAATAGTGCTGCTCTTTTGCCAAAGACGAGCTGAAAGGTCGCTTGTTCTTCCAATCAGATAAGCTTTATTGACAGTTTCTTCTGCATTAATACGTAGACCTAAGTCACTAGCTGAAAAAGTAGCAATTGGTTGTTCTTTAAACAGGACAGTGACTTTAACTTTATTTAAAGCAGAGTATTTTTTGTCTATCATCTGTTGGGCTTGTTGTCGCGTTTTTCTCCCGACAGCCAAATTATCAATATAAATGTTGGGATAAATTTGCGTATCGAGGCTAGATTCTTGTTGGATAAGATAGTTGGTAAACAACACGCCCGCAACAAAAAGGATTACAATAAAAGCGATAACAATTCGCAAAAGCCAAGCGTATTTTTCAGCCTGATCTGGTATCATAAATTTATGGTTGATGATAATCAAAATCTGGGAAAAAAGCAAATTCCCAAGAATATTAAAATAGCACCTTTCCCGACCAAAGAAGAACCAAAGACAATTTTTGAAACAGTACCAATTGAAGAAAAAAAGCCGGAGGCGCCGCAAGCCAGTCCTATACCCCAAAATCTCAAGCCGCAAGTGCTCAAACCTGAAGAAGTACCGGCTAATTTGAGTTCACCGGAACAAGCAATCCCTTCAGGCGGCCCGCCCCCGACGATGTATCTCGATGAGCCTGACAACCGACGTAAATATTTGATTATTGGTGCCGCAGTTTTAGGATTTTTATTGTTATTTATTGGAATCTTTTTCTTCATTTTTAGTAGTCCGAAAACTGCTCAAAAACAGATAAAGCTAGTGTATTGGGGATTATGGGAAGATGAATCGGTGATGAAGCCGATGATTGATCAATATGAAGCTCAAAATAAAAACATAAGTATTCAGTATTTGAAAATGGACCCCAATCAATATCGAGAAAAATTGCTTGCGCGGAGTAAAAACAATCAAAACCCACCCGATATTTTCCGTTTTCATAACACCTGGTTGCCAGAGATAAGAGAGATTGCTGCTCCTTTGCCGCAAACAGTAATGAGCAATGCCGAGTTCGAACGGACTTTTTATCCAATTCAAAAAAAAGATCTAAAAGTAGGTAATGATTATTATGGTATTCCCTTAGAAATTGATGGTCTGGTTTTGGTCTACAATGACGACTTGTTTAAAAAAGCCGGATTGAATACACCACCAGTAACGTGGGACGATATCATTAACAATTATGTCGGTAAATTGACAGTGAAATCGCCTGATGGAGCCATTATCACTTCCGGCATGTCCCTGGGTACGGCTACCAATATTGACAATTTTTCCGATATTTTTGGATTGTTTTTGTTGCAAAATGGTGGAGCGATTACCAAGTTAGATCAGCCGGAGGCCGTCGGAGCTCTTCAAAGTTATCGTGCCTTCGCCGAACAGCCTGATAATGTTTGGGACGATACTCTTCCCAATTCGATCAGTGCTTTTATTCAAGGCAAAGTGGCGATGATTATTATTCCATCATGGGAGTTAATAACGATTAAAACCGCCAATCCCGAGATAAATATGAAAGTTGTACCTGTTCCTGCAATTCCTGGTAGCAAGCCAATTTCGATTGCCTCTTATTGGGTTGAGGGGATATCGAGAGTTAGTAAAAACCAGCTCGAAGCTTGGAAGTTTCTGAAATGGTTATCAACTAAAGAAAATATGACCAAACTTTATCAGCTTGAATCACAGACCAGATTGTTTGGTGAGCCGTATTCACGGGTGGATCTGGCATCTACTTTAGAAAATGATCCCTATGTTGGAGCAGTAATTAAGCAAGCCAATTCTTTTGTCTCCGTACCAACAATTTCTCTTACCTTTGATAACGGATTAAATGATAATATAATTCAGTATTTGGCCAATGCAATAAATTCAACCGCTCAAGGAGTGAGCTATTCTGAGGCCCTTAAAACAGCCAAGCAGGGTATAGACCAAATTTTAACCCAATTTCAAATTCAATGAAAAATCCACTGAATTTCTTAAGTAAAAAAAATCCTATAAAAGAAACCTATTTGGGGATCTTTTTGAAAGAGAGCGAAGGGTTGTTACTATACCTCAACTGGGATGAGGGAAAATTAAAAATTATTGCTAGTGATAAATTTATTGTAAGTGAAGGATGGGAAAAACTATCAGAGGACGTTGACGAAATACTCAATCGTTTAGAGACTAAAACAGGCCAGTCGCCAGAAAAAACCATTTTTTTTATTTATTCGCATTTAGTTGATCCATTGACTAAAGAAATCAAACGCAACTTCTTGCAAAAAATAAAGCACTTGGTAAAGAATTTAGAATTGAAACCCTTGGGTTTTATCGAATGCCACGAAGCGATAAGGGACTTTTTACAAAAAAAAGAAAAAATATCACTAACGGCGAATTTGCTTGAGGTTGACAAAAGTGAATTGGGAGTTTTTGTTTACACTACCGGAAGATTAATTTTTTCAGAAACGGTGCAACGAACTGACAATTTAATTGCAGACCTACTGCCGGTTTTCGCTAAAATTAAAACGCAGACAATTTTGCCTCCACGGATTATACTCTATAATTCTCAGGATTTAAGTTCGGAAGCAAGTAACCTTTTGACTTACCAATGGAGTAAAGATTTTTTTATTCAGTTGCCAAAAGTTCAGATTTTTAGAGAGGAGCAACTTCTCGAGAGTTTTTTGCAGGTTTTTGCGGTCCAAATGCAGAATCAGCAAGAATCTAAGACGCCCTTGGAGGGTCAAGGATTATCACAAGAACAAGAAATAATGGGGTTTGTTATTGGTGGTGAGGCTAAAGCTAAAGCTCCTCAACCACCGAAAGAAGAACAAACAATCTCTCAACCGACAAAATTGAAACCGACGCGTTCTTTAGGAGCCATAATCCCCAGTGAAGTTCTACGTAAGTTTTTTGCTCAGGCGATGAACAAAAGTAAAAATCTATGGACATTGTTGAAAGCTTTACCTTTTCCCGTTTTGCCATTGGCGGGAGTTATACTTATATTTAGCGCCCTTTTTTCCATAGAATATTTTTTTCACACAGCAAATGTGAAAGTATTTTTTCCCTCACAAAAATTGACTAAGAGTTTAGAACTCACAGCCACTATCGGCTCCAGCAGCAGTCAAAATTTAGGTTTGCAAATCGCCACAGAAGCTGCCAATTTAAGCGAAAGTCAGACAGCCACTGGTCAGAAAACTATTGGTGATAAAGCCAAGGGATCTGTAACAATGCTTAATTACGACAGTAATGCAAAGACTTTTAGTCAGGGAACAGTCCTTCAGGCCCAGAATTTAAAATTTGACTTATCAAACGATGTCACTGTAGCTTCGGCTTCAGTCGCTCCTGATCTTAGTTTACAACCTGGTAAAAGTACGATTTCAGTTGTTGCTGAAGTTATCGGCCCGGAATCAAATCTGGCCAAGGGCCAAAAATTTCAGGTTGGTGATTTTCCGCAAAATCAGTATTTAGCTACTAATGCCGATGATCTTTCAGGAGGAACAAAAAGAGATATCCAGACAGTTTCCGCTGACGATATTGCAACAGTCAAAAATAAGATCATTACCAAGGCTAAAGATAGCGCGAGTAGCCAACTTAAGAATAAGTTAACGAAAGATCAACGCTTGCTGACTCAATTGACGAGCGTTGATAGCGGAGATATCAGCTATTCAAAAGATGTCGGTAACGAAGCAACTAGCGTTGAAGGTAAAAGTAAAGTTGCAATCACTTATTATGTCTACGATCAACAGAAATTGCTACAACTTCTAGCTGATGCTTTAAAAGACAAGGTTAAACCCGGGTTTAAAATTAACAATCAACAAACTAAATATCAAGTCAAATCTGCTAAACCCAGCAATGATACTTATATTCTGGACCTAGATGTTCAAACGCGAGCCGGCGAAGAAGTCAAGACCGCCGATCTTTTAGTAGGATTGAGAGGTAAAAGTGTTACAGCCGCCCAGGAGCTGGTTAAAAATGAATTTCGCGCTAATGGTTTAGAATTAGAAGTAAATGATCCGTTTCCTTGGTTGAGAAACTGGCTGCCATGGTTTAAAAAAAATATTAAATTGGAAATTTCTTATCTCTAACCGCTTATGGCAATTTATATTTATGTCAAGAAAAAAGTTACGCTCCAGAAAAAGGTTGTCAAGTATTCTTCCTATTTAGCGATCACTGCAGGTAGTTTATTCTTGTTCTGGGCCTTCTATCCGGTTGTTTCTTTTGAAGTCTATTCGCGAATGTTTATTCCTAGTGATGTTGTCGCTCCAGTTCCTTCTTCACAGGTTTCTTCCCCCTTAGCTTTGACAAATTCTAACTTGGGGGGTTCAACTGTTTTTTCTAACAACCTGCGTGATTTTACCGACGCCAGTTTATGGTTCCCCTCAAAAGCTAAAGAAGGAAGCGTTAATAAGCTGAATATAAAGTCCTACTATCTTTCTATTCCCAGACTAAATATTGATAAGGCTTTGGTAATAGTTGGAGGTAACGACTTGGCAAAGAGCTTGATTCATTATTTACCAAAAACTTTACCGGGTGAACCCGGCAATGTAGTTATTTTTGGCCATTCGACTCTGCCGCAGCTTTATAATCCCAAGGACTACAAGACGATTTTTACCTTTCTTCCTTCTTTGGAGAAGGGGGATAAAGTGATCGTTACCGTAGGCAGTCAAGAATACGAATATGAAATTTTCGAGATGTTTGTGGTGAAACCGGATCAAGTTTCGGTTTTAGATCAACGGTATGATGCTTCATACCTAACCCTGATTACCTGTGTGCCTCCGGGGACATATTGGAATAGACTGGTTGTACGGGCTAAATTGACAAAATTACCTACGAAGTTGTGATTGCTGAGCCTGTAGTCTTATGCTATAATTAATTGCATGCCCAGGCAGCCAAAAAAATCCTCATCCGGCCCTTTTGAGCGTATTTTATACATAATTCTGTTGAATCTGATTCGTTTCTTTATAGCCATTGGTGACGGTACTTTACTCATTCTGCGTTTTCCGCTCAGACTTGCTCAAGAACTTTATAAGGATTTTATTTCCTTACTTGTCATCTTGGGCAAGTATATATTTGAGCTTGGCTCCAGGATTAAAATAAGACCTATAAGATTTAAATTTACGCGCGTGAAGCGCCCCCGCCTTAAACTCAAGTTCAAGCCCAAAACACGGCAGAAAGCATTAAAGTTATCCCAATTTCCACTTAAGGGAACCTTGTGGGCGCGGCCAGGCCTTTCTTTGAGTAATTTTCTGGCTCGCTTCAAGCGTAAAAGGAAACCGACCTTTCCCAAAGAACAAATCGCTCTTTTTCCTAAAAAAATCAGGAGAAAAAAAATACCTTTTTTCTCAGTAAGGGCAATCTACTTTTTTATCGGTTTTGTGATCGCCCTGTTGGTGGTTTCCTTCAATCAAAGTTATCAGTTTGTTAAAAGCCTGCCGTCACCAAAGAGCATAGGTAAAGTTAATTATCCTCTCTCCACGCATATTTATGACCGCAACGGGAAACTTTTATTTGAAATTTATCGTGATCAAAATAGGACGCCAGTCAAACTTGCAACGCTACCCAAGTATGTTTATGAGGCTTCCATTGCCATTGAAGATAAAGATTTTTTTAAGCATAACGGGATTTCACCAATTGGGGGAATGGTGCGCGCACTCAAAGCTACAATTACCACCAAACAGCTGCAAGGGGGTTCAACAATTACTCAACAATTAGTTAAGGCGGCCTTGTTGACTCCCGAAAGAACAATCAATCGTAAGGTTAAAGAAATCATTCTGGCTCTATGGACTGAACGTCTGTATACTAAGCAACAGATTCTGGAGATGTATCTCAATCAAGTACCCTACGGTGGTTCTGCCTATGGGATTGAGGAATCTGCCAAAACCTACTTTGGGAAAGACGCTAAAGATTTAACTATCGAGGAAGCGGCTTTCTTGGCAGGATTGCCTCAAGCTCCTTCTGTTTATTCCCCTTATGTTAATCCTCAATTGGCCTTGGTGAGACGAAATGAAGTTTTAAAAAAAATGTTTGAGCAAAAATATATTAGTCAGAAGCAATATCAACAAGCTGTGAGCCAGCAGTTACATGTTCGTATTCCGCAGACAGATATCAAAGCTGCGCATTTTGTTTTTTATACCAAAGATCAATTGGTAAAAGAATTCGGCGAACAGGAAGTAGAGGAGGGTGGGCTAAATGTGATAACAAGTCTGGATCTGAATATTCAAGAAAAAGCAGAGCAGATTCTTAAAGAAGAGTTGGATAAGATTTCCGGTTTGCACGTCACCAATGGCGCTATTTTAGTAATCCGGCCGTCCACTGGAGAAATTTTAGCTATGGTCGGCTCGGTTGATTATTTTGCTACGCCTTCGGGAGCTTTTAATGCCACAACCGCCCTGCGACAGCCAGGTTCATCTATCAAACCGATTATGTATTCTCTGGCTTTGGAAAAACAATACACTGCAGCCAGCGTGATTGATGACTCGCCAATAGCTTTCAAAGACGGCGACGCAACTTACGCTCCTGTAAATTATGATGGAAAATTTCATGGTAGGTTAACTCTGCGTTCAGCCTTAGCTAACTCGATTAACGTTGTAGCAGTAAAAGTTTTAAACACCTTAGGGGTCAGTAATTTTGTTGCTCAGGCTCAAAGACTGGGAATCTCAACCTGGAATGACCCTTCGCGTTTCGGTCTTTCATTGACTTTAGGCGGAGGAGAAGTGATGATGACAGATATAGCTAAAGCTTATGGTGTTTTTGCCAATCTAGGCGATAAAGTAGAGCTTTCACCGCTACTGAAAGTTACCGATAATACTGGGAGTACAATATATCAGCGCAATCCTTTGGGTTTAAGAGTTCTTGATCCGGGAATTGCTTATATTCTTTCCGATATTTTATCTGATAATACTGCAAGAACAATAGCGTTCGGCACGCGTTCTGCTTTGGAAATCCCCGGTTATAAAGTCGCTGTAAAAACAGGCACAACAGACAATAAAAAAGATAACTGGACTATTGGCTACACACCCGAATTTTTAGTCGCCGTTTGGGTAGGGAATAATGACAATACCCCGATGAATCAACAATTGGCTTCCGGAATCACAGGTGCGGCCCCCATCTGGAACAGAATGATGACTTATCTGTTGACCGAATACAGTCAGAAAAATACATGGTTTAATAAACCCGATGATATAGTAGAAAAGACTTGTTATGGGAGTAAAACTGAATATTTTTTACAGGGGACAGAAAACTCGCCTTGTCAGTTCGTGCCGACTACTCCGACCCCAACTGCCACACCCTAAGCTATTTTTTGTTTATAGTAGAAAAACCGGTGAAAGGTTGTAGAACTTTAGGGATACGAACAGAACCGTCTTTTTGTTGATAATTTTCCAAAATGGCGATAATGGTTCTACCGATCGCGAAGACTGTCCCGTTGAGGATTCGCGCGTATTTTTTTTCTTGACCTTCTTTATATTTTATGTTTAACCTTCTGGCCTGGAAGTCGGTCGTGGTCGAAGTGGAAGTTACCTCTCGATATTTATTCTGTGAAGGAATCCACGCTTCTAGATCGTATTTTCTAGCTACCGGAAACCCTAAATCGCCAGTACACATTTTAACCACTTGATAAGGGATGTCGAGAGCTTGAAACAACTTCTCTTCTAGAGATAGCAAGTATTCGTGCTCTTGATCATCATTCTCTGCACTTGTGAAAGAGACCATTTCAACCTTATCAAATTGATGAACTCTAAGGATACCTCTAACATCTTTTCCATATGACCCCGCCTCGCGCCGAAATGCAGTGGAGAAACCGACATAGCGTTTAGGTAAATTTTTCTTTTCAAATGTTTCATCTTTATGCATCGGGACTATTGAATGTTCTGCTGTTCCAACCAGATAAAACTCAATTTTTTCTTTAGGTTCATAAACCAAATAATAATCTTCATTACCTCCAGCCTGCCAATAACCAAGGTCCTCGGTAATTTCTTTTTTGATTAAAACAGGCGGAACTATTGCCTGGAAACCCTCTTTGAGCAGTGTTTGTAGGGCAAACTGGACCAAAGCAAATTCCAATTGTACAGCTTCGTTTTTAAGATAGCCAAAGCGTGTTCCGGAGATCTTAGCCGCGCGTTCAACATCAATGATATCGAGTTCCTTTCCAAGTTCAAGGTGATCTTTGGCTTTGAACTCCAGTTTAGTGGGATTCTTATATCTCCTAACGACTTCATTTTCACTCTCATCTTTCCCTTTTTTGACATCTTCTGCGGCAAGATTAGGAATTTCATAAAGCAAAGCTTTCCATTCGCTTTCAATTTTTTTTAGTTCGTTTTCAGCCAGTTGGATTTTGGTTCTATTTTGTTTCGCTTGATTTCTAGCAGCTTGACTAAGCCCTTTTTGTGAGGTTTTTTTTAATTCTTCTCGAAACTGTTGAATCTGCTGGACAGTTTGTTTCCTTTTTTCATCAATGCTTAAAACTTTCTCGACATCAATCCTATAACCTTTATCTTGCACGGCTTGCTTTACCTTTTCCTGATTCTTACGGATGGAGTGAACAGATAACATGGTTTTATTGTAACAAAATTGCCCTGATCTTGGGCAGCAATCCTTTGAGGGCTTTGAGTCGGTGATTAAGTTTAAAGTTTTCGGCGGGGCTCAATTCATCGTAATATTTATTAAACTGCTTAATAATGAATAATGATCTATAAGGATAACCTTTGATATGTTTAGATGAAGTTTGATGAGCTATGATACCATTGAGTCGGCTCTCTGCAAACAGCCTAGTCTGGGTGGCCGGGTCGTAGAAGCAGAGAGTAGTAGTGAAATAGGCTGTTCTAGCGCTTTCAGGAACGTTTTTTAGGCGTTTTAAGGTATAATCGATCAATTCTTCGTCACGGGCCTTGTAGCCAAGCCACATATGTGATTTAATGCCAGGTTCACCGTTTAGAGCATCCAGGCAGATCCCTCCGTCATCGGCCAGGCTAGGGAGACGAGCCAAAGTTGCATAAAATTCGGCTTTTAGCGCGGCATTTTCCTTGAAAGACCGGCCGTTTTCCTCAACCTCATCTTTGATGCCCAAATCGGCCAAAGATACGAGTTCAATTCCAGCCTTAACGAGCGGCTTTAAACCTAATTTGAGCTCGCTAATTTTTGCCGGATTGTGTGTAGCAAGTAGTAATTTCACAGATTTATTATACAAGGCGAAGGGGGTTACTGAGCGTGATTTATTTGTTATAATAACATTTACTATGAGTGAAAAAGAGAAGACAATGGCTTCTATGCCCGTCAGGACTGAGATTGGTCGAGCAATAGAAACAAAAGCAGGACGATTTGATTATCTTGGCGCAATTAGTCCAATTGAAGATGTTCAACCTATGCCTCTTCACTTATTAGTTGTAAGAAGGGCAATAAGAATACCGCCCAGTGAGACAAATCTTGCCCCCTTTCCTAATCAAAGAGGATACCATGAAGAGGCGATTATTAGAGATTTAGTGACTTACCTTCCGCAGGTAATAAAAATTAGCGGCAGGGGGACCTATCAGGCTCAGGACACGCAAGGAGAGCAAACGGTTCATTGCGGTGATTTTATTTTCGAGCTTAAAGATGGACAGAAAGAAGAGGTTGTTTTCTTTCCAACACGAAAATTTGGAGAATCTATTCATAAATTATTGATCGTAACGGCCGAAAAGTTAGGAAACGGTTTCGTATTAGAGAAAAGATATCAAGGAAACAGCTTTCCCAAGGAGATGACGATCCAAGAATATAAACGCCTATTTGAGGACTGAAAATAATTTTCACTTGCATCTTGACAGATAGCGAGTATAATTAAATATGGAAGGCAACAAATTACAGTTCTTAACCGAAAAAATTTTTACCCACGTTTAGCGTGGGTTTTTTGTATGTTAGAAAAGGAAATCAAACATAATCAGACGATTAAAGATCTAGATAATCTAACCAATGAGCATATGACTAAATTAGTTGAGGAGGAGAAATTGGTAATCAAAAGAACTTCCGGTTTAGCCTTTGGCTTAGGTAGAGACAGTCTTTGTTTCTTTATTGCGCCGACTGAAGACATTCCGCTTAAAAAGAAAGAGACGATTATTAATCAAGCGATACAAATTGCAGGCGCGGAAGCGAGAGAGATGAAAAGATTTAGCCTTGAGGATTCAAGCCAGAGCCAAATTGTGGCTGAAGCGCTTTTCACAGAAGGGGAGAAAGAAGTGAGATTTATTGCCCTATTGAGCGAACAAGCCCTTGATCTGTATTTTCAGCGAGCGAGTCTGGAGTATGATCGTAATCGGAGCTTTGATGAAAAATATAAAGAGAGGTTGTTAAAACAAATTAAAGAAATTGATGAAAAGCTTTCAGCCTTATATAAATGAGGAGATTTCAAACGAATTTGCCCGCGGTTTTCGCGGGTTTTTTTGATTTATGAGCGAAAGAGAAAAATATATTTTGGGTTCAATTACTAAAAGCAAGACGAAAAGAGAGCTGATCAAAAAAGCCGGAGGATTTGTGATTAATGATGAGACTTTGACCAAGGCAACAGACCAAGGAGAAGAACAAGGCTATCGCAGACTGTTGAAAGATTTAGAACTGCCTCTTCCGGATGCAATGCTTATTCCTTTTTATATTGATGACATTCCTACTGTACAAAGGGCAGCAATTTTTAAGGCAGAAGCGGGTTTAAATTATTATTATGAGGAAGCAGTTAGAAATGGTTATCTTAGTCTGCACTTCAATGACGCGCTTTGGGCTGTTGGAGATAGAAACAGTGGTAAATTATCCTGGGCTGTTAACAAAGCAGGAGATCCAAATAAGAATGGAGAAGATGCACATAGATTAGCAGAATTTTTTACCAAACACACAGGCGAGAATTTCTTTAGTGCGAGCACGAATATCTTCGTTAATCTACAAACGGGGGAGATGGATATCAGAAATAGAGCTTTGGGGGTAGGCAAGATTCGTGATTTATCTTCCGAGGAACTTTGGGACATTTTTTATAACAGATTGAGAGAGTCTGCACATCATGGCGCTTTTGACTTAAACTTTATCCAAGAAAGTGGGTTCATCGAATTTCCGTTGTTGCTACCTTACTATTATCAGGGGTTCCCTGGAGAATCAAAGGCAGTCATGGATGTAGTGAGCAGTACTCCTTATGAGCTTCTTCATGCGGCGGCACATGGGATTATACTTTGAGCATTTCCGCTGATTTTTCGATTCCCAAGTTTATTATTAAGTCGGCGGCTTTTGGGCCGGAATCTGTACCTAACATTACTTGATAGAAAGCAGGGAAGACTTCGCGGGCTTGATAACTTCCTTTTTTCAAAACTTTAAAAATTATTTGCTGAATTGTTTCTCGACTAGACTTCTTTTGTTTGCTCAATTCTTTTGCAAGCTCATTTAGAAATCTTTTCTGCTGCGAGTTTAAATTTGTTTTTTGCGGTTGTTTTTTTTCTTCAACAGCATATTCTGCTAAATATTTTTTGGCATAAATCTCTCTTTCCTCGAGAATCTCTTTTTCGGCATTTGTCAAATCGCCGCCTTTTTGATTAGCAAAATTCCTAAGCAGATCTCCTTTTGCCCTCAGTAAATTAACAATAGTTCGGAAACGGGGAAGGAATAAACTCTTTTCTGGCAAGGATCGGACTGCTGATAGTTCGGCAATCCTGGCGAAATCACCAAGCACTTCTCCTGTTTTGCCTTTGGGAATTTTCTTTTCTAAACGGTCAAAATAAGCGTTTAAACAGCGATCATAATCGTCAAAAAGGTTGGGAATGGTTTCGCCATAGGGGTCGAAATCCAGATGCGTTCCGACCGGTGTTCGGACTAAGAGAAAGCGAAGAACCTCCGGTGGTAAAATTTGGGCAACATCTGCTGCAGCCGTACCGATTCCTTTTGAAGATGACATCTTTCTGCCGCCGATAGTAAACCATTCATAGGCGATTGGATAAGGAGGCTCGATTTTAAGAATCTCACGGCAGAAACTAGAAGCCATGTCGTATGAACCTCCGGCAGACATATGATCTTTTCCCGAACCTTCAACCGTGACGCCGATAACTTTCCAGTGTGCGGCCCAATCCAGTTTCCAAGGAAGTTTTCCACGACCGTCAAAAGGTGAAGTTTTTCCTTCATGTCCACAACCTTGAGCCCAACTGACCATGTGTGGTTCACAGCGATAATAAACTTCCCTACCGTCCCATTTATAGACATTGGTGGTTCCAATCTTGCCACATTGCTGACAGATTGGATTAAAAGGAAACCAATCTTTTGGCCGATCAGCTTTTGCTACGCGTTTATAGATATCACGCACAGTCTGCGTGTTGTCCAAATAAAGCTTGATTACTTCATTCATTTTACCAGCGGTGTAGAGTTGCGAAGACCAAATAGTTTCCGGATGACAGTTCAAACTGTTAAAAACACCAATGAATTCTTGGGCATAATATTCGGCAAACGATGCATAATTTTTTTCTGGAGCAGGGATTTTAAATAAAGGAACTCCCATGTATGGTTGATATTTTTTTTCCTCTAAATAAGTAGGGAGTGCGTCCATAGGGTCCATATCATTAAAAACATAAGAGAAGCGTACATTAATACCTAGTTCATCGAGAGCTTTATAAATGAGATCATGAACTAAAACTCCCCGCAGTGATCCGACATGAATTCTACCCGAGGGGGTTTTCATATCGTCAACCCATTCTAAAGAAAGTTTGCGGTCCTTGATTTTTTTTGCCTCACGGTCGACCCAAATCATTTATCCCTAATTGTAGCAGAAGTTTATTCTATTTCGAGGATCTTGTAGATACTTTTTCCGGCTGGAACATCAACCTCAACTGTGTTCCCGACTCTTTTTCCCACTAAAGCCTTACCTATAGGAGAAGTGTTAGAGAGTTTTTTTTTCAGCGGATCGGCCTCGTATTCACCAACAAGGTAGAAAGTTTCTTTTTGTCCGTTTAAATCAATAGTAACTTTCGATCCTAAGGAGATTTCTTGTCTGTTAGCGTGATTGGTAACAATTTCGGCGTGCTTGATGATTTCTTCAATTTCTTGAATCCTTTCATCGACAAAAGCTAATTCCTCTTTTGCAGCAGTATATTCACTGTTTTCAGACAGATCACCCATTCCGCGTGCTTTCTGTAATCTTTCTACAGCTTCAAGTTTTTTGTTTTCATTCAACTCTTTCAGTTCCTGTTGAAGCTTACTTAAACCCTCTTTGGTTAATTGTACTTTACTCATATAAACATTTTGGCAAATAAAAAACCCCCTTATTGTTTGTTCAGGGGATTTCTTGGTAAAATATACACTAAATAATAACGAAAGTCAATTAGTTGGAGCGGTCCCATCGTCTAGTGGTTCAGGACGCTAGGTTCTCATCCTAGTAACACCGGTTCGAATCCGGTTGGGATCACAGCTTTATGAGTAGAGCAACCTTAGGCAGAAAAACTCACTATAGAACACCAACCTGGTTTAAAGAAAAAAAGAGAAAGAAGATTGACAGATAGAGATTAATTAAGAAGAGATAATTATCACTTTCCCAATTTTTTTAGTTCAGCGTCGATCTTGAACTTGAAAACACCATAAGGCTGAGCACCATCAATTAAATAACCATTAACAAAAGTAGCAGGTGTGCCTTGGACTCCGGCTTTTTGACCGTCAGATAAGTCAGCTTTAATTTGCTGCGCATATTTATCGGTCTCCAGACAATTGTTGAAGAGGGCTGTATTTAACCCTAGTTGAGTCGCAAAATCTTCTAGATTTGCTTTTGAAAAGGTTCCTGAGTTTTCTTGATTTTGACGATTAAGAAGATAATCATGGAAATCCCAGAATTTACCTTGCTCGTTTGCGCACTCGGAACCTTCGGCCGCCCATGTTGACTCGTCGCCCAAAAAAGCATAGTGTCGGTAATATATCTTCACTTTGCCAGTATTCACGTAGTCTTTGACTAAATTTGGCTCAACAGTTTTAAACCACTGCTTGCAAAATGGGCATTGGAAATCGGCGAATTCGATTAATGTTACTGGAGCGTTGTTATTACCCATTACTGGAAGATGGCCGACGCCAACATCGACCTTGGTATTAGGGGCTGGTTGCTGTTGGGCGACTTGTTGGATGATATTACCTCCGGTAACCACTTTTTCCAGATTTTGGACTTTAAAAAAAAGAAAACCGATAAAAAAGACTAAAACAATGATTAAAACTATCAGTAAAATATTGGGGTCTTTTCGCACATAATATTGAGGCATGTAATCTGACATTGCAGACTGCTTAGAAGCAAGTTTGCGTTTTGGTAGTTTTCGAGTCGCTTTTTTTCTCGCCGTCGCCATGGAGTTTTACTATAAAAAATGCTAACCGATAATTCAAGCGGAATTATTTGGCATAAATTCGATAAATATTGCTGCCGATTTTTTCAAATTTATAGATGGTGATTTTACCAATTTCTTTAGTGTTACCGACGTGTGGCCCCCCACAGAATTCTTTCGAATAATCATT
The DNA here is from genome assembly GCA_964566425.1 of uncultured Gammaproteobacteria bacterium. Taxonomy (GTDB): domain Bacteria; phylum Patescibacteriota; class Microgenomatia; order UBA1406; family GWC2-37-13; genus CAZMIL01. Next base: position 2,664 of record CAZMIL010000001.1, on the reverse strand, counting down.
GATGAAATAGACCTTGACTCTTTCTCCATATTTTTCTTTAAAAAACGATTTGGCGCCAATTGCTTCGGCTTGTGTTTTGGGCATAATTTTGAAATTTACCATTAAACCAACCTTTATTTTTTGGTTGACTAGCTCTTCAATTTTGACTATCTGTTCCGGCGTAGGTTTGTTGATCGCCGAAAAATCAAAGCGCAAGCGCTCGGCAGTAATATTTGAACCCTCTTGACGTACTTTGCCCAATATATCATAAAGAGCTTGGTGAAGGAGATGAGTAGCCGTGTGAAATTTAATCGTTTGCTCATTTTGGTCGGCCAAGCCTCCTTTAAATCTTCCAACGGCAGAAGTCCTTGAGAGTTGACGATGTTTTTCTCTGGCTTGATCGAATTCTCCTTTTAGTTGCGGGGTAAATTTAATCCCTCTCTCTTCAATAATTTCCTGAGAAACTTCGAGAGGAAAACCATAGGATTGAAACAGATCGAACAATAGCTCGCCGGACACTTTTTGTTGTTTTGCTAAAAGTTGAATGCCTTTATTTAGAGTCTGTAAAAACTTATTAATCTCCTCATCGAAAACCGTTACAATTTCCTGAGGTTTTATATGCATGAAATAAATTTTCCCATAGGTTGCAAGTATTGTTTCGATTATTGGTTGAGATAATTGTTTAGGGTCTGCTTGTAACTTATGAATTTTAACAATGCTGCGTCTGATCAATCTTCTTAAGACATTGCCGTGTTCTTTATTTGATGGTCGGACTCCATCAGCAATCAAAAAAGTTGCTGCTTTGAGATGATCTGCAACGACGCGCATATATTCTTGATTCACTCCTTCTGAATAACTTTTTTTACTCGCTTTTTCGATGGCGCCGACGATCGATTTGTATACAGCGGTTTGGAAAATATCAGGGTTATCATTTAAAGCAGCTAGAATTCGTTCCAGGCCGCCTCCAAAGTCGACATTTTTATTAGGCAAATCGGAGAAAGTCCCATCTTCATTTTTTTTATACTGCATGAAAACAGAATTACCGATTTCTAAGAATCTTCCGCAATTACAGTTGGGGTGGCACTGGGGACCATACTGTTTGTTGTGTTTCACCGAATCAAATTCATAAAAAATCTCGCTGTCGGGGCCGCCCGGTTCGCCCGCAGGCATATTCTCAGGAACTCCAGCCCGTGACCACCAGTTATGTTCGACTCCATATTTATAGATTCTATTCTCCTGAACGCCCATTTTTTTCCAGATTTGGAAGGATTCTGTATCTTCAGGGATAGATTTATCGCCGGCAAAAACAGTTACCCAGAGTTTTTCTTTTGGAAGTTTTAATTCTTCAGTGAAAAATTTCCAAGACCACTCGAGTTGTTCTGCTTTGAAATAAGTTCCCAGAGACCAATTTCCAAGCATCTCAAAGAAAGTGGTATGGCGATTATCTCCCACTTCTTCGATATCTTGCGAGCGGAAACAAGGTTGAATATTAAAAAGCTTCTTGCCTAAAGGGTGCGGCTCGCCAAGCAAATAGGGGACTAGTGGTTGCATTCCCGAACCCGTGAATAAAGTTGTCGGATCGTTGGCGGGCACGAGAGAAACCGGCTCAACGAGTTGATGTCCTTTTTCTTCCCAGAACTTAGCGAATATTTCACGCACCTGCAAATACTTTAATGACATTGTAAAATTATAGCATTTGACTATGGTGATAAAAACATCTGATCCGGATTCTATTAAATCCTTCCTGGCTAAATTTAATTTTCCCACACCTGATTCGCATAAAGGGCAAAACGGCAAAGTCTTAATTATAGGAGGTTCTTCACTTTTTCATGCCGCTTCTATTTGGGCCGCTGAGGTCGCCTCATATTTTGTAGATATGGTTCATTACGCATCGACCGAGGAAAACAAGCAGATATTTTTAGGATTAAAGAAGAAATTTCATAATGGGATTGTTGTGCCACAAGAACAGCTTATGGATTATGTTCAAGAAGATGATACGGTTTTGGTTGGGCCGGGAATGTTGAGAGGAGAGAATGTGGAGGCCAATTATGCAAAGAATCTGGTCAGAGAGTTGATAGCAGAATTTCCGAATAAAAGATTCGTTTTTGATGCAGGAGCATTGCAAAACATGGAGGTTGAATGGTTGAAGCAATTGCAACAGCCCGCAATCGTCACCCCCCAAGCTAAGGAATTTGAAAATTTGTTTGGAATTTCTCTGGTGGATAAATCCAAAGCAGAGAGACTCAAAATTGTTACAGCCAAAGCAAAAGAATACAAGACGACAATTCTTTTGAAAACAATTTATGACCTCATTTCTAACGGAGAGGAGACTTATCTAATTGAGGGTGGAAACCAAGGTTTAACCAAAGGTGGCACAGGGGACATTTTGGCAGGTTTAACTGCTAGTTTTTTTGCTAAAAACGACGCGTTGATATCTGCTATTCTGGCCTCATATGTCTTGAAGAAAACGGCTGAGGTTCTTTCTTTGCGGCAAGGATATTGGTATAATATATCCACCATTATTGAAGAGATACCTAGAGTATTTTTTGATCTCTCCAAATAAAAGATTATGAAGAAAGAAGTTATGGTCGCCGTTATTTTTGGTGTGTTATTGGGCTTAGTCGTAGCTGTAGTGATGGTTTTAAGAGTAAGACAATCGACCGGGCAAAATTCGCTTGCCGCGAC